>NZ_JBIBHG010000005.1:0-477886 GCF_042956885.1 Streptomyces sp. NPDC008163 | reverse complement strand
GTTGATAGGCCAGATGTGGAAGCCCGGTAACGGGTGGAGCTGACTGGTACTAATAGGCCGAGGGCTTGTCCTCAGTTGCTCGCGTCCACTGTGTTGTTCCCAGGCCACGAACAGTCGTGCTGGTTGAACAGCGTCACTCATAAATTGAAAAGTGTGCTTGTTCGCTAAGTGCCGATACTCCGCCTTTTTGGGGGAGTGGCCGATAGTGTTTCGGTGGTCATTGCGTTAGGGAAACGCCCGGTTACATTCCGAACCCGGAAGCTAAGCCTTTCAGCGCCGATGGTACTGCAGGGGGAACCCTGTGGGAGAGTAGGACGTCGCCGAACAATTTTTGAAGGACCCTTGGTCCCAGCGTTCAGCGCTGGGACCAAGGGTCCTTTTTGTTTTGCCCGAAGCGCGTCGGGTGTCCGGCTGCGCAAGAATGTCTGTAGTACCCCGATGACAGGAGCTCCACCCATGTCCACCAACTCTCCCGACGATCGTTCGGAGCGCGAGCCGCGTCGCCGGGACGGCGGTGACCGGGGCGGCTTCGGCGGCGGTCGTGACGACCGTTCGCGCGGTCCGCGCCGCGACGACCGCTCCTCCGGGGGCGGCTTCCGACGCGACGACCGGGGCGGCGACCGCGACCGTGGTCCGCGCCGGGACGACCGTCCCTCCGGCGGCGGTTTCCGCCGTGATGACCGGGGCGGTTCCACCGGTGGTGGCTTCCGTCGGGACGACCGGGGTGGTGGCTATGACAACCGTGGTGGCGGGTTCCGTCGCGATGACCGTGCCCCGCGCCGTGACGACGACCGTGGTGGCCGGCCGGGCGGCTTCGACCGCCGTGACGACCGTCGGGACGACCGCCCCCGCGGACCCCGCCGCGATGACGACAACCGCGGCGGGGGCTTCCGCCGCGACGACCGTGGCGGCAACTCCGGTGGTGGCTTCCGCCGTGATGACCGGAGCGGTTCCACCGGTGGTGGCTTCCGTCGGGACGACCGGGGTGGCAACTCCGGCGGGGGCTTCCGCCGCGACGACCGTGGCGGAAGCTATGACAACCGTGGTGGCGGGTTCCGTCGCGATGACCGTGCCCCGCGCCGTGACGACGACCGTGGTGGCCGGCCGGGCGGCTTCGACCGCCGTGACGACCGTCGGGACGACCGCCCCCGCGGACCCCGCCGGGACGACGACAACCGCGGTGGCGGCTTCCGCCGCGACGACCATGGCGGCAACTCCGGCGGGGGCTTCCGCCGCGACGACCGTGGCGGCAACTCCGGCGGGGGCTTCCGCCGGGACGACCGGGGTGGCGGCTACGACAACCGTGGTGGCGGCTTCCGTCGCGACGACCGGGCCCCGCGCCGTGACGACGACCGTGGCGGCTACCGCCGCGACGACCGGGACCGCGACCGCGGCCCCCGCCGTGACGACGACCGCGGTGGCCGTCCGGGCGGCTACGGCTACGACCGGCGTGACGACCGCCGCGACGACCGGCGTGACGACCGCCCCCGCGGCCCCCGCCGGGACGACAGCCGTCCGGCCGGCGGCGGGTTCCGTCGTGACGACCGTGACCGCGACCGTGGTCCCCGACGCGACGACAACCGGGGCGGCGGCTACCGCGGCCAGCGGGACGACCGCCGCGACGACCGGGGTGGCTACCGAGGCCGCGACGACCGCGGCGGCCGTCCGGGCGGCTACGAGCGCCGCGACGACCGCGACCGCGAGCCCATCAAGCGGCTTCCCATCCCGGACGACGTCACCGGTCACGAGATCGACCAGGACGTCCGCCAGGAACTGCTGAGCCTCCCCAAGACGCTGGCCGAGGACGTCGCGCGGAACCTCGTCATGGTGGCCCGGCTCATCGACGAGGACCCCGAGGAGGCGTACGCGTACTCGCGCATCGCCCTCCGGCTCGCCTCGCGCGTCGCCGCTGTCCGCGAGGCCGCCGGTTTCGCCGCCTACGCGACCCAGAAGTACGCGGAGGCCCTGGCGGAGTTCCGGGCGGCCCGGCGGATGACCGGTTCCGTGGAGCTGTGGCCCGTCATGGCCGACTGCGAGCGCGGTCTCGGCCGGCCCGAGAAGGCCATGGCCATGGCCGGTGAGCCCGAGGTGCAGAAGCTGGACAAGGCCGGCCAGGTCGAGATGCGTCTCGTGGCCGCCGGCGCCCGGCGGGACATGGGGCAGATCGACGCCGCCATCGTCACCCTGCAGAGCCCCGAGCTGGCCTCGAACGCCGTGCACCCGTGGACCCCGCGCCTGCGCTACGCGTACGCGGACGCGCTGCTCGAAGCGGGCCGCGAGGACGAGGCGCGCGAGTGGTTCGGCAAGGCGCTGGAGGCCGACAAGGACGGCGCCACCGACGCGTCCGACCGCCTCGCCGAGCTGGACGGCGTCGAGTTCGTGGACGCGCTGGACGACGACGAGGACGAGCCCGTCGCCGCCGACGCGGACCGGGACGAGGCCGACGAGGACGGCACGTCCCCGGCGTAACGCATGAGAAGAGGGCGGCACCCGGTCACGGGTGCCGCCCTCTTTCGCGTTCAGCCCAGGTTCAGGCTGCGCAGGACCAGACCCGTCGCCGGCTTCGGGCCGAAGGACGTCGACTTGCGGGGCATGGTGACGCCCTGGCGGGCCAGGTCCCGGACGAGCTCCTCGCGTACCGGATGCATCAGCACCGCCGTGGAGCCGTTCCGCTCGGCCTGCTCCACCGCGGCGGCGGTGTCGTGGATGTACGCGATGTGGGCCGGGTCGTCCGGGATGCGCCACACCTGGTCGAGCAGCGCCGAGTGCAGGACCGTCGCGTCGAGGGTGCGCCAGGCGGCCGGGCGGTCCGCCGGGACCGTGCGGGCCAGCAGCGCCTCGTCCGGGCGGTCGACCAGATGGAAGCCCCCGTCGCCCGCGAGCAGGAAGGCGTTGCCCCCGGCGGCCGCGTCGGCCAGCGCTCCCATCGCGTCCGGAAGCGGCCCCGCCACCTCCCGTATCCGGAACAGGCCGGTCAGCGCGGCCAGCGCGTCCGCGACGGGCAGCCCGTGCAGCAGGCGGTGGATGGCGCGGACCCGGAGCGGGTAGCGGGCGGTGTCCACCAGGAGGACCAGGCCGTAGTCCCAGGGGCCCGGGTCCGTGTGCTCCTGCTGGAGCCTGAGATAGGTGGCCCAGCGGTGGTGGCCGTCCGCGATGAGCGCCTGGTGCCGGGCCAGGTCCGCCTGGATCTCCGCGCGTTCGGCGGGATCGGTGACCGCCCACAGCCGGTGGCGGAAGCCGTCCTCCGTCGTCGTGCAGAGCAGCGGCTCCCGTTCGACGGTCCGCTCGACCACCGCGGTCGCTCCCGTCGCCGTGCCCTCGTCACCCCGGTACGTCAGCAGCAGCGGTTCCAGATGGGCGGCGGTGGCGCGCATCAGGTCGGCCCGGTCCTCGACCACATGCGCCATCACGTCCTCGTGCGGCAGCACCACACCGTCCGCCGGGCCCGAGAGGGCGAGGGCGCCGATGACGCCCCGTTGCAGGATCTCGTCGTCACGCTGCTCGTACACGTACAGGGCGGGCTCGGGGTCCGGGGCGAGGACGCCCTCCGCGAGCCAGTCGTCCAGGGTGGCGGCGGCCCGGGCGTTGCGGGCGGCGACCGTGCCGGCCTGCGGCAGGATCAGCCGGACGATGTTGTGCGGGTCCGCCGACTCCAGGTGATGCAGCCCGTCGGGCCGCACGACCACGTCGTACGGGGGAGAGGTCACCGCGGCGAGGCTGCCGACCCGCTCGGGGACGTACCGCAGGCCACGGAACGGAAGCAGACGCAGTCCCTGGTCCGTGCCTCGTGTGTTCATCCACGCATCGTATGTGGGCTGCACGGATGCGCGATGATCGGGGGAGAAGCAGTCGAAGAGGAGCGCGGAACATGAGCGGGACGAGCAGGACCAGGCCGAGCGGCAGCAGCACCGCGCTGAATGAGGCGTACGACACGGCGCTGCTCGACCTCGACGGGGTGGTGTACGCGGGCGGGCAGGCGATCGACCACGCCGTCGAGGCGCTCGGCACGGCCCGGGACGGCGGGATGCACCTGGCGTACGTCACCAACAACGCGCTGCGCACCCCGGCCGCCGTCGCCGAGCACCTGACCGAGCTGGGCGTCCCGGCCGAGGCGACCGACGTGATCACCTCGGCGCAGGCGGTGGCCCGGCTGATGGCCGACCAGCTGCCCGCCGGGGCCCGGGTCCTGGTCGTCGGCGGCGAGGGACTGCGCGTCGCCCTCCGGGAACGCGGCCTCGAACCCGTGGAGTCCGCCGACGACGACCCGGTCGCCGTGGTCCAGGGATACGGCGGCCCCGACCTGCCGTGGGGCCGGTTCGCGGAGGCGTCGTACGCGGTCAACCGCGGGCTGCCGTGGTTCGCGTCCAACACCGACCTGACGATCCCGGGCGCCCGGGGGATCGCGCCCGGCAACGGGGCGGCCGTCGAGGTCGTCCGTATCGCCACCGGCGCCGAGCCGCAGGTGGCCGGGAAGCCGCTCCCGCCGATGCACCGCGAGACCGTGCTGCGCACCGGGGCGGAAAGGCCGCTGGTGGTCGGCGACCGGCTCGACACCGACATCGAGGGGGCGTTCAACGGCGGCGTCGACTCGCTCCTCGTCCTGACCGGGGTGACCGATGCGGCCCAGTTGGTGACCGCCGTCCCCGAGCACCGGCCGACGTACATCGACGCGGACCTGCGCGGGCTGCTCACCGGACAGCCCGAGGTCACCGAGGACGGCGGGGGATTCCGCTGCGGCGGCTGGACGGCCTCCGCCGGGGGCGGTGCCCTCGTGCTGGAGGGCGACGGCGACGCGCTCGACGGGCTACGGGCACTGTGCGCCGCGGCCTGGTCGCACGCCGGGGACGGGGCCTGTGACCTGGACGCGGAGAAGGCGGTGGCCCGGCTGGGGCTGTGAGGACGGGCTCGGGGCCCGGGGGGGCTGGGTAGGCTAACCTAACCGGGTGTTGGTTGAGAGCCCCCCGGATTCCAGTTCCGGCCCGATAGCCGCGCCGGACAAGGCCGCCGCTCCCCGCAGACGTCATGCGGCGAGAGCGGCGGGGCTCCTGGTGGCCGTGGCCGTCCTCGCGCTGGTGTGCCTCGCGTCCGTCGGGATCGGTGCCAAGGCGCTGCCGCTCTCCGACGTGTGGCACGGCCTGTTCCACTACGCGGGCAGCGGCGACGACGTCCTCGTACGCAAGGTCCGCGTCCCGCGCACCGTGCTGGGGCTGCTGGTGGGTGCCGCGCTGGGGCTCGCCGGGGCGGTGATGCAGGCGCTGACCCGCAATCCGCTCGCCGAGCCGGGCATCCTCGGAGTCAACGCGGGGGCCTCCGCCGCCGTCGTCTCCGCGATCAGCTTCTTCGGCGTGACCTCGCTGACCGGCTATGTGTGGTTCGCCTTCGCGGGCGCCGCGATCGTGTCGGTGGCCGTGTACTTCCTCGGCGGAAGCCGGTCCTCCACGCCGGTGCGGCTCGCGCTCGCCGGCACGGCCGTCACCGCCGCGCTGTACGGGTACGTCAACGCCGTACAGCTGCTGGACTCGGCGGCGCTGGACCGGCTGCGGTTCTGGACGGTCGGTTCGCTGGCCTCCGCGAACACGGAGACCGTCGGCAAGGTGTGGCCGTTCATCGCGGCGGGCGTCGCGCTGACCGTGTTCATCGCGCGCCCGCTCAACGCCCTGGAGATGGGCGACGACACCGCCAGATCGCTGGGCGCGAACCTGACCAGGACCCGGGTGCTCGCGATGCTCGCCGTCACCCTGCTGTGCGGGGCGGCGACCGCCGCGTGCGGGCCGATCGTCTTCATCGGGCTGATGATCCCGCACCTGGTGCGCACCCTCACCGGTCCCGACCTGCGGTGGATCCTGCCGTACGCGGCGGTGCTCTCCCCTGTGCTCCTGCTCGGCGCGGACGTGGTCGGCCGGGTCGTCGCCCGCCCCTCGGAGCTCCAGGTCGGCATCGTCACCGCGCTGATCGGCGGGCCCGTCTTCATCTACCTCGTACGACGCAAGAGGATGTCCCAGCTGTGAAGGCCACGACCACGAAGGGGACGGCACGGGCCGTCCGTCCGGTGCGGGCCGTGCGGACCGCCGGCGGGTACTCGTTCCGGATGAACGCGCGGGCGGCCCTGGTCGTCCTGCTCCTGGCCGTCGTGGCGGCGGGCGCCGCGATCGTCCTCATCGGCAGCGGCGACTTCTCGATGACGCCCGACGAGGTCCTGACCACGCTCTTCGGCCACGGCACCTTCCAGCAGGAGTTCATCGTCAAGGACCTGCGGCTGCCGCGCGTCCTCGTCGGGCTCCTCGTCGGCGGGGCGCTCGGGGCCGGGGGCGCCGTCTTCCAGACCATCTCCCGCAACCCGCTCGGCAGCCCCGACGTGCTCGGCTTCGGGCAGGGTGCCACGGTCGGCGCCCTCACCGTGATCGTCCTCTTCCAGGGCGACGCGAAGGAGGTCGCGGCCGGTGCGGTGGCCGGCGGCCTGCTCACCGGTCTCGCCGTGTACCTGCTGGCGTGGAAGCGCGGGGTGCACGGCTTCCGGCTGGTCCTGGTGGGGATCGGGGCGGCGGCCATGCTGACCGCCGCCACCCAGTACCTGATCACCAAGGCGAACCTGGTCGACGCGACACGTGCCGTCGTCTGGATGACCGGCTCGCTCGACGGCCGCGACTGGGCGCAGGTCTGGCCGCTGCTGGTCGTCTGCGCCGTGCTGCTCCCGCTGGTGTACGGGCACGGGCCGGCCCTGCGCGTCATGGAGATGGGCGACGACGCGGCGTACGCGCTCGGGGTACGGGTGGAACGCACCCGCCTCCTCCTCATGGGCGCCGCCGTGCTGCTCGTCGCCGTCGCCACGGCCGCCGCCGGGCCGATCGCCTTCGTCTCGCTGAGCGCCCCGCAGCTGGCGCGCCGGCTGACCCGGTCCACCGGCCCGAACCTGGTGGCCTCGACCCTCATGGGCGCGGCACTCCTGCTCGTCGCCGACTGGGTCGCGCTCGACGCGTTCGGCGACCGCCAGCTGCCGGTGGGCGTCGTCACCGGGGTGCTCGGCGGCTGCTATCTGGTGTGGCTGCTGGTGACCGAGCGCAAGGCGGGGCGCATATGAGATCCCGTGCCTCCGCCCCTCCCCAACCGCCCCGCCCGCGACCGTCCGACCCCCGGAGTACGACCATGCAGCGCCTCACCGCGGATTCGGTGACCCTCGGATACGACCAGCGGGTCATCGCGGAGAACCTTTCGGTCGAGATACCCGACCACTCGTTCACCGTGATCGTCGGCCCCAACGCCTGCGGCAAGTCGACGCTGCTGCGGGCGCTCTCCCGGATGCTGAAGCCGAGCCGGGGCCAGGTGCTGCTCGACGGGCAGTCGATCCACGGGCTGCCCGCGAAGAAGGTCGCCAGGACGCTGGGCCTGCTGCCGCAGTCCTCGATCGCGCCCGAGGGCATCACGGTCGCTGACCTCGTGGCCCGGGGACGGTACCCGCACCAGGGGCTGCTGAGGCAGTGGTCGCCGGAGGACGAGCGGGTCGTCCAGGAGTCGATGGAGGCGACGGGCGTCGGCGAGCTGGCCGATCGCTATGTCGATGAATTGTCCGGCGGTCAGCGCCAGCGGGTCTGGATCGCGATGGCCCTCGCCCAGCAGACGCCGCTGCTGCTGCTGGACGAGCCGACGACGTACCTCGACATCCAGCACCAGATCGATGTGCTGGATCTGTGCGCAGAGCTGCACGAGACGCAGGGGCGGACGCTGGTGGCCGTCCTGCACGACCTGAACCACGCGGCGCGCTACGCCACGCATCTGATCGCGATGCGGGGCGGGGAGATCGTCGCCGAGGGGGCGCCGGGGGAGATCGTCACCGCGGAGCTGGTGGAGCGGGTGTTCGGGCTGCGGTGCCAGGTGATCTCCGATCCGGAGACCGGGACACCGCTCGTCGTCCCCGCTGCGCGGGCGCGCGGGGCAGAAAAGACGTCCTCAAGCGCCGGACGGGCTTGAGGGTGTGCGTGCAGGGCTTGAGATCGCTACAGCAGTGACTTCAGTTTCAGCAGGTCTCTGAAGCCCGCCTCCAGGCGGACTCGGCCCGAGGCCCAGGCCTTGGCGAAGTTCAGGTCGCCGTCGACCATGGCGACCAGGTCGTCGCCGGTCATCGCGAGGCGGATCTCGGCCTTTTCGCGGGGTGGGCCCTCCAGCGTGTCCAGGACCCGGATGCGGCCGCCGGACAGGCGGCCGGTGAACGTGATGTCCAGGTCGCGGATGTGGCAGCTCAGCGAGCGGTCCAGGTCGGCGGCGCGGCGCACGTCGCCGTCGGCCCCCGCGAGGTTGTCGGAAAGTCTGTCGAGTGCGCTGCGGCACTCCGCCATGGTCGCCATCGTGATCGACGGTACCCCAGCGCTTCGCGGTAGCGTTTCCGCATGAGCGACGCGATGCCCGAGCCCGAGCCGGCCGAGCCCGCGGGGCCCGCGCCCCTCGGAGTCGTACGGACGCCCACCGGCAGCACCGAGGTGGACGGCCTGCTGGAGCGGCTGGCCGACGCCGACCACCTCGCGGCGGACGGACACACCGAGGTGTACGAGGATGTACACCGGGGCCTGCGCGAGGCGCTGAGCGCGCTGGACGCCGGGCCCGCCCCCGCCGCACCGGGACCACCCGTGCCGGTGCCCCCGTACAACCACAGGAGCTGAACCGAACGTGGCAGGAGTCGCCCGTCGCCGTCTCGACGCCGAGCTGGTACGCCGCAAGCTGGCCCGGTCGCGCGAGCACGCCAGCCAGCTCATCGCGGCGGGCCGGGTGACCGTCGGCGGCAACACCGCGACCAAACCGGCCACCCAGGTCGAGACCAGCGCCGCCGTCGTCGTCACCAAGGACGACAGCGACCCCGAGTACGTCTCGCGCGGCGGCCACAAGCTGGCCGGCGCCCTCGCCGCGTTCGTCCCGCTCGGGCTCCGGGTCGAGGGCCGCCGGGCCCTGGACGCGGGGGCCTCGACCGGCGGGTTCACCGATGTGCTGCTGCGCGCCGGGGCCGCGCAGGTCGTGGCCGTGGACGTCGGCTACGGGCAGCTCGCCTGGTCGCTCCAGTCCGACGGGCGCGTCGTCGTCAAGGACCGCACCAACGTCAGGGAACTGACCCTGGAGGCCATCGACGGCGAGCCGGCCGACCTGGTGGTCGGCGACCTGTCGTTCATCCCGCTCGGGCTCGTGCTGCCGGCCCTGGTCCGCTGCACGGCGCCCGACGCCGACCTGGTCCTGATGGTCAAGCCGCAGTTCGAGGTGGGCAAGGAACGGCTCGGCAGCGGCGGTGTGGTGCGCGACCCCGGGCTGCGCGCCGAGGCGGTACGTGAAGTGGCCCGCCGGGCGTGGGCGCTGGGCCTGGGGGTGCGGGGCGTGACCGCGAGCCCGCTGCCGGGGCCCTCCGGGAACGTCGAGTACTTTCTGTGGCTGCGGGCCGGGGCACCGGAACTCGATCCCGCGGACGTCGACCGTGCAGTGGCGGAGGGGCCTCGTTGACGACGAATGCGGCACGTACAGTCTTTCTTCTCGCTCACACCGGCCGCCCGGCCGCGATCCGCAGTGCCGAGCTCGTCGTGCAGGGGCTGCTCCGCAACGGCCTGGGGGTACGGGTCCTCGCCACCGAGGCGGCCGACCTGCCCCTGCCCGCGGCCGTGGAGACCGTCACCGATGCCACGCCCGAGGTGCTCAACGGCTGCGAGCTGCTGATCGTCCTCGGCGGCGACGGAACGCTGCTGCGCGGCGCCGAACTCTCCCGCGCCTCCGGCGTGCCCATGCTCGGCGTCAACCTCGGCCGGGTCGGCTTCCTCGCCGAGGCCGAGCGCGACGACCTCGACAAGGTGGTCGACCGGGTCGTCACCCGGGCGTACACGGTCGAGGAGCGCATGACGATCGACGTCCTGGTGCACAGCAACGGGGAGGTCGTCCACACCGACTGGGCGCTCAACGAGGCGGCCGTGCAGAAGATGTCGGCCGAGCGGATGCTCGAAGTCGTCCTGGAGATCGACGGCCGCCCGGTGACCGGCTTCGGCTGCGACGGCATCGTCTGCGCGACGCCCACCGGCTCGACCGCGTACGCCTTCTCGGCCGGCGGGCCCGTCGTCTGGCCGGAGGTCGAGGCGCTGCTGATGGTCCCGATCAGCGCCCACGCGCTCTTCGCCAAGCCGCTGGTGACCTCGCCGACCTCGGTGCTCGCCGTCGAGGTCCAGCCTCACACCCCGCACGGGGTGCTGTGGTGCGACGGGCGCAGGACCGTCGAGCTGCCCTCCGGGGCGCGCGTCGAGGTGCGGCGCGGTGCCGTGCCCGTCCGGCTCGCCCGGCTGCACCAGGCATCGTTCACGGACCGCCTCGTCGCCAAGTTCGCGCTGCCCGTCTCGGGGTGGCGGGGCGCGCCCCACTGACCCCGCCCGTGTGCACGCGGGCCGGGAAACCTCGTATGGTCATGTCCGTGTTGGAGGAGATGCGGATACGGTCGCTCGGGGTCATCGACGACGCGGTGGTGGAGCTGTCACCCGGCTTCACCGCGGTGACGGGTGAGACCGGCGCCGGCAAGACCATGGTCGTCACCAGCCTGGGGCTGCTGCTCGGCGGGCGCGCCGACCCCGCCCTGGTGCGGATCGGCGCCAAGGCCGCGGTCGTCGAGGGCCGGATCACGGTGGCCGACGGCGACACGGTGGCGCTGCGCGCCGAGGAGGCCGGGGCCGAGATCGAGGACGGGGCGCTGCTCATCAGCCGCACCGTCTCCGCCGAAGGGCGCTCCCGGGCGCACCTCGGCGGCAGATCCGTGCCCGTGGGCGTGCTGTCCGAGCTGGCCGACGAACTCGTCGCCGTGCACGGCCAGACCGACCAGCAGGGCCTGCTCAAGCCCGCCCGCCAGCGCCAGGCCCTCGACCGGTACGCGGGCGACGGCGTCGCCGGGCCGCTCGCCAAGTACGCGGCGGCCTACCGGCGGCTGCGGGACGTCGCGGCGGAGCTGGACGAGCTGACGACGCGTGCCCGCGAACGCGCCCAGGAGGCCGACCTCCTGCGCTTCGGGCTCAACGAGATCGCCGCCGTCGAACCCCTGCCCGGCGAGGACACCGAGCTGGCCGCCGAGGCCCAGCGGCTCGGCCACGCCGACGCGCTCGCCTCCGCCGCCGCCCTCGCACACACCGCGCTGGCCGGCAACCCGGAGGATCCGGAGGCCCTGGACGCCACGACCGTGGTGGCCGCCGCCCGGCAGGCCCTCGACGGGGTCCGCTCGCACGACCCGGCGCTCGCCTCGCTCGCGGACCGGGTCGGCGAGATCTCCATCCTGCTCGCGGACGTCTCCGGCGAACTGTCCGGTTACGCGGACCAGCTGGACGCCGACCCGTTGCGGCTCGCCGCCGTCGAGGAGCGGCGCGCCGCGCTCACCGCGCTCACCCGCAAGTACGGCGAGGACATCACCGCCGTACTCGCCTGGGCGCAGGAGGGCGCGGACCGGCTCACCGAGCTGGAGGGCGACGACGACCGGATCGGGGAGCTGACGGTCGAGCGGGACGCGCTGCGCGCCGAACTCTCCGGCCTCGGGCAGGCGTTGACCGACGCCCGGACGGCCGCCGCCGCGTCCTTCGCGGAGGCGGTGACCGAGGAGCTGGCGTCCCTCGCCATGCCGCACGCCCGGGTGTCCTTCGACATCCGGCAGACCGAGGCGGCGGACGAGGCGTCCGGCATCGAGATCGGCGGCCGCGATGTGGCCTACGGCCCGTCCGGTGCCGACGAGGTCGAGCTGCTGCTCGCCCCGCACCCCGGTGCCCAGCCCCGGCCGATCGCCAAGGGCGCCTCGGGCGGTGAGCTGTCCCGGGTGATGCTCGCGGTCGAGGTGGTCTTCGCGGGCTCCGACCCCGTGCCCACGTACCTCTTCGACGAGGTCGACGCGGGCGTCGGCGGCAAGGCGGCCGTGGAGGTCGGGCGGCGGCTCGCGAAGCTGGCGAAGTCCGCCCAGGTCGTGGTCGTCACGCACCTGCCGCAGGTGGCCGCGTTCGCGGACCGGCAGCTGCTGGTCGAGAAGACCGTGGACGGCTCGGTGACCAGCAGCGGGGTCACCGTCCTGGAGGGCGAGGACCGGGTGCGGGAGCTGTCCCGGATGCTCGCGGGCCAGGAGGACTCCGAGACGGCCCGCGCCCACGCGGAGGAACTGCTCGCCACGGCCCGCGCCGACGGATAGCGGTGACGGCCGGGGCGGTCCGTCCGCCCCGGCCGTACGGGTGTCGCGGCGCCGTACACGCTTTCACTCGTGCGGGTGGTGTCGGCCGTCCGATTTGTCGTGGTGAGCCCCGGAGTAACGGTTCCGTCGTGCCGGAACGCGCGTACGGACTGGCATCCTTGGCGGTGTTCGTACCCCCGACTCGGGAGCCCCGGGAGCCAATCGACGTGTCACAGCTGCGCACGGTCCAGGTACTCGGCGGCGGCAGCGCCGGCAGCAGCACGCACGCCGGCTCGCTGGCCGCCGGGCTGGTCGCCCGGGGCGTGCGGGTCACCGTCTGCGCGCCGGCCGCGCTGGACCGCATCCACGACTTCGCCGCCACCGGCGCCCACTTCGCGCCCGTGCCCCGGCGCAGCGACCCCGCGGCCGTCGCCGCCCTGCGCGCCGCCTGTGCCGACGCGGACGTCGTCCACGCCCATGGACTGCACGCGGCCGTGCGGGCGGCCCTGGCGATCGGCCGCCGGCCCGTCCCCCTGGTCGTCACCTGGCACACCCGGGCCCACGCCGAAGGGGCCCGCCGCCGGCTGCTGCACCTCCTGGAGCGAAGGGCGGTACGCGCGGCGGCCGTGGTGCTCGCCACCTCGTCCGACCTGGTCGACCGGGCGCGCGCCCGGGGCGCCCGCGACGCCCGGCTCGCGCCCGTCGCCGCTCCCCGGCCGCCCCGGCCCGCCGGGCCGCCCGCCGGCAAGGTCCGCGCGGAACTGGGCGCGGTCGAGCGGCCGTTGATCGTCGCGCTCGGCACGCTCGTACCGCATCACGGCTACGACATCCTGCTCGACGCGGCGGCCGCGTGGTGCCGGCTCGACCCCGTGCCGCTGGTGGCCGTCGTCGGCGAGGGGCGGGAGCGGGCGGCCCTGCGGCGGCGGATCACGGCCGAGGGCCTGCCCGTCGAACTGCTCGGCGACCGGTCCGACGCCGCCGCTCTGCTGGCCGCCGCCGATGTCGCCGTCCTGCCCAGCCGCTGGGAGTCCCGCTCCACCTCCGCCCAGCAGGCGCTGCGGTCCGGCGTGCCCCTGGTCGCCACGGCGGTCGGCGGCACGCCCGAACTCGTGGGGGACGCCGCCGTCCTGGTGCCGTACGCGGACGCCGAGGCCTTGGCCGCCGAGGTGGCCCGGCTGCTCGGCGACCCGGCCGAACGGGACCGGCTGGCCGCCGAGGGCCTGCGGCAGGCGGCGAGTTGGCCGACCGAGGACGACACGGTGGCCCAGGTGCTCGCGGTCTACGACGAGCTGGCCCGCTGAGGCGGCCGTTGACAGCCTCCCGACCGGCTGCGATCTTGAAAAATCGGACCGGGCAGCTGGGGAGGACGCATGGGCGAGGGCAGGCAGGCGTACGGGGACGAGGGCGCCGTCGTGGGCGAGTTGCCCGGCCCCCTCGTCTCCCCGGACTGGCTCGCCGCGCGCCTCGGTGCCCCCGGGCTGCTGGTGCTCGACGCGTCGGTCGGCGCGCACCGGGGGAGCGGAACGCGGATCGCGGGGGCCGGGGTCTTCGACATCGACGGCGCGCTCTCCGACCACGCGGCGCCGGTGCCCCACACCATGCCGGACGCCGCCCGCTTCACCGAAGAGATGCGGGCGCTCGGCCTGAACGACACGGACACCGTGGTCGTGTACGACGCCGCCGGGATCTACTCCAGCGCCCGCGCCTGGTGGATGCTCCGTGCCATGGGCTTCGACCGGGCCGCCGTCCTCGACGGGGGCCTGCCCGCCTGGACCGCCGCCGGGCTGCCGGTCACCGGGGGCGCGCCCGCACCGGCCGCCGGGCGCGGGGGCTTCACGGCCCGGCCCCGGCCCGGACTCCTCGTCGGTGCCGGCGAGGTGGCGCAGGCGCTGGCCGACCCGGGGGCGGCGGTGCTCGACGCCAGGACCCGGGGGCGGTTCGAGGGCACGGAGCCCGAGCCCCGGGCCGGGCTGCGCGGCGGCCACATGCCGGGGGCCGTCAGCCTGCCGTTCGGCCGGCTCCAGGACGAGGGGCGCATGCGGGCGCCCGACGAGCTGCGCGCCGCGTTCGCCGGTGCGGCCGGTGACCGCGGGCGGCTGTACTTCAGCTGCGGGTCGGGCGTGACCGCCTGTGTCCTCGCGCTGGGGGCCGAGCTGGCCGGATACCGGGACCTGACCGTGTACGACGGATCGTGGAGCGAGTGGGGGCTGCCGCCGGCGGACGCGGCGGCCCCGGCGGAGCCTGCGGACCGGCCGGTCGTGACGGGCCCGTAGCGACGCCGACACGGCTCCGCCCGGCTGCCGGGGTGCGGCAGCCGGGCGGAGGAGGAACGGACCGCGTCCGTCAGCCCACGTACGCCCCGCTCGCCGTCAGGCGCAGGGCCGTGTCGATCAGCGGGACGTGGCTGAACGCCTGCGGGAAGTTGCCCACCTGGCGCTGGAGCCGGGCGTCCCACTCCTCGGCCAGCAGGCCCAGGTCGTTGCGGAGGGCCAGCAGCCGCTCGAAGAGCCGGCGGGCCTCGTCGACCCGGCCGATCATCGCCAGGTCGTCCGCCAGCCAGAACGAGCAGGCCAGGAACGCGCCCTCGTCGCCCTCCAGGCCGTCCACGCCCGCGTCGTCGCCCGCGGTCGGGTAGCGCAGGACGAAGCCGTCCTCCGTGGACAGCTCCCGCTGGATCGCCTCGATGGTGCCGATGACCCGCTTGTCGTCGGGGGGCAGGAAGCCCATCTGCGGGATCAGCAGCAGGGAGGCGTCCAGTTCCTTCGAGCCGTAGGACTGGGTGAAGGTGTTGCGCTCGGGGTCGTAACCCCGCTCGCAGACGTCCCGGTGGATCTCGTCGCGCAGCTCGTGCAGCCGCTCGACCGGGCCCTCCGCGTCGCCGGACTCGATGAGCTTGATCGTCCGGTCGACGGCGACCCAGGCCATCACCTTGGAGTGCACGAAGTGGCGCCGCGGGCCGCGCACCTCCCAGATGCCCTCGTCCGGCTCGTTCCAGTGCTTCTCCAGGTACTCGATCAGCTTCAGCTGGAGCCCGGTGGCGTAGTCGTTGCGGGCCAGGCCCGTCATGTGCGCCAGGTGCAGCGCCTCGGTGACCTCGCCGTACACGTCCAGCTGGAGCTGGCCCGCCGCGCCGTTGCCGACGCGGACCGGGGCGGAGTTCTCGTAACCCGGCAGCCACTCCAGCTCCGCCTCGCCCAGCTCCCGTTCGCCCGCGATCCCGTACATGATCTGCAGGTTCTCCGGGTCGCCGGCCACCGCGCGCAGCAGCCACTCGCGCCAGGCGCGGGCCTCCTCGCGGTAGCCGGTGCGCAGCAGCGAGGAGAGGGTGATCGCGGCGTCGCGGAGCCAGGTGTAGCGGTAGTCCCAGTTCCGGGAGCCGCCGATGTCCTCGGGCAGCGAGGTGGTCGGCGCGGCGACGATGCCGCCGGTCGGCGCGTACGTCAGGGCCTTGAGCGTGATCAGCGAGCGGACCACGGCCTCGCGGTACGGCCCGTGGTAGGTGCACTGCTCGACCCACTCGCGCCAGAAGTCCGCGGTCGCCTCCAGCGAGCCGTCCGGGTCCGGGAGCGCGGGCGGCTCGTGGTGCGAGGGCTGCCAGCTGATCGTGAACGCGATCCGGTCACCGGGGGAGACGGTGAAGTCGGAGTACGTCGTCAGGTTCTCGCCATAGGTGTCGGCGGGCGTGTCCAGCCAGACCGAGTCCGGGCCGGCGACGGCGACCGTACGTGAGTCCACCTTGTGCACCCAGGGGGTGACGCGGCCGTAGCTGAACCGCATGCGCAGCTCCGAGCGCATCGGCACCCGGCCGCTGACGCCCTCCACGATCCGGATGAGCTGCGGTGCTCCGTCGCGCGGCGGCATGAAGTCGGTCACTCTGACCGTGCCGCGCTGCGTGTCCCACTCCGATTCGAGGATGAGGGAATCCCCGCGGTAGCGGCGGCGGTCGGCCGCGGGCGGCTCCGCGCCCTCGGGGCGGGCCGGCCCCAGTCGCCAGAAGCCGTGTTCCTCGGTGCCCAGAAGGCCCGCGAAAATGGCGTGTGAATCGAAGCGGGGCAGGCAGAGCCAGTCGGCTGTGCCGTCCCGGCAGACCAGGGCGGCGGTCTGCATGTCTCCGATGAGTGCGTAATCCTCGATGCGCCCGGCCACGTGCATCTCCAGTCGAACGGCCATGTCGCCCCGTGGGGCGCTTACTGCGGGTCAAGAGGGTGTCGCAAGGGGTTGTTGTGGGGGGACCTGCGAACTTTCGGCCTCGCCCGAGCGAGTGTCCGAGCAGGATACGACGCAGCCGGGTGATCCGCGCGACCCTCTTGCCAACCGGAGTGGTCCGATCTAGTGGGGTGCGAGTGGCATATGCGGCTTGCGCCGCGCTTGCGGGCCGGTGGCCGGAAGCAGTCTCCCCCTGTCGCTGATACCCTGGTAGCCCGTGGACCGGTGGTCGTCGGCGAGAGCAGACGAGGCCCCCGAACCGCAGCGACGGCATCTCCGGAATCTCCGGACGGCAACGCCGGCACGCACCTCATGATCGCGACCACGGGAGCCCCCTTTGGCTATGCAGCCCACATCCACGACGACCAAGCACATCTTCGTCACCGGGGGTGTCGCCTCTTCCCTCGGCAAGGGTCTGACTGCCTCCAGCCTCGGCGCCCTGCTCAAGGCGCGCGGTCTCCGGGTCACCATGCAGAAGCTCGACCCGTACCTGAACGTCGACCCGGGCACGATGAACCCGTTCCAGCACGGCGAGGTCTTCGTGACCAACGACGGCGCCGAGACGGACCTCGACATCGGCCACTACGAGCGCTTCCTCGACGTGGACCTCGACGGCTCGGCCAACGTCACCACCGGCCAGGTCTACTCGCAGGTCATCGCCAAGGAGCGGCGCGGTGAGTACCTGGGCGACACCGTGCAGGTCATCCCGCACATCACCAACGAGATCAAGCACCGCATCCGCCGCATGGCCACCGACGACGTCGACGTGGTCATCACCGAGGTCGGCGGCACCGTCGGCGACATCGAGTCGCTGCCGTTCCTGGAGACCGTGCGTCAGGTCCGCCACGAGGTCGGCCGGGACAACGTCTTCGTCGTGCACATCTCGCTGCTGCCCTACATCGGCCCCTCCGGCGAGCTGAAGACCAAGCCCACCCAGCACTCCGTGGCCGCGCTGCGCAACATCGGTATCCAGCCGGACGCGATCGTGCTGCGCGCCGACCGCGACGTGCCGACCGCCATCAAGCGCAAGATCTCCCTGATGTGCGACGTCGACGAGGCCGCCGTGGTCGCCTGCGTGGACGCCAAGTCGATCTACGACATCCCCAAGGTGCTGCACACCGAGGGCCTGGACGCCTACGTCGTGCGCAAGCTGGACCTGCCGTTCCGCGACGTCGACTGGACCACCTGGGACGACCTGCTGGACCGCGTCCACAACCCCGACCACGAGGTCACCGTCGCCCTGGTCGGCAAGTACATCGACCTGCCGGACGCCTACCTCTCGGTCACCGAGGCCATCCGGGCCGGCGGCTTCGCCAACAGGGCCCGGGTCAAGGTCGAGTGGGTCGCCTCCGACGACTGCAAGACCCCGGCCGGCGCGCAGAAGGCCCTCGCCGGTGTGGACGCGATCTGCATCCCCGGCGGCTTCGGCGAGCGCGGCGTGGTCGGCAAGGTCGGCGCGATCCAGTACGCCCGCGAGAACAAGGTGCCGCTGCTCGGCCTCTGCCTCGGCCTCCAGTGCATCGTGATCGAGGCGGCCCGCAACCTCGCCGAGATCCCCGACGCCAACTCCACCGAGTTCGACGCCGCGACCGGCCATCCGGTCATCTCGACCATGGAGGAGCAGCTCGCGTACGTCGAGGGCGCCGGTGACCTGGGCGGCACCATGCGGCTCGGCCTGTACCCGGCGAAGCTCGCCGAGGGCTCGCTGGTCCGCGAGGCCTACGACGACCAGCCGTACGTGGAGGAGCGCCACCGCCACCGCTACGAGGTCAACAACGCCTACCGCGCCGAGCTGGAGAAGAAGGCCGGCCTGGTCTTCTCGGGCACCTCCCCGGACAACAAGCTCGTCGAGTACGTCGAGTACCCGCGCGAGGTCCACCCGTACCTCGTCGCCACCCAGGCGCACCCGGAGCTGCGCTCCCGGCCGACCCGCCCGCACCCGCTCTTCGCCGGCCTGGTGAAGGCGGCCGTCGCCCGCAAGACGGCCGCCGCGGCCGGGGGCGAGCAGGGCAGGTAAGCGGCACCCCCGCAGGCGTTACGGTTGACCGGGGCGCGCGTCCGAGCAGGGACGCGGGCCCCGGTCACCGTTTTTCGTGGGAGGACGCAGATGGGTTTCCAGGACACGCCCGAGGAATGGCGGGTCACCGAGAGCGCGACCCCGTTCCGGGGCAAGAAGACCAGCGTCCGCGCCGACGACGTCGAGATGCCCGACGGTACGGTCGCGCACCGCGACTACCAGGTGCACCCCGGTTCGGTCGCCGTGCTCGCGCTGGACGACGAGGGCCGCGTCCTCGTCCTGCGCCAGTACCGCCACCCGGTCCGCCACAAGCTGTGGGAGATCCCCGCCGGGCTGCTCGACGTGCCCGGCGAGAACCCGCTGCACGCCGCGCAGCGCGAGCTGTACGAGGAGGCGCACGTCAAGGCGGAGGACTGGCGGGTGCTCACCGACATCTACACCTCGCCCGGCGGCTCCGACGAGGCGGTACGGATCTTCCTCGCCCGGGACGTCTCCGAGGCCGAGGGCGAGCGCTTCGAGGTCGCCGAGGAGGAGGCCGACATGGAGCTGGCCCGGGTGCCGCTCCAGGACCTCGTACGCAAGGTCCTTGCTGGCGACCTGCACAACAGCTGTCTCGTCGTGGGTGTGCTCGCGCTCACCGCGGCCCTCGCGGGCGACGGCGTCGAGGCGCTGCGCCCCGCCGACGCGCCCTGGCCGGCCCGCCCCTTCGAAGCCTGACGGACCGTCTGAAACCGTGCGGGGCGGTCGATCGGTCCGCCCATACGGTCACTCCCGCGCATCCCCCGATCGTAAAAAATGCTGATCCGATCGGGGGATGCCCGGGTCGCGCTCCCCCCTCCCGGGACACCCGCCTGAACTACGCTTCGAATGCCCTGACCGGAGTCCCGCAGGGCGACGCGTGCAGCGAAGTGGAGCGTGGCCCGTGACGGATCAGGCGGTGGACACCAGCGGCCCGGCCGAGGCAGCGGGGACCGAGGAGCCGCCCGCGCCGGAACCAGCCCGATTCTTCGGCCGCGAACGCGAGTTGAAGGAACTGCGCGACGACATCGAGCGCGCCGGACTCGACACCATGGCCGGCCGCCGCAGCGCCCGCGCCCGGGTCCTCCTGATCGCCGGACGCCCCGGCTCCGGCCGCACCGCGCTCGCCTCCGAACTCGCCCGCAGGCTCCTGGAGGCCGGCGACTACCCCGACGGGCTGCTCCGCGTCCGGCTCAACGAGACCGGCGTCGGCCCCGTCCCCCCGGACCGCGCCGCCCGCGACCTCCTCGGCCGGCTCGGCCTGACCGGGCCGCCCGGCGCCGACGCCGACGAGCTGTCCGAAATGGTCCGCGAGGCCCTGGCCGTCCGCAGGGTGCTGCTCCTCCTGGACGACGCGGCCGACGCGGAACAGGTCGACCCGCTCCTCCCCGACAACCCGGACTGCCTCGTCGTCGCCACCTCCGAGGGCCCGCTCACCGGCATCCCCGGCGTCCGGCCCTGCACCATCGGCGGCCTGGACGCGGGCTCCGCCGTCGAACTGCTCGGCCGCGCCACCGGCCAGGTCCGGATCACCGTCGACCCGCTCACCGCCCAGACCCTGGCCGAGGAGTGCGGCGGGCAGCCGGCCGCCCTCGTCCTCATCGGCGGCTGGCTCGCCGCGCGCCCGACCGCCTCGGTTGCCGACGCCGGGCGCCGACTGCGCGAATTGCCGGACGACCCCGAACTGCCTGCTGGTGCAAGCCCGTTGACCCGTGCCTTCCGCCTCGTCCACGACTCCCTGCTGGCCACCCCGGCCCAGATACTGCGACTGCTCTCCCTCGCCCCCGGCGGCCTCGCCGACGCCCACACGGCCTCCGCGCTGGCCGGCTGCTCCGTCACGGCCGCCCGGACCACCCTGGACGACTTCGTGACCCTCGGCCTGCTGCGCCGCGAGGGCACCGGCGAACCGCAGTACGAGGTGCCGGGCTGCCTCGCCGGGCTGCTGCGGGCGCTCCTGGCGGACCGGGAACGCCCCGCCGGGATCCAGCTCGCCCGGGCCAGGATGCTGGAGCGCACCGTGCGCCTCCTCCAGTCCTGCCGCGCCGTCACCGACCCCGAGGGCTCGCCGTCCCGCCGCAAGCTGGCCGGCCTCCCGCGCACCCTGCGCTTCCCGGACCCGGAGAGCGCCGCCGCCTGGCTGCGCGCCCGCAGGCCCGCCCTGCTCGCCGCCGCCCGGATCGCCGTCGAGGACGGGGAGCTGGACACGCTGGCCCGGCGGCTGGTCGCCGCGCTGGTGCGGGCGCTCGCCGCGCACGAGGGCACCGACGCCGCCGCCCCCGACCTCTACGCGCTGCACGGCCTGGTGCTGGCCGTCGCGGAGCGCCGCGACCTGCCCCGCGAGCGGGCGGCGGCCCTGCTCAACCTCGCCGACCTGGACGCCGGGACCGGCCGCACCCGGGAGGCGCTGGCCCGCTACCGGGAAGCGCTGGACGCCGGGCGGGCCGCCAAGGACCCGTACGCCACCGGGCGGGCCATGGAATCCGTCGGCGGCGCCTACGCGGAGCTGGGCGACTACCACCGCGCCTCCGACTGGTACGGACGGGCGCTCGCCCAGCGCCTCACCCAGGGCGAGCCGGCCGAGGCGGCGCGCCTGTACGGGCGGCTCGGCACCGTCCACACCTACGCCGGGCGGTACGGCGATGCGCTGCGGAACTGGCGGGCCGCCGCGGCGGGTCACCGCAGGCTCGGCGACCTCGCGGCCCAGGCGCGGGCGCTGAGTGAGATGGCCCGGGTCCAGGAGTACGCGGGCCGGCCGCAGGAGTCGCTGCGCACCTGCCGGGAAGCCGTGGAGTGGGCGCGACGGGCCAAGGACGTACGGCTTCAGGCGGCGCTGGAGCTGCGGCTCGCGGACACCCTGGACCGGCTCGGTGACCCCGCGGCGGCGGGGCTGCACCGGGGTGCGGCCGACAGATTGCTGGGCGAAGAGGGCGCAGCCTGCGAAACCGGCGGTGCTTCCTCGGAAAAATAATGCTTTGCAAGGCTAGACAGCGGGAAGTCCTTCATTAGACTGGCTGCACCGCGGCCGTTCGCGGTGCCTTCACATGTGATGCATCTACCCTTTTTGCATTGCTGTGCCCGGATTATCCTCTGAGCCAAGGACCGTGATCGACATGAAGGTCGGCATCCCCCGCGAAGTGAAGAACAACGAGTTCCGCGTGGCGATCACGCCTGCCGGTGTGCATGAGCTCGTCCGCCACGGCCACCGGGTCGTCGTCGAGCGGAACGCCGGAGCGGGCTCGTCCATCACGGACGAGGAGTACGTCGCGGCGGGGGCGGAGATCCTGCCCACCGCCGACGAGGTCTGGGCCGCCGCCGACCTGCTGCTCAAGGTCAAGGAACCGGTCGCCGAGGAGTACCACCGCCTCCGCAAGGGGCAGACCCTCTTCACCTACCTGCACCTCGCCGCCTCCCGCGAGTGCACCGACGCGCTCCTGGCGTCGGGCACCACCGCCATCGCGTACGAAACCGTCGAGACGGCCAACCGCGCACTGCCGCTGCTCGCCCCGATGTCCGAGGTCGCGGGCCGGCTGGCCCCGCAGGTCGGCGCGTACCACCTGATGCGCTCGGCCGGTGGCCGCGGCGTGCTGCCGGGCGGGGTCCCGGGTACGGCGGCCGGCCGCGCCGTCGTCATCGGCGGCGGCGTCTCCGGCTGGAACGCCACCCAGATCGCCGTGGGTCTCGGCTTCCACGTCACGCTGCTCGACAAGGACATCAACAAGCTCCGCGAGGCGGACAAGGTCTTCGGCACCAAGGTGCAGACCGTCGTCTCCAACGCCTTCGAGCTGGAGAAGGCCGTGGTCGAGGCCGACCTCGTCGTCGGTGCCGTGCTGATCCCCGGCGCCAAGGCCCCGAAGCTGGTCACCAACGAGCTCGTCGCCAAGATGAAGCCCGGAAGTGTACTTGTCGACATTGCAATTGATCAGGGCGGCTGCTTCGAGGACTCGCACCCCACGACGCACGCCGAGCCGACCTTCCAGGTCCACGACTCGGTCTTCTACTGCGTCGCGAACATGCCCGGCGCGGTGCCCAACACCTCGACGTACGCCCTCACCAACGCGACGCTGCCCTACATCGTGGAGCTCGCGAACCGGGGCTGGGCCGAGGCGCTGCGCCGCGACGCCGCGCTCGCCAAGGGCCTCAACGCCCATGACGGACAGGTCGTTTACCGCGAGGTGGCCGAGGCGCACGGCCTCGACCACGTCGACCTGAACACGCTCATCGGCTGACCCGGGTCAACTCGTTCGTCAACTCCGTGCGTCCGGCCGGACCTTGCTGTCAAGGTCCGGCCGGACGCACGCCCGGACCGCGCGCGCCCCCGAGCAACTCGTCTCGAACGTAACCCTTTAACCGTTTCGTACACTCGGGAAAAGTGTGTACCGAGGGTTGCGCGCCCTTGACAGCGGGGCGTTCGATTGCCGACACATCGGGCCGGGTCCGGCGGATTGTGTTGCTGCGGACAGGGGACACGCCATAGAGTCGCCAATCGTCGGCATGGTGCCACGCTGACCTATCGATAAGTTTCCTGGTCACGTCCAAGGAGGTAAGACGACTTGTGAATGAGTCGACAATTACTCCCGGGGGTGTTCAACCAGGGATGCCTGCACGGGGCCAGAGCCCGAACGGGCTGGAGGCTGTCGGCTCCGTCGCTGTCCGCACCTTCGCCACCCACCAGCACATGACGACAGCCCCCCAGATGATGGACGGCCTACACGTGAACGCCATGGCCGGCAACGAGAGTGGCCGGGACACCGCCCCCCTCGCCGACTTCGCCGAGACGCCCCAGGCGCATTTCTACGACCCCGACGCCGAGTACGAGCCCGACCCGGAGTACGCGGCCACGCTCGCGCCGGACGCCGCCCGGCAGCGCCGCGAGCGGATCGGCCCGACCGGCCGCCCCCTGCCCTACTTCCCGATCCCGGGCCCGCTGACCGACCACGGCCCCGCGAAGATCATCGCGATGTGCAACCAGAAGGGCGGCGTCGGCAAGACCACGTCGACCATCAACCTGGGTGCCGCGCTGGCCGAATACGGGCGCCGTGTCCTGCTGGTCGACTTCGACCCGCAGGGCGCCCTCTCGGTCGGCCTCGGGGTCAACCCGATGGAGCTCGACCTCACCGTCTACAACCTGCTCATGGAGCGGGGCATGGCGGCCGACGAGGTCCTGCTGAAGACCGCGGTCCCCAACATGGACCTGCTCCCCAGCAACATCGACCTCTCCGCCGCCGAGGTGCAGCTCGTCAGCGAGGTGGCCCGCGAGTCCACGCTCCAGCGCGCCCTGAAGCCGCTGATGGCCGACTACGACTACATCGTGATCGACTGTCAGCCCTCGCTCGGCCTGCTCACGGTGAACGCGCTGACCGCCGCGCACAAGGTGATAGTCCCGCTCGAGTGCGAGTTCTTCGCGCTGCGCGGGGTGGCGCTGCTCACCGAGACGATCGAGAAGGTCCAGGAGCGGCTGAACCCGGAGCTGGAGCTCGACGGCATCCTCGCCACCATGTACGACTCCCGTACGGTGCACAGCCGCGAGGTCCTGGCGCGGGTGGTCGAGGCGTTCGACGACCACGTCTACCACACGGTCATCGGGCGCACGGTCCGCTTCCCGGAGACCACGGTCGCCGGTGAGCCCATCACCACGTACGCCTCCAACTCGGTCGGTGCCGCCGCCTATCGCCAGCTCGCCAGGGAGGTGCTCGCCCGGTGTCACGCCGAGTGAGTCTGCCCGGGGCCGACGAACTGTTCCGTACGACCGGGGGGATGGGGCTCCAGTCCTCGTCGCCCGCGGAGCGCAGGCGCAAGGCGAACGGCGAGGCCCGCGTCCCGGCTCCGGCCGAGGAGAACGAACCCGGGGTCGAGGCGCCGGGCGAGGCCGCCCCGGACTCCGGCACCGCACCGGCAGCCCGCCCGGAGCACGCGGCGGCCGGCGCCGACGCGGGCGATTCGCGCAGCCGGACCGCCGAGGGCGACCGGGTCGCCGTCGCCGCCCAGGCCGGCCGCCGCCCGCAGCAGCCCGCCGAGCCCACCCCGGCGCCCGTCGTGCAGCAGCAGCGCAGGCGCGGCGGCGGACGCGGTGCGAACCGGCGCCCCAGCGGGCGCGAGCGCCACGACGAGAAGATCACGGTCTACGTCTCCGCCGAGGAGCTGATGGACCTGGAGCACGCGCGCCTCGTCCTGCGCGGCGAGCACGGCCTCGCCGTGGACCGGGGCCGGATCGTCCGCGAGGCGGTCGCCGTCGTCCTGGCGGACCTGGAATCGCGCGGCGACGCGAGCATCCTCGTACGACGGCTGCGCGGCCGCTGACCGGTACGGCGCCGGTAGCCTGCCCGTACGTACGGGCCGCCGCCCGCCGCCGTAGCACGCCCCGCGCACCCTGGAACTCCATGCCGACACCCGACGAGCCCGCCCGCACCGCCCGCCGCCCCCTGGGCCGCGGGCCGGGGGCGGGGGGCGTGCCCGTGGAGGCGCCCGAGCCGGTCCCCGGGGCGCCCGCGCCGGAAGAGGTCCCCGAAGCGGCACCCGCCCCCGACGACGGCCGGTTCACCGTCCGGCTGGCGAACTTCGAGGGCCCCTTCGACCTGCTCCTCCAGCTGATCTCCAAGCACAAGCTGGACGTGACCGAGGTCGCCCTGTCCAAGGTCACCGACGAGTTCATGGCCCACATCCGGGCGATGGGACCCGACTGGGACCTGGACCAGACGACCGAGTTCCTGGTGGTCGCCGCGACCCTCCTCGACCTGAAGGCCGCCCGGCTGCTCCCCGCCGCCGAGGTGGAGGACGAGGCGGACCTCGCGCTCCTGGAGGCCAGGGACCTGCTCTTCGCGCGGCTCCTCCAGTACCGCGCGTACAAGCGCGTCGCCGACATCTTCAGCGGCCGGCTCGACGCGGAGAGCCGCCGCTTCCCCCGTACCGTCGGCCTCGAACCGCACCACGCCGAGCTGCTGCCGGACGTCGTCATCAGCATCGGTGCCGAGGGCTTCGCCCGGCTGGCCGTGAAGGCGATGCAGCCGAAGCCCGCGCCGCAGGTGTACGTCGACCACATCCACGCCCCCCTGGTCAGCGTCCGGGAGCAGGCGGGCATCGTGGTCGCCCGCGTCCGCGAGGCCGGCGAGATCAGCTTCCGGCTGCTCACCGAGGACGCGCCGGACACCCTCACCGTCGTCGCCCGCTTCCTCGCCCTGCTGGAGCTGTACCGGGAGAAGGCGGTCGCCCTGGACCAGGACGTGGCGCTCGGTGAGCTGATGGTGCGGTGGGCCGGTGAGGCGGGGGCCGAGCCCGTAGTGACGGACGAATTCGACCAGGAGGCGCCGGACGCCTCCGCAACCCCCGAGGAGACGCCGTGACGGAACCCACCGGCTCCGCGGTCGCGGACCTCGACCTCAAGCCCGCCCTGGAGGCCGTCCTCATGGTCGTGGACGAGCCCGCCACCGAGGAGCACCTGGCCAAGGTGCTGGAGCGCCCCCGGCGGGCCGTGGCCGCCGCGCTGCGGGAGCTGGCCGACGAGTACACCGCGCAGCGGCGCGGCTTCGACCTCCGGCTCGTCGCGGGCGGCTGGCGGTTCTACACCCGGCCCGAGTACGCGGCGGCGGTCGAGGGCTTCGTCCTGGACGGCCAGCACGCCCGGCTGACCCAGGCGGCCCTCGAGACCCTGGCGGTCGTCGCGTACCGGCAGCCGGTGAGCCGGTCGCGGGTCTCGGCGGTGCGCGGGGTGAACTGTGACGGGGTCATGCGGACCCTGCTCCAGAGGGGCCTGGTCGAGGAGGCGGGCACGGAACCCGAAACAGGTGCGATCCTGTACAGGACGACGAACTACTTTCTGGAGCGGATGGGCCTGCGTGGCCTGGATGAGCTCCCGGAGCTCGCGCCCTTCCTCCCCGAGGCGGACGCGATCGAGGCCGAGACGCCAGAGGGTGTGCCGTCGTTCGATCCGGACGCACCGGACACCCCGGGAACTCACGCAGACGACAAGACGGACTTTTGATGCGAAGCAGTGGCAGGAACAGCGGTAGCGGCGGCGGCAGGAGCGGCGGCAGCGGCGGGGGCCGGAGCGGCAGGAACAACAGCGGCACCGGCAGGAACAGCAACCCGAACGCGCGGACCCCCCGCTCGGAGCGCGAGGACCGCCGGAACGAGGAGCGCCCCCGCAAGCCCAGGCCCGAGGAGCGCCGCTACGACGTGGGCTCCGAGCGGCCCGGCACCGACGGCGGCGCCCGCAAGGGGCGCGGCGCGGCGGCCCGCGGCGGCGCCAAGGGCGGCCCGAAGAGCCCGCAGGGCGGCGGCGCGAAGGGCGGCCCGCGGCGCGGCCCGTACGGCGCCCCGGCGCGCCCGCGCGAGCTGGACGCCAAGATCGAGCAGCGCAACCGCGACCGGTACGCGAACAAGCCCGAGATCAAGACCCCCAAGACGCACCCGGGCGCCGAGCAGGAGGGCGAGCGGCTGCAGAAGGTCCTGGCCCGCGCCGGCATGGGCTCGCGCCGCGCCTGCGAGGAGCTGATCGACCAGAGCAGGGTCGAGGTCAACGGCGAGATCGTCGTCGAGCAGGGCATGCGCGTCGACGTGCACAAGGACGAGATCAAGGTCGACGGGCTCACCGTCGCCACCCAGTCCTACCTGTTCTTCGCGCTGAACAAGCCGGCCGGTGTCGTCGCCTCCATGGAGGACCCGGACGGGCGCCAGTGCCTCGGCGACTACGTCACCAACCGCGAGACGCGGCTCTTCCACGTCGGCCGGCTGGACACCGAGACCGAGGGCATCATCATGCTCACCAACCACGGCGAGCTGGCCCACCGTCTCACCCACCCCAAGTACGGCGTGAAGAAGACCTACCTGGCCGCCATCCAGGGCCCGCTCCCGCGCGACCTGGGCAAGCGGCTCAAGGACGGCATCCAGCTGGAGGACGGCTACGCCCGCGCCGACCACTTCCGCGTGGTGGAGAACACCGGCAAGAACTACCTGGTCGAGGTGACCCTGCACGAGGGCCGCAAGCACATCGTGCGCCGCATGCTGGCCGAGGCGGGCTTCCCCGTCGACCGGCTCGTGCGCACCGGCTTCGGCCCGATCGCGCTCGGCGACCAGAAGTCGGGCTGGCTGCGCCGGCTCACCAACACCGAGGTGGGCATGCTGATGCGCGAGGTCGGCCTGTAGCCCTTCGCCCGCAGCGCTCGAAGGCCCGCGGCCGGTTCCCCGGAATTCTCCGGACGGAACCGGCCGCGGGCCTTTCGCATACCCGGCCGCTCCTTTATAGTCATAGTGACCATTAAGGAGGCGGGCGTGAGTCTCGCGGACATACTCGATCCCTTGCAGCAGCCCCTGGTGACGGTGCTGGACACCCCGGTCAGCTGGACCGAGGTGCTGGGCTTCGGCAGCGGCGCGCTGTGCGTCTGGCTCGTGGCCCGCCAGCACCTCGCCAACTGGCCGATCGGCATCGCCAACAACCTCTTCTTCATCCTGCTGTTCACCCAGTCCGGCCTGTACGCCGACGCCGGACTCCAGATCGTCTTCATCGCCCTCGCCGCCTACGGCTGGTGGACCTGGACCCACGGGGGTGGACCAGGGACGGACCTGCCGGTGCGGCGCACCACGCGCACCGAGTGGGCCTGGCTGCTCGCGGCGGGGGCGGTGGGGACCGCGGGGCTGACCGTCCTGCTGGACCGGGCGACCGACTCGACCGTGCCGTTCTGGGACGCCCTGACGACCGCGCTCTCGCTCGCGGCGACCTACGGACAGTGCCGCAAGCTGGTCGAGTCCTGGTGGCTGTGGATCGCCGCCGACGTCGTGTACATCCCGCTGTACGCGTACAAGGAGCTGTACCTCACCTCGCTGCTGTACGTCGGCTTCCTGACGCTGTGCCTGATCGGCCTGCGCAACTGGCGCCGCGACCTGACCGCAGCCGACCCGCGACGACCCTCGAAGGCCCTGGCATGAAGCGCTACCCGCACGGACTCGTGCTCGGCAAGTTCTACCCGCCGCACGCCGGCCACCACCACCTCGTCCGCACCGCCGCCGCCCGCTGCGAACGGCTCACCGTCCTCGTCTGCGCCGCCTCGGTGGAGTCCGTCCCGCTCGCCGACCGGGTCGACTGGATGCGCCGGGCGCACCCCGACGTGACCGTGGTCGGCGCCGTCGACGACACCCGCATGGACCTCCACGACCCCGCGATCTGGGACGCCCACATGGCCGTCTTCACCACCGCCGTGCCCGAGCGGGTGGACGCCGTCTTCACCTCGGAGTCGTACGGGGACGAACTGGCCCGCCGCTTCGGCGCCGAGTCCGTCTGCGTCGACCCCGGCCGCACCGCGTACCCCGTCTCCGGCACCGCCGTCCGCGCCGACCCGGCGGGCTGCTGGGGCTTCCTCGAAGCGCCGGTGCGGGCGGCGCTCGCCCGCCGCGTCGTCGTCCTCGGCGCGGAGTCCACCGGCACCACCACACTGGCCCGCGCGCTCGCCGCCCACTACCGGCAGCGCGGCGGGATCTGGGCGCACACCGGATACGTGGCCGAGTACGGGCGCGAGTTCAGCGAACGGAAACTGGCCGAGCTGCGCGAGCGGTGGCCCCGGGCCCAGTGGGAGGACGTCACCCTCACCACCCACGACTTCCCGCACATCGCCGAGGTCCAGAACGCCCGGGAGGAGGAGGCCGCCCGCACCGGCTCCCCGGTGCTCTTCTGCGACACGGACTCCTTCGCGACGACCGTCTGGCACGAGCGGTACGTGGGCGGGCGCAACCCCCTGGTCGAGCGCATCGCCGACCGGACCGCCCACCACCTGTGGCTGCTCACCGGCCACGAGGGCGTCGCCTTCGAGGACGACGGGCTGCGCGACGGCGAGGAGCTGCGGCCCTGGATGACCGACCGCTTCCGGGCCGAGCTCACCCGGACCGGCCGGACCTTCATCGAGGTGACCGGCAGCCGTGAGGCGCGCCTCGCCCGCGCGGTCGAGGCCGTCGACGCGCTGCTCGCCGAGGGCTGGGACTTCGCCGCGCCCCTCCCGGAGCACCGGTGAGCGCCGCCGCCCCCGAGGGCTACGACCCGAGCGCCTTCGAGCCGTTCGCGGTCACCGTGGACCTCGCGGTCTTCACGGTCCGCGAGTCCCGGCTGCACGTCCTGCTCGTGGAACGCGGCGCGGAGCCCTACCAGGGCCACTGGGCGCTCCCCGGCGGCTTCCTGCTGCCCCGCGAGTCCGCGGGGGCCGCCGCGCGCCGCGAGCTGGCCGAGGAGACCGGGCTGAGCGACGACACGGTCTCCGGGCTCCACCTGGAGCAGCTGCGCACCTACAGCGACCCGGACCGCGACCCCCGGATGCGTGTCGTCTCCGTCGCCCACACCGCCCTCGTCCCGGACCTGCCCGAGCCGCGCGGCGGCGGTGACGCGGCGGGGGCGCGGTGGTGGGACGCGGCCCGGACGGGCCCGCTCGCCTTCGACCACGACCGCATCCTCGCGGACGCCCGCGACCGGGTCGGCGCCAAGCTGGAGTACACCTGCCTGGCCACCGCGTTCTGCCCGCCGCACTTCACCCTGGGCGAGCTGCAACAGGTCTACGAGACGGTCTGGGGCGTCGAGCTGGACCGCCCCAACTTCCGCCGCAAGGTCCTCGCGACCCCGGGCTTCGTACAGCCCGCCGAAGGCGCCCCCCGCCGCACCGGCGGCCGCGGCAAACCGGCCGCCCTCTACCGCGCGGGCGACGCCACCGCACTGCACCCCCCGCTCCTGCGACCGGAAGGACGGCAAGCATGACGACGACCCGCACGAAGAAGGCCGCGACCGGCGCGCTGACCGGGCTCGCGCTCGGCGACGCGCTGGGATTCCCCACCGAGTTCAACGACGTGCCGTCGATCCTCGCCAAATGCGGGCCCTGGCGGGAGATGGGGCTGCCGGAGCCGGCCTTCGTCACCGACGACACCCAGATGACCCTGGCGCTGGGCCGGGGCCTGCGCACCGCCATGGACCGGGGCCTGCTCACCGGGCTGCGGCTGGCCCGCCCGGTGCGCGAGGAGTACGTCGACTGGTACCACTCGCCCGACAACGACCGCGCCCCCGGCCGCACCTGCCTGGAAGCCTGCGAACTCCTCGACGGCGACCGCCCTTGGCAGGAGGCCAGCCGGACCGGCTCCAAGGGCTGCGGCGCCAACATGCGCGTCGCGCCCATCGGCCTCGCGCCCGGCCTCACCGACGAGCAGCGCTCCGGCGCCGCCCAGCTCCAGTCGGCCCTGACCCACGGCCACCCCACCGCCCTCGCCGCGTCCGACCTGACGGCCCGGGCGGTGCACCTGCTGGCCCATGGGACCGAACCGCTCGGCCTGATCGGCCAGTTGCGCTCGTACGCGTACGAGAACCGCGAGCGCTACCTCGACCGGTGGCTCGGCGACCTCTGGCGCCACACGCACGACGCCTCGCCCGAGGCCTACATCAGCCGGGGCTGGGACGAGTGCCTGGCCGCGCTGGAGACCGTCCAGGACGCCCTGCGCACCCCCTCGCCGGAGACCGACCCCTGCGAGCGGACGGGGGACGGCTGGATCGCCGAGCACGCCCTCGCCACCGCCCTGCACTGCTTCCTGCTCTTCCCGGACGAACCCGTCACCGCCCTGCGCCGCGCCGCCTGCACCCGGGGCGACTCGGACTCCATCGCCTGCCTGACCGGCGCACTGGCCGGCGCCCACCTGGGCCCGGACGCCTGGCCCGCCGCCTGGGTGGAACGCATCGAGTACCGGGACGAGCTGCTGGAGCTCGGGGCGCTCTGGGACGCCTGAGCCGCGCTCAGCCGGCGGACGCCCCTGCCGACGCCCGGCGCGTGCGGACGAGGAAGTCCTCCACGCGGGCCCGGTCCGGCTCGGCGGGCAGCGGGGACGTGGCGGCCGCCTCGTCGTTCTCGGTGGCGAGACGGGTCATGCGGCGTTCCACCTCCGGCCAGGGGACCTCGCCGCGCTTGACCGCGAGGAGGGCTTCGCGGGCATCGCCCACCTCGATCGTCAGTTCGCCGGTGCGCAGCAGGTCCCGGCAGCTCGCCAGCAGGCGCAGCAGGTGCATGGCGTGCTTCCAGCGCGGGGCGCCGTACTGGCGGACGTCCGCCTCCAGCTTGCGGCGCTGGGCCAGGGCATAGCGTACGAAGGAGTCGTGCGCCCGGCGGGAGAGGAAGGCGCCCCGCAGGGCCAGCAGCTCCCGGCCGGTGTCGTCCACGTGATCGACCAGCGGCGAGTGCAGGCACTCCAGCACGTTCGGGTTGGCGCGCAGGGCCAGCTCGCAGAAGCGTTCCAGCTCCCAGGAGAACTGCTCGTCCGCCGGGCCCTCGATGTGCGTGGGCGGCTTCTCGAAGCGCCAGAACAGCGGGGTCGGCGCCAGGAACACGCCCCGCCGGTCGGTGTCGCTGGTCTCGGTGGCGAGACCGAAGGCGCGCGACCCCATCACACAGGAGTACACCGTGTGGCGGCGCACCAGGTCCTCGTCGGTCGGCGTGATCATGCCGGGAGGCTACGCGAGGACCGGGCGCGGGCGCGTCTCATAAAAAGGGCGGGCGGGCACCGGACCCCGGCGCCCCTCTACGCTGATCGCACACGCACGAAGCGGTACGGAACGAGCAAGGAGCACGACGTGGCGGTACGAGCGGTCCGGGGCGCAGTCCAGCTGGACCGGGACGAGACCGGGCACCTGCACGAGCAGGTCGGTGCGCTGCTCACCGCCGTCCTGGAGCGCAACGAACTCGTCGCGGACGACCTGATCAGCATCTGGTTCACGGCCACGCCCGACCTGCACAGCGACTTCCCGGCCGCCGCCGCGCGCTCCATCGGGATCACCGACGTACCGCTGATCTGCGCCCAGGAACTGGACATCGAGGGCGCCATGCCCCGGGTGGTCCGCGTCCTGGCGCACGTCGAGACCTATCTGTCCAAGGCCGAGATCAACCACGTCTACCTCGGCGCCACCGCCGCCCTGCGCAAGGACATCGCCCAGTGAGAACCGCCGTCGTCATCGGTACCGGCCTCGTCGGGACCTCCGCGGCCCTCGCCCTCGCGGGCCGGGGCGTCACCGTCCACCTGGTCGACCACGACCCCGAGTCCGCCAGGACCGCCGCCGCGCTCGGCGCCGGTACGGACGAGCCGGCCGAGGGCCGCGTCGACCTGGCGGTCGTCGCCGTGCCGCCCGCCCACACCGCGACCGTGCTCGCCGCCGCCATGCGCGACGGGGTGGCCCGGGGCTACCTCGACGTCGCCAGCGTCAAGGGCGGCCCGCGCCGCGAGCTGGAGGCGCTGGGGGCCGACCTCACCCCGTACATCGGTACGCACCCCATGGCCGGCAAGGAGCGCTCCGGGCCGCTCGCCGCGACCGCCGACCTCTTCGAGGGGCGGCCCTGGGTGCTCACCCCGACCCGGGAGACCGACACCGAGGTGCTGAACCTCGCCCTGGAGCTGGTCGCGCTCTGCCGGGCCGTCCCGGTCGTCATGGACGCCGACGCCCACGACCGGGCCGTCGCGCTCGTCTCGCACACCCCGCAGCTGATCTCCTCGATGGTCGCGGCGCGGCTCGAGGACGCCGACGAGAGCGCGGTACGGCTGTGCGGGCAGGGGATCAGGGACGTGACCCGGATCGCGGCCTCGGACCCGCGCATGTGGGTCGAGATCCTTTCCGCCAACCCCGGTCCCGTCGCCGACGTCCTCGCGGGCGTCGCCGCCGACCTGGAGGAGACGGTCACCGCGCTGCGCGGGCTCCAGTCCGCCGACGAGGAGAAGCGCCGCGCGGGCACCGAGGGCATCCGCTCCGTCCTGAGCCGGGGCAACGCGGGCCGCGTCCGGGTGCCCGGCAAGCACGGCGCCGCCCCGGCCTCGTACGAGACGGTCGCCGTCCTGATCAGCGACCGGCCCGGCGAGCTGGCCGCCATCTTCGCCGACGCGGGCCGGTCCGGGGTCAACATCGAGGACGTCCGCATCGAGCACGCCAGCGGCCAGCAGGCCGGTCTCGTCCAGCTCATGGTCGAACCCAGCGCAGCCCCCGTCCTGGCGGCGGCCCTCCGCGAGCGGGGCTGGTCGATCCGTCAGTAGGACCGTGGGACAATAGCCGGTCGCACACTTGTCCACAGGGGTGACCGGACCCGTCCCCGCACTCGGTAACCTTGTGCGGGGCGGGTTCACGCGTCCCGTCCAGCCCGCCCCGAGCACCAGGAAGGTGTCCACCACCGTGGAAACCGTAAGCGCCGCCGTCCGGACCGCCCCGGCCGCAGTGATCGTCGCCATCGACGGCCCCTCCGGCACCGGCAAGTCCAGCACCTCCAAGGCCGTCGCCGCCCAGCTCGGCCTCAGCTATCTGGACACCGGCGCCCAGTACCGCGCCATCACCTGGTGGATGCTGAACAACGGCATCGACGTGCACGACCCCGCGCAGGTCGCGACCGCCGCCGCCAAGCCCGTCATCGTCTCCGGCACCGACCCGGCAGGCCCGACGATCACCGTCGACGGCGAGGACGCCTCCGGCCCGATCCGCACCCAGGAGGTCACCTCCAAGGTCAGCGCCGTCAGCGCCGTCCCCGAGGTGCGCACCCTGATCACCGAGCTCCAGCGCTCCATCGCCGCCGAGGCCGAGAAGGGCATCGTGGTCGAGGGCCGCGACATCGGCACCACCGTGCTGCCCGACGCCGACATCAAGATCTTCCTCACCGCGTCGCCGGAGGCCCGTGCCGCCCGCCGCAGCGGCGAGGTCAAGGGCTCCGATCTCGCCGCCACCAGGGAGGCGCTGATCAAGCGGGACGCGGCCGACTCCGGCCGCAAGACCTCCCCGCTCGCCAAGGCGGCCGACGCGGTCGAGGTGGACACCACCGAGCTGACGCTCCAGCAGGTCATCGAGTGCGTCGTCACCCTCGTCGGGGAGAAGCGGGCCGCGAAGTGACCGACGCCACGAGCGCGCCCTCGCCGCGTGGTGCGGCGGTCGGGCGCGGCATCGGGATCGGGCTGATGTACGGGCTCTTCAGGCCCCGCGTCCTCGGTGCCTGGCGGGTCCCGGCCTCGGGACCCGTCATACTCGCGGTGAACCACTCGCACAACATCGACGGGCCGATGCTGATGGGCACCGCGCCCAGGCCCGTCCACTTCCTGATCAAGAAAGAGGCGTTCGTCGGCCCCCTCGACCCGTTCCTGCGCGGAATCGGGCAGCTGGAGGTGGACCGTACGACCGCCGACCGCACCGCCATCACCCGCGCGCTCGGCGTGCTGGAGGACGGCGGGGTGCTCGGGATCTTCCCCGAGGGCACCAGGGGCGAAGGAGACTTCGCCTCGCTGCGTGCCGGGCTCGCGTACTTCGCGGTGCGCAGCGGGGCGCCGATCGTCCCCGTGGCCGTCCTGGGAAGCACCGAGCGCCGCGGACGGTTGATATCGGCACTGCCGCCGCTGCGCAGCCGCGTGGACGTCGTCTTCGGGGACGCTTTCGAAGCGGGCGATGGAAGCGGCAGGCGTACGCGCAAGGCGCTCGACGAGGCCACGCTGCGCATCCAGGCCCGGCTGACCGGCCACCTGGAGCACGCCGGGCGCCTCACCGGGCGCACCGGGTAAGACTTGAGTAGTGGACCGCGCGCTGCGTGGTCCATCGATGATGATGCAAAGAGGAACGGACTTCATGAACGACCAGATTCACTCCGGCGGCTCGGACCACGAGCACGGAGAGCTTGGCGATGCCGAGTACGCGGAGTTCATGGAGCTCGCCGCGCAGGAAGGCTTCGACCCCGAGGAGGTCGAGGGCGCGCTGGACGAGGCCGGTCACGGACCGCTCCCCGTCCTCGCCGTCGTCGGCCGGCCCAACGTCGGCAAGTCGACCCTGGTGAACCGGATCATCGGCCGCCGCGAGGCCGTCGTCCAGGACAAGCCGGGCGTCACCCGCGACCGCGTCACCTACGAGGCCGAGTGGGCCGGCCGCCGCTTCAAGGTCGTCGACACCGGCGGCTGGGAGCAGGACGTCCTCGGCCTCGACGCCTCCGTCGCCGCCCAGGCGGAGTACGCGATCGAGACGGCCGACGCGGTCGTCTTCGTCGTGGACTCCACCGTCGGCGCCACCGACACCGACGAGGCCGTCGTCAAGCTGCTGCGCCGGGCCGGCAAGCCCGTCGTGCTCTGCGCCAACAAGGTCGACGGGCAGAGCGGCGAGGCGGACGCCACCGCCCTGTGGTCGCTCGGTCTCGGCGAACCGCACCCGGTCTCCTCGCTGCACGGCCGCGGCACCGGAGACATGCTCGACGCCGTCCTGGAGGCCCTGCCCGAGGCCCCGCCGCAGTCCTTCGGCACGGCGGTCGGCGGCCCCCGCCGCATCGCGCTCATCGGCCGCCCGAACGTCGGCAAGTCCTCCCTGCTGAACAAGGTGGCCAACGAGGACCGCGTCGTCGTCAACGAGCTGGCCGGCACCACCCGTGACCCGGTGGACGAGCTCATCGAGCTGGGCGGCGTCACCTGGAAGTTCATCGACACGGCCGGCATCCGCCGCCGGGTCCACCTCCAGGAGGGCGCGGACTACTACGCCTCGCTGCGCACCGCCGCCGCCCTGGAGAAGGCCGAGGTCGCGGTCATCCTGATCGACTCCAGCGAGACGATCAGCGTCCAGGACCAGCGCATCGTGACCATGGCCGTGGAGGCGGGCCGCGCCGTCGTGCTCGCCTTCAACAAGTGGGACACGCTGGACGAGGAGCGCCGCTACTACCTGGAGCGCGAGATCGAGACCGAGCTCGCGCAGGTCGCGTGGGCCCCCCGGGTCAACGTCTCGGCCCGCACCGGCCGCCACATGGAGAAGCTGGTCCCGGCGATCGAGACCGCGCTCGACGGCTGGGAGACCCGCGTCCCGACCGGCCGGCTCAACGCCTTCCTGGGCGAGATCGTCGCCGCCCACCCGCACCCGGTCCGGGGTGGCAAGCAGCCCCGCATCCTGTTCGGCACCCAGGCGGGCACCAAGCCGCCGCGCTTCGTGCTCTTCGCCTCCGGCTTCCTGGAGCACGGCTACCGGCGCTTCGTGGAGCGCCGCCTGCGCGAGGAGTTCGGCTTCGAGGGCACCCCGATCCACATCTCGGTCCGGGTCCGCGAGAAGCGGGGCCGCAAGAAGTAACCCCTTCCGTACGACGCAGCCCCGGAGCGCTCGGTCACCGAGCGCTCCGGGGCTGCGTCGTACGGAAGGGTGGTCAGGCGTCCCGGGAGCCGGGCGGCAGGGCCGCGGGCCGGGTGCGCCCCGCGTGCCGGCCCACCCGCTGCCAGCCGCCGAGGCTTCCGGAGCGGGTGCCCGTGCCGGAGCGGTCGCCCGCCGCCGTCACCGTACCGCCGGGCGATGAGTGGCCCGAGTGGCCGCGCATGGGGGCACGTGAGCCGAAGAGGCCGAGGCCGAGGGCCTGGAGGCCCAGACTCTCCTCGCCGGTCCGGTCACCCGGCAACGCCCGGAACGAGCGGCGGTACTCGGAGTACAGCGCGTCGTAGATCGGGGTGTGGGACGGGCCGCCCGAGGGGTCCTGCGCGGGACGCATCGCAGGGATCGGGCTCGGACGCTGGTGGGAGGGGTCGTATGAGTGCACGTAGGTGCCAACGACCTCGTCGGCCGTCGGATGCGGGCCCGCCGGGGAAACACCCGTCGGGCAGACAACTGTTCGCCGCCGGGGCTCCGGACGCGCGGTCACGGTCAGGTCCCGGCCAGCGGCATGGCGGCGGCGACCAGCAGCCCGGCGGCCGACGCCTTCTCCAGCGCGTCGCGCAGCAGGTCCTCGCGGGGCTGCTGGCCGATGGAGCCCGCCGGGGCGGCGTAGACCAGCACGGTCTGCGACTTGTTGGCGGCGGTCCGCCAGCCCTCGGTGACCTGGAGCGGTGCGTGCGCCTGCCACCAGGCGACCGGGGTGCCGCCCCCCGTACCGGGCTGGAGCACGGCGTGCAGCTGGCCCATGGCGAGCAGGATCGACCAGCCGTGCAGCACCTCCGGCACCTGCTCCATGCGGTGGACCGGCTGGAAGCCCTGTTCCAGGAGGAGCTGGAGGAACTGGTCGCCGTCCCGGCCGTCCGTCCCGGGGCGGGCGATCGCGCCGGTCGGCTCGACGACCAGCGCCGGGTGCAGTTCGTCGTCGATCAGGACGAGGCCGCTGGTGATGCCGAGGACGGCCTGCTCGGGGACGACCCGCTCCGGCTCCCCCTGCTCGCCGCCGGTGATGCTGCGGACGGCGCCCTGGAGCTGCTCCTCGGCGACCTGGACGACCTGCGAGGGGATGCAGCTGGCGTGTGCGAAGGCGAGCACGGCGGTCTCGTCGCCGACGAACAGCACCGTGCTGGTGCGCTCCTGCTCGGAGTCGCCGGGGGTGCGGCAGGAGGTGCAGTCGTAACTGCCCGGGGCGTTGTCGCCGACGAGCAGCCGGTCGGCTTCGGCGTCGCCGATCTCGGCGCGTACGTCCTCGCTGACGTCGAGCATGCGCGGCACGGGTGGCTCCTCGAACTCGGTACGTGCGCCGGGCGGTTCCCGGCTCAGAGATGACAACGGGCGAGCCGCTGCCGGGGTCACGCGGGAAGCCGTACGGAATCGGGCCCGGGCGCGCCGCGAGGGCGTGGGATCGCCCGACAAAGGGGGAGAAAACCGCCCGCGCGCACGGGTGTGGAGAGGCGATCGCGGGGTAGACGGGCGATGCGGCGGCTCCCCGCCCGCGCGCCGGAATGCGCGGAACCGGGTTGTCCGCTATACGGTCCCGTGGCCACGGGCGGGCCCGTCCGATGGTATGCCTGTCGGTCCTGGGGATAAGGGTGCGATAAGGGATGGTGAATGGCCGGCGAAGGCCGCCTTTGCGGAACGTTTTCCCGCCGGGAATTCGGCCTCGCCCCCGAGTGGAAATCCCCGCCGTTTTCCCTCCGGTCCGAAGATCGTTCAACGGCCTGTGCGATTACTGTGCGTCCGGTTGTGAATCGCACGTTCGGGTGAAGGGGTCCGCGGGGAACACGTGTCGGGATCCTGTGACACAAGTGTGACCGGTGCGGGACGTGCGGATGCCGTGTGCCCGTGCGCGGCCCCCGCTACCGCCTCCGCGACCGGGCGCCTACGGTGAGAGGTATGGCACCCATACCGACACCTCCCGCCCAGCCCGACGACGCCGCCGGCGCGTATGTGGGGCTCTCCGCAGAGACCGCCGAGCAGCGGGCCCGGGAGCACGGCTGGTCCACCGTACGGGCCCTGGCGCCGGGCACGGTCATCACCATGGAGTTCCAGTCCGGCCGGATCAACTTCGAGGTCGACGGGGGCGTCGTCAGGCGCTGCTGGACCGGCTGAGACCTCCGGCGTACGCGTGAGGGGCCCCGACCACGTCCGGTCGGGGCCCCTCACGCGTACGCCGGGATCAGCCGCCGGCGACCGGCCGGGCCGGAGCCGTGCCCCCGCGCGGCGCGCGGTCCGCGTGCGGCGGACGCCGGCTGCCGGCCGGCGTCACCGGGGACCGCTCGGAACGCACCGCGTGGGCGGTGGCCGGTGCGGGATGGGGGCGCGGGCGGCCGTTCGCGGCCGGTGGGCGCCCGGCCTGGCCGCGGGCCGGGCCCTGTGCCGCCGACTCCTCGGCGGGCTGCTGCGCGGCGGGCTGTACGGCCGGCACGGGTACCGGGGCGTCAGCGTCGGGCGCCGGGGCCACGGGGCGGCTGCCGGGGGCGCCGAGCCGGGCCCGGGCGGCGAAGATCCAGTTCTCGGCGCGGGTGATCAGCGGCTCCACCCAGGGCAGGCCGAGCAGGATCAGCAGGCCCGCCGCCCAGCCGAGGAGCACATCGCTCAGCCAGTGCGTACCGAGGTAGACCGTCGTCAGGCCGACTCCGAGCGAGACGATCGCGGACATGGCCGACAGATAGCGCCTGGCCCTCGGGGTGGCGGCCAGGTAGGCGAGGATTCCCCAGGTCACGACGGCGTTGGCGGTGTGGCCGGAGGGAAATATATCGCCGCCGGCGAAGAGCTCGGCCGACCCGATCCTGGTCGCGTAGTGCGGGCCGAGCCGGCCGAGGCCGATCTTGACCGCGCCCACCGTCAGGTTGAGCAGCAGCAGCGAGGCGCCGAGCGTCAGCAGCGGACGCAGGGTGTGCTGCCGCCAGGAGCGCCAGCCGAGCCAGCAGGCGACCATGACCGCGGTGGGCCCGCGCTGACCGAGGACCACGTAGTAGTCGAGGGCGGCGTGGATTTCGGGCCACTGCTGGTAGGGCCGGAAGAGCATGACCTTCCAGTCCAGGGCCACCAGCCAGGACGACATGAGCACGGCAACGACGATGGCCAGATAGAACGCCAACGTCCCGCCGAAGAGAGCGATGCGGTGACGGCTCATCCGCGGTGTCTCTATCTTCGGCGGTTCCGGCTCCCGGTCCAGCCGGGCGAAGATGTCGGTACGCACCCAATCGACGTTACAGCGAGTGAGTGGGCGCGCCTGTCGATCCGGGCGCTTTGTGATGACGATGTGATGTGGAGTATGTCTCAGCCGCCTGGTTTTTCCAGGGTGTCTGAATAACTCGCCCATTCTTTTCGACCTGTTATGCGATACCTGTTCGACAAGTAATTCACTGACACCGGTGAAGAATTCAGGGGATCTCGAAGTGTGTTTATCCACGGTGCGGCGGAACGGAACGGAGGGTGTCAGTCCGGTTACCGTACGGCTTCGGGCGGGGAGCGTGCGGTGCCGTCGGGCGGCGCGTGCAGTGGCATACGCCACACTCCGCCGGGTCGGACGGTATGAGATCGGCCATGTGTGGCCCCGCCGAACTCGCGTACGCTGACGGATCACTCGCCCGTCGATGCCGGGCCCGGACCACCGCGTCCCGTGGGCCCGCCGAGAGCGAGGGGACCATCTGGGAGGTAGATGCATGACCGGGACGCCCACCGCCCGAATCCGCCTGCGCGCAGCCGCCGACGGTGCCAACCGCTGGGTCGTCCTCGTCGTCCTCTGCCTCAGCCTGCTGCTCGTCGCGCTCGACGCGACCGTGCTGCACGTGGCCGTCCCCGCCGTCACCGAGGACCTGCGGCCCAGCGCCGCCGGGCTGCTGTGGATCGTGGACGCCTACCCGCTCGTCTGCGCCTCGCTGCTGATCCTCTTCGGCACCCTCGGCGACCGGGTCGGACGCCGGCGCGTCCTGCTGCTCGGTTACGCCCTTTTCGGCGTCGCCTCGGCCGTCGCCGCCCTGGCCGACAGCGCGGGTGTGCTCATCGCGGCGCGGGCCCTGCTCGGCGTCGGCGGGGCGATGATCATGCCCGCCACCCTCTCGATCCTGCGCCAGGTCTTCCCCGACCGGCGCGAACGGGCCGTGGCGATCGGCGTCTGGTCCGCCGTGGCCGCCGTCGGCGCCGCCACCGGGCCCGTCATCGGAGGCTTCCTCGTCGAGCACTTCTGGTGGGGCTCGGTCTTCCTGATCAACATCCCGCTGATGGCCCTGATCCTCCCGGTCGGCCGGCTGCTGCTCCCCGAGTCCCGGGGCAACGACGACGGACCCTGGGACGTGCTCGGCGCGCTGATGGCCGCCGCCGGGGTGCTCGGCGTGGTCCTCGGTGTGAAGCGGGCCGGCACCGGTGAGGGGCTGACCGGCCTCGCGACCCTGGTGCCGCTGCTGCTCGGGGCCGTCCTGCTCGCCGCCTTCGTGCGCCGCCAGAAACGGCGCACCCACCCGCTGATCGACATCGGCATGTTCACCAGGCCCGCCTTCTCGACCGCCGTCGGCTGCATCGTCCTGGCGATGCTCGCCCTGGTCGGCCTGGAGCTCGTCGCCGTCCAGTACCTCCAGCTCGTCCTGGGCCTCAGCCCCCTGGAGACCGGCCTCAGGCTGCTGCCGCTCACCTTCGCCGCGATGGCCGCCGGGGCCACCGGCTCCCAGACGCTGCGCCGGATCGGGCCGCGCCGGATGGTCGGCTGGGGCTTCGTCCTGACGGCCGCCTCGGTGCTGACGCTGACCCTGATGGGCCGCGACGACCGGCCCGTCCTGCTGGCCGCCGCCTTCGTGGCCCTCGGGTTCGGCCTCCAGTCCACGCTGTTCGGCGCGTACGAGTCGATGCTCAGTGAAGCCCCCGCCGACCGGGCGGGCGGGGCGGCCGCGATCGGGGAGACCTCCTACCAGCTGGGCGCCGGGATGGGGATAGCGCTCCTCGGCAGCGTGATGAACGCCGCCTATACGCCCGGCCTCGCCGGGCTGCACGCCGAAGGGGTCCCCGCGTCCGCGGCCGCCGGAGCCGCCCACTCGCTCGGCGAGGCCTACCAGGAGGCCGCGTACCTGGGCGGCCCGCTCGGCGCCGTCCTGCGCACCACGGCCCGGGACGCCTTCATCGACGGGCTGCATGTGACGCTGCTGGTCAGCGCGGGGCTCCTGCTGCTCGGGGCGCTGGCCGCGCTGCGGCTGCCCCGGGCGATGGAGTGCGCCCCGAAGCTCTGCGAGCCCCGGGACCCGGCGGAGCGCCTGGACGACGCGCCGCCGCGCGGGGCCGTGGACCGGCTCGACGCGCAGCCCCGGGTGCCCGCGCGGCGCCGGCCGGGCGGGGCGGGCTCCGGACACCCTGGACGCCCGGCACACCGGGTCGTAACGTCGGCACGGCACCGTAACTAACACTGCTAGTTTTCGAGCACCCGCCGGAGGCACACCCTCATGTCCACCGCCCCCACCTCGAAGCTCCCGCCCTTCGACCCCCGCGACCCGATCGGCGTCGACGACCTGCTGGGCCCCGAGGACCTCGCGATCCGCGACACCGTCCGCACCTGGGCCGCCGACCGCGTCCTGCCGCACATCGCCGAGTGGTACGAGAACGGCGAACTGCCCGGCATCCGCGAGCTGGCCCGCGAGCTGGGCGCCCTCGGCGCGCTCGGCATGTCGCTCCAGGGCTACGGCTGCGCCGGCGCGACGGCCGTCCAGTACGGGCTGGCCTGCCTGGAGCTGGAGGCGGCCGACTCCGGCATCCGCTCGCTCGTCTCCGTACAGGGCTCCCTCGCCATGTACGCGATCCACCGCTACGGCTCCGAGGAGCAGAAGCAGCGGTGGCTGCCGGGCATGGCGGCGGGCGAGACCATCGGCTGCTTCGGCCTCACCGAGCCCGACCACGGATCGGACCCGGCCGCCATGCGCACGTACGCCAAGCGCGACGGCGAGGACTGGGTGCTCAGCGGCCGCAAGATGTGGATCACCAACGGCTCGGTCGCCGGTGTCGCGGTCGTCTGGGCGCAGACCGACGAGGGAACGGCCGGCAGCGGCATCCGGGGGTTCGTCGTCCCGGCCGACGCGCCGGGGTTCTCCGCGCCCGAGATCCGGCACAAGTGGTCGCTGCGTGCCTCGGTCACCAGCGAACTCGTCCTGGACGAGGTCCGGCTGCCCGCCGACGCCGTCCTGCCCGGGGTCTCCGGGCTGCGCGGCCCGCTCAGCTGTCTGAGCCACGCCCGCTACGGCATCGTCTGGGGCGCCATGGGCGCGGCCAGGTCCAGCTTCGAGGCGGCCGTCGACTACGCGCGCACCCGGGAGCAGTTCGGGAAACCGATCGGCGGCTTCCAGCTCACCCAGGCCAAGCTGGCCGACATGGCCGTCGAGCTGCACAAGGGCATCCTGCTCGCCCACCACCTGGGGCGGCGGATGGACGCCGGGCGGCTGCGCCCGGAGCAGGTCAGTTTCGGGAAGCTGAACAACGTGCGGGAGGCCATCGAGATCTGCCGCACCTCGCGCACGATCCTCGGTGCCAACGGGATCTCGCTGGAGTACCCGGTGATGCGGCACGCGACCAATCTGGAGTCGGTCCTCACCTACGAGGGGACCGTGGAGATGCACCAGCTGGTCCTGGGGAAGGCGCTCACCGGCCTGGACGCGTTCCGATGAGCGCCCGGAGGGCGGTCAGCTCTGGTTGAAGAAGCCGTCGGCCGGCCGGCCGACGGCTTCGCCGTTCATCACCTGGGTGTCGGCGGGGGTCAGCAGGAAGACGCGGGTGGCGACGCGGTCGATCGACCCGCGCAGTCCGAAGATCAGGCCCGCGGCGAAGTCCACCACGCGCTTGGCGTCGGCGGAGTCCATGGATGTGAGGTTCATGATCACCGGGACGCCGTCCCGGAAGAGCTCGCCGATGGCGCGGGCGTCCCGGAAGCTGTCCGGGGTCACGGTGGCGATCCGGCGGCCCGTCTCCTCGGCGGTCTCGGAGGCCACCCGCACCCGGGGATCGGTCACCCACGCCTGACCGGTACCGGTCCGTGCACCCTCGGCGTACTCGTCGTCGTCGTAGTACCGCTCGTCGTTGTCCTCTACGAGGCCCAGCCAGGCACTCGCCTTGCGCACCGATCCCATGGACGCCTCCTCTCACCGCGGTTCCTTGGTGTTCCGCATCTCTTTCGTATCCCTATGGTCGTCCATGATGCGGATCGTGCGCCAAGGGGATAGGCGGCGCGCAGGGCATTCGTGACGGTACTGGTGCAGAGGATGTGGCGATTCGTCAGGCTTCGTACGGGTAAGGGGGCCTGAAGAAAGAAAATATGAAGTCCGGGCCGTACGGGTGACATGGGGGACGTACGGGTGAACGGGCCGCTCGATACGATGCCGTCGCATCCGCGCCCGAGCGCGGCACACACGCGAACGAAAACCGGGGGACGGCCGTGTTCGGAATAGTCAGGCCCTGTACGCATCGCCTCTCCGAGAGGCTCAAGACCGAGTGGATGGCCCATCTCTGCGGGCTCTGTCTCGCGCTCCGCTCCGACCACGGGCAGTTCGCCCGGGTCGTCACCAACTACGACGGCCTGATCGTCTCGGTCCTGACGGAGGCTCAGGCCGAACGCACCCCCGCGCAGCGCCGCACCGCCGGGCCCTGCCCCCTGCGCTCCATGCGCACCGCGCCCGTCGCGCGCGGCGAGGGCGCCCGGCTGGCCGCCGCCGTCTCGCTGGTGCTCGCCTCGGCGAAGGTACGGGACCACGTCGCCGACCGGGACGGCCTGTTGGCGCGCCGCCCGGTCGCCGCGGCGGCCCGCAAGGTCGCGGCGAGCTGGGACCGGGCCGGGGCGCGCACCGGCGCTCAGCTCGGCTTCGACACCGCCGTCCTGGTCGACGCCGTCGACCGGCAGACCGGCATCGAACTCCTCGCCGGCCCCGGCACCCCGCTGCTGACGGTCACCGAGCCCACCGAGACCGCCACCGCCGCGGCCTTCGCGCACACCGCCGTCCTCGCGGGCAGGCCGGAGAACGCCGAACCGCTCGCCGAGGCCGGACGCCTCTTCGGGCGCCTCGCGCACCTGCTGGACGCCGTGGAGGACCAGGAGGCCGACGCCGCGTCGGGTGCCTGGAACCCGCTCACCGCGACCGGCACCTCGCGCGCCGAGGCCCGGCGGCTGGCCGACGACGCGCTGAAGGGCGTACGGCTGGCGCTGGCGGACGCGGAGTTCACCGACGGCCGGCTCGCCCATGTGCTGCTGACCCACGAGCTGCGGCGCTCGGTGGACCGGGCCTTCGCCACGGACGTCTGCTCCCACCGGTCCGGCGGGCTGCTGACCGTGTCCGGCGAACCGTCAGGAACGGCGCCCGCGGGCTCCTTCGGACCGCCGCCGGGCAATCCGTACGCGCCCACGGGACCGGGCGGACCCTCCGGGCCCCGGCCGCCCGAGCCGCCGCGCGACCGGCGCGGGCTCGTCATGGGCTGCCTGGTGTGGGCCGGGCTCGCCTGCACCTGCCAGATGTGCTGCGGCACCTTCGAGGACCCCTGGTCGCGTCAGCGGCGCGAGGGGCTGTGCAGCCAGTGCGACTGCGGGGACTGCTGCGACGGCTGCGACGCGTGCAGCAACTGCTGCGACTGCTGCAGCTGCTGCGACGGCTGTGACTGCGGGTGTGACTGCTGAGGCAGCGTCACCTGTACGCGGTCACGCGTACGTCCCGCTCCGCGGCAGGGCGGAGCGGGACGGAGCGAGGGGAGGGTGTGCTGCTGGACCGGACGTGCGAGGGCGCGCCTGGACAGGGGTGGGGCGGGCGCGGAGAGCAGGGCGTCGGCTCAACAGGAACAGGACCACACGCGACCGAAGTCGATGTGGGAGCGCTTGACCAGCCACTGCTGCGAATGCATGGCCCCAGTGGAACAGTCGTCCGATGTCCCGTCAACTGCCTTGAGACGTACTGCTCACAGTGTGGACAGGCTTGACAGCCCGCCCCCGGCACCGCTTGTCTCGGGTGGAGGACCGGGCTGAGGGGCCCGTCCGTCCTGCTTCACGCTGCTGCGATTCCGTGTTTTCGCGCCGAGGGCGCGCCCCGTGTTCGATCACCGTATCCACGGAGCCTCCGCATGCCCGCGCGCACATCCGCACCCCGTCCCGCCCTCCGGCCCCTCCACCTGGCCGCCGAGATCGGCGGCCCGCCCCGGTACGACGCCGCCCACCACACCGGCCTCGCCCGGCTCGCGGAGGGCGGCGCGCTCGACTTCGTCACCCTCGGCGACTCCTTCGCCGGACCGGGGCCCGACGCGCTCGCCGTCCTCGCCCGGGTGGCCCCCGCAACCCGCCGCATCGGACTCGTGCCGACGGTCACCGCCACCCACACCGAGCCCTCCCGACTGGCGTCCGCCGTGGCCACCCTGGACTGGGTCAGCCGGGGCCGGGCGGGCTGGCGGGTCGGCGTGTCCGCGACGGAGGCCGAGGCCCGGCTGTTCGGCCGCCACCCCGCCGCGTCCGCCGACGCCCTGTGGGACGGGGCCGGGGAGTGCGCCGAGAGCTGCGCCCGGTGCTGGGACCGCTGGGAACCGCCCCAGGGCCACCCCGTCGTCGTCATCGACGGCACGCCCGAACCGGCCAGGGCGGCCGCCGCCCGCCACGCCGACGTCGTCCTCGTGCGGGCCGCCACCCCCGAGCGGACCGCCGCGATCCGCGACGACGTGCGCCGCCGCGCCGCCGTGCACGGCCGGGACCCCGACGCGCTGCTGGTGTTCGCCGCGCTCACCGTCGACCTCGGCGAGGCCGAGACGGCGCCGGAACCGGGTCTTGCCGACGAGCCGCCCCCGGCCGACCGGGGGACCTACTACCGGGGCGGCCCGGTCGACCTGGCCGCGCTGATCACCCGGTGGTTCCGGGCCGGCGCGGTCGACGGCTTCCACCTCACCCCGATCACCCCCGGGCGCGACCTCGAACGGATCGTCAACGGCACGGTGGCTTTGCTCCAGCACCGCAGCCTGTTCCGGACGTTCTACCCGGGCGGCACCCTGCGCGAGCACCTGGGCCTGGCCCGGCCCGCCCGCCGGTACGCACGGGCCGGAGCGGGCGCATGACGACCGTGCCGCCCCGGCGGATGCACCTCGCCGCGTACGCACCCGGCGCCGGCGAGCGGGCCGGGTTCGCCTCGTACGAAGGGCTCGCGCGCACGGCGGAGCGGGGTCTGTTCGACTTCCTCCTCGTCGCGGAGGAGGAAGCCCGCGGCCCCGACGCGCTCACCGTGCTGGCCGCCCTCGCCGCCGGCACCGAACGGCTCGGCCTCGCCGCGAACACCGCCTTGGGGGAGCCCTGCGAAGCGGCCCGCCGCCTCGCCACCCTCGACCACCTGAGCGCCGGCCGGGCCGCCTGGCACGCGCACCCCCCGGCCGGTGAGCACCCGCGCGCCGCCGAGTTCGCCGCCGCCGCCCGGGCGCTCTGGGACTCCTGGACGCCCGACGGCAGCCCGCGCCCCGTCGCCCATCGCGGGCGGTACTTCGTGGTGGAGGGCGAGTTCACCGTGGAGCGCTGTCCGCAGGGGCATCCCGTCACCGTCCTGGCGGGCGACTCGCCGGAGGACCGGGAACTCGCCGCGTCCACCGCCGACATCGTCCTCGTCCCGCACACCACGTTCGACGCGGCCCGCGCCCGCTACGCGGAGGTGAGGGAGCGGCTCGCGGCCCACGGCCGGGCGCACGAGGAGCTGAAGGTCATGCTCCGCGTCGCCCTGGTCCTCGATGACACCGAGGACACCGACGCGCGGGAACCGTTCACCGGCGGCCCGGACGCCGTCGCCGCGCTGCTCACCGAGTACGTGGCCGAGGGCGCCGCCGACGGCTTCGTCCTCGTGCCGCACGGCCCCGGCGTCCTCGACGACTTCGTGGACCGGGTCGTTCCGCTCCTCCAGGACCGGGGGGCGTTCCGCCGTACGTACACCGGTTCCACGCTGCGGTCGCACCTCGGGATCGCCGCGCCCGTATGGAAGGGTTGACCACCATGAGCACGCACGCACAGCAGCAGGCAGCGCGGGACTGGGAGCGCTGGCACGAGGAGCGGACCGCCACGGTCTCGGCGCCGTACGGTCCGCTCTCCCTCACCGGGACCCACTGGCTCGCGGACTACCCGGAGGGGCGAATTCCGGCCGTCCCGGGCCGGTGGCGGGAGGAGGACGGCGCTCTGGTGCTCGACGCCGCCCCGGAGGACGGGCTGACCGTCGACGGGAAGCCCCTCGCCGGGGAGGTCCGGCTCGGTGCCGACCGGGGTCCGGTCGGTGCGTCCCAGGTCGCGCACGAGGGACGCAGGCTCGTCGTGCTCAGCCGCGAGGGCCTGTGGGCGGTCCGGGTCTTCGATCCCGAATCGCCCGCGCGGCGCGCCTTCCGGGCGATCGAGGCGACCCCGTACGAGCCGCGCTGGGCGGTGCCGGGCACCTTCCGCCGGTATCCGGACGCGCGCACCGTCCGGGTCGAGAACGCCACGGTGTCGAACGCGGGCTGGGGCTCGCCGGGGAGGTCGCCTTCGAGCTGGACGGGGCCGGGCACACGCTTCAGGTCGCCGTCGAGCCGGACGGTTCGCTCTGGGCCGTCTTCGCCGACGCCACCAGCGGAAACAGCAGTTACCGCTTCCGATTCCTGCGGCCCGCCGCACCGGACGCCGACGGCGCGGTGACCGTCGACTTCAACCGTGCGCTGCTGCCGCCGTGCGCCTTCGCCGACCACTTCATCTGCCCCTTCCCGCCGCCGGGCAACACCCTTCCGGTGGCCGTGGCGGCGGGGGAGCGGCAGCGGTCCGACGGCTGAGGGCCGGCGCGAGCTCAGGCCAAAAGGCACCCTTGCGCGAGAAGTTGACGCCTTGAATACTCCCGAGCAGCGCTTGTCAGGGGCACGGCGTATCCGGAATGCGGACGGATCGCCGTGCGCCTGACTGCGCCTCACGGGCCCGACCACCCCACAGGCGGGCCCCCGATTCCCCTCGGGAGGAACGACAGTGAGGATCAAGCGCACCACCCCCCTCAGCGGTACCGCCAGACGCACTCGGGCCGTCGCCATCGCGGCGGGCCTGGTGGCCGTAGGCGCCCTGGCCGCCCCCACCGCCCAGGCGAACTCCACCGGAACGTACAGCGCCAACCAGCTGGCCGCCGCCAGTGACGCCGTCCTGGGTGCCGACATCGCGGGCACCGCGTGGAGCGTCGACCAGAAGACCGGGAAGGTCGTGGTCACGGTCGACAGCACGGTCTCCGCCTCGGAGATCCAGCAGATCAAGGACTCCGCGGGCGGCAACGCGGGCGCCCTGCGCATCGAGCACACCCCGGGCAAGTTCAACAAGCTGCTCGCCGGTGGTGACGCGATCTACGCCCCCGGCTGGCGCTGTTCCCTCGGGTTCAACGTCCACAGCGGCAGCACGTACTACTTCCTGACCGCCGGTCACTGCACCGACGGCAACCCGCCCTGGTACACCAACTCCTCGAACACCACCTACATAGGCCCGACGGTCGGCTCCAGCTTCCCGGGCAACGACTACGGAATCGTGCGCTACGACAACACCTCGCTCGCCCACCCGGGCAAGGTCGGCAGCGTCACCATCACCGGCTCGGCCAACGCCACGGTCGGCATGTCGGTGACCCGCCGGGGCTCCACGACCGGCATCCACAGCGGCACCGTCACCGGGCTCAACGCCACGGTCAACTACGGCAACGGTGATGTCGTCTACGGCATGATCAAGACCAATGTGTGCGCCGAGGGCGGCGACTCGGGCGGTCCGCTCTACTCCGGAAGCAAGGCCGTCGGCCTGACCTCCGGCGGCAGCGGCAACTGCAGCTCCGGCGGCACGACGTTCTTCCAGCCGGTCACCGAGGCGCTGAGCGCGTACGGCGTCACCCTGAACTGACGCCCGGCCCCGTACGGACACATGGCCCCCGGTTCGCCGGGGGCCATGTGCGTGCGGGGTGCGGGCGCCGGTCAGCCTCTGGCGCCCGCCCCGGCCGGTGCCACGCCGAAGATGTCCACCGCGTGGTAGTACGTCCAGGCCGTGGCGTCGCACGAGGTCCGCTTGGCGCCGGAGTACGCGGCGCACACGCGCTTGAGGTCCGCGTAGAGCGCGTTGTCGAGCCGGGCCTTGTTGGCGGAGAACGTGCCGGCGGCCTTGTAGTTGCGGTACCCGAAGTCGTGGCGGGCGCAGGCCGTCTGGAACGGGAAGCCGAAGGGGTTGTCGGGCGAGGTGCTGCAGTAGTCCGTCGACCAGTCGAAGCCGTACGCGGACCAGGCGCCCTTGTTGTTGCGGGCGGAGTTCCACGCGTTGTAGCTGGACGCGCTCGTCTGCGTCCAGGAACTGAGGACCTGGGGCTTGTCCGCGGGGGCCGCCGAGGCGGACGCGACGGGCAGCAGGGCGAGCGGGAGCGAGAGGCCGAGGGTGGCGAGCAGGGTGGCGACGCGACGGCGCATGGGCAACCTCCGTGGGGTGAGGGGCAGTTGGAACGATCTCGCGGGTGCGCGAGATCGCTCCAGCATGCCGCCATGCACCTGCCATGCCTAGGGGGTGTCTTGTCGATCAGGGCCGGATCGGGCCGCGGCGTCTGGTGCGGTGCATCGCAAGGCGCCGGAGCGTCGTGATAGCGGAGCTATTGGGGCGTTTCGGCAACGCCGCGAGGTGCCGTGCCAGGCGCTGCGGACCCGGCCATGATCGGCAAGACGCCCCCTAGGGGCGTGCGGTGGCTGTCCGGTGTCACGCGCCGTGCGGGGTACGCGTCAGCGGGCGCGCCGCCGTCCCAGCAGGCGGGCCTGCTCCTTCTTCAGTTCGGCGAATCCCCGCCGCGCGTACACGGCTATCTCCTGACTGGGGAACGGTACGACCGAGAGGTGCTGGTCATGGCTGCCCCGTGACCACCGGGCGGCCGTGATCTCGTAACCCGAGACATGGGCGCACAGTTGCAGCAGGAGGGGCGGCATCACCGGCTCGCTCAGCAGGTCGGCGTGGGCGAGGACGAGATCGCGCATGGCCCGGATGTTCGGGAGGAAGACGGTCGTGACCCACAGCCGCCATTCGGCGAGTTCCTCCTCGGTGGGCGGCGTCTCATGGGCGAAGGGAGAGCGGCCGTCGGGGCGGGCGTTGCGCTCCAGGAACGCGGTGAAGATGCGGCTGTTGGCCTCGGTGAGGGCGAACAGGGGGCCGTAGAAGTCGCTGAGCTGGCGGTTCACCCGGGCGAGGCGTTCCTGACGCTGCGCGAGGCGCAGTCCGTTGACATAGGTGATGACATAGCCGGCGCACGCGAGCCCGATGGTGACGGCCAGTGTGATCATAGGCGCCGATGCTAATGGAGGGGCGTCTCCGTCGTCGGCCGGTTCCGGCCTCGCCGCATCGCCGTCAGCAGTGTGCCCGCCGTGCCCGCCACCGCCCAGGCGGACAGCACCAGCAGGGGTCCGGTCACCGCGTTGCCGTGGAAGTACGCGATCGAGCGGGCCGTCCAGGTCGAGGCGCCCGGGGGCAGGGCGGGGCCGATCGCGCGCCAGAAGTCCGGGAGCATCGGGAGCGGGAAGGCGCCGCCCGCGCTCGGGTTGCCCGCGATGACCACGATCAGGACGGCCAGGCCGATGCCGATGATGCCGGTCAGCCCCTCCAGGGCGAGGGTGATCATGCCGACCGCGAAGACGGTCAGCGCGCCCAGGCCCGACAGCCCCCAGAAGCTGCCGGGCAGGGCGCCCAGTGCCGGGCCGATGATGAGCGCGCCGCCGATGCCGCCCGCGATCGCGTACAGCGCCATGGCCCCGGTCCGGATCAGCGCGCGCTGCCGGTTGGCGGGGCGGGTTCCCGCGCTGATCGCCAGGATCGAGGCGCACAGATAGCCGCCGACGCACCAGCCCACCGCCAGGTAGAACGCGGACAGCCCGTCGAAGTCCTGGCGCGACGCCGGGGCCACGTCGACGGCGCGCACGGTGCGCCGCTGGGCCGCCTCCGCCTCCTTGGCGATCTTCGTGAGCGAGGTGGCCAGGACGGTGCCCCCGCCGGAGGCGACCAGCACGGTGTCCCGCGTGCCCCGGGGGTCCACGATCAGGGCGCCGTCGATCTCGCGGTCGAGGATCTGCCGGCGGGCGGTGGCCTCGTCGGAGACCGTGCGCGGGTCGAGCGGGCCGCCCGGGAGGCCGTCCAGCCGCTCGACCAGTTCGGCGGACGCCTGCGGGGGTGCGACGACGCCGAAGGGGACGTCCGTCGGCTTCGGGTGGTGCAGCGCCCCGATGTAGGACGCGATGAACAGCAGCTGGAGCGCCAGCACCCCGATGACGAGCAGAGCGGCCCGGGGAGTGACGGCGTTCCGCACCTCGTCGGTGAAAGTCATGCCCCCCACGCTCCGGGCTGACCCTCGCGCGCGCAGTCGGGGCGCGGCCGAACGGCGGAAGCGGAGGGGCGCGTGACCGGGGGAGACCGGGCGGGCAGCGAGTATCGTACGAGTGTTCGAAACTTGGTTTATGGTGGAGAGCGAGGGGGTGGCCAGCGCGTACGAATCGGTTCAGGAGGTGCAGGTGCCAGGGTTCACGCATCTGCATACCGCCTCCGGGTTCTCCCTGCGGTACGGGGCCTCGCACCCGGAGCGGCTGGCGGAGCGCGCCGCCGAGCGCGGCCTGGACGCCCTCGCGCTGACCGACCGCGACACCCTGGCCGGAGCGGTCCGGTTCGCCCGGGCCTGCGAGCGGGAGCGGGTGCGCCCCCTGTTCGGGGCGGACCTCGCGGTGGGGCCGGTGGCGGAGGACGGGCCCGCCCGGCGCCCCCGCACCCCGGCCCGAGGGGGTGTCTTTGTCGATGAATCGGCACCCCGGGTCACCTTCCTCGCCCGTGACGGCGCCCTGGGCTGGGCCGAGCTGTGCCGTCTGGTCACCGCCGCCCACGCCGCCGTCCCCGAGGGCGGCCGGCCTCTGGTCGGCCGGCTCGCCCTGCCCGCCGAAGGGCTCACCGTGCTGCTCGGCCCCGCCTCCGACGTGGGCCGCGCCCTGTCGGCGGGCCGCCCCGACCTGGCCGCCGCCCTCCTCGCCCCCTGGCGCGAGCTGTACGGCGACGGCCTGCGCCTCGAAGCCGTCCACCACGGGCGGACCGGCACCGGGCCCGGTTCGCTGCGGCTCGCCGCCCGTACCGTCGGCCTCGCCGCCGAGCAGGGCGTACGGGCCGTGCTGACCAACGCCGTCCGGTACGCCGACCCGGGGCAGGGTTTGGTCGCCGACGTGCTCGACGCCGCCCGCCGGCTCGTCCCCGTCGACCCGCGCCGCGCCCCCCTCGACAGCGGCGAGCGCTGGCTCAAGGACGCCCGCGCGATGACGGAGGCCGCCGATCGGATCACCTCCGCCGCCGGGCTCGGCGCCGGTGCCGGGGCGCGGCTGCTCGCGGAGACCCGGCACACCGCCGAGGCGTGCGTGGTGGACCCCGGGGGTGACATCGGAATCGGCTCCGTCCACTTCCCCGAACCCGGCCTCGTCGGCGCGGACCGGCGCACCGCCCAGCGGGTGCTGGCCTCCCGCGCCGCCGCCGGCATGGTGCTGCGCGGCTACGACCGCAGGCCCGGGTACTGGGACCGGATGCACCACGAGCTGGACATCATCGCCCACCACGGCTTCGCCTCGTACTTCCTGACGGTCGCCCAGGTGGTGGACGACGTACGCGCGATGAAGGTGCGGGTGGCCGCCCGGGGCTCCGGGGCCGGTTCGCTGGTCAACCACCTCCTGGGCATCGCCCACGCCGACCCGGTCGAGCACGGGCTGCTGATGGAGCGCTTCCTGTCCAAGCGCCGCTTCGTGCTGCCCGACATCGACATCGACGTGGAGTCGGCCCGCCGCCTCGACGTCTACCGCGCGATCATCGACCGCTTCGGCGCCGAGCGGGTCGCCACCGTCGCCATGCCCGAGACCTACCGGGTGCGCCACGCCATCCGCGACGTCGGCGCCGCGCTCTCCATGAACCCGGCCGAGACCGACCGGCTCGCCAAGGCGTTCCCGCACATCCGGGCCCGCGACGCCCGCGCGGCCATGGAGGAACTGCCCGAGCTGCGCGAGGTCGCCAGGACCAGGGAGACGTACGGGAGGCTGTGGGAGCTGGTGGAGGCGCTGGACGCGCTGCCGCGCGGCGTCGCCATGCACCCGTGCGGGGTCCTCCTCTCGGACGCCTCGCTGCTGCGCCGTACCCCCGTCATGCCCACCAGCGGCGAGGGCTTCCCGATGTCCCAGTTCGACAAGGAGGACGTGGAGCACCTGGGGCTGCTCAAGCTGGACGTGCTGGGCGTACGGATGCAGTCGGCGATGGCGCACGCGGTCGCCGAGGTGAAGCGCGCCTCCGGGCGCGAGGTGGACCTGGACGCCGTGGAGCCGGGCGACCCGCGCACGTACCAGCTGATCAGGACGGCCGAGACGCTGGGCTGCTTCCAGATCGAGTCGCCCGGCCAGCGCGATCTGGTCGGCAGGCTCCAGCCGGAGGACTTCCACGACCTGGTGGTCGACATCTCGCTGTTCCGGCCGGGCCCGGTCTCCGCGGACATGGTCCGCCCGTTCATCGAGGCCCGGCACGGCCGCGCCCCGGTCCGCTATCCGCACCCCGACCTGGAGGGCCCGCTGCGCGAGACGTACGGCGTGGTGGTCTTCCACGAGCAGATCATCCAGATGGTCGACATCATGACCGGCTGCGGCCGCGACGAGGCCGACCGGGTCAGGCGCGGGCTCTCCCACCCCGAGTCCCAGCCCCGGATCAGGGTCTGGTTCGCCCAGCACGCGGCGGCGCGCAAGTACGACGCGGAGGTCATCGCGCGCGCCTGGGAGATCATCGAGGCGTTCGGCAGCTACGGCTTCTGCAAGGCGCACGCGGTGGCCTTCGCCGTGCCCACGTACCAGTCGGCCTGGCTGAAGGCGCACCACCCGGCGGCCTTCTACGCCGGGCTGCTCACCCACGACCCCGGGATGTACCCGAAGCGGCTGCTGCTCGCCGACGCCCGGCGGCGCGGGGTGCCCGTGCTGCCGTTGGACGTGAACCGGTCGGCGGCCGCTCATCGAATCGAACTGGTGTCTGATGAAGGGGAGGAGGCGGAGCGCTGGGGGCTGCGGCTCGCGCTCTCCGACGTGCACGGGATCAGTGAGGCCGAGGTCGCCCGGATCGAGGCCGGCCAGCCCTACAGCTCGCTGCTGGACTTCTGGCAGCGGGCCCGCCCGGGAAAGCCGGCCGCCGAACGGCTCGCCCAGGTGGGCGCGCTGGACGCGTTCGGGGCCAACCGGCGCGACCTGCTGCTCCATCTGTCCGAGCTGCACCGCGCCCAGCGCGGCGCGGGCTCCGGCGCGCAGCTCCCGCTCGGCGGCGGACACCGCACCGCCTCCGTCGGCCTCCCCGACCTCAATGAGGCGGAACGGCTCAGCGCCGAGCTGGGCGTGCTGAGCATGGACGTCTCGCGCCATCTGATGAGCGATCACCACGCCTTCCTCAAGGAGCTCGGCGCGGTCTCGGCCAAGCGGCTGCGGGAGGCGAGGCACGGGGAGACCGTGCTGGTCGCGGGCGCCAAGGCGGCAACCCAGACCCCGCCCATCCGCTCCGGCCGCCGGGTCGTCTTCACCACCCTGGACGACGGTACGGGCCTGGTCGACCTGGCCTTCTTCGACGACAGCCACGCCGCCTGCGCGCACACCGTCTTCCACTCCTGGCTGCTCCTTGTGCGCGGGGTGGTGCAGCGGCGCGGGGCGCGCAGCCTGAGCGTGGTCGGCGCGGCCGCCTGGAATCTGGCGGAGCTGGCAGAGCTCCGGCGCACCGGCGGACTCGACGCGGTCGCGGAGCGGCTGGCGCGGGTGCCGGAGCCGGAGGCCGGAGAGGACCCGCCATCGGATGAGGCCCCGCCCGGTGGCGGCGGGCGGCGCATCCGGATGCCCACCGGTTACGAGATGAACCCCTGGGCCGACCTCAAGCCGCCGGGGGAAGGGCTGCCCACCGGCAGGAAGCTGTGGCACCAGAGCCCGGGGAGCGCGGGATGACCGGGGCGGCCGGGATGACCGGGATGACCGGGGCGGCCGAAGCCTCCGGGGCCGATGTCCTCTGCCTGCGGTTCCGTGAAGTCGGCGGCGGCCCTCCGGACGCCGCCGGTTACGCGGGGCTGCTCGCCCTGCTCGGCTCGTTCACCCCGGTCGTGGAGGCGGCCCCGCCGGACGGGGCGCTCGCCGATGTGCGCGGCGCGCTGCGCTACTTCGGGCGGGACGTGACGGGCCTCGCCTCGGTGATCCGGGTCCGCGCGCTGGCCCTGCACGGGGTGGACTGCGCGATCGGGGCCGCCCCGAACCCGATGCTGGCCCGGATGGCGCTGCGGCAGGCGGCGCCCGGGACGACCTTCGTGGTGCCCGCCGACGGGGTGGCCGCCTTCCTCGCGGACCGGCCGGCCGCCGCGCTGGACGGCGTCGGGGCGGCGACGGCCCGGACGCTGTGCGGGTACGGGCTCGACTCCGTCGGCCGGATCGCCGCGGCCCCGCTCGGCACCCTGCAACGGATCACCGGGACGCGGACCGGGCGCGACCTGTGGGAGCGGGCGCACGGCATCGACCGCACCGCCGTCCGGCCGAACTCCGCCGCCCGCTCGGTCGCCGCCGAGCGCACCTTCCCGCGCGACGAGCTGGACCCGGAGCGGCAGCGCCGCGCGCTCATGTCGCTCACCGAGGAGCTGGGGGCGCGGATGCGCGGCGAGGGGCAGGTGTGCCGCGCGCTCGCGGTCTCCGTGCGCTACGCCGACCGCACCGGCTACTCGACGCTGACCCGGAGCCGTACCCTCCGCGAACCGACCGCGCACTCCGCGGAGCTCACCGCGCTCGCGTACCGCATCCACGACTCGTTCGGCCTGCAGCGGGCCCGGGTGCGGGGGATCGGGCTGCGTGCGGAGGGGCTGGGCGAGGCCGGACGGGCGGCCCGGCAGCTGAGCTTCGACCCGGTGGACGAGCGGGCCCGGCGGATCGAGGCGGTCGCGGACCGGCTGCGCGAGCGGTTCGGCCCCCGGGCCGTGATGCCGGGGCGACTGGCGGCCTGAGCGGTGCGCGGGGGCCGCGCGGCCCCGACGCCCGTGGGCCGCTCGCGTGCTCCGGACGGCTCGCGGGCCGGTCGCGCGCCCCGGGAGGCTCGCGTGCCGGTAGCGTGGCCCCGCCGTCCCGCGGCCCCGCGGACTTTTTACCGACGCGTAACTTCCCAGCGAACCCTACTCATGCGTAATTTGGCATGAGCACGCAGAACGTCAGCGGAAACTTGTGGTCCGGGCCGCAGGGTGCACAGACATCGCAACTCCCTTGAGCCGCAAGGAGACCCCACGATGCTGCCCTGGACCCGTGCGCCGCGCTCCCCACGCGCACGCCGGACGCTCGCCGCCCTGCTTCTCGCCGTCGCAGCGGTCGCCACCCCCACGGCTACCGCGGCGGCCGCCCCCGCCGCCGCGACGGCCGCCACCTCGCGCGGCTGGAACGACTACTCCTGCAAGCCCTCCGCCGCCCACCCCCGTCCCGTCGTCCTGGTCCACGGGACCTTCGGGAACTCCGTCGACAACTGGCTCGTCCTCGCCCCCTACCTGGTCAACCGGGGCTACTGCGTCTACTCGCTGGACTACGGCCAGCTGCCCGGCGTGCCGGTCTTCAACGGGCTCGGCCCGATCGACAAGTCGGCGGGCCAGCTCGCCACGTTCGTCGACAAGGTGCTCGCCTCCACCGGCGCCGCCAAGGCGGACATCGTGGGCCACTCGCAGGGCGGCATGATGCCGAACTACTACCTGAAGTTCCTCGGCGGCGCGGCCAAGGTGAACGCCATGATCGGGCTCGCCCCCGACAACCACGGCACCACGCTGCTCGGCCTGACCAAGCTCCTGCCGTACTTCCCCGGCGCCGCGTACCTGCTCAACGCCGGTACGCCCGGACTCGCCGACCAGGTGGCCGGATCGCCCTTCATCAAGAAGCTCAACTCCGTGCCCGACACCGTGCCCGGCGTCCACTACACCGTGATCGCCACCCGGTACGACGAGGTCGTGACCCCGTACCGGACCCAGTTCCTGGACGGGCCGGACGTGCGCAACGTCCTGCTCCAGGACCTGTGCCCGGTCGACCTCTCCGAGCACGTGGCGATCGGGACCATCGACCGGGTCGCCTACCACGAGGTGGCGAACGCCCTGGACCCGTCGCACGCCGGCCCGACCGACTGCGCCTCCGTCATCGGCTAGACCCCGTCACCCCCTGCCCCGGCGAGGTCCCTTCTCGCCGGGGCAGGGGGCGTTGTCAGTGGCGGCTGGCACGATCGGACCATGACGACGACCGACTGGGACTCCCTCGCCGACACCTTCGACCAGGAGGCCGACCACGGGCTGCTCGACCCGGTGGTCCGCGACGCCTGGGCGCGGCGGCTGGAGAGCTGGCTGCCCGCCGGACCCGCCGACGTGCTCGACCTCGGCTGCGGTACGGGGAGCCTCGCCCTGCTCGCGGCCGGGCAGGGCCACCGGCTCACCGCTGTGGACAGCTCGCCGCGCATGGTCGAGCGGGCCCGCGCCAAGCTGGCCGGCACGGGCGCCGAGGTGCTGGTGGGGGACGCGGCCCGGCCGCCCGTCGGCGACCGCGGGTTCGACGTGATCCTCGCCCGGCACGTGGTGTGGCTGCTGCCCGACCCGGCGGCCGTCCTGCGCCACTGGGCGGGGCTGCTGCGCCCCGGCGGCAGGCTGGTCCTGGTGGAGGGCGTGTGGAACGGGACGGGAATCCCCGCCGAACGCCTCACCGCGCTGCTCGCCCCGCTCACCGAGCGCGTCCACCACGAACGGCTCTCCGGCGACCGCGACCTCTGGGGCAAGGACGTGGACGACGAGCGGTACGCGCTGGTCGCCGGGGTGCGCGGGACGCACCGTCACACCGAGGTGATCGACGTGCACCTGATCCTCCGTCGCGGCTCCGAGGTCCTGCTCGCCCGCCGGTCCGGCACGGGGTACGCGGACGGCCTGCTGCACGCCCCGTCCGGCCATGTGGAGGACGGCGAGGACGTGCGGCAGGCGCTGATCCGGGAAGCCGCCGAGGAGATCGGCCTCGCCCTGGACCCGGCGGAGCCGCGCACGGCCCTGGTCATGCAGCACCGCGGCCCGGGCGGCGCCCCCCGCACGGGCTGGTTCTTCGAGGCGGCGTACGACCCCGCCCGGCCCCCGTACAACCGCGAACCGGACAAGTGCTCCGAGCTGGCCTGGTATCCGCTGGACGCCCTGCCCGACGACATGGTCGCGTACTGCCGCGCGGGCCTCGACGGCTATCGGGCGGGGGAGCGCTTCCTGATCCACTGGCACGAGGACGGCGACCCCATCGCATACGAACCGGAGGGCGAGCGGCGGGCGGTGGTGCTGCCCATGAGCGAGAGGTGAGGACGGGCCGGAGGCTCAGGTCAGCAGAGGGGCCAGGCCCTCCGGCGAGCGGGCCAGGCGTTCCAGCTCGTCCAGGGCCGCCAGCGCGGCCTCCGCAGCCTCCGGGTCGCGTCCGGCCAGCCCGCTCGCGGCGAACTCGTCCTCGTCCAGGCGCAGGACCTCCGAGCGGTCGGCCGACACCCACAGGTCGAGGTCCAGGTCCTCCACGACCAGCTCGCCGTCCCGCAGCACCGCCGGGCGGGTCACATCGCAGTACCAGCCCTTGAGTTCGCCCGTGCCGGTGCGGACCTCCTTCACCGCGAACCAGGCGTTCCGCCAGTAGTGCTCGGTGAAGACATCGCCCGGCTCGAAGCGGACGAAGCCGAAGTCCCGGACGCCGGGGGCGGCCCAGGGAGCCTGCACGGTCACCCGGGTGCCGTCGTCGGCGACCAGGGCCGAGGGGTACCTGATCTTGGTCTTCCCGGCCTTGACCAGGACGACGGTCGGGCCGTTGTCAGTCGAGCCTGCGGGCATGGCGTACCTCCGTGGCACAGATCTCGTAGCCGAACCAGCGGTTGACCGCCAGCATCGGACCGTTCCCGGCGTCGTTGCCGGTGTAGGCGTCGGTGTACCCGGCGGCGCGCGCCCGGTGCAGCGAGTCGTTCTTCGCGAGCTTGGCGAGGCCGCGGCCCCGGTGCGCCCGCCGGGTGCCCGTCATCGCGGAGCCGTAGCGGCTCACGCCGTCGGTCCGGGCGGCGCTGAAGGCCGCCACCTCACCGTCGGCCAGCACGACCGAGGTGAGGTGGTGGTCGAGACCGGGGTCGTGCCAGGTCCCCGCGAGCCATTCCGCGTAGTCGTCGAGCCGGGCGGGCGTGTCGCTGGGCTCGTCCGCCGTGGCCTCGGCGTCCGCCTCGAAGAGCGGGCGCGGATCGTCGGCGAAGTCGGCCGCCGTGCGCAGCTCGACCCCGGCCGGCAGCTCCTGACGGGGCGGCAGCGAGCCGTTCGCCAGGTCCAGATGGAGGAAATGGGCGGGCCGGCTCGGTGTGTAGCCGTGCTTCGCGGCGAACGCCATGTTGCCGGGCGCGTCCAGGACCCAGGTGTAGACCGCGCTCGCCCCGGCCAGGGCCAGATACTCCTCGGCGGTCCGCAGCAGCAGCGTGCCCGCGCCCCGGCCGGTGTGCTCCGGGTGGGTGTACGGATTGCAGAACCCCTGCCCCGGCTCGGGGCTCTCATGGGCGAGGCCCACCTGCGCAGTCCCGATGATCTCGCCGCCCTCCTCGGCGACCAGCATCCGGTAACGCCGCCCCGCCGGAGCCCCGGTGAGCTCGGCGACGGTCTGCTCCGGCGTGGTGATCATGTACGGGAGGGCGGCGCGCCGCACCCGCACCCACCCCTCGGCGTCATCGGGCCGGAAGTCGCGTACGAGGACAGTCATGCGCCGGACGCTATCCGCGCCCCGGACCCGTCCGCCTCCCATTTTCCGCCGGTGGGGGACAATCGGCCCGTGACTCTGAAGATCGCCGTGGACCCGGACTCCGGCACCGCCCCGTACGAGCAGTTGCGCACCCAGATCTCCGAACAGGCCCGCTCCGGCGTGCTGCCGGTCGGCTACCGGCTCCCGACGGTACGCGGTTTCGCCGAGGAGCTGGGCCTCGCCGCCAACACGGTAGCCAAGGCGTACCGCGCACTGGAGGCGGACGGCGTCATCGAGACCCGCGGCCGCAACGGCACGTTCGTCGCCGCCGCCGGGGACACCGCCGACCGCAACGCCGCCGCCGCTGCCCGCACGTACGCGGAACAGGCCCGCCGCCTCGGCCTCTCCCGCGCCCGCGCCCTGGAACTCGCCGAGGACGCGGTGCGCGCCGTCTTCACGGACTGAGAACGGACTTCTGCGGTAACTCCTGTGCGCACGAGATGAGTTGACGGGGCCACCGGTCATGAGCACGTCGGCGAAAGCTCACCCGTTCGACTTGGCATGAACACTTCCGGAAAGGGCCTCCGCGCTGCTACCACTGAGTAGGCAGAGATCCTGCCGGTCGCTCAAGGGAGAATCCGTGAAACTGTCCAGACTTGTGGCATTCTCGTCCTCGCTCCTGCTCGGCGCCGTCATCGCCCTGACCGGGGCGGCCACCGCGAACGCCGCACCGTCCGTCGACTACGTCGCCCTGGGGGACTCGTACTCCTCGGGTGTCGGCTCCGGGAGTTACATCAGCTCCAGCGGCGACTGCAAGCGCAGTACTCTCGCCTATCCCTCCCTCTGGGCCTCCGCCCACGCGCCCGCCTCCTTCTCCTTCACGGCCTGCTCCGGGGCGCGTACGGGCGATGTGCTCGCCAATCAGCTCGGACCGCTGAACTCCTCGACCGACCTCGTCTCCATCTCCATCGGCGGCAACGACGCGGGCTTCTCCGACGTCATGACGACCTGTGTGCTCCAGTCGGAGTCCACCTGCCTCAACCGCATCGCCACCGCCCGCAGCTACGTGGACACCACGCTGCCCGGCAAGCTGAACTCGGTGTACGACGCGATCAAGGCCAAGGCCCCCTCCGCCCACGTCGTCGTGCTCGGCTACCCGCGCTTCTACAAGATCGGCGGCAGCTGCGTCGTCGGACTGAGCGACAAGGTGCGCGGCGCCATCAACGGCGCCGCCGACTACCTCAACGCGGCCACCGCCAAGCGTGCCGCCGACCACGGATTCAGCTTCGGTGACGTCACCGGCGCCTTCACCGGGCACGAGATCTGCTCCGGAAGTGCCTGGCTGCACAGCCTCAACTGGCTGAACATCGGTGAGTCGTACCACCCCTTCGCCGCCGGGCAGTCCGGTGGCTACCTGCCGGTCCTGAACGCGCTCGACTAGGGTGATGGCGCGCCCCGCGAGGGGCGCGCCCGTCAACTCGCCCCGGAATCGGGCAGATTCGCCGACGCCTCGTCAACCTCCGTATATGTGTGCGCAATCCCGCTCCCGGGATACACGAGTGTCGGTGGCAGGCGATAGGGTTAACCTGCCCGGGCCGAGTGCCCTCGTACGGGTGGGGAGTGACATGGAACAGATAACGGTGCGCAGCAGGGCGCGCGTGCCTGCCATTACATGCGGGAGCAGCGCGACGAGTTCGCGCCTCGACCGCCATCTCGCGGTGCTGGGCGGTCCCGTCGTGCCGCAGCGCGAGGCGGCGGAAGCGACGCTGCTGATGCGCGAGCTCACCTCGCGCGACGCCGGACACACCCGGCGCAGCAGAAGTGCGCGAGTGTCGCTCTTCGCGCCACTCCGCCGGCTGCGGCGCTCGCTCTTCGGCAGCCGCCACTGACCCGACCGCGGTCCCGAATCGCGCAGCGCGCTGCTGCCCGCTCTTCCGTCATCCCCGGAGCCGGCAGTGGCGCGTCGCCATGTCCGCACCCGGTCACGCGCCGTGTCCGGCGGGCCCGTCTGGGTGCCGAGGTAATTCGGTGCCGAACTACTTCTACACTGTGCCCATGCCCGAGAAGCGAGCCGCGCGTCTGCACCCCGACGAGCGAAGGGCGCAGTTGGTGGCGATTGGCGTGGACATGCTCGCCGATTGTTCCCTGGACGAGCTCTCCACCGATGCCGTGGCCCGGCGGGCCGGGATATCGCGCGGCCTGCTCTTCCACTACTTCGACTCGAAACGCGACTTCTACCGGTCCGTGGTGCGCCAGGAGTGCGAGGACTTCGCCGCCGCCACCGCACCGGACTCCTCGCTGGACCCGGTCGCCTGGATGCGCGCGTTCATCGCCGGTTTCGTCGCGTACGTGACCGGGCGCCGCAAGGTCTACCGCGCCCTCGTCCGGGGCGCCGCAGGCAGCCACCCCGCCGCCGGCGACATCGTGGAGGCCACCCGCACCACTCTCGCCCGCCGGGTCGTGGAGGGCCGGCGCCGCCTCGGAATGGAGCCGTCGCCCCGGCTCACCCTGGCCGCCCGGGCCTGGCTCGCCTTCGCCGAGGAGGCCGTCACCGGCTGGCCGCTGGACGAGCCGGACGCCCTGGACGAGCTCCGCGCCTTCCTGGAGACGGGCTTCGTCCGCCTCCTCGGCAACCTCGACCGGCCGGCCGCCCTGGCCGAATGGACCGGCGCCCCCGCTCACAGCAGCGCGAACTGCCCGTCCGGCCCCTCCTCCTGATGGTCCAGGACCGAGGCGGGCCGCCGCGCCGCCTCCCCGACCGGCAGCACCCCCGCCGCCCGCAGCTCCTCCTCGCCGCTCCCCGGGCCCGCCGCCAGCGCCTCGGCCAGCGCCTCCTGACGGGGCCGCAGCTCGGCGAGGAGCGCGAGGAGCGTCACCAGGTCCAGCAGCTCCGAGGTCCACTCCTGCGGCCAGGCGCGCGGCCGGACCGTGTCGAGCCCCACCGCCTCCGCCCCCGGCGCCCCGCAGGCCGCCGCCCGGCGCTCGAACCACAGATCGAGGACCCGCACCCCGCTCACCCGGAACTCCCACGCACCGGCGGGCACCGGCGAGACGCGGCCGGTGCCCAGCACGAGCGCCCGCTCCTCGGCCTCGTACGCCAGGGACGCCGGGACCGGCGGGACGGCCGCCCGCACATAGGGGCGCTGCCCGCCCGGCAGCCGGGGGCGCTCCGCCCCGCGCGCTCCGCGCAGCTGGAGCCGCAGCAGCTCGCGGCCCAGCTCGACCCCCTCGGCCCAGCGCGCGGCGTCCGGCGGGAGCGGGACCACGCAGCCGGCCGGTGACGGGCGGGCCGCCGCCAGGATCCAGGCGAGCACCGAATCGGCGGTGACCGCGGCCCCGTACCGGGCGCGCAGTACGGGGAGCAGGCCCGGGGCGAGGTTGGGTTCGAGGCCGCCGGGGCGGCGGTACAGCGGGCGGACCCGGCCGGGGCGGCCGGCCGGGGAGTGGCCGTCGGGCAGCAGCGTGGTCACCGAGACCGGCGGGCCCGGGTCGTTCGGCACCCGGCCGTGCTCGACCAGGAAGAGCTGGTGGCCGTCGGCGACCCGCCAGAGCTCGGGCCGGGCCACATCGATCAGCCGGTGGTCGGGCAGCAGCCACTGTTCGTCGTACGGGCCGTGCAGCACGCGCACCGGCTCCGGGCAGGGGCCCGTCTCCCGGGCGAAGCGGCCGGTGGCGCCGGACCGGCCGGGCAGCGCGGCCACGGCGCTCTGCTGCGTACGGGCGCGGGTCGGGGCGAACAGCCGCTCGCGCTCCTCGCCCGAGGCCCGTACGAGGCGGTCCCAGCGGGCCCGCAGGCAGGCCGCGTCCGGGGCGGTCACCCAGGTGCGGCCGGTGCGCAGCGGCCGGACCGACCAGGGCATGAGGTCGTCCAGGAGGGGGCCGCGCGGGCCCTCGCCGGACCCGGCCGCTGCCGGTGCTGCCACCGTGTCGTCCTCCCCGCCTGCCGCGCCCGCCGCCTTCCCCGGCATCGTAACGGCGGCGACGGGGGCGGCGTCAGGGCGCCTTCCCGCGCGGGATCAGTGCGCTTCCACCGGTCAGTGCGCTTCCACGGTCACCGAGAACGAGAACCGGTCGCCGCGGTAGTGGATCCGGGCCACGTCGACCACCCGGCCGCCCTCGTCGTAGGTGATGCCCGTGTAGTAGAGGATCGGGCTCAGCAGCGGGACGCCCAGCAGTTCGGCGGTGGCCGGGTCGGCGAGGCGGGCCTCGACCGTGTCGGTGATCCGGGAGATCGGGACGCCGACCCGGTCCCGCAGCACCTTGGTCATCGGCCACCGGTCGAGGTCCGCCGCGTCCAGGTCCGCCGCGACCTCCGGGTGCACCCAGTTCTGCGCCCAGTTGGTCGGCTCGCCGGTCGTCCCGTCGCACCGCAGCCGCCGGTAGCCGACGACCTCCGCGCAGCCCGGGAAGTGCTCGGCCACCTCGCCCGGGACCGGGACCGGGCCGTGGCCGAGCAGCGTGGAGCGCTCGCCCGACTGCTGGGCCACGATCGCGTCGATCGAGCCGAGCAGCCGGACCGGGGAGCCCCGGCGGGCGTCCGGCTCGATGAACGTGCCGCGCCGCCGGTGCCGGCTGATCAGGCCCTCCGCCTCCAGCTCCTTGAGCGCCTGCCGCATGGTCAGCACACTGACCCCGTAGTGCGCCGCGAGCTGCTCCTCGGTGGGCAGCCGCAGGGTGGCGTCCGGGGCGCGGCCCAGTATGGACGCCCGCAGCGACTGCGAGACCTGGTACCACAGCGGCAGCTTGCGGTTCAGGACCAGCGAGTCGGGCGCGAAGGCGGTGCCCCGGGGCGCGGGGCTGTTCGCAGCGGGCTGCGGCACCTGATCCTCCTGCATGCGTCGTCGCCGGGCCCGGGAGGGCTCGTCACGGCCTGAAGTTGCGGCTCAGACCCTGCCATACGTCGTCGTAGCCCTGCTGAAGGTGGTCCGCCGTCGTGGCCTGCGCGGTCGTGGTGACCGGCCAGCGGGTCTCGAACATGAAGGCGAGGCCGTCGTCGATCTTCTGCGGCTTCAGCTCCGCCGCGCTCGCCTTGTCGAAGGTCTCCCGGTCCGGCCCGTGCGCGGACATCATGTTGTGCAGCGAGCCGCCGCCGGGCACGAAGCCGCCCTTTCCGGCCGTCTTCGCGTCGTACGCGCCCTCGATCAGGCCCATGTACTCGCTCATCACGTTGCGGTGGAAGTACGGCGGGCGGAAGGTGTCCTCGCCGACCAGCCAGCGCGGCGCGAACACCACGAAGTCGACCCCGGCCAGGCCCGGGGTGTCCGAGGGCGAGGTCAGGACCGTGAAGATCGACGGGTCCGGGTGGTCGTAGCTGATCGAGCCGATGACATTGAACCGGTGCAGGTCGTAGACGTACGGGGCGTGGTTGCCGTGCCAGGCGACGACGTCGAGCGGGGAGTGGTCGTAGGTCGCCGTCCAGAGGTTGCCGCAGTACTTGTTGATCACCTCGACCGGGCGCTCCACGTCCTCGTACGCGGCGACCGGGGCGAGGAAGTCCCGAGCGTTGGCGAGGCCGTTGGCGCCGATCGGGCCGAGGTCCGGGAGCGTGAAGGGGCGGCCGTAGTTCTCGCAGACGTAACCCCGGGCGGTCTCGTCCAGCAGTTCGACCCGGAAGCGGACACCGCGCGGGATCAGGGCGACATGGCCGGGCTCGGCGCGCAGCAGGCCCAGTTCGGTGCGCAGCAGCAGACCGCCGTGCTGGGGGACGATCAGCAGCTCGCCGTCGCTGTCGCTGAACACCCGGTCCGTCATCGCCGTGTCGGCGCTGTACAGGTGCACGGCCATGCCGGTGCGCTGCGCCGCGTCGCCGTTGCCGCCGAGGGTCCACAGGCCCGCCACGAAGTCCGTACCGGGCGCGGGCTCGGGGAGCGGGTTCCAGCGCAGCCGGTTCGGGTCGGGCACGGTCTCGGTGAAGGGGGCGGTGCGCAGCGCGCCGTTGTCCGTGCGGACGAACGGGGGGTGGGCCGCCGAGGGGCGGATGCGGTACAGCCAGCTGCGGTGGTTGTGGGCGCGGGGCTCGGTGAACGCGGACCCGCTCAGCTGCTCCGCGTACAGCCCCAACGGGGCGCGCTGCGGCGAGTTGCGCCCGTGCGGGAGCGCTCCCGGCACCGCCTCCGAGCTGTGCTGATTCCCGAAACCGGTGGAGTACTCAAGCCCCTCCGCCGTCTTCCTCGCCTGCTCGATGCCGCCCATGTGCGCTCCCGTCCGAAGGAATCCTATGCACAAACGTAGGAATGGAAGCGTGGCGCGTCAACGGCATTCGTCGTGCAGAAGGGGTTCAAAAAGCTGAACAATGCTCTACTCTCCCGCACATGTCGTGGACACGAAGACTTTTGGCGGTTCTGGCGGTGCTCGCCGCCGCACTGCTCGCGGCCCCCGCTGCCCAGGCCCACGAGGAACGGCCGGTGACCCTGCCCGACGGCACCGGCAGCGTCCCCGTGTACCGCACCGGCGAACCCGACCTCCTGGTCTGCAAGACCGACCGGGCCGACTTCGAGCGCCGGATCTCGGGATTCCCCGAGGCGTTGAAGGCGCGCAACCTCAAGCTCTTCGAGCGGTGCCGCACCTCCGGCTACCGCCACCTCCAGCAGGCGGTCGACGCCGTCGACGGCCCCGGGAAGAACATCGCGATCCTGCCCGGCCTGTACGAAGAGGAGCCCTCCCTCCCCGCACCGGCGGGGGAGTGCGCCCGCCTCAAGGCCCCCGACTCCAAGCTGGGCTACCAGATCCTCAGCTACGCGCAGCAGGCGAAGTGCCCGCACAACCAGAACCTGGTGGCGATACTCGGCAAGAAGGACCTTCAGATCGAGGGCACCGGGGCCGCCCGCACGGACGTCGTCATCGACGCCAAGTACCGCAAGCTCAACGCGATCCGCTCGGACAAGTCCGACGGGATCTACTTCAGGAACTTCACCGCCCAGCGCACCACCTTCAACTCGCTCTACGTCCTCGCCCAGGACGGCTTCGTCATCGACGACGTGCTGACCCGCTGGAACGACGAGTACGGCTTCCTGACCTTCGCCAGCGACCACGGCCTGTACAAGAACTGCGAGTCCTACGGCAACGGCGACTCCGGCATCTACCCCGGCAGCGCCTCCGACATCAACGACGGCTACGGCTACGACGTGCCGCGCTACTCGATCGAGATCACCGGCTGCCGCAGCCACCACAGCATGGTCGGCTACTCGGGCACGGCGGGCGACTCCGTCTACGTCCACGACAACGAGTTCGACCACAACATGGGTGGCGCCTCGATGGACAGCGCCTTTCCCGGCCACCCCGGACTCCCGCAGAACCACGCCCGCTTCGAGCGCAACCTGATCCACGACAACAACGCCGACTACTACCGCTACGTCGCCGACGGCACCTGCGCCGAGCCCCCCGCCGAGCGGGGTTACGAGGACGGCGTCGTCTGCCCGCAGATCTCCATGCCCCCGGGCACCGGCATCATCACCGCCGGCGGCAACTGGAACCGCTACGAGGACAACTGGATCTACGGCCAGAACCGCGCCGCCTTCTTCCTGAGCGCCGTCCCCGCCTTCATCCGGGGCGAGAACGCCCTCGGCAAGCAGACCGACACCTCGCACCACAACCGCTACGCCGGGAACCACCTCGGCAAGGACAGGAACGGCAGGTCCCGCCCCAACGCCACCGACGTCTGGTGGGACGGCCAGGGCGACGGCAACTGCTGGCAGTCCGACGCCGGCGCCTCGACCCCGCGCTCCCTGCCCAGCTGTGGCGCGAAGCGGGGCGATGTCTCCGGTTCCACCGACCGGCTCCTCGGCGAACCGGTCAAGCTCGCCCAGCTGCTGGTCTGCGCCGACTACGACGTACGCGCCCGGCGGCTCCCGGCCGGGTGCGACTGGTACGGGGCACGCGGCATCGCCCGCATCGAGGTCCAGGCCGCCTTGGGCATCGCCGTGGTCCTCGTGCTCGTCGGCGGGGTGCTGTGGTGGCGGAGGCTCCGGACCAGCCGGATCGCCACGGTCGCGTCCGTCCTCGGCGTCATCGGCCTCGGCCTGGACGTGGCCGGGTCCACCATGGGCCTCGCCGCCACCCACGTCCCCGCCGTCGCACTGCTGCTCACCGGGCTCTGGTGGACCGGCATCGGCCTGGCGCTGCGTCCGGCGCGGCCGGTGTTCGGCTGGGTGACCGTGGTCCTGGGCGCGCTGACGCTGCTCGACGCGCTGGACAAGGGCGTGTTCATGATCCCGTGGATTCCGCTCAGCCCGGCGTGGGTACGGGGGCTGCTCGGCCTGGTCTGGGTCGTCTGGGCCGTCGTGGCCGCCGCCCGGCACGGGGAGCGGGACGCGGAGCGCGCCGGGGGCGCGGACGACAGCGGGCCGGACGACGACGCCGCCGCGCCGGAGCCCGTGTCTGCCGCCCCCTCCGCGAAGCCCGACGCCACCGCTTCGGAAGGCGACCCCTCATGACCCGCGCCCGCCCCGTCGCCCGCCCCGCCCTCGCCCTGCTCGCCGCCGCCGTCCTCGTCCTCGGTGCGGGCGCCTGCGGGGGCAGGGCCACCACCCACCACAAGCCCGGCACCAGCCACGCCGAGGACACCGGCAGCAACGGCCGCCTCCTGAAGGCCGACGACGGCGACGGCCACCGGCTCCGCCAGGTCGACGCCGACGGCGCCCCCGAGGTGGACCTCGCCGTCCGGCCCGACTCGGAGGACGGCTGGAACGTCCACCTCACCGTGCGCAACTTCCGCTTCACCCCGGACAGCGTGGGCGGCGGCGCACTCGCCGGACGCGGTCACGCCCGGCTCTTCCTGGACGGCCACCCGCTCGCCCGGGTCTACAGCGCGTGGTTCCACCTGCCCGCATCGCTGCTCCGGGCGGCCGGGGGCGGCACCCGCCTCACCGCGGGGCTGTACGCCGACGACCACACCGCCTGGGCCGTCGGCTCCACCCCGGTCCGGGCCGCCGCCACGCTCGGCGACGCGTCCGCGAGCCCCGACGACGACGCCTTCACGGTCGAGTTGGCCATCAAGGGCGGCAAGGTGAGCCCCGCCCCCGGCCGCACCGAGATCGAGAAGGGCCGCACCGTGCGCCTGCGGGTGCGCAGCGACCGCGACGACGTCCTGCACGTCCACGGCTACGACCAGGAGGCGAAGCTCCCCGCCGGACGGACCGTCACGGTCACCTTCACCGCCGACCGCACCGGCCTCTTCGAGGTCGAGACCCATGAGTCGGACCTCCTGCTGACCCAGCTCGTCGTCCGGTGACGGGCTCCTCCGCCCCCGGTGCCGTGCGCGTCCTCGCCCACGGCATCGGGGCCCAGCACGACCTGCCCCTCTCGCCCTTCTACGCGTTCGCCGGGGCCTTCGCCGCGCTCTTCGTCTCGTTCCTCGCGCTCGGCCTGCTCTGGTCGGACTCGCGGTTCAGCGGCGACACGGCGGGCCGCCCGCTCCCGGCCGCCGTCCAGCGCGCGGCCGACGCCCGCGCCACCCGGCTCGTCCTCCGCACGCTCGGCCTGGCCGGCGCGCTCTCCGTCGTGCTGTGGCTGCTCCTCGGCCCCGCCGACCCGGACCGCAACCCGGCGCCGGGCGCGGTCTACGTCCTCCTGTGGGTCGGGCTCGTCCCCGCCTCGCTGCTCCTCGGGCCCGTCTGGCGCCCGCTCAACCCGCTGCGCACCCTGCACCTCCTCGCCTGCCGGGCGCTCGGCCGCGACCCGGAGACCGGCCGCCCCCTCCCCGTACGCCTCGGCATGTGGCCCGCCGCCACCGGTCTCCTCGCCTTCACCTGGCTGGAACTCGTCGCCCCCGACCCCGCCTCGCCCACCGCCCTGCTGGTGTTCCTCGGCGTCTACGCGGCCGTCCACCTCACCGCTGCGGCGGTCTTCGGCGCCCCCTGGTTCGACCGCGCCGACGCCTTCGAGGTCTACTCCGGCCTCCTCGGCAGGCTCTCCCTCCTCGGCCGCCGCCCCGCCGACGGCCGCCTCGTCGTCCGCTCACCGTTCAACGGGCTCGACGCCACGCCCCGGCTCCCCGGACTCGTCGCCACCGTCTGCGTGATGCTCGGCTCCACCGCGTACGACGGCTTCTCCGACGCGCCGCGCTGGATCACCACCGTGCAGACCTCGGAGCTGGGCCGCACCAGCACCGCCACCCTGGGGCTGCTCGGCGCCGTCGTCCTCGTCGCCACCCTGTACGGGCTCTGCGCCGGTGCCACCCGGCTCGTCTGCGGCACCCTGCCCCACCCGCTCACCGCGTTCGCCCACTCACTGGTGCCGATCGCGCTCGGCTACCTCGTCGCCCACTACTTCACGCTCTTTGCCACCGAGGGCCCGCACACCGTGCGCCTGGCGTTCGGCGCCGACCGGCCCCCGGTGCCCGAACCGCCCCTCGGGCCGGGCGGGGTCGCCACCCTCCAGGTCTTCGCCATCGTCACCGGTCACGTCCTCGGGGTCATAGCCGCGCATGACCGGTCCGTACGGCTCATGCCGCCCCGGCGCGCCGTCATCGGCCAACTCCCGCTGCTCGTCCTGATGATCGCGTACACCGTGGGCGGGCTCGCCCTGCTCATCGCCTGACCGCCGCCATCAGCCCAGGAGGCCCCCTGCATCATGGAAGGCGTGCCCGACACGAACAACCTCCGCCGCGCCCCGGTCCAGCAGCGCAGCGCCGAACGCCTCGCCCGCATCCTCGACGCCTGCGCCGGACTCCTGGACGAGATCGGCTACGAGCAGCTGTCCACCCGGGCCGTCGCCCAGCGGGCCGGGGTGCCGATCGGCTCCGTCTACCGCTTCTTCTCCAACAAGAGGGCCCTGGCCGACGCGCTGGCCCGCCGCAACCTGGACAGCTACGCCGAGCGCATCACCGCCCGGCTCACCGCCATCGAGACCGCCGACTGGCGCGGCGCGATCGACGCCGTGCTGGACGAGTACCTGGCGATGAAGCGCACCGTCCCCGGCTTCGCCCTGGTCGACTTCGGCGCCCCCGCACCCGACGAGGACCCGGCCGACGACGCCAACCAGCGGGTCGCCGGACGGCTCACCGGACTCCTCGCGGGACAGCTGGGCCGGGAGGCCGACGCGGACCTGCTGCGCGCGATCCTGGTCTGCGTGGAGGCGGCCGACGCCCTGCTCAAACTCGCCTTCCGCGGCGACCCGTCCGGCGACGGCGCACTCGTCGCTGAGACCCGCGACCTCATCCACGCCTACCTGGCCCGGAGGCTCGACTGAGCCCCGTGCGGCGGTGAATGCGGCCGGGGCGTACCCAACTTTGCGCGAGTCATTCCCTCACCGGGCGTAGTGGGCTAATTTCGGGCCACTGCTGCCGCTCCCCACCGCTCCATCACCATCCCTCCCGGGCGGAACACATGACTCGCGCCATCACCCTGAACAACGTCAGCAAGGCGTACGGACGGTCCCCGCGCGCCGTCGACCGTCTCTCGCTCTCCATCGACCCGGGCGAGTTCGTCGTCCTGCTGGGCCCCTCCGGCTGCGGCAAGTCGACCGTGCTCCGCATGATCGCCGGTCTGGAGGACACCAGCGAGGGCGAGATCCTGCTCGACGGCGAACCGGCCAACCACCTCACCCCGCGCGAACGCGGCATGGCCATGGTCTTCCAGAACTTCGCGCTGTACCCGACCATGACCAACCGGGCCAACATCGGATTCCCGCTGAAGCTGGAGAACCCGCGCGCCGACCACAACGAGCGCATCGAGAACACGGCCAGGATGCTCGGGATCGAGCGCATCCTGGACCGGCTCCCCGGCCAGCTCTCCGGCGGCGAGCGCCAGCGGGTCGCCATGGGGCGGGCCATCTCGCGCCAGCCCTCCGCCTTCCTCATGGACGAGCCGCTGTCCAACCTCGACGCCAAGCTCCGCAACCACCTGCGCGCCGAGATAGCCCAGCTCACCAAGGAACTCGGCGTCACCACCGTGTACGTGACCCACGACCAGGCCGAGGCCATGTCGCTCGGCCACCGGGTCGCCGTCATGCGCGGCGGGGTTCTCCAGCAGGTCAGCCCGCCGCGCGAGGTGTACGCCCTGCCGGAGAACGTGTTCGTCGCCGCGTTCATCGGGACGCCCCGGATCAACCTCCTCCAGGCCGTGGTGCACGCGCCCCTGGAGGGCCGGATGTCCATCGACCTGGGCCGCCAGCGCCTCCCCCTGCCCGAACCGCTCAGCCCCGACCACCAGCTCCTGCGCATCCAGCAGGGCCGCCCGATCATCGTCGGCCTGCGCTCCGAGGCGGTCCGGATCGCCCCGCCCAGCCACGCCCGCCCCGGCGAGGTCGCGCTCAGCGGCATCGTGGAGCACGTCGAGTACCAGGGCCACGAGGCGCTGGTCCACCTCAACACCGGCTCCCGGCCCGCCGTGGTCCCCGAGCTGGAATCGGCCCGCACCGACCGGGGCCCCGTGCGCAGGCGGCGCGGCGGCCAGGGCGGTACGGGGATGCTGGACCGGATCAGGGAGCGCGCCACCTCCTACGTCGGCGGGTCCGTCGCCGTCCTGGACGCGCCGGAGGCCGACGACCTGCCGCCGGGCATGCACAGCCCGGACCGCCCCGCCGTCACCGCGAGCGACCTGGTGGTGCGGACCGGGCCCGACATGATGCTGCGCACCGGCGGCCAGGTGCCCCTGCTGGTCGACCTCGCGCACCTGTACGTCTTCGACCACCAGGGCCGCCGCATCTGCCCGCTGCCGAAGGACGTACCGGGGCTGGACATGTAGACGGGGGAGCCCGGCACGTGACGGGGGTCTCTGGCGCCTGAAAACTAACAGCGCTAGTTTGGGCTCCGGACGATCCCGTCCGTCACCGCGCCCGGGAGGAACAGCGATGAAGGCCCACGACGGCATGTACATCGGCGGCGCCTGGCGGCGCGCCGCGGGAACGGACACGATCGCGGTCGTGAACCCGGCGGACGAGCAGGTCATCGGCCACGTCCCGGCCGGCACCGCCGAGGACGTCGACGCCGCGGTGCGCGCCGCCCGCGCCGCCTTCCCCGGCTGGGCCGCCACCCCGCCCGCCGAGCGCGCCGCCCGCATCGCCGCGCTCCGCGACGTGCTGGGCGTCCGGGCGGAGGAGATCGCAGAGACGGTCACCGCCGAGCTGGGCGCCCCGCCCGCGCTGGCCGTCTCCGTGCACGCGGGCCTCCCGGTCCTGGTCGCCGGGACGTACGCCGAACTCGCCGCCACGTACTCCTTCGAGGAGCGGCACGGCAACTCGACGGTCTATCTGGAGCCCGTCGGCGTCGTCGGCGCGATCACCCCCTGGAACTACCCGCTGCACCAGATCGTCGCCAAGGTGGCCCCCGCGCTGGCCGCCGGCTGCACGGTCGTCCTCAAGCCCGCCGAGGACACCCCGCTCACCGCGCAGCTCTTCGCCGAGGCGGTCGCCGAGGCCGGGCTGCCCGCGGGCGTCTTCAACCTGGTCACCGGCCTGGGCCCGGTCGCCGGACAGGCCCTCGCCGCGCACGAGGACGTCGACCTCGTCTCCTTCACCGGATCCACCGCGGTCGGGCGGCAGATCGGCGCCACGGCCGGCGCCGCCGTCAAGCGCGTCGCGCTGGAACTGGGCGGCAAGTCCGCCAACGTGATCCTGCCCGGCGCGGACCTCGCCAAGGCGGTCAACGTGGGCGTCGCCAACGTGATGTCCAACTCCGGCCAGACGTGCAGCGCCTGGACTCGGATGCTGGTGGACGCCGAGCGGTACGAGGAGGCCGTGGCGCTCGCGGCGGCGGCCGTCGCCAAGTACGTGCCCGGCGACCGGGTAGGCCCGCTCGTCAACGCCAAGCAGCGGGCCCGGGTGCGCGGTTACATCGAGAAGGGCGTCGAGGAGGGCGCCCGCCTCGTCGCCGGCGGCCCCGAGTCCCCGCTGCCCACCGGCTACTACGTCAGCCCCACGGTCTTCGCCGACGTCACCCCGGAGATGACGATCGCCCAGGAGGAGATCTTCGGCCCCGTCGTCTCGATCCTGAAGTACGAGGACGAGGACGACGCGCTCCGCATCGCCAACGGCACCGTCTACGGGCTCGCGGGCGCCGTCTGGGCAGCCGACGACGAGACCGCCGTGGCCTTCGCCCGCCGGATGGACACCGGGCAGGTCGACATCAACGGCGGCCGGTTCAACCCGCTCGCGCCCTTCGGCGGCTACAAGCAGTCCGGAGTCGGCCGCGAACTCGGCGCGCACGGCCTCGCCGAATACCTCCAGACCAAGTCCCTCCAGTTCTGAGCCCCGTACCGCCCACCCCTCAGCGATCAGCAAGGAGCCAGTCCGTGGTCCGCGCCGCCGTACTGCCCGCCGTCGGAGCTCCGCTGGAGATCACCGACATCGTCCTGCCGGAGCCCGCCCCCGGCCGGGTGCGCGTCCGCCTCGCGGCCGCCGGGGTCTGCCACTCCGACCTCTCGCTGTCCAACGGCACCATGCGGGTGCCCGTCCCCGCCGTCCTCGGCCACGAGGGCGCCGGCACCGTCGTCGCGGTCGGCGAGGGCGTCAGCCATGTCGCCCCGGGCGACGGCGTCGTCCTCAACTGGGCGCCCTCCTGCGGCAGCTGCCACCACTGCGGCATCGGCGAGGTGTGGCTCTGCGTGAACGCCCTGGCCGGTGCGGCCGGCCTGCACGCCCGCACCGCCGACGGCACCGACCTGCACCCCGGGCTGAACGTCGCCGCCTTCGCCGAGGAGACCGTCGTCGCCGGGAACTGCGTGCTGCCCGCCCCGGACGGCATCCCGCTCACCGACGCGGCGCTGCTGGGCTGCGCGGTACTCACCGGCTACGGCGCGGTCCACCACAGCGCCCGGGTCCGCGCGGGGGAGTCCGTCGTGGTGTTCGGCATCGGCGGCGTCGGGCTCGCCGTGCTCCAGTCCGCCCGGATCGCGGGGGCCTCGCAGGTCATCGCGGTCGACGTCTCCGCGGAGAAGGAGGAGCTGGCCCGCCGGGCGGGCGCCACGGACTTCGTCATCGCCTCGGAGACCACGCCCCGGGACATCCGAAAGCTGACCGGTGGTCAGGGCGCGGACGTGGCCGTGGAGTGCGTGGGGCGGGCGGCCACCATCCGCAGCGCCTGGGAGTCCACCCGCAGGGGCGGCCGCACCACGGTCGTCGGCATCGGCGGCAAGGACCAGCAGGTCACCTTCAACGCCCTGGAGATCTTCCACTGGGGCCGCACCCTGACCGGCTGCGTGTACGGGAACAGCGACCCGGCCCGCGATCTGCCGGTGCTGGCGGACCACATCAGGGAGGGCCGCTTCGACCTCTCCATGATGGTCACCGAGCGCATCGGCCTGGACGGCATTCCGGCCGCCTTCGAGCACATGATCGCGGGCAAGGGCGGCCGGGCGCTGGTGGTGTTCTAAGGTGATCGTGTGACTTCCAGGCGCGGTCGGGGCGGGCAGGACCAGAGGGCCGATGACGTACTGCGGGCGCCCCGGCGGGGGTCAGCGGCGGCCGAGCGGACGGAGCCGTCCGCCGCGCTGTCCGGGATGCAGGCCGCCCTGGGCAACGCGGCGGTCGTGCAGATGCTCCGCCGGTCCGGCCACGCCCACGCGCAGGACGGCGCGCCCGTGGTGCAGCGGTACACCGAGGAGAAGGCCGGCACGGTCACCTGGCGCGTCTCCCAGACCGGCAAGTACGCCCTGCGCGGCCCCAAGGGCAGCGACCAGTACGAGCTGTACGTACGCAGCGACGTCGCCCCGCCCCGCTACTGCGAGGTGGCCACGCGGCGTCGGAAGGCGACCATCGGCGAAGCCGAGTACATCCCTTACGCGCCGATGAAGTCCTTCCTTGAGGACTGCTCGCACTCCGCCGAAGAGGTCATGCACGCCCAGGCGTTGCAGATGGGGCAGGACGCCAGCGCGTTCCGGGGCGGCGGCCTGTTCGGGGAAGGCGACGAGCAGAACGTCGAGCGGGCCCGCGCCTACGCCGAGAGCCGCGAGGGGGGCAACCACGACGAGGCCCCCGGCGTCGGAGAGGCGTACTCCATCATCGAGACGGAGTGGGCGCAGGACGTTCCGGTCAACAGCACCGGGTGGCCCTACCACGTCGCGGGCGTCGTCGCGCAGGACGGCGGCGACCGCATCACCGTCGAGCAGACCGCCGGCTCCACGGACGCCGATCCGGCCGTCGGCGTCGCCGGCATCTTCGACATCTACAAGACCGCGTCCGAGATCGGTGAGGAACTCCCCGAGAGCTTCCACGGCCGCCACGGCCGGTCCTTCTCCCAGGGAGCCGTCACGGTGACGCTCGTGCCGGTCAACGTGGGCGGGCTGGCGGCGGACGGAGCCCGCACCTCGGGCAACGAGGCCCGCGAGGCCCGCGCCTCCTAGGGCCTGTCCGGACGCGGCCGGGCGGGCTCCAGCTGCGCGTACTGCGCTTCGAGGCCGTCCACCAGCGCCCGCAGCCCCGTCTCGAAGGCGCCCTCGTCCACCTGCTGCCGCCGCTCCGCCAGCAGGTGCGCCTGGCCCAGGTGCGGGTAGTCGGCGGGGTCGTACGCCGTCTCGTCGTCCACGAACCCCCGGGCGAACGAGCCGAGCGCCGAGCCGGTGATGAAGTAACGCATCAGCGCGCCGATGTACGTGGCCTGTGCCGGCGGCCACCCCGCGCGCACCATGGCCCCGAACACGGCGTCCGCGACCCGCAGACCGGCCGGGCGGCGCCCGGGCCCCTGGGCGAGCACCGGGACGATGTGCGGATGCGCGGCGAGCGCGGCCCGGTAGGAGACCGCCCAGTCGTGCAGCGCGGCCCGCCAGTCCCGCGGATCTGACTCCTCGAACATCGACAGGTCGACCTGCGCCGAGACCGCGTCGGCCACCGCGTCCAGGATCTGGTCCTTGTTGCGGAAGTGGTTGTACAGCGAGGGCCCGCTGACTCCCAGCTCGGCCGCCAGACGCCGGGTCGACACCGCGTCGAGCCCTTCGGCGTCCACGAGGGCGCTCGCCGTCTCGACGATGCGTTCTCTGCTCAGGAGGGGCTTGCGCGGGCGGGCCATGCGGCACATAGTAGGCCCTGCGATCAGAAAACTAGCAGTGCTAATTAAGGCGGAGGGTGCGGCGATGAACCTGGAGCTGAGCGAGGAGCAGGAAGCCGTCCGGCAGCTCGCGCGGGACTTCGTGGCACGCGATGTCACCCCGTACGCGGCCGAGTGGGACCGGTCCGAGAACGTCGACAAGTCGATCGTCAAGAAGCTCGGCGCCCTCGGCTTCCTCGGCCTGACCGTCCCCGAGCAGTACGGCGGCTCGGGCGGCGACCACCTCGCCTACTGCCTGGTGACCGAGGAGCTGGGCCGGGGCGACTCCTCGGTGCGCGGGATCGTCTCGGTCTCGCTCGGCCTGGTCGCCAAGACCGTCGCGGCCTGGGGCGACGAGGAGCAGAAGCGCCGGTGGCTGCCCCGGCTCACCTCGGGTGACGCGGTCGGCTGCTTCGGGCTCACCGAACCCGGCACCGGTTCGGACGCGGGCAGCCTGGCGACCCGGGCCGTGCGGGACGGCGGCGACTACGTGATCAACGGCAGCAAGATGTTCATCACCAACGGCACCTGGGCCGATGTGGTGCTCCTCTTCGCCCGCACCGGCGACACCCCCGGCCACAAGGGCGTCTCCGCCTTCCTGGTCCCCGCCGACACCCCCGGCCTCACCCGCCGCACCATCCACGGCAAGCTCGGACTGCGCGGCCAGGCCACGGCCGAACTGGTCCTGGAGGACGTCCGGGTCCCCGCGAGCGCCCTGCTGGGCCCCGAGGGCAAGGGCTTCTCGATCGCCATGTCCGCCCTGGCCAAGGGGCGGATGTCGGTGGCGGCCGGCTGTGTCGGCATCGCCCAGGCGGCCCTGGACGCGGCCGTCGGATACGCCGGTGAGCGCGAGCAGTTCGGCAGGCCCATCGCGGGCTACCAGCTCGTCCAGGAGCTCATCAGCGACATCTCCGTGGACGTCGAGGCGGCGCGCCTGCTCACCTGGCGGGTCGCCGACCTCATCGACCGGGGCCAGGACTTCGCCACCGCCGCGTCCCGGGCCAAGCTCTTCGCCTCCGAGGCCGCCGTCCGCGCCGCCAACAACGCGCTCCAGGTCTTCGGCGGCTACGGCTACATCGATGAGTACCCGGTCGGCAAGCTGCTCCGGGACGCCCGCGTGATGACGCTCTACGAGGGCACCAGTCAGATCCAGAAGCTGATCATCGGCCGCGCCCTGACCGGGGTTTCGGCGTTCTGAGTATCTTCTGAGTATCCGAACGGATGTGGCGTGCGTCATACCGCCGGATGCTGGGCGCCATGAGTGAGACGACACCGGTCAAACAGCAGACCACCGGCGCCTACTTCGGGCAGGCCGTCGCGTCCTTCGGGATCGCGATGGCCGCGGTGACCCTCGGAATCTACTTCCTCGACGCGGACGCCTGGGTGCGTGCCTTCCTCGCCATCGGCGTCCTGTATCTGGTCACGTCCTGCTTCACGCTGGCCAAGGTCGTCCGGGACCGGCAGGAGGCGGGCCAGCTGGTCAGCCGGGTCGACCAGGCCCGGCTGGAGAAGATCCTCGCCGAGCACGACCCGTTCCAGAAGCTCTGAGGCCCCTCCGCGAAAGGTTTCCCTAAGCGCTTGCTCAGGATCGGGGTATGGTGTGCGTCCTGCTGACTGAGAGGGGCGAGCGACGATGAGCACGGCGCAGGAGACCGACGCCGAGGACCCGCCGTGGGCCGAGGTGACGCCCGAGGCCGCCCGGCGGCTCCTCGTCGCGGCCGTCGACGCCTTCGCCGAGCGCGGGTACCACGCGACGACCACCCGGGACATCGCGGGCCGCGCCGGAATGAGCCCCGCCGCGCTCTACATCCACTACAAGACGAAGGAAGAGCTGCTCCACCGGATCAGCCGGATCGGCCACGACCGGGCCCTGGCCGTGCTGGAGGCCGCCGCCGACGGCGACGGCACGGCCGCCGAACGGCTCGCCACCGCCGTACGCTCCTTCGTCCGCTGGCACGCCGAACGGCACACCACCGCCCGCGTGGTCCAGTACGAGCTGGACGCGCTCGGCGAGGAGCACCGCACCGAGATCATCGCGCTGCGCCGCAGGACCGACGCGGTGGTGCGCCGGATCATCGGCGAGGGCGTCGCCTCCGGCGAGTTCGACGTGCCGGACGTGCCGGGCACCACGCTCGCGGTGCTGTCGCTCTGCATCGACGTGGCGCGCTGGTTCAACGCGCAGGGCAGCCGGACCCCCGACGAGGTCGCCGAGCTGTACGCGGACCTGGTGCTGCGGATGGTCGCCGCCGGGCGCTGAGCACGGCCGAACGCCCCCGGTCTCCTCGTGGGGCCGGAGGCGTTCGCGTGCGCACGCGGGCGCGGGTGCGGCGGGTTCAGAAGTAGTAGCGCGACACCGACTCGGCGACGCAGGCCGGCTTGTCGCCGCCCTCGCGCTCGACCGTCACGACGGCGGTGATCTGCACGCCGCCGCCCGCCTCCTCGACGCTCTTCAGGACGGCCGTCGCGCGCACCCGCGAGCCGACGGGCACGGGGGAGGGGAAACGGACCTTGTTGGTGCCGTAGTTGATGCCCATCTTCGCGCCCTCGACCGCCATGACCTGCGGGACGAGCACCGGCAGCAGCGACAGCGTCAGATAGCCGTGCGCGATGGTCTTCCCGAACGGGCCGGCCGCCGCCTTCTCCGGGTCCACGTGGATCCACTGGTGGTCGCCGGTGGCGTCGGCGAACAGGTCGATCCGCTTCTGGTCGACCTCCAGCCAGTCGCTGTACCCCAGCTGCTCGCCCACGCCGTCCCGCAGCTCCTGCGCGGACTCGAAGATCCTCGGCTCAGCCATGTCCCTGCTCCTGCCCTTCACGCTCCACTGATCGTCCACGCTTTCTAAGCGCTTGCTCAGCATCGTGCGCGGGTGCGTTCCTGTCAACGACGGACCGGCGGCCGGGCGGGGCACGTAGGCTTCGACGGGTGCCCCAGATCCCGCAGACACTTCACGAACTCACCGTCGGCCAGCTCTCCGCGCGCAGCGGCGCCGCCGTGTCGGCCCTGCACTTCTACGAGGCCAAGGGCCTGATCAGCAGCCGCCGCACCAGCGGCAACCAGCGCCGCTACAGCAGGGACGCGCTGCGCCGGGTCGCCTTCGTCCGCGCGGCCCAGCGGGTGGGCATCCCGCTGGCCACGATCCGCGAGGCGCTGGCCGAACTCCCCGAGGAGCGCACCCCGAACCGCGACGACTGGGCGCGGCTCTCGCACGCCTGGCGCTCCGAGCTGGACGAGCGGATCAAGCAGCTGGGCCGGCTCCGCGACCACCTCACCGACTGCATCGGCTGCGGCTGCCTCTCGCTGGAGACCTGCGTCCTGTCCAACCCGGACGACATCAGCGGCGAGAAGATCAGCGGCTCCCGCCTGATGCCGGAGCGCAAGGCGGCTGACCGCGCGCCGGTGAGCCGTGAGCCGGTGGAGAGCGCCGAGCGCCGCTGCTGACGGACGCGTGCCGGGCGGTCCGCACGCGGCGGGCCGCCCACCCGCTCCTCAGGCCACCGTCGCCAGATCGCCCGCCCGGTCCCGGCGGGCCCGCGCCAGGGCCGCCGGGGTGAGCACGGGCTGCGGCACCACGATCCCGCACCCCGTGCAGACCGGGCCCGACCACGGCTCGCTGTCCAGGTCGTGCCGCCAGGTGATCCTGGTCTTGCCGCACACCGGGCAGCCGGGCCCCGGCTCCGCCTCCAGGGCCGAGATCAGCCGGGCCAGCACCTCGGCGAGCGGGGCCGAGGGATGGACCGCCGGGTCGTCGCAGCGCGCGACACCATTGCCGCCCCAGGTGCGCCGGTGCCAGTCGTCGAAGGCGCCGGGCCGGCGCAGCCCCCGGTGCTTCTCCCGCCTGCGGCGCTCCGCGAAGCCCGCCTCGTAACCGAGCCAGACCGTGCGGGCCCGCTCCAGCTCGTCCAGTGCCCGCACCAGCCGCACCGGGTCCGGGTCCCGGTCCTCGGGAGCTATGCCGTGCCGGGCGCACAGATGGTCCCAGGTCGCCCGGTGCCCGTAAGGGGCGAAGCGTTCCAGGCACTTGCGCAGCGAGTACCGCCGCAGCGCCAGATCGCTTCTCGGGTCGCGGACCTGTCTCGCCAGACTCCGGAAACCGGCCATTGCACCGCCACCTCCGTCGCTCGTACTCCGTCGCCCGTACTTCGGCGTCAGGGGATGGACGTACGACTGCCCGGATCGGCTCCATTCAAAGGCCGGAGCGCCCGAAAGATGAGACGCCGCACAGAATCCGGCGGCATGTGGTGATTCGGAAAAGGTGACCGATGTTCATCTTACCGGCTGGTCGTACCGCCAGTAACCTGCCGCGCATCGGCCTCTCGGAGGAGTACGCATGCCCCCACGCACCCGTATGACCCGCACCGGTACCACCAGAGCCGCCGCCCTCGCCGCGGCTCTCGCCCTCGGCGCGTCCCTGCTCGCCGCCGCTCCCCACGCGGGCGCCGCCGAGGCGGACCCCGTCCCCGACTACTGCCAGGGCCAGTGCGACGACATCCTGCCGCCCGGCGAGAACGGCAACGCCACCCTGGTGGAGATCCTGGGCAACAAGGCGTTCGGTACCCATCCCGCGCACAGCGACGACCAGCTCGACCGCTACAACGGGCTGGTCGCGGGGCACACCGGGCTCACCGACCAGAAGCTCACCGACTTCTTCAACGACGCCTCGTTCGGCGTCCCGAAGGACCAGGTCGAGTCCGTCACCTCGCCGCGCGACGACGTCACCATCACCCGTGACAAGTCCTCCGGCGTCCCGCACATCAAGGGCACCACGCGCTACGGCACCGAGTTCGGCGCCGGATACGCGGCCGGGCAGGACCGGCTGTGGCTCATGGACCTCTTCCGGCACATCGGGCGCGGCGAGCTGACCTCGTTCGCCGGCGGAGCCCTCGCCAACCAGGGCCTGGAGCAGCAGTTCTGGCCGCAGGCCCCGTACACCGAGGCCGATCTGGAGGCCCAGGTCGAATACATCAGGACCCATGAAGGGGCCAGGGGCGAACAGGCCATGGCGGACGCGCAGGCGTACGTCGACGGCATCAACGCGTACCGCAAGAAGTCGAAGGACGGCCGCTACTTCCCCGGCGAGTACGTCCTGACCGGCAAGATCGACGCCATCACCAACATCGGCGAGATCCAGCCGTTCAAGCTCACCGACCTGATCTCCATCGCCTCGGTCGTCGGCGGCCAGTTCGGCGGCGGGGGCGGCGGCGAGGTGCAGGCGGCCCTGTCGCTGCTCTCCGCGCAGCAGAAGTACGGCGTCGCCGAGGGCACCAAGGTCTGGGAGTCGTTCCGCCAGCGCAACGACCCCGAGGCCGTGCTGACCATTCACGACGGCACCTCGTTCCCGTACGCGAACAAGCCCGACAAGGCCGTCGGCACCGCCCTCCCGGACCAGGGCTCCGTCACCGCCGAGCCGCTGATCCACGACCGCACCGGCTCGGCCGGCACCGGAGCCAAGGCCCCGGTCAAGGCATCGGCCGCGCTCAAGAAGGCGCAGGGCATCTTCGACAACGGCGTCATTCCGGAGGGCTCGCTGCCGGGCTCCGGCTCCGGCGCCCAGAAGCGCGGGATGTCCAACGCCCTGCTGGTGTCCGGCAAGAGCACCGCGAGCGGGCACCCGATCGCCGTGTTCGGGCCGCAGACCGGCTACTTCGCGCCGCAGCTGATGATGCTCCAGGAGCTCCAGGGCCCCGGCCTCAGCGCGCGAGGCGTCTCCTTCGCAGGTGTCGGCATGTACATCCAGATGGGCCGGGGCCAGGACTACGCCTGGAGCGCCACCTCGGCCGGGCAGGACATCACCGACACGTACGCGATCGACCTGTGCGAGCCCGACGGCTCCGCGCCGACCAAGGACTCCACGCACTACCTCTACCGGGGCACCTGCACCGCGATGGAGAAGATGGAGAAGACCAACTCCTGGAAGCCGACCGTCGCGGACTCCACCGCCAAGGGCTCGTACCGGATGCAGGTCTGTCGCACGAACTACGGCATCGTCACCCACCGTGCCACCGTGGGCGGCAAGCCCGTCGCGTACACCACGCTGCGCTCGACGTACCGCCACGAGGCCGACTCGATCATCGGCTTCCAGATGCTCAACGACCCGGCGTACGTCACCGACGCGGCCTCCTTCCAGCAGGCGGCGAGCAACATCGACTACGCCTTCAACTGGTTCTACGCCGACTCCCGCACCGCCGCCTACTACAACAGCGGCATGAACCCGGTGCGCCCGTCCGGCGTGGACCCGGCGCTCCCGATCCGCGCCGAGAAGGCGTACGAGTGGCAGGGCTACGAGCCGGGCGCCAACACCGCCTCGTACACCGCCTTCGCCGAGCACCCGCACTCCAGCGGCCAGGACTACTACATCTCCTGGAACAACAAGCAGGCCGAGGGGTACGCCGCTTCGGGCTTCGGGCTCAGCGCGGTGCACCGGGGCGACCTGCTGGACGACCGGGTCTCCAAGCTGGTCGACGAGGGCGGCGTGACCCGCGCCTCGCTCACCCGGGCCATGGCGGACGCGGCCCTCACCGACCTGCGCGGCGAGCAACTGCTGCCCGAGCTGCTGAAGGTCATCCGCTCCCAGCCGGTCACCGACCCCGACCTGAACGCGGTGGTCCAGCAACTGGACTCCTGGCGCGCGGCGGGCTCCCAGCGCAAGGAGACGAGCCCCGGCTCGCACACGTACACCCACGCCGACGCGGTCCGGATCATGGACGCGTGGTGGCCGAGGCTGATCGAGGCGGAGTTCCGGCCCGGTCTCGGTGACGACCTGTACGGGGCGCTCACCGCGAACCTCGCCACCGACGAGTCCCCGGCCGCCAGTCACGGGCCGAGCGGGGCGCACAGCGGCTCGGCCTTCCAGTACGGCTGGTGGGGCTTCGCCGACAAGGACCTGCGCCAGGTGCTCGGCCAGCAGGTCAGGGGCCCGCTGGCCAAGTCGTACTGCGGCGGCGGCGACCTGAGCGCCTGCCGTACGGCGCTGCTCGCCTCGCTCAAGGAGGCGGCGGCGGTGCCGGCGGCCGAGCTCTACCCGGCCGACGACAGCTGCAAGGCCGGTGAGCAGTGGTGCACGGACTCGATCATCCACCGTGCGCTGGGCGGCATCGCCCAGAAGGGCATCCACTGGCAGAACCGCCCGACGTACCAGCAGGTGGTGGAGTTCCCGGCACACCGTTGAGGATGCGGCCGGGAAAATCAAGCCCGTCCGGCGATCGAGGACGGAACCGGCTCGCCGGGGGGCCCGCGCGCACAGGCGACACGCGCGCGGGCCCGCCCGCACCCTCACCGGTACTGCAAGTACCGCTTACGGACGGCCCGGAACTTCGCGAGGTCCGACGCCCACGCGCCGACGACCTCGTCCAGGTCCGCCCCCGCGTCGATCATCGTGCGCACCCGCGTATTGCCGGTCAGCTTGTCGATCCAGTTGTCCGACCGCCACGCGAACCCGCTCCACGTCCGCTTCGCGGTGATCAGCAGCGCGATCCCCGTACGCACCGGGTCGAAGACCTCGCGGTCCTGGACGTGCAGCTGCACCCCGCCCACCGTGACGCCCTGGAACTTCGAGAACGTCGGCGCGAAGTACGCCTCGCGGAACGCCACCCCGGGCAGACCGAGCGCGTTGGCCGCCTCCGCCCACCTGTGGTCGATGCCCTCCGCGCCCAGCAGCTCGAACGGGCGCGTCGTGCCGCGCCCCTCGGAGAGGTTCGTCCCCTCGAAGAGGCACGTGCCGGAGTAGACGAGGGCGGTGTCGGGCGTCGGCATGTTGGGGCTCGGCGGCACCCACGGCAGCCCCGTCGCGTCGAAGAAGTCCGAGCGCGACCAGCCCGACATCTTCACGATCTCCAGCTCGGCCGGGCGGTCCTTCAGGAACTCCCCGTTGAACAGCAGCGCCAGCTCGGTCACCGTCATGCCGTGCGCCTGCGAGATCTCCCGCCGGCCCACGAACGTGCCGAATGCCGGGTCGAGGACCGGCCCGAGCGCCGCCCGCCCGGTCACCGGGTTCGGCCGGTCGAGCACGACGAACTTCTTGCCCGCGAGCGCGGCCGCCTCCATGCAGTCGTACAGCGTCCAGATGTACGTGTAGAAGCGGGCGCCCGCGTCCTGGATGTCGAAGACGATCGTGTCCACGCCGGACGCCGTGAAGACGTCGGCGAGCGCCTGACCGCTCTTCAGATACGTGTCGTAGACCGGCAGCCCGGTCGCCGGGTCGTCGTAGCGCCCCTCGGAACCGCCCGCCTGCGCGGTGCCCCGGAAGCCGTGCTCGGGTCCGAAGACGGCGGTGAGGTCCACCCGGCCGTCCGGGTGCATCACGTCCACGATGTGCCGGACGTCGGACGTGATCCCGGTCGGATTGGTGACGACGCCGACGCGCTGCCCCTTCAGCAGGGCGTAGCCGTCCGCCGCCAGCCGGTCGAAGCCGGTACGGACCCGCGGCCCGCCCCCGTGGCCGTTCCCGTGCCCGTGGCCCATGCCGTGCGACGTACCGGCAGCCGCCGGGCCGGCCGAGGCGGCCGTGGCCGCGAGGGCCCCCATCGCACCGCCGGCGGTCAGCAAACCACGCCTGGACAGGCTCATTCGGCTACCTCCAAGATCGCGACGAGTGTCATGGCCACGCACGCTAGCGCGCCGAGCGGCCCGGGGGAACGTGTCGGACGGGGCTGCCGCGCCAGGAGTGGCCGATGAGACGCCGCCACCCCTTCCCACACGACATACCGACTGGTTAGTCTGCCGGTGCAGTCGGCTGAGAGGTGCGAGAGCGATGAGTACGGTGCAGGGCGCGGGCGTAGTGGTCACCGGGGCCGGAGGCGGCATCGGCGCCGCCCTCGCCCGCAGATTCGCCGCCGAGGGCGCACGGGTCGTCGTCAACGACCTCGACGCGTCCCGGATCGAGGCGCTCGCCGACGAGATCGGCGCCACCGCCGTCGCCGGGGACGCCTCCCGGATCGTGGACGCGGCCCGGGACGCCCTGGACGGCACCGTCGACGTGTACTGCGCCAACGCGGGCCTCGCCTCGCCCGGCGACCCACTCGCCGACGAGGAGGTCTGGGCCGCGGCCTGGGACGTCAACGTGATGGCGCACGTCCGGGCCGCCCGCGCGCTGCTCCCGGACTGGCTGGAGCGCGGCAGCGGCCGGTTCGTCGCCACCGCATCCGCCGCCGGGCTGCTGACGATGATCGGCGCAGCCCCGTACAGCGTCACCAAGCACGGTGCGGTCGCCTTCGCGGAGTGGCTGTCGCTGACCTACCGGCACCGGGGCGTGAAGGTCCACGCGATCTGCCCGCAGGGCGTGCGCACGGACATGCTCACCGCCGCCGGATCGGCCGGCGAGCTCGTCCTCGCCCCCGGCGCCATCGAGCCCGAGGCCGTCGCGGACGCCCTGTTCGACGCCATGGCCGAGGACCGCTTCCTGGTCCTGCCGCACCCCGAGGTCGCCGGCTACTACGAAGCCAGGGCCGCCGACACCGACCGCTGGATCCGCGGCATGAACCGCCTCCAGCGCACCTGGGAGGAGACCGGAGCATGACCGAGTCCATCTACGCGGCGAAGCCCTGGCTCCCGCTGCTCAGCGAGGCCCAGCGAGCCCCCGTCCACCCGGCCGAGACCCTGGTGCACGCCTTCCGCGCGTTCGTGGACCGCACCCCGGACCACCCGGCGCTCGCCTACTTCGACGGACGCCTCACCTACCGTGAGACGGACGGGCTCTCCGACTCCGTGGCCGGCCACCTCGCCGCGCGGGGCCTGGAGCGCGGCGACCGGGTCGCGATCATGCTCCAGAACTCCCCGCAGTTCGTCCTCGCGCTGCTCGGCGCCTGGAAGGCCGGCGCCACCGTCGTCCCGCTCAACCCGATGTACAAGTCCGCCGAGGTCGGGCACGTCCTCAAGGACGCCCAGGTCACCGCGCTGATCTGCTCGGACCGGGCCTGGGAGGCGTACCTCCGCGACACCGCCGCCGCCGCGCCCGGCCTCCGGATCGCGCTCACCGCCTGCGAGCTGGACCTGCAGACGAAGAACGACGAGCGGGTCCTCGACTTCGAGCGGCTGCCCGCCGCCGGGGACGCCGACGACCTGGTCGCCGTCGCCCGCCAGGGACTCGCCGCCCCCGCCGGACGGGAACTCACCGCCGCCGACACCGCGCTGATCAGCTACACCTCAGGGACCAGCGGCACCCCCAAGGGCGCCCTGAACTCCCACGGCAACATGATGGTCAACGCCGAACGCCAGCGCACCGGCCACCCCGTCCGCGAGGGCGCCGCCTACTTCGCGCTCGCCCCGCTCTTCCACATCACCGGCATGGTCTGCCAGCTGGCCGCCTGCCTCACCAACGGGGGCACCCTCGTCCTCGCCTACCGCTTCCACCCCGGGGTCGTCCTCGACGCCTTCGCCGAGCACCGCCCCGCGTACACCGTCGGGCCCTCCACCGCCTTCATGGCGCTGGCCGCCACGCCCGGCGTGACGCCCGAGCACTTCGCGTCCTTCCAGGTCATCTCGTCCGGCGGCGCGCCGCTGCCGCCCGCGCTCGTGGAGAAGTTCCGGTCGGGCTTCGGCCCGTACATACGCAACGGATACGGCCTCACCGAGTGCACCGCGCCCTGCGCCTCCGTACCCCCGGAGCGCGAGGCGCCCGTCGACCCGGTCTCCGGCACCCTCTCGGTCGGCGTGCCGGGCCCCGACACCGTCGTCCGCATCCTGGACGAGAACGGCGCCGAGGTGCCCTTCGGGGAGCAGGGCGAGATCGCGGTGCGCGGCCCGCAGGTCGTCTCCGGCTACTGGGGACTGCCCGAGGCCACCTCGGCCGCCTTCCCCGACGGCGAGCTGCGCACCGGCGACATCGGCTTCATGGACCGCGAGGGCTGGCTCTACGTGGTCGACCGCAAGAAGGACATGATCAACGCCTCCGGGTTCAAGGTGTGGCCCCGTGAGGTGGAGGACGTCCTCTACACGCACCCGGCCGTCCGCGAGGCCGCCGTCGTCGGCGTGCCCGACGCCTACCGGGGCGAGACCGTGCGGGCCTACGTCAGCCTGCGGCCGGGTGCGTCAGTGGAGCCGGACGAGCTGGGCGCTTACTGCAAGGAACGGCTCGCCGCGTACAAGTACCCGCGCGAGGTCGAGATCCTGGCCGAGCTGCCCAAGACGGCAAGTGGGAAGATCCTCAGGCGGGAACTGCGTTCAGCCCGCTAGAACAGACATACGCGTACGCACGGAAGGAAGGCGGCGGCTATGGCCAAGGAGACGGACGGGAGCGGCACCCCCGTCCCGCAGCGACTGCTGGCCGCCGCCACCCGGCTCTTCGCCGAGCAGGGCTACGACCGCACCTCGGTGCAGGAGATCGTGGAGGCGGCCGGCGTCACCAAGGGGGCGCTGTACCACTACTTCGGCTCCAAGGAGGACCTGCTCCAGGAGGTGTACGCGAGGGTACTGCGCCTCCAGCAGGAGCGGCTCGACGCCTTCGCCAACGCCGAGGCGCCCATCGAGCAGCGGCTGCGCGACGCGGCGGCCGACGTGGTCGTCACCACCATCGAGAACCTGGACGACGCCTCGATCTTCTTCCGCTCCATGCACCACCTGAGCCCGGAGAAGAACAAGCAGGTACGGGGCGAGCGGCGGCGCTACCACGAGCGCTTCCGCGCCCTGGTCGAGGAGGGCCAGCGCAGCGGCGTCTTCTCCACCGCCACCCCGGCGGACCTCATCGTCGACTACCACTTCGGCTCGGTCCACCACCTGTCGACCTGGTACCGCCCGGACGGCCCCCTCACCCCGCAGGAGGTCGCGGACCACCTGGCCGACCTGCTGCTCCGGGCCCTCAGACCGTAACGGGCTCCGCCCCGCGCACCAGCAGCACGGTGCGGCCCGCCCCGGTTCTGTTGGACCGCCTCCCGGACCGGGGTCAAGCTGGATTCATGGCGCACATCCAGAGCTCCACCCGCATCCCCGCCCTGTGGACCGTGGCCTACGGCCGCCGCCGCTCGCTCCCGGTCAGGCTGCTGGCCCGCACCCTGCTGCGGGTCCGGGCCTTCGCCCGCGAACTGGCCCTGGCCGATCACGTACCGTACGGGGGCTATTGAAGCGCTACAGATACTTCTTGATCTCCCGCCGGGCCAGCGAGCGCTGGTGCACCTCGTCCGGGCCGTCCGCGAGGCGCAGCGTGCGGGCCGAGGCCCACAGCTCGGCGAGCGGGAAGTCCTGGCTGACCCCGCCCGCGCCGTGCAGCTGCACCGCCTGGTCGAGGATGGCGACCACCGCGCGCGGGGTGGCGATCTTGATGGACTGGATCTCCGTGTGCGCGCCCCGGTTGCCGACGGTGTCCATCAGCCAGGCCGTCTTCAGCACCAGCAGCCGCAGCTGCTCGACGGTGACCCGGGCGTCCGCGATCCAGTTCTGTACGACGCCCTGCTGGGCGAGCGGCTTGCCGAAGGCGTTACGGGAGACCGCGCGCCGGCACATCAGCTCGATCGCCCGCTCCGCCATGCCGATGAGCCGCATGCAGTGGTGGATGCGCCCCGGGCCCAGCCGGGCCTGGGCGATGGCGAAGCCGCCGCCCTCCTCGCCGATCAGGTTCGACGCCGGAACGCGCACGTCCTCGAAGACGACCTCCGCGTGCCCGCCGTGCCAGTGGTCCTCGTAGCCGTACACCTGCATGGCACGCTTCACCGTCAGACCGGGGGTGTCCCGGGGCACGAGGATCTGCGACTGCTGGCGGCGGATGTCCGCCCCGTCGGGGTCGGTCTTGCCCATCACGATGAAGATCTCGCAGTCCGGGTTCATCGCGCCGGAGATGTACCACTTGCGGCCGTTGATGACGTAGTCACCGCCGTCGCGGGTGATCCGGGTCTCGATGTTGGTCGCGTCCGACGAGGCGACCTCCGGCTCCGTCATCGCGAAAGCCGACCGGATCTCCCCGGCCAGCAGCGGCTCCAGCCACCGCTTCTTCTGCTCGTCCGTGCCGAACTCGGCCAGCACCTCCATGTTCCCGGTGTCCGGCGCCGCGCAGTTGGTCGCGGTGGGCGCCAGACGCGGCGAGCGGCCCAGGACCTCCGCCAGCGGCGCGTACTGGAGGTTGCTCAGCCCGGCCCCGTGCTCCGTGCCCGGCAGGAAGAGGTTCCACAGGCCCTGCCTGCGGGCCTCCGCCTTCAGGTCCTCCACGATCCGCGGGGTCTGCCACGGCGAGTCCAGCCCGGCGCGCTGCTCGTCCGCGATCCGCTCGGCCGGGTAGACGTGCTCGTCCATGAAGGCGAGGAGCCGGGTGCGCAGCTCCTCGGTACGGGCGTCGAATGCGAAGTCCATGGGGGTTCAGCCTTCCTGGAGGGTGGTGAGGCCGTGCTCGATGAAGACGGGGACGAGATCGCCGATGCGGTCGAAGCCGCCGCCGACCGTCTGGCCCAGGGTGTAGCGGTAGTGGATGCCCTCCAGGATCACGGCGAGCTTGAACCAGGCGAAGGCCGTGTACCAGGAGATGGCGGAGGTGTCGCGGCCGGACCGGGCCGCGTAGCGCTCGATCAGCTCGGCGGGCGCCGGGTGGCCGGGCGCGCCGCTGGTCGTGGAGACCGGTGACTTCGGCAGCCCCAGGTCGGAGCTGTACATGACGAGCAGCCCGAGGTCGGTGAGCGGGTCGCCGAGCGTGGACATCTCCCAGTCCAGGACGGCCTTGATCTCGTCGTCGGCGCCGATCAGCACGTTGTCCAGGCGGTAGTCGCCGTGCACCACGGTGGGCGCGGGGGAGACGGGCAGCTCGCGGCCGAGCGCCGCGTGCAGCTCATCGATGCCGGGCAGCTCGCGATTGCGGGAGGCGTCCAGCTGCTTGCCCCAGCGGCGCAGCTGCCGGTCCAGGAAGCCCTCCGGCCGCCCGAAGCCGCCGAGCCCGACCGCCTCGGGGTCCACGGCGTGCAGCTCGACCAGCGTGTCGACCAGGGCGAGCACCGCCGCGCGGGTGCGCTCCGGGCCGAGCGGGGCCAGCTGCTCCGCCGTGCGGTACGGGGTGCCCTCCACGTACTCCATGACGTAGAACGGCGCGCCGATGACCGCGTCGTCCTCGCAGAGCAGGAGCGGTTCGGGGACCGGGACCGCCGTCGGGTGCAGGGCGCTGATCACCCGGTGCTCGCGCTTCATGTCGTGCGCGGTGGCCAGGACGTGCCCGAGCGGCGGCCGGCGGACGACCCAGCGGCTGGTGCCGTCGGTGACGAGGTACGTCAGATTCGACCGGCCGCCCTCCACGACGCGGGCGTCGAGCGGTCCGCTCACCAGACCCGGGCGCTCGCGGTCCAGGTGTCCGCGCAGCCGGTCGAGATCGAGACCTGGCGGATGGACGTGGCTCATCGTGCGTACCTCCGGAGTGGGCGAACGGTCGCTCTCATGATGCCGACCAGTCGGTATGTCGTCCAGTGCGTCCCCGGATCCGGATGCGGAGTCTCCGGTACCGGTATCGCCCGGCCCCTGGCATTCGGTCGCATCCCTGAATAGGGTTCACGTATGGATACCGCGCTGCTCATCGAGGACGTCCGGCTGACCCCGATCCTCATCGCCGACCCGCCCCTGCTCAACACTCAGGGCGTCCACCAGCCGTACACGCCCCGGCTCGTCGTGGAGGTCGTCACCCGAGGCGGGGTCACCGGGATCGGGGAGACCTACGGCGACGGCAAGTACCTGGAGCTCGCGAGGCCGCTGGCCGCCGCCCTGCCCGGACGGCCGGTCAGCGATGTGAACGGGCTGTTCGCCCTGGCCGACGAGGTGTGCGGCGATTCACGGGCGACCGACGAGCGGGTCGACGCGGGCGGGCTGCGCGGCGTCCAGACCGCGGACAAGCTGCGGCTCTCGGTGGTCTCCGGCTTCGAGGTCGCTTGCCTGGACGCGCTCGGCAAGGCCGTGGGGCTCCCGGTGCACGCGCTGCTCGGCGGCAAGGTCCGCGACCGGGTCGAGTACAGCGCGTACCTCTTCTACCGCTGGGCGGGGCACCCGGAGGGCGGCGAGCGCGACGACTGGGGAGCGGCGCTCGACCCGGCCGGGGTCGTCGCCCAGGCCCGCCGCTTCGCCCAGGACCACGGCTTCTCCTCCTTCAAGCTCAAGGGCGGCGTCTTCCCGCCCGACGAGGAGATCGCCGCCGTCCGCGCGCTCGCCGAGGCCTTCCCCGGGCAGCCGCTGCGCCTGGACCCGAACGGCGCCTGGTCCGTGGAGACCTCGCTGTACGTCGCCGAGCAGCTGAAGGACGTCCTCGAATACCTGGAGGACCCGGCGAGCGGCACCGACGCGATGGCCGCCGTCTCGGCGGGCACGGACGTGCCGCTGGCCACCAACATGTGCGTCACCACGCTCGCCGAGGTCCCCGAGGCGTTCGCCCGGGATGCCGTCCAGGTCGTCCTGTCCGACCACCACTACTGGGGCGGTCTGCACCGCACCCGCGAACTCGCCGCGATCTGCCGCCTGCACGGCGTCGGGCTCTCGATGCACTCCAACACCCACCTGGGGATCAGCCTCGCCGCGATGACGCACGTCGCGGCCACCGTCCCCAACCTGGACTACGCCTGCGACAGCCACTACCCCTGGCAGGCCGAGGACGTCATCACCGCCCGCCACGTCTTCGAGGACGGCCGCCTCACCGTCTCGGACGCCCCCGGCCTCGGCGTCGAACTCGACCGGGACCGGCTCGCCGCACTGCACCGCCGCTGGCTGGACGACGACGGCACGATGCGCGAGCGCGACGACGCCGCCGCGATGCGCAAGGCCGAACCGGAGTGGCGGACCCCGTCGATCCCGCGCTGGTGACACCCGGCTGAGTTGCGGGCATCCCGGCCCGCCGCGAGGGTCGAGGCATGAAGGCGATCAGCTACAGCAGGTTCGGCGACGAGGACGTCCTGGAGTACGGCGAGCGGCCCGACCCGAAGGTGGGCCCCGACACCGTCCTGGTCAAGGTCCGGGCCGCCGCCGTGAACCCGGTCGACCGGGCGGCCCGGGAGGGGAAGCTCGACTCCGTCCTGGACACGGTCTTCCCCGTGATCCCCGGCTGGGACGTCTCCGGCGTCGTCGTCCAGCCCGGCGTCGCGGTGGACGAGTTCGCGGTCGGCGACGAGGTCATCGGCTACGTACGGGAGGACTTCCTCAGCCGGGGGACCTTCGCCGAATACGTGGCCGCGCCCGTGCGCACCCTCGCGCGCAAGCCCCTGCGGCTCAGCTTCGAGGAGGCGGCGGGCCTGCCCCTGGCCGGGCTGACCGCCTACCAGGTGCTCCACCGCACCCTGCGGATCCAGGAGGGCGACACCGTCCTCGTCCACGCGGCGGCGGGCGGCGTCGGCTCGCTCGCCGTCCAGCTCGCCCGGCACGCCGGCTGCCGCGTTATCGGCACCGCGAGCGAACGCAACCACGACCACCTGCGCACGCTCGGCGCGCAGCCCGTGGCGTACGGGGACGGGCTGGCGGACCGGCTGCGGGCGCTGGCCCCCGAGGGCATCGACGCCGCCTTCGACACAGTGGGCGGGGACGCCCTGCGGGTCTCCGCCGAGACCCTGGCCCCCGACGGGCGCCTCGCCTCCATCGTGGACCCCGAGGTCTTCTCGTACGGCGGCCGGTACGCGTTCGTCCGGCCCGACGCCGCAGACCTGGCGCACCTCGCGGAACTGGCCGAGCAGGGCATCGTCACGGTGCACGTCGACCGGGTCTTCCCGCTCGCCGAGACGGCGGCGGCCCAGCGGCTCAACGCGGAGGGCCGGACCCGCGGCAAGATCGTCGTCACCGTGGACTGGGACGCGCCCGAGGGCTGAGCGGCAGCCTCAGAACAGCATGAACGCCGCGAACACCGCCAGCGCCACCGTGCACGCGGCGGCCGTGATCGCGCCCGACACCGCCATGGGCTGCGGGCGCGCGCCGCCCATGGACTGCACCCGCCGGTTCGCGATCCACAGGAACCCCAGCCAGGCCAGGGCGCTCAGGGACAGCGCGATGACCGCCGCGTTCGTCGCCCCGCCGTGCAGCGTCTGACGTACGGCCAGCACTGCGGCCACGGTGCACGACAACGTCGTACGCCGCCACGCCAGCCGGGTCCGCTCCGGCTGGAGCCCCGGGTCGCGCTCCTCGGCGGTCACCGGCCCTCCCAGCCGAAGAGGACCACCACCACCATCGCCACCGCCACCACGGCGACCGCGAGGCTCAGCAGCGTCGGGAAACGCGAGACCGGCAGGTCCTCGCCGCGCCGCATCGCCCGCTCGCACCGCACCCAGTGGTTGACCGCCCGCAGCGCGCACAGCACCCCCGCCGCCAGCAGCGCGAGCGCCAGACCGGAGCGCACCCCCCAGGACAGCTCCGGCAGGAACTGGTCGACCGCGAAGCCCCCGCCGATCAGGGCCAGCGCCGTCCGGATCCAGGCGAGGAAGGTCCGCTCATTGGCCAGCGAGAAGCGGTAGTCGGGGGTCTCGCCCTCGGAGCGGACGCGCTCGGGCGCGAACCACAGCCGCAGGCTCTGTACGAATTCGTTCACGGGTGGACCTTATCCGCCGCTTTTCCGTTCGCTTCCGACCGGCTCAGGCGGCTTCCCGGAACGCCCGCAGCCGCCGGTAGCACTCCAGCCCGTCCGGCACCCACAGCCAGTCGCCGAGCCGCCGCTCCAGCTCCGCGTCGTCCAGGAAGGTGTGCCAGGCGACCTCCTCCACCTGCGGGTTCACCGGCAGCTCGCACCTCACCCGGTAGACCGCCGACCACCAGGTGTGGTGGCCGCCCCCGTCCTCGTAAAGGAAGGTGAACAGCGGCTCCGGGCGCGGCAGCCCCGAGACGCCCAGCTCCTCCTCGGCCTCCCTGAGCGCCGCCTCGTCGTAACTCTCACCCGCGCCGACCACCCCGCCGACGAACATGTCGTAGTGCGAGGGGAACACCAGCTTGCTCGCGGTCCTGCGGTGCACGAAGACCCGGCCCTCGGCGTCCCGCGCCTCGATGAAGACGCACCGGTGCCGCAGTCCCCGGGCCGTCGCCTCGCCGCGCGGGGCCTGCCCCACGACCACGTCGTTCTCGTCGACGATGTCCAGGATCTCGTCAGAAGGGTTCATGCCGCCATCCAACAGCAGGCCCCGCCATCCACCAGCAGGCCCCACCATCCAACAGCAGGCCCCGCTACCCGGCGGCAGGCCCCCGGGCCCTGGCACCGCCGCGAGCTCAGTGCCGCTGGAGGCTGTGCGTACCGCGCCGCACCGGGCCCTCCGGCATCGCCGGATGCAGCCCCAGCAGCACGATGCCCGTCACGATCGCCGCCAGCCCCGCGGCCTGCCAGGCCAGCGCGCCCGCGTCCGTCCGCACCTGGTCGCCCAGGAACCCGATCCCGCAGGCGATCCCGGCCAGCGGCTGGGCCGCGGTGAGCGCGGGCAGCGACATCCGCAGCGGACCCGTTTCGAAGGCGCTCTGCACCAGCAGCAGGCCGGTCACCCCGAGCACCAGCACCACGTACGGCTGCCAGGACGTCAGCAGGCCCGACCAGCCGCCCTCCGAGAAACGCTCACCGCTCACCCGGGTGAGCGCGTCCTGCAAGCCGTACAGCAGCCCGGCCGCCACCGCGAGCAGCGCCGGCGACGACCGCGACCTGCGGCGCTTGGCGAACGCGGTGAGCAGCAGGGCGAGCCCGGCCACCACCCCGACGACCAGCCAGTGCCGCAGCGGGCTCGACACCGCCTCGCCGCCCTTCGGCTCGCCCGCCACCAGGAACGCGGCGACCCCGAGCGCCAGCAGCCAGAGCCCCGCCCAGCCCTGCCGGCCGAGCCGCTGGCCGGTGCGGTGCCGGGACAGGGCCATCGCGAAGAGCAGGTTCGTCGCCAGCAGCGGCTCCACGACGGAGACCTCGCCCTTGCCGAGCGCCAGCGCGCCCAGCACCATGCCGCACACCATCAGCCCGATACCCGCCAGCCAGCTGCGCACCTTCATCAGGTCGAGCAGCAGCCGGAACGTCAGGTAGTCGCGCTTGGGCGCGTGGGCGGCGGCGGCCTGCTGGAACACGAAGCCGAAGCCCAGGCAGCAGGCGGCCGTCACAGCGAGCACGAGGACCAGCACCGACACGCTTGTCCACCCCACGTCAGGCCGGAGGAGGGTGATGTGTTCCGACGATAACCGCCCGCCCCGGCCGGTGCGGCGACGGCGCGGCCGACCGGGGCGGATGACCGGGCGGTTGACGCGGGGACGGGCGGTGCCCAAGATCTGACGCACGAGTAACTTCGCGAGCCCCGAGAAGGATGGAAACCATGGCGTACGACGCTGATGTGATCGTGATCGGGGCGGGGCTCGCCGGGCTCGTGGCCACCGCGGAGCTGGTGGACGCGGGGCGCTCGGTCATCGTGCTCGACCAGGAGCCCGAGCAGTCGCTCGGCGGCCAGGCGCACTGGTCCTTCGGCGGCCTCTTCCTCGTGGACTCGCCCGAGCAGCGCCGGATGCGCATCAAGGACAGCCGGGAGCTGGCCCTCCAGGACTGGCTGGGCACCGCCGGTTTCGACCGCGCGGAGGACCACTGGCCGCGCAAGTGGGCCGAGGCGTACGTCGACTTCGCGGCCGGGGAGAAACGTTCCTGGCTGCACGCCCAGGGCATGCGGTTCTTCCCCGTCGTCGGCTGGGCGGAGCGCGGCGGCTACGACGCGAACGGCCACGGCAACTCGGTGCCCCGCTTCCACATCACCTGGGGCACCGGACCCGGCGTCGTCGCCCCCTTCGAGCGCCGGGTCCGCGAGGGCGTCGCCAAGGGCCTCGTCACCTTCCGCTTCCGCCACCGGGTCACCGGCCTCGCCCGCACCGGCGGCGCCGTCGACACGGTGACCGGCGAGGTCCTGGAACCGAGCGCCGCGCCGCGCGGGACCGCCAGCAGCCGGGAGACCGCGGGCACCTTCGAGCTCAGGGCCCAGGCGGTGATCGTCACCTCGGGCGGCATCGGCGGCAACCACGACCTCGTACGCGCCCAGTGGCCCGAACGGCTCGGCACCCCGCCGGCCAAGCTGCTCTCCGGCGTCCCCGCGCACGTCGACGGGCTGATGCTCGGCGTCGCCGAGAAGGCGGGCGCCCACCACATCAACCGCGACCGGATGTGGCACTACACCGAGGGCATCGAGAACTGGAACCCCGTCTGGGACAAGCACGCCATCCGCATCCTGCCCGGCCCGTCCTCGCTCTGGCTGGACGCCACCGGCAAGCGGCTGCCCGTCCCGCTCTTCCCGGGCTTCGACACGCTGGGCACCCTCGAACACATCATGCGCACCGGCCACGACTACACCTGGTTCGTGCTCGACCAGAAGATCATCGGCAAGGAGTTCGCGCTCTCCGGCTCCGAACAGAACCCCGACCTGACCGGCAAGTCCGTCCGCGGCGTGATCGGCCGCGCCCGCGCCGACGTCCCGGCCCCCGTGAAGGCGTTCATGGACAACGGGGCGGACTTCGTCGTGGAGAAGGACCTCGGCTCCCTCGTACGCGGCATGAACGCGCTCACCGGGGACGGCCTCATCGACGAGGACGCGCTGCGCCGCGAGATCACCGCCCGCGACCGGGAGATCGCCAACCCCTTCACCAAGGACCTCCAGATCACCGCGATCCGGGGTGCCCGCAGCTACCTGGGCGACAAGCTGATCCGCACGGCGGCGCCCCACCGCATCCTCGACCCGAAGGCCGGGCCGCTCATCGCCGTGCGGCTGAACATCCTGACCCGCAAGTCGCTCGGCGGTCTGCAGACCGACCTGTCCTCGCGCGTCCTGACCGGGGACGGCACCCCGCTGCCCGGGGTGTACGCGGCCGGGGAGGCGGCCGGCTTCGGCGGCGGCGGGGTGCACGGCTACCGCTCGCTGGAGGGCACCTTCCTGGGCGGCTGCATCTTCTCCGGCCGCGCGGCGGGCCGGGCGGCGGCGAAGGCGGTCGGCTGAGGGGGCCGCCGGCCGGGGGTTCCCGGCCCCGGGCGCGTCCGTCCGGTGGGGTTCCGGGGGCGGAACCGTGGGGAGACGCCACTATCCGGGCATGGGAAGAAGATGCCAGGAGTAGCCGAACCCGTCATCAACCTCGTCCGGCGCACCACGGAGCCCGTGGCGGCGCAGACCCTGCGCTCCACCGGGGCCGCGGTCATCGCCTATGCCGTGGCGACCGCGACCCTGACCGAGCCCGCACCCCTGACCGCACCGCTGACCGCGCTGCTCGTCGTCCAGGTCACCCTCTACGCCACCGTCAACATGTCGGTGAAGCGTGTGGTGGCCGTCGTCGTCGGTGTCCTCATCGCGAGCGGCTTCAGTGCCCTGGTCGGCATTTCCTGGTGGAGCCTGGGGCTGACCATCTTCACGGCGCTGATCATCGGCAGACTGGTCCGGGTCGACGAGTTCGTCCCCGAGGTGGCGATCAGCGCCATGCTGGTGCTGGGCGTCACCTCGCAATCCGCGCGCTCCAGCATGGCGTGGGAGCGGGTCTACGAGACGCTGATCGGCGCCGGTGTGGGGCTGCTGTTCAACCTGCTGTTCGCCCCGCCCGTGTGGGTGCAGACCGCGGGCGCCTCCATCGACGGGCTGGCCCGCGAGATGGGGCAGATGTTCCGTGACCTGGGCAGCGACCTCGCCCACCCGGTCACCGTCCCGGAGGCGGCCGAACGGCTGCACCGGGCCCGCCGGCTCGACCACGACATCGTGGAGGTGGACGCCTCCCTGCGGCAGGCCGAGGAAAGCCTCATGTACAACCCGCGGGTGCGGCAGGGGCTGCTGCACCGCGTGGTGCTGCGGACCGGTCTGGACACGCTGGAGATCTGTGCCGTCGTCGTCCGGGTGCTGTCCAGGACGCTGACCGACCTCGCCAAGGACCGGGGCGACGCGCCCCAGTTCCCGGCCGAGGTCGCCGCCCACATGACGGAGCTGTTCGAGCAGATGGCGGGGGCCATCGAGAGCTTCTCGCTGCTCATCACGACCCCGGTCGCCGCCAGCGCCGAGGAGGCCGAGGACCGGCTCACCGAAGCGCTCGACACCAGCCGCAGGACCCGCGACCTGGTGGCGGACATGCTGCTGGCCGCCGTCCAGGAGCACCCCCGGAAGTGGCAGCTGCACGGGGCGCTGCTCGCCGAGGTGGACCGCATCCTGGACGAGCTCGACATCGAGAAGCGCGCCGAGCGCCTGGGCCAGGAGCTCGACCGCCGCTCCGCCGTGCTCCACGAACGCCATCCCCGGCTGCTCGCGTTCCGCCGCCGCCTGGGCCTGGTGAAGGGCGGGGGCCGGGAGAAGCGGACGGAGGCGGCGTAGGGCCCGCTCAGTCCCGCGCGTCGGGATCGATGCGCTCGACCACCCGGAACCGTTCGGCGACGATCATCGTCCGGTCGTCCACCGTGAACTCCGGGTCGCCGAGCGCGTCCCGCATCTCCTCGCTGTGCCAGAACCGCTCGTGCCCCGCCCGCCACTCGGCGACCGACGCATAGCCCTCGCCCTCGTCCAGCGCGTGCTGGAGGTCCACGTCCGCCAGCGGCAGCACCCGTACCCCGGTCACTTCGAGTACGGCGACCTCCCGGCCGTCCGAGTCGATGAGGGCGGACCGCTCACCGACCGGAGGCAGCTCCTCCTGCTCGATCTCGTACTCCACGAGCAGTCCGGACGTCGACACCTTCCGCCCGTCCAGGACCGCGGCGACCAACTGGTCGCGCAGCGGGCCCGGGAAGGCGAGCAGGAAGGGCTTGAGTGCTTCACGGTTCGGCATGGCGCCAGTCTGGCACCGGGCCCCGGACCGGCGCACCGCAAATCTGACGGGACGGTGACGGCCCGCCGTCGCCCCTGGCGCACGGGCGCCCCGGGTGCTCGAATCGTGGGGTGAACAGTTCCCCACCCGATGCCGGTCCACCCGATGCCGGTCCACCCGATGCCGGCCCGGACGGTGCCGGCGCCCCGGTCGGCCGCCGCGTGGTCCTGGCCATGCTGGGCCTCGGCGCCGCCGGACTCGTCGCCGCGCCCGTGCTGCAACGGACCCTGGAATCGGGCCTGGGCGCGGTCGCCGGCAAGGACCCCACCGGGCTCACCGGGCTGCTGCCCAACGGCGGCGGCTTCCGCTACTACTCCGTCGCCTCCTCCGTACCCACCAGGGGCGCCGCCGACTACCGGCTGACGGTGGACGGGCTCGTCGACCGCCCGGCCACGTACACGCTGGACGCGCTGCGCGGGATGCGGCAGACCCGTACCGTCCGGGACGTCCAGTGCGTCACCGGCTGGCGGGTCCCGGACACCGCCTTCGAGGGCGTGCGGCTCTCCGCCCTGCTGGACGCGGCCGGGGTGCGGCCCGGGGCGAAGGCCGTCCGCTTCACCTGCTTCGACGGGACCTACAGCGAGAGCCTGACCCTCGACCAGGCCCGCCGCGCCGATGTGCTCGTGGCGCTGCGGATGGACGACAAGCCCGTGTCCCACGCCCACGGCGGTCCGGTGCGGCTGTACGTGGCCCCGATGTACTTCTACAAGTCCGCGAAATGGCTCTCCGGGATCACCGTCACGGACTCCGTGCGCCCCGGCTACTGGGAGAAGCTCGGTTATGACGTCGACGCCTGGGTCGGCCGGTCCAACGGCCGCGACGACGCCCCCACGGTCTGAAACCGCCGGCCGGGTCCGCCGGTTCGCCCGCCCGGTGCGCCTGGTGCACCGGGCCACCGCCGCGCTGACGCTGCTGTGCGTGGCCTCGGCCGCCTGCCTGTACGTGCCGCAGCTCGCCGAACTCGTCGGCCGCCGCCACCTCGTGGTCACCGTGCACGAGTGGTCCGGGGTGCTCATCCCCGTACCGCTGCTCGCGGGTCTCGCGGCCCGGCCGCTGCGGGCGGACCTGCGAAGGCTCAACCGCTTCGGGCCGCACGACCGGCGGTGGCTGCGAGCTGCGCTGCGGCGGGACCGGCGGCCCGGGGAACGGCCGGCCGGGAAGTTCAACGCCGGACAGAAGCTGTACGCGGCGTGGATCGCCGGGGCGGTGCTCGTCATGGCGGGCACCGGGCTGCTGATGTGGTTCACCGGCTTCGCCCCGCTGGTCTGGCGCACCGCCGCGACCTTCGTCCACGACTGGCTGGCCCTCGCGGCGGGGCTGGTGCTGGCCGGTCACATCGCCAAGGCGTACGCCGACCCGGAGGCACGCCGCGGCATGCGCTCCGGGTCGGTGAGCCGGGAGTGGGCCCGCCGCGAGCACCCGCTGTGGGCGCCCGGGGCGGGGGACCGGCTAGAGGACGAGTGACAGCAGCAGGATGAAGACCAGCGAGGCGACGGAGATGATGGTCTCCATCACCGACCAGGTCTTCACCGTCTGGCCGACGTCCATGCCGAAGTACTCCTTCACCAGCCAGAAGCCGGCGTCGTTGACATGGCTGAAGAAGAGCGAGCCGGCGCCGACGGCGAGGACCAGCAGGGCCGCGTGCGAGGTCGACATGTCGGCCGCGAGCGGGGCGACCAGACCGGCCGCCGAGATCGTCGCCACGGTCGCCGAGCCGGTCGCGAGCCGGATCGCGACGGCGATCAGCCAGCCGAGCAGCAGTGCGGGGATCGACCAGTCCTCGGAGAAGTCCAGGATCATCTGGCCCACGCCCGCGTCGATCAGCGTCTGCTTGAAGCCGCCGCCCGCGCCCACGATGAGCAGCACACCGGCGATCGGGGCGAGGGACTTCTCCACCGTGGTGGAGAGCCGCGCCTTGGTGAAGCCGGCCGCCCGGCCCAGCGTGAACATGCCGACGATCACGGCCGCGAGCAGCGCGATCAGCGGGGAGCCGATCACATCGGTGACCTTCTGGAGCCCCTGCTCCGGGTCGTCCACCACGATGTCCACGAGCGCCTTGACCAGCATCAGCACGACGGGCAGCAGGATCGTGGCGAGGGTGGCGCCGAAGCCGGGACGGCGCTCCAGGTCCTCGGAGGGGCGCTGCGGAATCATCTTCTCCGGCGCCTTGATGTCCACCCAGCGGGCGGCGTAACGCGAGAAGACCGGTCCGGCCAGGATCACCGTCGGGATCGCGACGACCACGCCGAGCGCCAGCGTGACGCCGAGGTTGGCGTCCAGCGCGTCGATCGCGACGAGCGGGCCGGGGTGCGGCGGGATGAGGCCGTGCATCACGGACAGGCCGGCCAGCGCCGGGATGCCGACGCGCATCAGGGAGTAGTTGCCGCGCTTGGCGACGAGCAACACGACCGGGATCAGCAGGACGATCCCGACCTCGAAGAACAGCGGCAGGCCGATGATCGAGGCGATGAGGACCATCGCCCACGGCATGGCCCGCTTGCTCGTCCGGGCCAGGATCGTGTCCACGATCTGGTCGGCGCCGCCGGAGTCCGCGAGCAGCTTGCCCAGGATCGCGCCGAGCGCGATCAGGACGCCGACGCCCGCGACGGTGGAGCCGAGGCCCGCGGTGAAGCTCGCTATCGTCTTCGCCGGCGCGGCACCGGCGAAGGAGCCGAGCGCCAGCGAGCCGATGGTGAGCGCGAGGAACGCGTGCATCTTGAATTTGGTGATGAGCAGGACGATGACGGCGATGCCCGCCAGGACGGCGATGCCCAACTGCGCGTTGCCGGCCGAGGTGATCGGTTCGACGGCGTCCGCTGCCAGCGTCTCGACGCTGAGACTGGTCACGGTGGTGGTCCTTAGCTGTCGAGCCGGCGCAACGCGGCGACGGCTCGCTGGGTGATTTCTTCGGGGGTGCCGGAGACGTCCACGGCGACGCCGGCCTCGTCGTCCTCCAGGGGCTGGAGGGTGGCGAACTGGGAGTCGAGGAGCGCGGTCGGCATGAAGTGGCCCTTGCGGCCGGCCATCCGCTCCTCGATCAGGGACCGGTCACCGGTCAGGTGGAGGAAGACCGCGCCCGGGGCCTCGGCGCGCAGCCGGTCCCGGTAGGCGCGCTTGAGCGCGGAGCTGCTGACGACCCCGCCGAGCCCCGCCCGGCTGTGCGCCCACTGCCCGATCGCGTCGAGCCAGGGCCACCGGTCCGCGTCGTCCAGCGGGGTGCCGGCCGACATCTTGGCGATGTTCGCGGGGGGATGGAAGTCGTCGCCCTCGGCGTACGGGACGCCCAGTGCGTCGGCGAGCAGGGGGCCGATCGTGGTCTTGCCGGTCCCTGCCACGCCCATCACCACGACGACGTGGGGGGTGCTCATAGCGGTGCCTCGCTGTCTCTGCGATGTCTTCCTCGACATCGGTCCGTCGCGCCACTGAAACCTATACGTACGACTTATTCAAGAGGGTGTGACGTAAACGTCGTACTTAATGACTCTGGAGGCCGCCCCGTACCCTGGGGCCATGACCACACCTGCCCAGGGGCTCCACACGCATGTCCTGGACGCCCTGGGCCTGGAGATCGCCGCCGGGGAGCACCCGCCGGGCCAGGTGCTGCGCACGGACGAGCTGGCCCAGCGCTTCGACGTCTCGCGCACGGTGGTCCGCGAGGTGATCCGGGTCCTGGAGTCCATGCACCTGGTCGAGTCCCGGCGCCGCGTCGGCGTGACCGTACGGCCGGCCGAGGCGTGGAACGTGTACGACCCCCAGGTCATCCGGTGGCGGCTGGCCGGCGCCGACCGTCCCCGCCAGCTGCGCTCCCTCACCGTGCTGCGCTCCGCGATCGAGCCGGTCGCCGCCTCGCTCGCCGCCCGCCACGCCACCCCGGAGCAGTGCGCCGAGCTGACCGAGCGCGCCCTCGGCATGGTCGCCACCTCGCGCGGCCAGCAGCTGGAGGGCTACCTCGAACACGACATCGCCTTCCACCGCATCGTCCTCAACGCCTCCGGCAACGAGATGTTCGCGCGCCTGGGCGACGTGGTCGCCGAGGTCCTGGCGGGCCGCACCCACCACCAGGTGATGTTCGAGGACCCCGACCCGGCGGCCGTCACCCTGCACGTCCGCCTCGCCGAGGCCGTACGCGCCGGGGACGCGGCCGAGGCCGAGCGCCTGACGAAGGAGATCGCGGTCGGCGCTCTGCACGAGCTGGACGTCCTCGCGCCCTGAGGCCGCCCGCCGCCCCGCGCGGCGTACCGTTGCCCGTGATCGATCCCGGCCACGAACCGGGAGCACCGGTCTCACCGAAGAGTCGGGATAAGGGAGTCCACGGGAATGCCGCAGCACGTACAAGGGGTCATCGCACCGGGCAAGAACGAGCCGGTCCGCGTCGAGACGATCGTCATTCCGGACCCCGGACCCGGTGAGGCCGTGGTCAAAATCCAGGCGTGCGGGGTCTGCCACACCGACCTGCACTACAAGCAGGGCGGGATCAACGACGAGTTCCCCTTCCTCCTCGGCCACGAGGCCGCGGGCGTCGTCGAGTCCGTCGGCGAGGGCGTCACCGACGTCGCGCCCGGCGACTTCGTGATCCTCAACTGGCGTGCGGTGTGCGGCCAGTGCCGCGCCTGTCTGCGCGGACGCCCCTGGTACTGCTTCGACACCCACAACGCGAAGCAGAAGATGACCCTCCTCGACGGCACCGAGCTGTCCCCGGCCCTGGGCATCGGCGCCTTCGCCGAGAAGACCCTCGTCGCCTCCGGCCAGTGCACCAAGGTCGACCCGGAGGTCGCCCCCGAGGTCGCCGGACTCCTCGGCTGCGGTGTCATGGCGGGCATCGGCGCCGCCATCAACACCGGCCAGGTCGGCCGCGGCGACTCGGTCGCCGTCATCGGCTGCGGCGGCGTCGGCGACGCCGCGATCGCGGGCGCCCGGCTGGCCGGCGCGGCCCGGATCATCGCCGTGGACATCGACGACCGCAAGCTGGAGACGGCGAAGTCGATGGGCGCCACGCACACCGTCAACTCCCGCTCCACCGACCCCGTCGAGGCCATCCGCGAGCTGACCGGCGGCAACGGCGCCGACGTCGTCATCGAGGCCGTCGGACGCCCGGAGACGTACAAGCAGGCGTTCTACGCCCGCGACCTCGCCGGCACCGTCGTCCTCGTCGGCGTCCCCACCCCCGAGATGCAGCTCGAACTCCCGCTGCTCGACGTCTTCGGCCGCGGCGGCTCGCTCAAGTCCTCCTGGTACGGGGACTGCCTGCCGTCCCGCGACTTCCCGATGCTGGTCGACCTGCACCAGCAGGGCCGGCTCGACCTCGCCGCGTTCGTCACCGAGACCATCGGTCTCGGCGACATCGAGCAGGCGTTCGGCCGGATGCACGACGGCGACGTCCTGCGCTCGGTGGTGGTGTTCTGATGGCCGCCCGCATCGACCACCTCGTCACCTCCGGCACCTTCGCCCTCGACGGCGGCGAGTGGGACGTCGACAACAACGTCTGGATCGTCGGCGACGACTCCGAGGCCGTCGTCATCGACGCCGCCCACGACGCCGCCGCCATCGAGGACGCCCTCGGCGGCCGCACGCTGCGCGCCATCATCTGCACCCACGCGCACAACGACCACATCGACGCTGCCCCGGCCCTCGCCGACGCCACCGGCGCGCCGATCCTGCTCCACCCGGACGACCTGCCGCTGTGGAAGCAGACCCACCCGGACCGGGCCCCCGACGGCGAGCTGGCCGACGGCCGGGAGATCACGGTCGCCGGGACCACGCTGACCGTCCTGCACACCCCCGGCCACGCCCCCGGCGCGGTCTGCCTGTACGCCCCCGAGCTGGCCACGGTCTTCACCGGGGACACGCTCTTCCGGGGCGGCCCCGGCGCCACCGGCCGGTCCTTCTCGTCGTTCCCGGTGATCGTGGACTCCATCCGGGACCGGCTGCTCACCCTGGACCCGGCGACCGAGGTGCGCACCGGCCACGGCGACTCCACCACCATCGGCGCGGAGGCCCCGCACCTGGACGAGTGGATCGCGAGGGGCCACTGAGGCTCTACTGATCCGGCCACGAGGAGAGCCGCAGCCCGCTCCGGAAGCGGCGCGGCTCTCCCGTGACCGGGTCGGTGAACTCCAGCACCCGGGCGAGGAGCTGCAACGGGCGCGAGAAGTCGCCCGGCTCGCCGTCCGGCTCGGTCACCGGGTACACCGGATCGTTGACCAGCGGCAGGCCCAGGCTGTTCATGTGCACCCGCAGCTGGTGCGTACGCCCGGTGGCGGGCAGCAGCCGGTAACGGCCGAGCCCGCCCCGGTGCGCCAGCAGCTCGATCCGGCTCTCGCTGTTCGGCTCGCCTGGCTCCTCGCGCGCCGCGAGCACCCCGCGCTCCTTCACGATGCGGCTGCGCACCGTGCGCGGCAGGTCGAGCCCGGGATCGTACGGCGCCACCGCCTCGTACTCCTTGCGCACCAGCCGGTCCCGGAACAGCGTCTGGTACGCCCCGCGCTCCCCGGGCCGCACCACGAACAGCACCAGCCCCGCCGTCAGCCGGTCCAGCCGGTGCGCGGGCTGGAGCAGCGGCAGATCCAGGTCACGGCGGAGCCGGGCCACCGCCGTCTCCGTGATGTGCCGGCCCCGGGGCATCGTCGCCAGGAAGTGCGGCTTGTCCGCGACGACCAGATGCGCGTCGCGGTACACCACCCCCACCGGGAACGGCACGGGCTCCTCCGGCGCGAAGTCCCGGTGGAACCAGAGATGGAGCCCCGCCCTGTACGGCTCGTCGCCCAGGACCGGCCCCTCCACGGAGACGAACCGCCCGCCCGCGAGCAACGCCTGGACCCGGCCCGCCCCGATCGCCCCGGCGAACCGGTCGAGGAGATGATCCCCGACGGTCGCCCACCGCCCCTCCGGATCGGCGGGAAGCCGGACCCGGACGGGGTCGACACCGTCACGCTGGGACAGCGGCGACGCCGGCGGCTTCGCCCGGCCCCTCACCGGGGCCCCTGGCCAGGCACGGGAAAGCAGATGGTTCTCATGGTGCCGGGCATCCTTTCACGGAGGCGGGGCCCGGCCTCCCGCGACACCGCCGCACAGGGCAAGGGCTGGGGCGTCGGGGTCGTAGCCACACCCCAAGGGCTCGGCTTCCTGGACACGGAAGCGATCGAGGCCCGGACCGGCTACCCGATCCGCTCGGTGATCGGCCTTCTCATGGCTTGTCGACGACCCCATCGTCGATGAGGTTGACAAGAAGCAACACCGTGCCCACGTGCTCAGGCATCCTGGCATTCGAAATGCGCAGGAACGCACAGGATGATTACGGTTACCCTCTGCGCATGTCGATCCCGAATCAGAGTGTTCGCAACTTAGATGAAGCATCCGACTTGTCGCGAGTGCAGCTCGACTTCCCGCCGATCCTGAACGGCATCGACTATCTGACCAGCGTCGTGGACCTCCTGCTCGCCGATCCGGTAGGGCCGCGCGAACTGAAGTACGCGGTCATCCACCTCAACGCCGCGGCCGAAGTGCTCCTCAAGGCCCGGTTGCAGGACGAGCACTGGAGTCTCGTCTTCGACGACCCACGCAAGGCCACCCGCAGGGCGTTCGCCTCCGGTACCTTCACCAGTTGCACGATGGCCGACGCCGTCACCCGGCTCCGAGACACCGCCCAGGTCACCCTCACCGAGGACGAGCAGAATGTCCTCAAGCGCCTGGGACAGGACCGCAACGCTCTCCAGCACTATGGCCTTACCCACAGCGCCCGCGCCGTGGAGTCCCGGACCGGCCAGGCCCTGGATTTCCTCCTGCGCTTCCTGAAGGAGGAACTGCTCTCCGGCGACCGGTACGAAGCAGGGCTGAACAGCCAGGTTCCGTTGAGCCTGGTCATGAACATCTCTGTGAGGGTGCGCGACATCAGCACCTACCGCACCGAGCGCAGGAAGCGGCTGCGCGGCGTACTCAAGGACGTGACGCGCCGCACGCTCGCCTGCCACGAGTGCGGTGAACTCGCCCTGGTCATCGGGGACCGCTGCTACTTCTGCGACTTCCCCATCGGCAGCTTCCGTCCGGAGCACGTGGCGGACATGGTGCTGATGTCCGAGGCCTGTACGAAGGGCGGGCCCGATCCGCAGTCAGTCATCGGCCACTGCATGCACTGCCTGAAACGCGCCTGGGTTCCCGCCGTCGCAACCGCCGCCGACAGCACGCCCCGCCCCTTCTGTTTCAACTGCACCGCGCCCGTCCCGAAATGGACCGTGGCACTGCGCCCACCGACGGTCCAGTGACGGCTCTCGCGGCAGCAGGTTCGGGGGAACCTTCCGGAGGAGTCCGAGGACGAGCGTCAGCTCTTCTACCTCGCCCGCATCGCGACCTGGTCCTTCGACGACCGCACCGGTCCCGAGTTCAGCGCCGAAGGCCGCGGTGAGTACGCGCTGGAGGAGATCCCGCTGACCCCGGCGGGCCTCGACGCCATCGACCTCAAGCCCGAGGACATCGTCCACGTCCTACGAGGAGCCATCGGGGCCGGAAGCCTCGGAGCCGAGGCATCGCTCTGATCCTTCGAGTGCGTCAGCGCCATCAGAGGTCGGCCCCTGATGGCGCCGCTACGTGCCGGTCGCCTGGCGCTCAGGACGCCGAGGACGCGGGGAACGTCAGCTTCTGTGGGGCGCAGCCGATGCGTTCGGCCTCCGCTGCCACGTACGTCGGGAGCAGGTCGCGGGTGAACGTGAAGCGGTCGCCGGGGCCCGCCGGGCGTAGTTGTTCCAGTACGAACATCACCTGGCCCGTCTGGCAGACCGCCCGGAACACCGCACGGTTCCCGCCCACCTTTCCGTAGCCCCGGGTCCCCTTGACGGGCGCGCCCGAGTGCAGCGCGTCCGCCGAGTAGATCTCGGCCAGCACCGGGTCGGTCACCGTCGTCAGCCGTACGGATGTCTCGTCGGAGTCGTATCCCGCCTCGCAGATCCGGGCCTGGCCGCCCTCGCCGCTGACGCGGGTCTGCCGCAGGTCCTTCCGGTACGCCGCCGGGAGGGCGAGGCCTTTGATGCCGCAGAACGCGGAGGCACGGGTGTCGTCCCACTCGACCGGTGCGGGCAGATCGCGCGGCTCCCGGTACGCGCCGGAGCAGCCGAAGTCGTCGATGACGCCGTTGACCGCGTCGATCAGCGCCCCGGTCAGGGCCGCCCGGTCCCGCAGGGTGTACTCCGATGACACCTCGAAGTCCGCGCGGCCCATGCCGATGTCCACCACGGTGGGCCCGGTGAAGTCGTCGCGGCCGGTGCACGCCTGCGGCAGTGCGATCCAGGCGCGCGAGGACGAGGCCATGCCGGGCAGGCCCTCGCCGAGCGGAACCATGCCCGAGGACAGGAACTCGCTCGGCCAGCCCCGCGAGTCGGTGCCGCGCAGCCCGTCCAGCCGGTGCACGTTCACCGTCACCCGGCGGCGCGCCCGGTCGCCCTCGTAGCTGGTGACGCGGCACTGGCCGTACGAACCGTCGTCGCCCATCGGGTCGTTGAGCAGCGACTGCTCCTCCACCTCCGTCCGGCGGTCCCCGAACAGCGCGTCCATCGAGCCGGAACCCAGCGAGTTCCAGCACGGGGAGGGCCCGAGCAGCGGAAGCGTGTCCGTGCGCCAGGCGACCGCGCCCGCGCCCAGCAGAGCCCCCACCAAGGCGGCGGCGGTCGCGGCGCGCACGGTGCGGCTGCGCAGCAGGCGGCGGACGAGCGGGGGCCGGGGGGCCTCCGCGATTTCTGGGGCCTCCGGGGTCTCAGCGCCCGCCACGCCGTTCTCCTCGCTCACGCGTCCTCACCGCTTCCGCACCCGATGCGCTTGCCGACCGACTCGACGAAGCGGTTGAACACCTGCTGGTCGGAGGGGCGTCCCCGGTCCTGGAGCCCCGCCTCCACATGCCCGTAGAACACGGTCCGCCGCCCGTCGCAACTGCGGCGCACCAGCCCCTGCTCCGGGCCCTCCGGCAAGCCCTTGAACAGGGCCGCCAGGCGGATTCCGTTCGCCATCACGTACTGCGCGGACGGCTCCTCGGGCATCCGCAGCTGCTTCCACACCACCGAGCACGTCTGGAGCCGGTCGGTGACCGCGCCCACCTGCTGGCGGAAGCGCGAGCCCTCGCCGTAATCGAAGGTCATGCCCGGTATCCGGCACAGCGGTGACGCTGCGGACTCCTCGTCCTCGGCCACCGTCACCATCGGTGAGCCGCTGCGCAGCGGCTGCTTCGGCGCGCACCCCGCCTTCTCCATCCCGGTGTTGGCGGCGGCGAGCAGCATCCGGAGCACATCGGCGCGCGTGGCGATCGTGAACGGCATGGGGATCTTGCCGAGGTGGCCGTCGCCCGTGCTCTCGCTGCGGATCGTCACCACGGACGGCCCGCCGTCCCCGTCGCAGGACGAGGGCAGCACCAGCATGCCCCGGTCCCCTCCGACGAGGCCGTCGAGCCCGTCCGGCAGCGGGGATGCGGAGCCGTGGAAGAAGTGCGCGAGCCAGGCCCGCCGCTCCTTCGCCCCGGCGGGCACCGGCCCGTACTCCAGGGTCACCGACTCCTCGAAGGTCAGCGGCTCGTCGGAGTCGTCGTCGTCGACCGAGGAGGTGACGGACACCGTGCAGGTGCCGTGCGGGCGGGCCGCCGAGGGCGCCGCGGACTCGGTGGAGCCGCGCTCCGAGCCGGACTTCTCCATCGCCTCGTCGCCGAGGAAGGACGGGCCGCTGTTCTGCTCCCAAGCGCCCCAGCAGTAACTGTCCCGGAACGGCCCGCTGTCCGTCGCCCACAGGACGGTGCCCGTCGCCAGCACCGCCCCGGCCACCACCCCGGCGACGACCGAGGCCCGTCGCCTCCCGATGCCCATCACATTCCCCCTTGTGAAGCAGTAAAGATCGCGCAAAGTGCCGATGCTACGACGTCACCGGCCGCCCTGCGGAAGGGGGTTGCGGCCCCGACCCGGTACAGATGCGAGCCGGACCCGGTGCGGAACGGACCCGGCCGCGGATTCCGTAAGGACCCGGCCGCCGATTCCGTACGGCACCGGGCCCGGCCCGGACGCCTCAGCCCAGCGCCGAGAACACGAACGCGAACTCCGCCGGTGCCGCGTCAAGCCGGTACGCGGGCAGCACGCCCGGCCCGCACGACCCCGAGCCGATGCCCTGCACCGCGTGGTCCAGGCCCACCCGGACCCGGTTTCCGGCGACCAGATCCGTCAGGTGCTCCGCCGCGTCCAGCTCCTCGTCCGTCCAGCGCCGGGCCGTGAACGAGAACGGCGCCCCGCCCTCCGCGCGCAGCCCGCCCCCGCCCGCGTCGGTCAGCTCCACCCACCGCACCCCGGCCCGCGCCCCGTTCTCCTGCGGCCGGACGTACGGGGTCTGCAACGCGTCCACGCCCCTGGCCCACTGCCCGAGCATCGCGGCCGCCCGGGTGTCCGGGTACGCCTCGCCCGGACCGCCGCCGAACCACCGCACCGCGTCGTACGCGGAGGGCAGCGCGAACCGCACGCCGAGCCGGGGCAGCGGCACCCGCCAGTCGCCCTCCGGCTCCACCGACACCGTGAGCCCCAGCCGGTCCCCGTCGGCCGTCCACCGGTACACGGTCCGCAGCCCCACGTCCCGGGCGGCCGGCGCCACCCGGGTGCGCACGGTCAGCGCGTCCGCACCCGCCTCCACCGCGTCCAGGCGGTGGCGCATCCGGTGCAGCCCCCACTCCCGCCAGCGCCGCCCGTACCGCTCGTCCGGCTGCCACGCGGCCCCGTTGTCGTTGTCGGTGGGCGCCCGCCACACGTCGAGGCGGAGCCCCTCCACCGCGATGTCCCCGACGCGCAGGAGCGCCCCGGTCGCCGCGTCGAAGGTGCCCGGGCCGAGCGCGACCGTGGAGCCGGAGACGCGCGGGCGCGCCCCGGCGGCCGGGCGCGGGGCGGCCGGGGTGCCCGCCTCGCTCTGGCCCCAGGCGACCAGGTGGCCGCGCCCGGCCCAGGCCGTCGCCCCGGCGAGGACCGCCCGCAGCGTCCACAGCCCGTCGCCGGGCGGGGCGTCCGCCGCCACCTCCGCCGAGGCACCCGGGGCGAGCGGGGGCACGGCGAGGGTGCCCGAGGCGACGAGCACGCCGTCCGCCTCGTGCGACCAGCGGAACTCCAGGTGGTCCAGGCCCGTGAAGTCGTAGCCGTTGGTGACGGTGAACACGCCGGGCGCGCTGCCCGGGGCGATGCGCACCGGCTCGACGACCTTCTTGTACTCGGCGAGGCCGGGGGACGGGGTGCGGTCCGGGAAGAGCAGCCCGTCGCACACGAAGTTCCCGTCGTGCAGCTCCTCGCCGAAGTCGCCCCCGTAGGCGAAGCCCAGTTCCGGGTGGGCCAGGCCGTGGTCGATCCACTCCCAGACGAAACCGCCCTGGCAGCGCTCGTACCGCTCGAACAGCCTCTGGTACTCGCTCAGCCCGCCCGGTCCGTTGCCCATGGCGTGCGCGTACTCGCAGAGCACGAAGGGCATCGCGCGCCGCCGCGCGTCCAGCTCCGGGTCCTCCAGCGGCTCCTCGGCGCGCCGTCCGATGAGCTCCACCTCGGCGTGCGAGGCGTACATCCGCGAGTACAGGTCGACGTCCGCGCACGACAGGTCGCCCTCGTAGTGCAGCGGGCGGTCCGGGTCGCGCTCGCGCATCCACCGGGCCATCGCGCCCAGACCGGCGCCCGTGCCGCACTCGTTGCCCAGCGACCAGACGATCACCGAGGGGTGGTTCTTGTCCCGCTCGACCATCCGGGCCGCCCGGTCGAGCAGCGCGGGCGTCCAGCGCGGGTCGTCCACCGGATTGTCCCGCCAGCCCGCCTCCGCGAAGCCGTGGGTCTCCAGGTCGCATTCGTCGATCACCCACAGGCCCAGCTCGTCGCAGAGGTCCAGGAAGGCAGCGTGCGGCGGATAGTGGCTGGTGCGGACGGCGTTGACGTTGTGCCGCTTCATCAGGACCAGATCGCGCCGCATGGTCTCGGCGTCGACCGTCCGGCCCGTCTCCGGGTGGAACTCGTGCCGGTTCACGCCCCGGAACAGCAGCCGCCGGCCATTGACCCTGAGGACGCCGTCCTCCACGGCGACCGTACGGAAGCCGATGCGCAGCGGGACGCGCTCGCCGGGCGTCACCAGCTCCCCGGCGTACAGCCGGGGCGTCTCGGCGGTCCACGGCTCGACCGGCAGCGTCACGGCCTCGCCCGCCGCGATGTCCAGGCCGAGCCCCGGCACCAGCACCCGGCCCACCGTCCCCTCGCACTCCACGCGCAGGGTCCCCGAGCCGGTGCGGTGGTCGTAACCGGCGTGCACGAAGAAGTCGCCGGGCGCCCCCGCCGGGCGGTGCAGCAGCGTCACGTCCCGGAAGATCCCGGGCAGCCACCACTGGTCCTGGTCCTCCAGATAGCTCCCGGACGACCAGGCGTGCACCCGTACCGCGAGGACGTTGGCCCCGGGCCGCAGCAACTCGCCCGCGGCGAACTCGTGCGGCAGCCGCGAGCCCTTGAAGTCGCCCAGCTCCACCCCGTTCAGCCACACCCGGGCGGCCGACTCCACCCCGTCGAACCGCAGCACGCTCCCGCCGCCGCCCGGCCAGTCGCCGGGCAGCTCGAAGACCCGCAGATGGTCGCCGGTCGGATTCTCCGACGGCACCCTCGGCGGATCGACCGGGAACGGATAAACGACATTCGTGTACGCGGGTGCCCCGCCCGCCCCCTGAAGCACCCAGTGCCCCGGCACGGCGACCGTCGCCCAGCCCGAGGCGTCGAAATCCGGCTGTACGAACGAGGCGTCCTCGCCGTCCGCGCGCGGCGACAGGCGGAACGCCCAGCGGCCGTTCAGCGACAGCCGCCGCGCGTCGGACTCCGCGTACCAGGAACGCGGCGGCAGACAGCCGGTGCCGGGGGACGGACTCTCGTACCAGGTGAGCGGGTCGGTGTCGGTGCGGCGCATGCGTCTCCTCGGTCGGTGGACCCTCCGCGATCACGCTAGTGAGCGAAGAACCGGTTCACCATGGGCGGCCGGGGAGACGACCGGGTTCGTCCGCGTCGGCACCGCCCCACTCCGGGTGGCCGCACAGGGGACGGCCGCACAACGACACAGGCCCACGATTCCTGAGGAATCGTGGGCCTGTGGCTGGTGTCCGAGGGGGGACTTGAACCCCCACGCCCGATAAAGGGCACTAGCACCTCAAGCTAGCGCGTCTGCCATTCCGCCACCCGGACAAGGTGTCTGTCTCGCGGGCCTGGCCCGTTCCGACGTGGAAAACCATAGCAAACATTGGAGGGTGCTCGATCACGCCCGGTCCCGTGGGCACCTTGGGTGCGCGGGCCCGGCGATGGAGGATGGGAGGGAGCACCACGGCGACAGGGAAGGAACCAGCGTGAGCGAGAGCAATGCGGCCCGGAGCGGCTTGGGCGAGACCGCCGAGAACGAGGTGGTGGACCTCTGTCGCGACCTGATCCGGATCGACACCAGCAATTACGGCGACCACTCCGGGCCCGGCGAACGGGCGGCCGCCGAGTACGTGGCCGAGAAGCTGGCCGAGGTCGGGCTCGAACCGAAGATCTTCGAGTCCCACAAGGGCCGCGCCTCCACCGTGGCGCGGATCGAGGGCGAGGACCCGTCACGCCCGGCCCTGCTGATCCACGGCCACACCGACGTCGTCCCGGCCAACGCGCACGACTGGACGCACCACCCGTTCTCCGGGGAGATCGCGGACGGCTGCGTCTGGGGCCGGGGCGCGGTCGACATGAAGGACATGGACGCGATGACGCTGGCGGTGGTCCGCGAGCGCATGCGCAGCGGCCGCAAGCCCCCGCGCGACATCGTGCTCGCCTTCCTCGCGGACGAGGAGGCGGGCGGCACGTACGGGGCCCGCTACCTCGTGGACAAGCACCCCGATCTGTTCGAGGGCGTCAACGAGGCGATCGGCGAGGTCGGCGGCTTCTCCTTCACCGTCAACGAGAACCTGCGGCTTTACCTCGTGGAGACCGCCCAGAAGGGCATGCACTGGATGCGCCTGACCGTGGACGGCACGGCGGGCCACGGCTCCATGACCAACGACGACAACGCGATCACCGAGCTGTGCGAGGCGGTCGGCCGGCTCGGCCGGCACACCTGGCCGGTGCGGGTGACCAAGACCGTGCGGTCCTTCCTGGACGAACTGTCGGACGCGCTCGGCACCCCGCTGGACCCGGAGGACATGGAGGCCACCCTCGCCAAGCTGGGCGGCATCGCCAAGATGGTCGGCGCCACCCTCCGCAACTCCGCCGCCCCGACCATGCTCGGCGCCGGCTACAAGGTCAACGTGATCCCCGGACAGGCCACCGCCCATGTCGACGGACGCTTCCTGCCGGGTTACGAGGAGGAGTTCCTGGCCGACCTCGACCGCATCCTCGGCCCGCGCGTGCGGCGCGAGGACGTGCACGGCGACAAGGCGCTGGAGACCGACTTCGACGGCGCCCTCGTGGACGCCATGCAGACGGCCCTGAAGGCCGAGGACCCGATCGCCCGCGCCGTCCCGTACATGCTCTCCGGCGGCACGGACGCCAAGTCCTTCGACGACCTGGGCATCCGCTGCTTCGGCTTCGCCCCGCTGAAGCTCCCGCCGGAGCTCGACTTCGCGGGCATGTTCCACGGCGTGGACGAGCGCGTTCCGGTCGAGGGGCTGAAGTTCGGCGCCCGGGTCCTGGACCGCTTCATCGACCACAGCTGACCCGGGAGGGCGTAAATCGCCAGGATGTACGCCTCTAACCGGAACGAGTGAATGGGGCGTTCGCCTCGTAGCCCCGTTACTTCCTCCTCGTTACAGGTGGTGCGGTCCGCGGCTGGGACCGCGCTTGCCAACTAGGAGGAATCATGATCAAGAAGATCGCCGCCGCCGCGGCTGTCACCAGTGGCCTCGTGCTCGCCGGCGCCGGCATGGCCGTTGCCGACTCGGGTGCCCAGGGTGCCGCCATCGGCAGCCCCGGCGTCATCTCGGGCAACGTCATCCAGGTTCCCGTCCACGTTCCCGTGAACGTGTGTGGCAACACGATCAACGTGATCGGGCTGCTGAACCCGGCCTTCGGCAACGTCTGCGTCAACGACTGACGTTGCGCGTCAACCCGTAAGGGTTTGAGCCCGTTCGGCCCCGGACCGCACTCCACGCGCTCCGGGGCCGTCGGGTCCTTTGCCTCCGCACGGTAGTCCGGGGGTACTCCGGAAGGTAGAAGGCAGGAAACACCTATGCGACAGGTCACGCGAAACGGCCTGATCACCATGGCGGCCGCGGGTGGCGTTCTCGCCCTCGGCGGCGGCTACGCGCACGCCGACGCGGGAGCGGTCGGCGGCGCTTCGAATTCCCCGGGGGTGGTTTCAGGGAATTCGGTGCAGATTCCGGTCAGCGTGCCGGTGAACGTCTGCGGAAACTCCGTGGACGTCGTCGGGCTGCTCAACCCGTCCTTCGGCAACAGCTGCCGGAACGGCTCGGGCGGCGCGTCCGCCGGCAAGCACGACTCCGCGTCGGGCACGTCCGGCAACCACGCCGGGAACCGGGCCGTCGAGCGCGGCCAGGGGGCGAAGGGGGGGACCGGCAAGCACCGGGCCTCCGGTGACAACGGGGGCGGGGCCACCGCGGAGGGCTACACGCACGGATCACCCGGTCTGCTCTCGGGCAACCAGATCCAGGCGCCCATCGACATTCCCGTGAACGTCTGCGGCAACAGCATCGACGTCGTCGGCCTGCTGAACCCCGCGTTCGGCAACGAGTGCGAGAACGAGAGCACGCCGCCGGTCGACGTTCCGGAGCCTCCTCCGGTCCGCCACGTCACTCCGCCGACGCCCGGGAAGCCCACTCCGAACACGCCGGAGCCGCAGACCGTGCCGGAGGCGCCGCAGCTCGCCCACACCGGAGCGGGCGGGCTCGACCTGCTCATTCCGGCCAGTGCCGGCATGCTGCTGGCCGGCGCGGGCACGGTGCTCTACCGCCGCGCGAAGGCCGCCGCCTGACGGCAGCGCCGCACCGGCGAGCACGCTGAGAAGGAAACGGGCCCCGCGATCGCGGGGCCCGTTTCGCGTGCTCGGACGTCCTGTGGCCGGTCCTTCCGGCTCACCACGTGGCCCGTAGCTGACGGATGATCCGGCGGCGCAGCCGCACGCGGCGGCTGCCGTCCCGGCGCAGCGTCAGACGGTCCAGCTCCCAGTGCCCGTACTCGGCATGGTCGGTCAACAGGCGGGCCGTGTCCTTCCGGGACACCCCGCGTGGCACGTACACATCGACAAATTCGTATTCCGGCATCGAATCCATTGTGCGGGCAAGGGCCCGGTACGGATAGCGTCTGCCCCATGTCTGATGCTGCGCAGCCCACCGCTGCCGAGGTACGCGCCGCCGCCGATGCGGTCAAAGCCGCGATCGACCACCACCTCGCGGCGGTCGAACGCCGGTCGGGGGACGATGATCCCGCTGTCTACGACGCGTTCAACGCACTGGCCGCCGCCGCCGAGGTCTACGACGAACTCCTCTACGACCGCCACGACGAGGTCACCCCCTTCGAGATCCCGGGAGAGCAGGACGCCCTCCCGCCCTACAACGGACCCGACGAGCCGCACGCGCTCAGCGTGCTGATCCGCCGCGACTACGCGGTGGTGGAACCCCAGCGGCTGCTGGCCCAGGCCCAGCGCCTCGCCGACGCCGACCCCGACGAGCGGGACGACGCCGGGGCGGCGGTCGTCGGCACCAGCGTGCACGCCGCGCTCGGGGTGCTCTTCGGGGAGTACGAGGCGGACGAGATCGCCTCCCGGCACACGGAGTTCGGCCTGGAGGAGGGCGACTCCACGCTCTGGGTCGCGGCGGCGGACGAGCTGCCGGAGCCGGGGGAGTGGCTGGCGGCCCCGTTCGACGACGCCGACCCCGAGCTGGTGGTCTGCCGCTTCGACGTCAGCGCGGTCTTCGACGACGACGACGTGGATGACGACGTGGAAGGACCGGGGCACCCCGCCGGCTGACCGCCGCGGCCCCCCGGAGGGCCCCCACGGACGCGCCAGGCGTACGTGGGGGCCCTCCGGCCTCCCGGCCCTCCTACTGCTCGGCGGGGGACTCCTGGGACTCCTGGGAAGCCTCCAGCAGGGCCCGCAGGCGGGTGGTGCGGTCCTGGGCGGGAACCTCGGCCACCGCGCGCGGCAGGGCCTGGTCGACGCCGTGCACCACGGACAGATGGCGCTCGGCCCGGCCGAACGCGGTGTAGACCCACGGCCGGCTCAGCCCGCGCGCCGCGTCGCCCGGCAGCACCACGACGACCGCCGGCCACCGCATCCCGGCCGCCTGATGGGCGCTGAGCGCCCATGCGTGGCGCACCGCGTCGGCCACCCGCTCCTGCGGTACGACGACGGCGGTCCCCGCACAGTCCAGGTGCAGCCCCTCCGCGTCCGCCGACACGACCGTGCCGGGCACCGTCCGCCCCGGCGCCGGGACATGGGCGACCCGGTCGCCCGGGTCGAACCCGCCGAAGCGGCCGGGGCCCGGGTTGAGCCGCTGCTTCAGGGCCTCGTTCAGCGCCCGGGTGCCCGCGGCGCCGCCGTGGCCCACCGTGATGACCTGGGTGTCGCCGGACGGCACCCCGATGGCGCGCGGCACCGAGTCGGCGACGAGCTGCACCGTGCGGTGCACCGCCTCGCCCGCGTCCCGGACCGGGACGATGACGACCTCCTTGCCGGGCGCCGCCACCTGGTTCAGCTCGCCGATGCCGATGCCGGAGACCAGCTCGCCGATCGGTCCGGCGTCCGGGGTGCGGGAGACGACGCGGGGGCAGGCGCGGGCGGCCAGCACATCGGCGAACACCTGCCCGGCGCCCGCCGAGCCGAGCACGCCCGGGTCGCCGCTGAGGACCAGGCGGACGCCGTCGGCCAGGGACTCCACCAGCATCGCGCCGGTCTCCACGTCCAGCTGCGGCGCGTCCAGCACGACGAGCAGATCGAGCGCGAGCGCCCCCTCCTCGTCCCGCCCCGGTCCCTCGGTGCCCGACAGCAGCCCGGCGAGCGTGACGGCGGCCTCGGGGGTGCCGATGTCCTCGGCGAGCCGTCGGCGGCCGTCCACGCCGTGCGCGGCGCCCAGGGCGCGCAGGCCGAGCCCCCGGGCGGCGGCGATCAGGGCGGCCGGCTCGGCGCGGGCCGCCTCGCCGCCCGTGTGCGCGACGAGGCCGTGGGCGGCGGCCGCGCGGATCAGCTCGGCGGCCGACGGGGAGGGCGCGGCGGCGGCCGCCTCCGACCAGTCCGCCTCCTTGTCGCCGCCGCTGACCAGCCGGGCCAGCCCGTCGGCGAGGCTCTCCTCCGCCAGGGCGTACCGGTCGAGTCCGAGGAGCACGGGGCCGGCCGGGGCAGCCTCGGCCGCCTCCTCGTCGCCCTGCTCCTGCTCCCCCTGCTCCTCCGGGCCGTCCTGGAAGACCAGCACGACGCCCTCGGCGACGGCGTGCTGCACGGCCGCCGCGGGGTCGCTCACGCTCCGGCCGGCCAGCGCTTCGCGCACCCGGTCCGCGTCCAGCGCGGTGTGGCCCCGGAGCGCGGCCTGCTCCAGGACCCAGCCGGTCAGGGCGGCGGCGCGGCGCTCGTCGTCGGGCCCGCAGGCCGCGCCGAGCAGCGCCCGGGCGAAGCCGTCCGCCTGCTCGGGCCCGACGCCGGGCAGGGCCAGCAGTTGCCAGGGGTCCTCGCGCAGGATCTCGGCGGCCCGGTCCCCGAGCAGCGCGGCGGCGGGCCGGCCCAGGGCGGCGGGGGCCCCGCCTGCGGACAGCACGGCCGCCACGGCGGCGACGCTCTCGGGCGAGGCGGCCCGGGGCGCGGGGGCGGGCTCCCGTACCGGGGCCGGGGCGGGGGCCGCCGTCCGGCGGGCGGGCGCCGGTGAGGGCGAGTCGTAGAACGCCGTGGCGGGCTTCTGTCCTCCCTCCACGGCCCGGACGGCCGCCAGCAGATCGGCCGCGGTCCCGCTCAGCTTCCCCCCGGCCTCGATGGGCCCGCCCTTCTCGGCCTTCCGCTTCTCGATCCGCTCCCGCAACTCCCGCTGAGCCGCGATCTCGGCCTCGGCCTCGGAAAGCGCGGCCGCGCCTTCGGCACCGTCCTCCGCCCCGGGGACCGCCCCCGCCGCACCCCCGCCGCCGTCCGAGGGGCCCGTATCCGCTTCATCGCCCCGACCGCCCACGTCGGTCGCCTCGCCGTCCGGCGCGGCCGCATCGGCCCGAGCGCCTGGGCCGTCGCCCGCATCGCCGCCGCCCGGCGCTCCGCCCGCGTCGGTCACGGCGTCGGCCGCCGGGCCGTCACCGGCCGTATCGTCCGAGGCGCCCGTGCCCGCTCGGGCGCTCCGGCCGCCCGCGTCGGCCGCCGCGCCCCCGTCGGCCGACGGCTCGGCTTCCTCGTCGGCCGTACGGTCCGAGACGCCCGCGTCGGCCGCCGCGCCGGGGCCGCCGTGCGCATCGCCCCCGTCCGGCGCCTCGCCCGCCACCGCGCCCGCGTCGGCCACAGCGTCGACCCCCGTGCCCGTGCCCGCGTCGGCCGCCGGCCCGGCCCCCGCCTCGCTCGCCGCGTCGGCGGCCGGGGCGTCGAGCGGGGCCGGGGTGGTGGTGGTTTCGTCGGTGGCCGGGGGGCCGGGGGATTCTCCCCGGGGTAGCGCGGTCACAGCGTGCTCCAGTCCTGGTCGGGATAGCGGTGCACGGGCGCCGACACATCGTCCAGCGCCTGGCAGATCTCGTCAGGAAGACTAAGCGTCTCCACTGACAACGCCTCCGTCAGCTGCTGCGCGTTGCGCGCGCCGACGATCGGGGCCGCGACCCCGGGCCGGTCCCGGACCCAGGCCAGGGCGACCTGGACGGGCGTGGTGGCCAGCCCGTCGGCGGCGGTCGACACCGCGTCCACGATGCGGCTCGCCGCGTCGTCCAGGTACGGCTCGACGAAGGGGGCGAGCAGTTCGGACGCGCCGCGCGAGTCGGACGGGGTCCCCGTGCGGTACTTGCCGGTCAGCACGCCCCGGCCCAGCGGCGACGAGGGCAGCAGCCCGACACCGAGGTCGAGCGCGGCGGGCACCACCTCGCGTTCCACGCCGCGCTGGAGCAGCGAGTACTCCATCTGCGTCGCGGCGAGCCGCGTCCGCGTCCCGGGCGCGGCGAGCTGCCAGGTCGCCGCCTTCGCGAGCTGCCAGCCGCAGAAGCCGGACACCCCGGCATAGCGGGCGCGCCCGGAGGACACCGCGAGGTCCAGCGCCTGGAGCGTCTCCTCCAGCGGGGTCTCCGGGTCGAACGCGTGGAGCTGCCACAGGTCCACGTAATCCGTGCCGAGCCGGCTCAGCGAGGCGTCGAGGGCCGCCAGCAGGTGCCCGCGCGAGGCGTCCACCCTGCGGTACGGGTCGGCGACGCTGCCCGCCTTGGTCGCGATGACCAGATCGCGCCTCGGCACCAGGCCGTCCACGAGCCGCCCGAGCAGATACTCGGCCTCGCCGCCCCCGTACACATCGGCCGTGTCGACCAGCGTGCCGCCCGCCTCCCAGAACACCTTCAGCTGCTCGGCAGCGTCGTGCTCGTCGGTGTCCCGGCCCCAGGTGAGGGTGCCGAGCCCGATCCTGGACACACGTAGGCCGGTGCGGCCCAGATGCCTCTGCTCCATGGGCGCTGAGATTACAACCGGCGTGGGGCGGCCCCCTGCCGGATCAACTTCCCGCGCGCTAGAGTCCGGAACTCAGGGACGTTACTGATCGGTAAGGGGTTCGGCTATGCGGCTCGGCATCAATCTCGGCTACTGGGGCGCGGGGATGGACGGCGACAATCTCGCCGTCGCACAGGAGGCCGACCGGCTCGGCTACGACGTCTGCTGGGCGGCCGAGGCGTACGGCTCCGACGCGCCGACCGTGCTGGCCTGGGTGGCCGCGCAGACGGAGTCCATCGACGTCGGCTCCGCCATCCTCCAGATCCCGGCGCGCCAGCCCGCGATGGCGGCCATGACAGCGGCCACGCTGGACTCCCTGTCGGGCGGCCGGTTCCGGCTCGGCCTCGGCGTGTCGGGCCCGCAGGTCTCCGAGGGCTGGTACGGCGTCAAGTTCGACAAGCCGCTGGCCCGCACCCGCGAGTACGTGGACATCGTCCGCAAGGCGATGACCCGCGAGCGCCTTTCGTACGAGGGCGAGCACTGGACGCTCCCGCTGCCGGACGGCCCGGGCAAGCCGCTCAAGCTGACCGTGCACCCGCAGCGCGAGCACATCCCGCTCTACATCGCCGCGATCGGCCCCAAGAACCTGGAGCAGACCGGCGAGATCGCCGACGGCGCCCTGCTGATCTTCCCCTCGGCCGAGCACCTGGAGGAGACCGCGATCAGCCATCTGCGGGCCGGACGCGAGAAGGCGGGCAGGACGATGGAGGGCTTCGACGTCTGCCCGACCGTCCCGCTCGCCATCGGCGACGACATCCCCGGCCTCGCGGACATGTTCCGCCCCTACACCGCGCTGTACGTCGGCGGCATGGGCAGCGCCAAGCAGAACTTCTACAACCGGCTCGCCCAGCGCATGGGGTACGAGAAGGAGGCCGCCGAGATCCAGGAGAAGTACCTCTCCGGCGACAAGAGCGGCGCGGCGGCCGCCGTACCGCACCAGCTGATCGACCAGACCACGCTGCTCGGGTCCGTGGAACGCATCTCCGAGCGCATGCAGGCGTACGCGGAGGTGGGGGTCACGACCCTGACCCTGGCGCCGGCCGGCTTCACCCTGGACGAGCGGATCGCCGCGCTCCGGGCCGGTACGGACGCGCTGGAGCGGGCCGGGCTCGCGTAACCCGGGGAGTCTCTGCGGCCGTGGTGGGGGCTCGGGGGGTCCTCCCCGCCACGGCCGTCACGGGGAACAACGCGGGCGGCGCGGCGGGGTTACGGGTCCACGCAAAAACGGTTCGCCCGCCGCGCTCCCGTCCACGCCGCCGCTCCCGTGTCACCCGTTCGGCGCAGCCCCCGCGCGCTCCTGTTGCCCGCCCCGCCCCGCCGCATTTGACTGGCGCTCGGCGACGCCGGCACGGAGGTGGCAGTGATGCTCTCGGCAAAGAACCTGTTCCAGGAGATCCTCGACAACGACGACTCGTTCCGGCTGTTCTGCTCCATCGCGGCCAGCGGCGAGTCCCAGGGCGGCTGGGAGAACGGCCGGATCGCGGCCCTCGTTCCCGCGAGCCAGCGCCCGCTGGCCCCCAAGATCGCCCGGCACGGGGCCGACGAGGACAAGCACGGCAGGATCTTCAACGCCCTGCTCAAGAAGCGCGGTCTGGCCCCCGGACCCGTCCCCCCGGACACCGACTACACGATGCTCCTGGAGCGGCACGGCATCGGACTCGCGCACGAGCAGCTGGGCCGCGACGAGGCGCTGACCGAGCGCGACATCATCACGTACCTGGCGCACAGCCGGGTCACCGAGCAGCGCGCGTCCGAGCAGATGCAGCTGCTGACCAAGCACTTCGCGGACCACCCCGAGCTCGGCCGCGCGGTCCGGATGATCTCCAACGACGAGGACAACCACCTCGCGTACTGCCACGAGGAACTGCTGCGCTTCGCGCGGGCCGGCCACGGCCGCACGATCCAGCGCATCCTGCGCGAGTGCGCGCTCGCCGAGATCCGCGTCTACCGCGACGTGAGCCTCGCCGTCATGGACCACATGGGCCGGGTGCTCGGCTGGTCCCGGGCGAAGGCCGCCGTGCTCGCCGCGGGCATCCACGGCATGTACGCGTACGAACGCCTCGGCGGCTGGCGGCGCATGGTCAGCCTGGCACCGCCAGCCCGGCGCGACGCCCTCGGCGGACCCGCGACGCCCGCGCCCGAGTACGCCTGAGAACGGGGCCTTCAGAGCCAGCCGCGCCGCTTGAACTGGCGGTACAGGCCCACGACCGCCCCCGCCATCAGCAGCAGCACCACCGGGTACGCGCCGACCCACCGCAGCTCCGGCATGTGCTCGAAGTTCATCCCGTAGATCCCCGCGACCATCGTCGGCACCGCCGCCATCGCCGCCCAGGCGGAGATCTTGCGCATGTCGTCGTTCTGCCGCACCCCCATCTGCGCGAGATGCGCGGACAGGATGTCGGACAGCAGCCGGTCAAGACCCTCCACCTGCTCGTTGGCCCGGGTCAGATGGTCCTGCACGTCCCGGAAGAACGGCTGCGCGTGCTCCTGGACGAACGGCACCCCGGCGCTCGCCAGCCGGGCCATCGGACCGGACAGCGGAACGGTCGCCCGGCGGAATTCCAGCACCTGGCGCTTGAAGGTGTAGATGCGCGCCGCGGTGTTCTTGGAGTCGTCCGTACCGCTCGGCGCGAAGACCTGCGTCTCCAGCTCCTCCAGGTCGACCTGGAGCTCGCCCGCCACGTCTATGTAGTGGTCCACGATCGCGTCGCTCACCGCGTACAGCACGGCCGTCGGCCCGTGCCGCAGCACCTCGGGCTCCGCTTCGAGACGGCGGCGTACGGCGGCCAGCGGCGCGCCCTCTCCGTGCCGCACGGTGACGACGAATGAGTCGCCCATGAACACCATCAGCTCGTGCGTGGTGACCGTGTCGCTGTCGTGGTCGTACAGGACCGGTTTGATCACCGCGAACAGCGAGTCGTCGTACACCTCCAGCTTCGGCCGCTGGTGGGCCGAGAGGGCGTCCTCCACGGCCAGCGGGTGCAGTCCGAACTCGTGGCTGACCAGGTCGAACTCCTTCTCCGTCGGCTCGTGCAGGCCGATCCAGAGGAACGCGTCGCCGGACTCCCGCGCCTGGGCGAGCGCGTCGGAGAAATCGGCGGGGCCCTCGGTCCGGCATCCGTCGCGGTAGATGGCGCAGTCGACAATCACGGCGCGCATTCTTCCCTGCTTGCGACCCGGTATGCACCTTTGGCCCCGCCGGGAAACCGGGCGCCGCCCGTACGCTGGACGGCATGCCCACCCTGATCCTCGTACGCCACGGACGCTCCACCGCCAACACCGCCGGGGTGCTCGCGGGCCGGACCCCCGGCGTCGCCCTCGACGAGCGCGGCGCCGCGCAGGCCGCCGCGCTCCCCGGCCGGCTGGCCGCACTGCCGCTCGCCGCCGCCGTCAGCAGCCCTCTGCAACGCTGCCGGGAGACCCTGGAACCCCTGCTGGCCGCCCGCCCCGGCCTGCCGCTGCACATCGAGGACCGGATCAGCGAGTGCGACTACGGCGACTGGTCGGGCCGCAAGCTCGCCGAGCTCACCGACGAACCGCTGATGACCGTGGTCCAGCAGCACCCCTCCGCCGCCGCCTTCCCCGGCGGCGAGTCGATGCGCGCGATGCAGTCCCGCGCCGTCGACGCGGTACGGGAGTGGAACGCGCGGATCGAGGCGGAGCACGGCGAGAACGCGGCGTACGTCATGTGCTCGCACGGCGACATCATCAAGGCCCTGGTCGCCGACGCGCTCGGCCTGCACCTGGACCTCTTCCAGCGCGTCCATGCCGACCCGTGCTCGGTCACCGCGATCCGCTACACGAGGCTCCGCCCCTATCTGGTGCGCCTGGGCGACACGGGCGACCTCGCCGGACTCGCGCCCCGCGAACCGGGCCAGGACGCCGGTGCCGCCGGGGACGCGACGGTAGGGGGCGGCGCTGGGGCGCCGTGATCGCCACGCGCAGTAGGGTGGACGCGCCGTAGAACGCTTTCCGAGGCTCCGGCCCACCCCCATCTGCCCGTCGACTCTCAAGGGAGACAGGACGTGTCCCGTCAGGTGTTCCTCTACGACCCCCCGGACCGCTTCGTGGCCGGCACGGTCGGGCTGCCTGGACGCCGTACGTTCTTCCTGCAGGCATCCTCAGGCGGACGTGTCACCAGCGTGGCCCTGGAGAAGACCCAGGTCGCCGCGCTCGCCGAGCGCGTGGACGAACTCCTCGACGAGGTCGTACGCCGCACCGGCGGGAACTCGCCGGTGCCCGCGGTCGCCCCGATGGACGTCACGGACACCGCGCCGCTCGACGTCCCCGTCGAGGAGGAGTTCCGCGTGGGCACCATGGCGCTCGCCTGGGACGGCGAGGAGCAGCGCATGATCGTGGAGGCGCAGGCCCTGGTCGAGCTGGACGCCGACTCCGTCGAGGACCTGGCCGAGGCCGAGGAGCGGCTGCTCCAGGACGAGGAGAACGGCCCCCCGATGCTCCGCGTCCGGCTCACCGGCGCCCAGGCCCGCGCCTTCGCCAAGCGCGCCCTGGACGTGGTCAACGCCGGACGCCCGCCCTGCCCGCTGTGCAGCCTGCCGCTCGACCCGGAAGGACACGTATGCCCGCGCCAGAACGGATACCGCCGGGGCGCCTGAGCGAAGCGGAGCAGACCGCCCTGCTGGCCGGAGGCACGCTCACCGTCCTCGGGCAGGTCCGGGGTGCCTCCAACGCGGTGCTGTACTGCTCCGTCGCCCACGAGGGTGAGGAGGCGTACTGCGTCTACAAGCCGGTGGCCGGCGAGCAGCCGCTCTGGGACTTCCCCGACGGCACCCTCGCCCAGCGCGAGGTGGCCGCCTACGAGGTCTCCGAGGCCATGGGCTGGGGGCTGATCCCGCCGACCGTGCTGCGGGACGGGCCGTACGGACAGGGCATGTGCCAGCTGTGGATCGAGGCGGAGGAGCCGGGCGAGGACGAGCCGGGGCTGCTCGCGCTGGTCGAGGACGAGGAGCCCGGCGAGGGCTGGAAGGCCGTCGCGTTCGCCGAGGTGGGGGAGGGGAAGACCGCCCTGCTGGTGCACGCGGACGACCCCCGGCTGCGGCGGCTCGCCGTGCTGGACGCCGTCATCAACAACGGCGACCGCAAGGGCGGCCACCTGCTGCCCGCGCCCGGCGGCCGGCTCTACGGCATCGACCACGGGGTGACCTTCAACGCCGACGACAAGCTCCGGACCCTGCTCTGGGGCTGGGCGGGCGAACCCCTCACCCCCGAGGCCGTCGAGGTCCTGGGCCGGCTGGCCGCCGCCCTGGAGCCCGGCGCCGCCCTGGTCACCCGGCTGGCCGAACTCATCACGGCGGCCGAGATCGAGGCCCTGCGGGCCCGGGTGGCCGGGCTGCGGGAGACCGGGGTGCACCGCGAGCCCAGCGGGGAGTGGCCCGCCATTCCCTGGCCGCCGGTCTGACGGAGGGGCCGCCCCGATGCACGTCGGGTGCGGCGGCGCAAGAGTGCCTCTTCGGTCAGGATCACCCCTCCGGTTCGTATCCGGAAGCCGCATCCGGTTACGCTCGTGGCATGCATGCCTGGCCCGCTTCTGAGGTCCCCGCCCTGCCCGGCAAGGGCCGCGACCTTCGGATCCACGACACCGCGACCGGCGGACGGATCACCCTTGACCCCGGTCCCGTCGCCCGCATCTACGTCTGCGGCATCACGCCGTACGACGCGACCCACATGGGTCATGCGGCGACCTACAACGCGTTCGACCTCGTTCAGCGCGTGTGGCTCGACACCAAGCGGCAGGTTCACTACGTCCAGAACGTGACGGACGTGGACGACCCGCTGCTGGAGCGGGCCGTGCGCGACGGACAGGACTGGACCGAGCTCGCGGAGCGCGAGACGGCCCTGTTCCGCGAGGACATGACCGCGCTCCGCATGCTCCCGCCGCGCGACTACATCGGCGCCGTCGAGGCGATACCCGGCATCGTGCCGCTCGTCGAACGGCTCCGCGACGCGGGCGCCGCCTACGAGCTCGACGGCGACATCTACTTCTCCGTCGACACCGACCCGCACTTCGGCGAGGTGTCGAACCTCGACGCCGAGGCCATGCGCCTGCTCTCCGCCGAACGCGGCGGCGACCCGGAGCGCCCCGGCAAGAAGAACCCGCTCGACCCCATGCTCTGGATGGCCGCCCGCGAGGGCGAGCCCAGCTGGGACGGCGGCTCCCTCGGCGCCGGCCGGCCCGGCTGGCACATCGAGTGCGTGGCCATCGCCCTCGACCACCTCGGCATGGGCTTCGACGTCCAGGGCGGCGGCTCCGACCTGGCCTTCCCGCACCACGAGATGGGCGCCTCGCACGCCCAGGTGCTGACCGGCGAGCACCCCTTCGCCCAGGCGTACGTGCACGCCGGCATGGTCGCCCTGGACGGCGAGAAGATGTCCAAGTCCAAGGGCAACCTCGTCTTCGTCTCCGCGCTCCGCCGCGACGGTGTGGACCCGGCCGCGATCCGCCTGGCCCTGCTCGCCCACCACTACCGCTCCGACTGGGAGTGGACCGACCAGGTGCTCGCCGACGCGGTGGCCCGGCTCGACCGCTGGCGCGCCGCCGTCTCCCGCCCCGACGGGGTGTCCGCCGATGCCCTGGTCGAGGAGGTCCGCGCGGCCCTCGCCGACGACCTGGACGCCCCGGCCGCACTGGCCGCGGTGGACCGCTGGGCCGAGCGGCAGACCGCCGAGGGCGGTCCGGACGAGGGCGCGCCCGGCCTCGTCTCCCGCACCGTGGACGCGCTCCTCGGCGTGGCCCTCTAGCTCGCTTTTCGTAACTCTCCGTCGTAGCAGCCGACTTCACCGGCCCCGGACTTCTTCATGAAGTTCGGGGCCGGTTCCGTTTTGTCCATGGTCAAATGCTCGGTGCTGCGCTAAAAGCGCTCTATGCAATCATCAACGCGCATCAGATCGGCGGTAGTTGCAGCGCTGCTGGGACTCCTCGCCGTACTCACCGGACCGGGTGCCGCCCGCGCCGACGACACGGCGGAGCCCGCCGGGACGACGGTCGGCGACCTCACCGGCTTCGCGGCCGACGGGGCCGTGTACCGCCTGACGGCGGGGGCGGCGAAGGCCCGGGTCAGTTTCGTCTCCGAGGAGACCTTCCGTATCGAACTCGCCCCCGACGGCACCTTCGAGGACCCGGCCGGCGACGCCATCGTGCTCCCGCAGGGCACCCCGCCCCGCACCCGCTGGAAGGAGCGCGGCGACCGCTACGAGCTGTCCACCCGGAGCGTCACCCTCCGTGTCTACAAGTCGCCTATGCGGTTCGCCCTGTACCGGGCCGACGGCAGCCAGGTCTGGTCCGAGGCGAAAGGGCTGAGCTGGGGCACCGAGCAGACCACCCAGACCCTGGCGCGCGGGGCCGACGAGCAGTTCTACGGTGCCGGTATGCAGAACGGCCGGGGCAACACCTCGCACCGCGGCAAGACCGTCGAGGTCGGCGTCGACTACAACTGGGACGACGGCGGCCACCCCAACTCGGTGCCGTTCTACCTCTCGTCGGCCGGTTACGGCGTCTTCCGCAACACCTTCGCGCCCGGCACCTACGCCTTCAACGACCCGGTGACCACCAGCGAGAAGGAGCGGCGCTTCGACGCGTACTACTTCGCGGGTGACAGCGCCAAGGACGTCATCGGCCAGTACACACAGCTCACCGGCAAGCCCTTCCTGCCGCCCGTCTACGGCATGGAGATCGGCGACGCCGACTGCTATCTGCACAACGCCAACCGGGGCGAGCGCCACACCCTGGACGCGCTGGAGGTCGCCGACGGCTACCTCGAGAACGACATGCCGAACGGCTGGATGCTCGTCAACGACGGCTACGGCTGCGGTTACGAGAATCTCGCCGAGACCGCGAAGGGCCTCCAGGACCGGGGCATGCAGGCCGGCCTCTGGACCGAGGACGGCATCGACAAGCTGGCCGACCAGGTGAAGGCCGGGCAGCGCGTGGCCAAGCTGGACGTCGCCTGGGTCGGCGACGGCTACAAGTTCGCGCTCGACGGCTGCAAGGACGCCTACGCGGGCATCGAGGCCAACAGCGACGCGCGCGGCTTCACCTACGCCCCCGAGAGCTGGTCCGGCGCACAGCGCTGCGGGGTGCAGTGGTCCGGCGACCAGTACGGCACCTGGGACTACATCCGCTGGCAGATCCCGACCTACGCGGGCGCCACGATGTCCGGCCTCGCCTACACCACGGGCGACGTCGACGGCATCTTCGGCGGCAGCGCCAAGACGTACACCCGTGACCTCCAGTGGAAGATGTTCCTGGGGACCACGATGACCATGGACGGCTGGGCGGCCAGCGACAAGCAGCCCTTCCGCTACGGCGAGCCGTACACCTCCATCAACCGCGACTACCTCAAGCTCAAGGAGTCGCTGCTGCCCTACCAGTACTCCTACGCGCACGAGGCGACCGAGACCGGTGTCGGCATGGTCCGCCCGCTGGTCCTGGAGTACCCGGACGACCCGAAGGCCGCGACCGACGCCGCGAAGTACGAGTTCATGTCGGGCGAGGACTTCCTCGTCGCCCCGGTCTACGAGGACAGCACCGAGCGCGACGGCATCTACCTGCCGAAGGGCACCTGGACCGACTACTGGACCGGGCGCACCTACCAGGGCCCCGTCACTCTCGACGACTACAGCGCCCCGCTGGACACCCTGCCGCTGTTCGTGAAGGCCGGGGCCAGTGTGCCGATGTGGCCGGGCATCCGCTCGTACACCGACCGCACCGCCTCCTCCCCGCTGGCCTGGGACATCTACCCGCAGGGCCGCTCCTCGTTCACGCTGTACGAGGACGACGGCGTGACGCGCGAGCACCGCGACGGCGCGTACGCCACCCAGACCGCCGACGTCCGCGCACCCTCCCGGGGCTCCGGCGACGTGACCGTGGACATCGGCGCCGCCAAGGGCGCGTTCAAGGGCAAGCAGAGCAGCCGCCCGTACGAGTTCACCGTGCACACCGGCTCCGAGCCGAGCGCGGTCCAGCTCACGGGCAAGCTGCCCCGGCTCACCTCGGCCGCGGCGTACGCGCAGGCGAAGCAGGGCTGGTTCTACGACCGGGACGACCGGGGCGGCGTGGTGAAGATCAAGACCGCACCGCTGCCCACGGACCGGAAGTTCTCCGTGAAGCTCAAGCACACCAGCGCGGTCGGCGGCCGGAACACCGCCGCCACGGCCTCCGTCACCGCCCCGCGCGGCCAGGAGACCGGCGCGGGCGCCCCGAGCACCGTCGCCGTCGACGTCACCGCGGGCACGGCGGACGTCACGGACGCGTCCGTCACGCTCGACGTCCCCGAGGGCTGGCAGGCCACCCCCGCCGCGCCCGTGCGGCGGATACCGGCGGGCACCACCCGCCGCGTCGAGGTCCGGGTCACCCCGGCGAAGGACGCGAAGGCGGGCGAGCAGCGGCTGACCGCCCTCGCGCGATACCGGTCGGCGGGCGAGTCCCGCACCGCCACCGAGCGGCTCGCGGTCTCCGTCATGCCGGCCCCGCCCAGCGGTGAGACCTGGGCGAGCGACATGGAGTGGCTGAACGCGGCCAACGGCTACGGCCCCGCCGAACGCGACCGCAGCAACGGCGAGTCGGGCGCGGCCGACGGGCACCCGCTCAAGCTGGCCGGGAAGACGTACGAGAAGGGGATCGGCACCCACGCCGACTCCGACATCGAGGTCTACCTCGGCGGGCAGTGCTCGCGGTTCACCGCGGACGCCGGAATCGACGACGAGATCAACGGATACGGCGAGGTCGCGTTCTCCGTGGAGGCCGACGGCAAGGTGCTGTGGACCTCGCCGAAGGTGACCGGGGCGTCGGAGACCGTACCGGTCGATGTGGCGCTCGACGGGGCGCGGCACGTGCGGCTGAAGGTCACGGACACGAACGGGTCCAAGACCGGTGACCACGGCGACTGGGGCGCGGCGCGCTTCGTCTGCTCCTGAATGACGGTCACACAGCGCGGGAGCCGGGCGGGTTCGCACCCGCCCGGCTCCGTGCCGCGCTCAGTCCTGGGCGTGGGGGCCGCCGGCCCCGTCACCGTCCGCCGGGCCGCTGTCCGGGCCGTCGCTGTCCGGCTCTTCGTCGGGCGCCCCGGCCGGGCCGCCGTCCTCGCCCGTGGCCCGGTCGCCGGGCCGTCCGCGTCCGGGTCCCGGCCGGCCGGGACCCTCCGGCTGGGCCGGGCCGCCCGGCTGGCCGGGCCCCGGCTTCGGGGGTCTGGTCCGGCCGCTCGACGTGTCCCGGAGGTACGTCGCGTCGCCGCTCTCCGTGGCATGACCGCCGGGCGGCTGCCCGGGGCCGGGATCGCGGCGCCGCAGATAGCGCTCGAACTCCCGGGCGATCGCCTCGCCGCTCGCCTCGGGCAGCTCGGCGGTGTCCCGCGCCTCCTCAAGGGTCTGCACGTACTCGGCCACCTCGCTGTCCTCGGCGGCCAGCTGGTCCACGCCGACCTGCCACGCCCGTGCGTCCTCCGGCAGTTCGCCGAGCGGGATGCGCAGCCCGAGCAGATCCTCAAGACGGTTCAGCAGGGCCAGCGTCGCCTTGGGGTTGGGCGGCTGCGACACATAGTGCGGCACCGCCGCCCACAGGCTCACCGCGGGCACCCCGGCATGCGTGCACGCCTCCTGGAGGATGCCGACGATGCCGGTCGGGCCCTCGTACCTGGTCTCCTCCAGGTCCATGGTGCGCGCCAGATCGGGGTCGGACGTCACTCCGCTGACCGGGACCGGGCGGGTGTGCGGGGTGTCGCCGAGCAGCGCCCCGAGCACCACCACCATCTCGACGCCCAGTTCGTGCGCGAAGCCCAGGAGCTCGTTGCAGAACGAGCGCCAGCGCATGGACGGTTCGATGCCCCGGACCAGGACGAGATCGCGGGGCTTGTCCCCGCCGACGCGGACCACGGAGAGCCGGGTCGTCGGCCAGGTGATCTTGCGTACCCCGTTGTCCAGCCACACCGTCGGACGATTGACCTGGAAGTCGTAGTAGTCCTCGGCGTCCAGCGCCGCGAACACCTCGCCCTTCCACTCCCGGTCCAGATGCGCGACCGCTGTGGAGGCGGCGTCGCCGGCGTCGTTCCACCCCTCGAACGCGGCCACCATGACCGGGTCGATCAGCTCGGGCACGCCCTCGAGCTCGATCACCCCAGCCTCCTTCCGAAGTTCCCTTGCGTACGGACCAACCTTACGGCCTGCGGCCTCCCCGACCGCAGCCCCCGTGCACGGCCGGGTGCTCGTCTGGTACGGCAGCGTACTGCCGATACATCCGAGCTGTCGGCGGAAAATTCGCGCTTCTCTCTGGACTTGCGGCCTCGGCGGCGGCTATACATCGGATGACCGGAACAGAGGTCCGATGTTATTTCCCCTGGGGGCGCGCATGAGTCAGACCGTCACGGATTTCGAGGTGCACGACATCCGTTTTCCGACCTCGGAACAACTGGACGGCTCGGACGCCATGAACCCCGACCCCGACTACTCGGCCGCCTATGTCGTCCTGCGGACCGACGCCGCCCGCGCGGACGGCGAACCGGCCGAGGGCCATGGCTTCTGCTTCACCATCGGCCGCGGCAACGAGGTCATGGCCGCCGCGATCGAGGCGCTGCGCCCCTATCTGACCGGGCGCCCCGTGCCCCGCACGGCCGCCGACCTCGGCGCCCTGTACCGGGACCTCACCCACGACTCCCCACTCCGTTGGCTCGGCCCGGAGAAGGGCGTGATGCACATGGCGGCCGGCGCGGTGGTCAACGCCGCCTGGGACCTGGCGGCCAAGCTGGCGGGCAGACCCGTCTGGGAGTTCCTGGCCGGGATGACCCCGGAGGAGCTGGTCTCCCTCGTCGACTTCCGCTACCTCACCGACGCCCTCACCCCCGACGAGGCGCTGGCCGTCCTGCGCGCCGCCGAACCGGGGCGCGCCGAACGCGCCGACCGGCTGCGCGCCGAGGGCTACCCCGCGTACACCACCTCGCCCGGCTGGCTCGGCTACTCCGACGACAAGCTGGTCCGGCTCGCCGAGCAGGCCGTCGCCGACGGCTTCACCCAGATCAAGCTCAAGGTCGGCGGCCGGGTCGAGGACGACGTCCGCCGCATGGCGCTCGCCCGCGAGGCCGTCGGACCCGGCGTCCGGATCGCCGTCGACGCCAACCAGCGCTGGGACGTGGCCGACGCCGTCGCCTGGATGACCGCGCTCGCCCCCTACGACCCGCACTGGATCGAGGAGCCCACCAGCCCGGACGACGTACTCGGCCACGCCGCCGTCCGCGCCGGACAGCCGGTCAAGGTCGCCACCGGCGAACACGTCGCCAACCGGGTCGTGTTCAAGCAGCTGCTCCAGGCCGGGGCGGTCGACTTCGTCCAGATCGACGCCGCACGGGTCGCCGGAGTCAACGAGAACCTGGCGATCCTGCTGCTCGCCGCCAAGTACGGCGTCCCGGTCTGCCCGCACGCGGGCGGTGTCGGGCTCTGCGAACTCGTCCAGCACCTCTCGATGTTCGACTACGTGGCCGTCTCCGGCACCCGCGAGGACCGGGTGATCGAGTACGTCGACCACCTCCACGAGCACTTCACCGACCCGGTCGTCCTCGTCAACGGCCGCTACACCGCACCGGCGACCCCCGGCTTCTCGGCCAGGATGCGCCCCGAGTCCATCGCCGCACACCGCTACCCGCAGGGCCCCGTCTGGCAGGCCCGGCGCCACGAGAAGGAGGAGAGCCGATGACCGGCACACGCGACTTCGAGGGGATGAACGCCCTCGTGACCGGCGGCGCCTCCGGCATCGGGGCCGCCGTCACCGCCCTGCTCCTGGAGCGCGGCGCGCGGGTCGCCGTCCTCGACCGGGACACCTCCGGCGCGCCCCGGGGCGCCCTCGCCGTCGAGGCCGACGTCACCGACGACGCGGCCGTGCGCGCCGGGGTGGACCGGGCCGTCGCCGCCATGGGCTCCCTGCACACCCTCGTCTCCAACGCCGGCATCGGCGCCATCGGCACCGTCGCGGACAACGACGACACCGAATGGGCCCGGGTCCTCGACATCAACGTCCTCGGCATGGTCCGCGCCGCCCGGCACGCCCTGCCCCACCTGCGCCGCGCGGCCGCCGAGCGCCCCGGAGCCGTATCCATCACGCACACCTGCTCCATCGCCGCGACCGCCGGGCTGCCCCAGCGGGCCCTGTACAGCGCGAGCAAGGGCGCCGTCCTCGCGCTCACCCTCGCCATGGCCGCCGACCACGTCCGCGAGGGCGTCCGCGTCAACTGCGTCAACCCGGGCACCGCCGACACCCCATGGATCGGCCGGCTGCTCGACCGGGCGGAGGACCCGGCCGCCGAACGCGCCGCGCTGAACGCCCGGCAGCCGCTGGGCCGGCTGGTCTCCGCCGCCGAGGTGGCCGCCGCGATCGGCTACCTCGCGAGCCCCGCCGCGGCCTCCGTGACGGGCGCCGCCCTGGCCGTCGACGGCGGGATGCAGGGTCTGCGCCTGCGCCCCGCCGGCAGCTGAACCCGCACCCCGCCATGCCCACCGGGTCCGAGCCGCGACCCCACACAGGAACGGGATTCCAATGAGAGTGCGTACGACGAGTGCGGCAGCCTGTGCCGTACTGCTGGCCGTCACCGCCCTCGCGGGCTGCAACCGCGAATCGTCGGACGGCGGCGCGGGCGGCGGCAAGGTCGGCATCGACCTGCCGCGCAGCGACAGCGACTTCTGGAACTCCTACCAGAACTACATCAAGAAGGGCGTCAAGGACGGGGAGGTCTCCGCGCTCCCGCTGACCAACTCGCAGAACGACATCGGCAAGCTCGTCGCCAACGTCCAGACCTTCACCGACCAGGGCGCCAAGGCCGTCGTGATGGCCCCCCAGGACACCGGCGCGATAGCCGAGTCGCTCAACACGCTCAACGAGAAGAAGATCCCCGTCGTCAGCGTCGACACCCGCCCGGACAAGGGCGACATCTACATGGTGGTGCGCGCCGACAACAAGGCGTACGGCACCAACGCCTGCAAGTACCTCGGCGAGCAGCTGAAGGGCAAGGGCAAGGTCGTCGAGTTCCAGGGCGACCTGTCCTCCATCAACGGCCGCGACCGCTCCGAGGCGTTCAAGGCGTGCATGGACAAGGACTACCCGGACATCCAGGTGTTCGAGCTGGCCACCGACTGGAAGGGCGACGTCGCCTCCGCGAAGCTCCAGTCCACGCTGGCCGCCCACCCCGACATCAACGGCATCTACATGCAGGCCGGCGGCGTGTTCCTGCAGCCCACCCTGGCGCTTCTGGAACAGAAGAAGCTGCTCAAGCCCGCCGGCACGGACGGCCACATCACCATCATCTCCAACGACGGCATCCCCGAGGAGTTCGACGCCATCCGCGCAGGGAAGATCGACGCCACCATCTCCCAGCCCGCCGACCTGTACGCGAAGTACGCGCTGTATTACGCGAAGGCGGCCCTCGACGGCAAGACGTTCAAGGAGGGCCCCACGGACCACGACTCCACCATCATCAAGATCCCCAACGGCTACGAGGACCAGCTCCCCGCACCCCTGGTGACCAAGGAGAACGTGGACGACCCGAAGCTGTGGGCCAACCAGCTGGAGAAGAAGAGCTAGCCATGGACGCTCAGGCACCACCCGCCGTACAGGCGGAAGGCGTCGTCAAGCGCTTCGGACCGACCGTGGCGCTCGACGGGGTGAAGCTGACCGTGCGGCCCGGCGAGTCCCACGCGCTCGTCGGCCGCAACGGCGCCGGCAAGTCGACCCTGGTCGGCGTCCTCACCGGCCTCCACAAGGCGGACGCGGGCACCGTCACCTTCGGCGGCGAACCCGCCCCCGCCTTCGGGGACACCGCGGCCTGGCAGTCCAGGGTCGCCTGCGTCTACCAGAAGTCCATGGTGGTCCCCGACCTGACCGTCGCCGAGAACCTCTTCCTCAACCGGTTCGAGGAGAACTCCCGCTGGATCAGCTGGGGCAGGCTGCGCAAGCGGGCCGAACGGCTGCTGGCCGCGTACGGCGTCGAGGTCGACCCGAACACCCGGGCGCGCGATCTCGCGGTCGAGCAGCGGCAGTTCGTGGAGATCGCCCGCGCCCTGTCCTTCGGCGCCCGGCTCATCGTCCTGGACGAGCCGACCGCCCAGCTCGACGCCCGGGGCATCGCGCGCCTCTTCGGCAAGCTCCGCGAACTCCAGAGCCGGGGCGTGGCGTTCCTCTTCATCTCGCACCACCTCCAGGAGGTGTACGAGCTGTGCACCGCGGTCACCGTCTACCGCGACGCCCGCCACGTCCTGACCGCGCCCGTCGCCGAGGTCGCCAAGGAGGACCTGGTCGCCGCGATGACCGGCGAGCGGGCGGCCGGGGCCACCGCCTGGCACGCGGCCGGTGACACGGCGCCCGACGCGGGCGCCGAACCCGTGCTGACCACCGAACAGCTGAGCCTCCCCGGCCGGTTCGAGCCCCTGGACCTCCAGGTGCGCCCCGGCGAGGTGCTGGGCCTGGCCGGGGCGGCGGCCAGTGGCAACACCGCCGTCGGCGAGGTGCTGGCCGGCATGCGCAAGGCGGGCGGCGGCACGGTCCGGGTGCGCGGCAGGACCGTACGGGCGGGCAGCGTGCCGGACGCGCTGGCCGCCGGGATCGGCTACATCCCGGAGGACCGGCACGACCAGGGCCTCGTCCTGGAGCGCAGCGTGGCGGAGAACGCCACCCTCACGGTCGCCGACCAGCTCGGCCCCTGGGGGACCGTCCTGCCCTCCCGTACCCGCCGGTTCGCCCGGTCCATGATCGACTCGCTCGACATCAAGACCCAGGGCCCCGAACAGCCCGTCTCCGGGCTCTCCGGCGGGAACCAGCAGAAGGTCGTGGTCGCCCGCGCGCTGGCCCGCGACCCCCGTGTGCTCGTGGCGGTCCGGCCCACGGCGGGCGTCGACGTCAAGTCCAAGGACTCGCTCCTCGGAGTCGTACGCCGGGTCGCCGACGCGGGCAACGCGGCCGTCGTCGTCTCGGACGAACTGGACGACCTGCGGGTCTGCGACCGGGTCCTCGCCCTCTTCCACGGGCGGGTCGTCGCAACGTTCGACAGCGGGTGGACCGACGGGGAACTCGTCGCCGCCATGGAAGGTGTGGGGGAGAGGGAATGACCGGCACGGTACGGCCGTCCACGGCCGAGGACTTCGACACGGCGCCCGAGGCGGGCCCCGGCGGTGACACCGCGCGCAGCAGGCTCAAGCTGATCCGGTGGAGCGACTTCTCGCTGGTGCCGGTGATCCTGGTGCTGATGCTGATCGGCTTCATCGTCTCGCCGGTCTTCCTCACCTCCGACAACCTGATCAGCGTCGTCCAGCAGTCCTCCGAGCTGAGCCTGCTCGTCCTCGGCCAGGCGCTGATCCTCATCTGCGGCCGAATGGACCTCTCGCTGGAGTCCACGATCGGCATCGCACCGGTCGTCGCCATGTGGCTGGTGCTGCCCACCGACGGCGGCCGCTTCGCCGGACTCGGGCTGCTCCCCGCCTGGTCCGCGATCCCGCTCTGCCTGCTGGTCGGGCTGGCCATCGGCGCCGTCAACGGCTTCCTGATGCTGAAGCTCCGGGTCAACGGCTTCATCGCCACGCTCGGCATGCTCACGATGCTGCGCGGCCTCCACATCGGCATCACCGAGGGCAAGTCCATCACCGATGTGCCGGAGTCCTTCCGCTACCTCGGCAAGAGCGAGTGGCTCGGGGTCCCGGCCGCCGTCTGGATCTGCCTGGTCCTCTTCGCGGGCGGCGGCGCCGCGCTCGCCTGGCTGCGCCTTGGACGGGCGCTGTACGCGATCGGCGGCAACCCGGAAGCGGCCCGCGCGGCCGGCATCCGCGTCGACCGGGTCACCTGGATCGTCCTCGCGATCGGCGGCCTGCTCGCCGCCTTCGCCGGCATCCTCTACACCGGTCACTACGGGGCGGTCGCCGCCACCCAGGGCGACGGCTGGATCTTCCAGGTGTTCGCCGCCGCGGTGATCGGCGGCATCAGCCTCAAGGGCGGCCGCGGCACGCTGTTCGGCGCCCTCACCGGTGTCCTGACGCTCCAACTGGTCGTCAACGTCATGACCCTGGGCGGCGTCCCGGCCCTCTGGAACCAGTTCCTGAACGGCGCGATCATCATCGTCGCCCTGATCATCTCCCGCTTCGCGAGCGGCGAGGAGCAGGACTGAACCCTTCGGTCCTCACGTGGTCCTCAAGCGCCGGACGCGCTCCTCCAGCCCGTCCGGCGCTTCTTTTCAAGCCCCTCCGGCGATTGAGGAGCGGGGCCCGGGGCAGAGCCCCGGAACGGTCACAACGTGGACCGCAACCACTGCTCCACGCTCGCCACGTGCACCGTCGCCCACGCCCGAGCCGCCTCCGAGTCCCGATCCCGCAACGCCGCCAGAATCGCCCGATGCTCGTGCAGCGTCCGGCTCACCGCGTCCTCCTGCGTCAGCCCCCGCCACACCCGCGCCCGCGTCGTCGGCCCCGAGAGCCCGTCCAGCAGCGAGCAGAGCACCGAATTGCCGGACGACTGGACGATGCCCCGGTGGAAGTCCAGGTCGCAGGCGACCAGCTCCTCCACCGAAGGATGCTCGCCCAAGGCGTCGAGCTGCGCGCTCAGCGCGTCCAGCTGCTCCTCGGTGATCCGGCTCGCCGCCATCGCCGTCGCCGCGGGCTCCAGGATCCGGCGCACCGCCAGGAACTCCAGCACGGTGTCGTCCCGGTGGAAGTCCACGACGAAGCTCAGCGCCTCCAGGAGCAGCTGCGGGTCCAGGCTCGTCACATACGTGCCGTCGCCCTGGCGGACGTCGAGAATGCGGATCAGCGACAGCGCACGCACCGCCTCCCGCAGCGAATTGCGGGAAAGCCCCAGCTCCGAGGCGAGCTCGCTCTCCTTGGGGAGACGATCGCCGGGCCGAAGCGCACCCGAGACGATCATTCCCTTGATCTTCTCGATGGCCTCGTCGGTGACAGCCATGGGCGACCTCCATACATCCGATGTATCGCCCCATTATGCGGGCACGAAGAGGGCCGGTACGACCGTCGGATCAACTCGTGGTCCGCCGCCCGCACCGGCCCGTCCCCGCTCAGCCGCGCCGCTCGCCGAGCATCTTCTCCACACCGGCCCGGACCTCGTCCGTCGCCAGGCCCCGGATCGTCAGCGTGGTCCGCCGCCGCAGCACGTCGTCCGCGGTCTCGGCCCACTCGTGGTCCCGGGCGTAGGCGACCTGCGCCCAGACCTCCGGGGCTTCCGGGTGGATCCGCTCGGCCAGCGCCGGGTTCTCGTTGGCCAGCCGGGCGATGTCGAAGGCGAGCGAACCGTAGTGCGTGGCCAGGTGGCGCGCGGTGTCGGCGGCCATCCGGGGACCGGGCGTCCCGCCGTCGATCAGCAGCCGGTGCGCCACCGCGTTCGGGGAGGCTATCCCGGGCAGGGGCAGCTTCCTGGGCAGCCGGGCCATCGGCTCCATGTCCTCCGCCAACGGGTGCCCGGGCAGCGCGGCCAGCTTGTTCATCACCGTACGGCCGATGTGGCGGAAGGTCGTCCACTTGCCGCCGGCCACCGACAACATCCCGCCCCGGCCCTCCGTCACGACCGTCTCGCGCTTGGCCTTCGAGGTGTCGCCGGGCCCGCCGGGCAGCACCCGCAGACCGGCGAAGGAGTACGTGATCAGGTCCCGGGAGAGCTGCTGGTCCCGTACCGAGAACGCGGCCTCGTCCAGGATCTGCGCGGTGTCCTTCTCGGTCACCGCGACATCCGCCGGGTCGCCCTCGTACTCCTCGTCCGTCGTGCCGAGGAGCAGCATGTCCTCCCACGGCAGGGCGAACGTGATGCGGTACTTGTCGATCGGCGTGGCCAGCGCGGCCTTCCACGGCCGGGTCCGCTTCAGCACCAGGTGGGCGCCCTTGGACAGGCGTATGGAGGGCGCCGCGTTCGGGTCCTCCATCTTCCGCAGGTGGTCCACCCACGGCCCGGTCGCGTTCAGCACCAGCCGGGCGGTCACCCCGAACTCCGCACCGTCCATGGAGTCCCGCAGCTCCGCGCCCGTCACCCGGCCCCGGGTGAACCGCAGCCCGGTCACCGCCGCGTGGTTGAGCACCACCGCGCCCGCGTCGACGGCCGCGCGGACCGTCATCAGCGCCATCCGCGCGTCGTTCATCTGGTCGTCGCCGTACACCGCGACCGCGCGCAGGTTCTCCGTGCGCAGCTCCGGCACGTCGCGTGCCGCCCGCGCCGGGCTGATCACATGGCCGACGCCGTCGCCGAAGGCGGACAGCGCCGAGTACGCGAACACACCCGCGCCGAGCTTCGCGGCGCCGTGCGGCCCGCCCTTGTAGACCGGCAGGTAGAAGGTGAGCGGGTTGGCCAGGTGCGGGGCGACCTGGCGGGAGACCGCACGGCGCTCGAAGTGGTTCTCCGCCACCAGCTTCACCGCGCCGGTCTGCAGGTAGCGCAGACCGCCGTGGAGCAGCTTGGAGGAGGCGGAGGAGGTGGCGCCGGCGAAGTCACCGGCGTCCACCAGGGCCACCCGCAGTCCGGACTGCGCGGCGTGCCAGGCGGTGGAGATGCCCAGGATGCCGCCGCCGATCACCAGGAGGTCGTACGTCGCCTTGGAGAGCTGCTCCCGGGTCTCGGCGCGGCTCGGGAGGGAGCCGGAGGCCGGATGCGTCCCGAGTGCGGGGACGCTCTGCAGGGTGGTCATGTTCTCTACTCCTCGTCTTCGAGCCAGCCCATGGTGCGTTCCACGGCCTTGAGCCAGCTCTTGTACTCACGGGCGCGGGTGTCCGCGTCCATGCGGGGGGTCCACTCGGCGGCGCGGCGCCAGTTGGCGCGCAGCGCGTCGGTGTCCGGCCAGAAGCCGACGGCCAGGCCGGCGGCGTAGGCGGCGCCGAGGCAGGTGGTCTCGGCGACCATCGGCCGCACCACGGGCGCGTCCAGGAAGTCGGCGAGCGTCTGCATCAGCAGGTTGTTGGAGGTCATGCCGCCGTCGACCTTGAGCGCGGTCAGCTCGACGCCGGAGTCCTTGGTCATGGCGTCACTGATCTCACGCGTCTGCCAGGCGGTGGCTTCGAGCACGGCGCGGGCGATGTGCGCCTTGGTGACGTAGCGGGTGAGACCGGCGATGACACCGCGGGCGTCGGGGCGCCAGTACGGGGCGAACAGGCCGGAGAACGCGGGCACGAAGTACGCGCCGCCGTTGTCCTCCACCGAGGAGGCCAGGGTCTCGATCTCGGCCGCGGACTGGATCAGCCCCATCTGGTCGCGCATCCACTGCACCAGCGAACCGGTGACGGCGATCGACCCCTCCAGGGCGTACACCGCCTTCTGGTCGCCGATCCGGTAGCCGACCGTCGTCAGCAGCCCGTTGTACGAGTTGACGGGCGTCTCACCGGTGTTGATCAGCATGAAGGTGCCGGTGCCGTACGTGGACTTGGCCTCGCCCTCGGCGAAACACGTCTGGCCGAACAGCGCCGCCTGCTGGTCGCCCAGCGCGGAGGCCACCGGCACACCGTCGAGCACGCCGCCCTTGGTGGTGCCGTACACCTCGGCGGAGGAGCGGATCTCGGGCAGCACGGCCATGGGCACGCCGATGGACGAACAGATCTTCTCGTCCCACTGCATGGTGTGCAGGTTCATCAGGAGCGTCCGCGAGGCGTTGGTGACGTCGGTGACGTGCACGCCGCCCTCGGTGCCGCCGGTCAGGTTCCAGATGACCCAGGAGTCCATGGTGCCGAAGAGGATGTCGCCGCGCTCGGCCCGCTCGCGCAGCCCCTCGACGTTGTCGAGCAGCCAGCGGACCTTGGGCCCGGCGAAGTACGAGGCGAGCGGCAGCCCGGTCTCGCGGCGGAAGCGGTCCTGGCCCACGTTGCGGCCGAGCTCCTTGCAGAGCCCGTCCGTACGGGTGTCCTGCCAGACGAGGGCGTTGTGGACGGGCTCACCGGTGTGCTTGTCCCACAGCAGGGTGGTCTCGCGCTGGTTGGTGATGCCGATCGCCTTGACATCGGCGGCGGTGATGCCGGCCTTGGAGATCGCCCCGGCGACGACTTCCTGGACGTTCTCCCAGATTTCGGCCGCGTTGTGTTCGACCCAGCCCGGCTTGGGAAAGATCTGCTCGTGCTCCTTCTGGTCGACGGAGACGATCCGCCCGTCCTTGTCGAAGACGATGCAGCGGCTGGAGGTCGTGCCTTGGTCGATGGCCGCGATGAACGGCCCTGCGCCGTGGCTGCCGGTGGTGTGTGCGTCGGTCACGGTGTGCTCCCGGAGGTCTGTGCGGTGAGGTGTGGGGGCGGGTCAGGCGAAGGCGAGGTTGTAGAGGCCGCCCGCGAGTGCGCCGCCGATCAGGGGGCCGACGATCGGGACCCATGCGTAGCCCCAGTCGGAGCCGCCCTTGTTCGGCAGCGGAAGCAGCGCGTGCACGATACGCGGACCGAGGTCGCGGACCGGGTTGATCGCGTACCCCGTCGGGCCGCCGAGCGACAGGCCGATGCCGACGACGACCAGGGCGGTGATCAGCGCGCCCAGCGTGCCGAGCCCGTTGCCGTCGTCGTTGAGGCCCTGGGTGAGGATGGCGAGGACCAGCACGACCGTGGCGATGACCTCGGTGAGGACGTTCTGCACGGCGTTGCGGATCTCGGGGCCGGTCGAGAAGACACCGAGCACCGGTCCGGCCTTGGGGGCCGCGGCCGGGTCGACCATGCCCTCTTCACCCGAGTGGGCGCGCAGCACGTCCTGATCGGTCAGGTGCGCCCGGAACTGTCCGTAGTAGGTGAGCCAGACCAGCACCGCGCCGATCATCGCGCCGAGCAGCTGGGAGGCGAGATAGAGCGGCACGTCGCCCCACTTGGTGCCGCCCTCGATCGCCAGGCCGATGGTGACGGCCGGGTTGAGGTGCGCCCCCGACACGCCGCCTGCGAGATACGCGCCGGTCAGTACCGCGAAGCCCCACCCGAAGGTGATGGCGACCCAGCCGGCGTTCTGCGCCTTCGAATGCTTGAGCGTGACGGCGGCACAGACACCGCCGCCGAGCAGGATGAGTACGGCGGTACCGATGGTCTCGCCGATGAAGATGTCGGAGCTGGACACCCGCGACTCCTTTGTCCTTCGTCCAGGAAGCCGAACCCCGGGTCCCTCCGGTGGTCCGCGCCCTCGTGTGAGGGCTTGGCCGGCCCTAGGCACGCTCACACCCTAACGCGAATATCCGTTAAGTGTTCGACAATGCCGACCGGTGAACGGCAGTGTTTCTCCCGGGTGAAGGCAGCGTCAAGAGGGATGTGACGTACGAATCGATCGTTACGAGGGAAGCCGGCCGGGTATCCGGGCGGCTCAGAAGCGACGGGCGCCCAGGTCCCGAGAGACCGCGCGGGCGCAGTCGCGGACCGCCGCGACCAGCTCGGGGCGCAGCTCGCCGTCCTTGCAGACCCGCTCCACCGCCCCCGTGATGGCTATGGCTCCCACCGGCATCCGGCGCCGGTCGTGGATCGGCGCGGCCACCGCGGCCACGCCCTCCCAGGTCTCCTCCACGTCGGACCCCCAGCCGCGGGCCCGCACCAGGTCGAGCACCCCCTCGAACTCCTCGGCGCCGGTCACCGTCCGGGGCGTGAACGGCTGCCGCTCCGCCTCCATCGCCTCGGTGTGCGCCACCGGGTCGTACGCGGCCAGCACCTTGCCCAGGGCCGTGGAGTGCAGCGGCTGCATGGCGCCCACCTCGAGCACCTGGCGGCTGTCGTCGGGCCGGAAGACGTGGTGGACGATGAGGACGCCCTGCTGGTGCAGCACGCCCAGATGGACGCTCTCGCCGCTGGACCGGGCCAGGTCGTCCGTCCAGACCAGGGCCCGGGCCCGCAGCTCGTGGACGTCGAGGTAGCTGTTGCCCAGGCGCAGCAGCTCCGCGCCCAGCTGATAGCGGCCGGAGGCGGTGTCCTGCTCCACGAAGCCCTCGTGCTGGAGAGTGCGCAGGATGCCGTGTGCGGTGCCCTTGGCCAGGCCCAGTGAGGAGGCGATGTCGGACAGCCCGAGCCGCCGCTCGCCGCCTGCCAGCAGCCGCAGCATCGCGGCCGCCCGCTCCAGCGACTGGATGTTCTTGGCCATCGCGCCGTACCCCTCCATCGTGTTCGACAATGCTGAACACTATCGGCCGATGCCGACCCGTGCTCGACCGCGGGGGAATTCCACAGCACCCCGCGACACCGGAACCCCCGTCATCAGGATGCCGTCCGGCTCGTGGGACAGAGTGACGGCCCGGCTCGCGGCCCGGCTACCCTGGCCGGGTGCGCCTTCCGCCGAAGACGCAAAGCCGACAGCCGTCGCATCCCAGGGAGTACATCCATGGCCTCGTCGCCGACCCCTTCCGCCGACAGCCGGAACCGATCCGCAGCCCTCCGTGAGGCGCTCGCCACCCGCGTGGTGGTGGCCGACGGCGCGATGGGCACCATGCTCCAGGCCCAGGACCCGACCCTTGAGGACTTCCAGCAGCTGGAAGGCTGCAACGAGATCCTCAACCTCACCCGGCCGGACATCGTGCGCTCCGTGCACGAGGCGTACTACGCCGTCGGCGTGGACTGCGTCGAGACGAACACCTTCGGGGCCAACACGGCGGCGCTCGGCGAGTACGACATCCCCGAGCGGGTCCACGAGCTGTCCGAGGCCGGTGCGCGCATCGCCCGCGAGGTCGCCGACGAGTACACCTCCTCCACCGGCGAGCAGCGCTGGGTGCTCGGCTCCATGGGCCCCGGCACCAAGCTTCCGACCCTCGGTCACATCGCGTACGCCACCGTCCGCGACGGCTTCCAGGCGAACGCCGAGGGCCTGATCGCCGGCGGCGCCGACGCGCTGATCGTTGAGACGACGCAGGACCTCCTCCAGACCAAGGCCGCCGTCCTCGGTGCCCGCCGCGCCCTCGACGCCCTCGGCAGCGACCTCCCGCTGCTCTGCTCCCTGGCCTTCGAGACGACCGGCACCATGCTGCTGGGCTCCGAGATCGGCGCGGCCCTGACCGCCCTGGAACCCCTCGGCATCGACATGATCGGCCTGAACTGCTCGACCGGTCCGGACGAGATGAGCGAGCACCTGCGCTACCTCACCCGGCACTCCCGCATCCCGCTGCTCTGCATGCCCAACGCCGGACTGCCGGTACTCACCAAGGACGGCGCGCACTTCCCGCTCGACGCCGAGGGTCTCGCCGACGCGCAGGAGACGTTCGTCCAGGAGTACGGCCTCTCGCTGGTCGGCGGCTGCTGCGGTACGACCCCGGAGCACCTGCGCCAGGTGGTCGAGCGCGTACGCGGCACGGCCCCCGGCGCCCGCGACCCGCGCCCCGAGCCCGGCGCCGCCTCGCTCTACCAGACCATCCCGTTCCGCCAGGACACCGCGTACCTGGCGATCGGTGAGCGTACGAACGCCAACGGTTCCAAGAAGTTCCGCGAGGCCATGCTGGAGGCCCGCTGGGACGACTGCGTCGAGATGGCCCGCGACCAGATCCGCGAGGGCGCCCACATGCTCGACCTGTGCGTCGACTACGTGGGCCGCGACGGCGTCGCCGACATGGACGAGCTGGCCGGCCGCTTCGCCACCGCCTCCACGCTGCCGATCGTCCTGGACTCCACGGAGCTGGACGTGTTGCGCACCGGCCTGGAACGGCTGGGCGGGCGCGCGGTCCTCAACTCGGTCAACTACGAGGACGGGGACGGGCCCGAGTCCCGCTTCGCCAAGGTCACCCAGCTGGCCGCCGAGCACGGCGCGGCGCTCATCGCCCTGACCATCGACGAGGAGGGCCAGGCCCGTACGGCCGAGCACAAGGTCGCCATCGCGGAACGGCTCATCGCCGACCTGACCGGCACTTGGGGCATCCAGGAGTCGGACATCCTCATCGACACCCTGACCTTCACCATCTGCACCGGCCAGGAGGAGTCCCGCAAGGACGGGATCGCCACCATCGAGGCGATTCGCGAGCTGAAGCGGCTCCACCCGGACGTGCAGACGACCCTGGGCCTGTCGAACATCTCCTTCGGCCTGAACCCGGCCGCCCGGGTCGTGCTCAACTCCGTCTTCCTGGACGAGTGCGTGAAGGCGGGGCTGGACTCGGCCATCGTGCACGCCTCGAAGATCCTGCCGATCGCCCGGCTTGAGGAGGAGCAGGTCAAGGTCGCGCTCGACCTGATCTACGACCGCCGCGCCGAGGGTTACGACCCCCTCCAGAAGCTCATGGAGCTGTTCGAGGGCGTCAACATGAAGTCCCTCAAGGAGGGCAAGGCCGAGGAACTGGCCGCCCTCCCGCTGGACGAGCGGCTCCAGCGCCGGATCATCGACGGCGAGAAGAACGGCCTGGAGGCCGACCTCTCCGAGGCGCTGAAGGACACGCCGGCGCTCGACATCGTCAACAACACCCTCCTGGAGGGCATGAAGGTCGTCGGCGAGCTGTTCGGCTCCGGGCAGATGCAGCTGCCGTTCGTCCTCCAGTCCGCCGAGGTCATGAAGAGCGCGGTCGCCTACCTCGAACCGCACATGGAGAAGTCGGACGCCGAGGGCAAGGGCACCATCGTCCTGGCCACCGTCCGCGGCGACGTCCACGACATCGGTAAGAACCTCGTCGACATCATCCTCTCCAACAACGGGTTCAACGTCGTCAACATCGGCATCAAGCAGCCCGTCTCCGCGATCCTGGAGGCCGCCGAGGAGCACAAGGCCGACGTCATCGGGATGTCCGGCCTCCTCGTCAAGTCCACGGTGATCATGAAGGAGAACCTGGAGGAGCTGAACCAGCGCAAGCTGGCCGCCGACTACCCGGTGATCCTCGGCGGCGCCGCGCTCACCCGCGCCTACGTCGAGCAGGACCTCCACGAGATCTACGAGGGCGAGGTGCGCTACGCGCGCGACGCCTTCGAGGGCCTGCGCCTCATGGACGCGCTCATCGCCGTCAAGCGCGGCGTCCCCGGCGCCACGCTGCCCGAACTCAAGCAGCGCCGCGTCCCCAAGCGCGACTCCGCCGTCCTGGAGGTGACCGAGCCGGAGGAGGGCGTCCGCTCCGACGTCTCCGTCACCAACCCGGTTCCCACCCCGCCGTTCTGGGGCAGCCGGGTCGTCAAGGGCATCCAGCTCAAGGAGTACGCCTCCTGGCTGGACGAGGGCGCCCTCTTCAAGGGCCAGTGGGGTCTCAAGCAGGCCAGGGCCGGCGACGGACCCACGTACGAGGAGCTGGCCGAGAGCGAGGGACGTCCGCGGCTGCGCGGCCTCCTCGACCGGCTCCAGACGGACAACCTGCTCGAAGCAGCCGTCGTCTACGGCTACTACCCCTGCGTCTCCAAGGGCGACGACCTCATCCTGCTCCACGAGGACGGCTCCGAGCGCACCCGCTTCACGTTCCCGCGCCAGCGCCGCGGCCGCCGCCTCTGCCTGGCGGACTTCTTCCGCCCCGAGGAGTCCGGCGAGACGGACGTCATCGGCCTCCAGGTCGTCACCGTCGGCTCCAGGATCGGCGGCGAGACCGCCAAGCTCTTCGAGGCCAACGCCTACCGCGACTACCTGGAGCTGCACGGCCTCTCCGTCCAGCTCGCCGAGGCCCTGGCCGAGTACTGGCACGCCCGGGTCCGCTCGGAACTCGGCTTCGCGGGGGAGGACCCGGCGCAGGTCGAGGACATGTTCGCGCTGAAGTACCGCGGCGCGCGCTTCTCGCTCGGTTACGGCGCCTGCCCGGAGCTGGAGGACCGCGCCAAGATCGCGGACCTGCTCCAGCCGGAGCGGATCGGCGTCCACCTCTCCGAGGAGTTCCAGCTGCACCCCGAGCAGTCGACCGACGCGATCGTCATCCACCACCCGGAGGCGAAGTACTTCAACGCGCGGTAAGACTCCGTTCGACGCGTCGTAGCCGATCACGTCGTACACTGGTCGGTCCAGCGCAGGCCGGTCGCCCATCCTCCGGGACGGGTGGCCGGCCTTCTCGTCCCTCATGGAAGGTGTGCCGGATGACCAGTACGGTTCCCGCGTCCCTGACCCGCACGGCGGAGGGCGCTGCCCTCCAGGCCGTCTTTCTCGACATGGACGGCACCCTGGTCGACACCGAGGGCTTCTGGTGGGAGGTCGAGGTCGAGGTCTTCGCCGGGCTCGGGCACCGGCTGGACGAGGCATGGCGGGACGTGGTCGTCGGCGGCCCCATGTCGCGCAGCACCGGCTACCTCATCGAGGCGACCGGCGCGGACATCACCCTCGACGAGGCCGCCGTCCTGCTCAACGACCGGTTCGAGAAGCGCATCGGCAACGGGGTGCCGCTGATGCCCGGCGCCGCCCGCCTCCTCGCCGAACTGCGCCGGCACGAGATCCCCACCGCCCTCGTCTCCGCCTCGCACCGCCGCATCATCGACCGGGTCCTGGACTCGGTGGGCCGCCACCACTTCGCGCTCACCGTCGCCGGCGACGAGGTCACCCGCACCAAGCCGCACCCCGAGCCCTACCTCACCGCCGCGCGCGGCTTCGGCGCCGACCCCCGGCTGTGCGCCGTCATCGAGGACACCGCGACCGGGGTGGCCGCCGCCGAGGCCGCCGGCTGCCGGGTGGTCGCCGTGCCCTCGGTCTCCCCGATCGCACCCGCCGAGGGCCGGGTGGTCGTGGGATCCCTGGAGGAAGTGAATCTCACATTCCTTCGGGGCCTCATCAACTGAATGCACAGGTGCGGGTACCGAGAGTATTCCTGTGAATGAAAGGAAAAGCTCTCGCGATGGCCGTGCGAAAGAATTCCGCGCACGACCCCCGTCCCATATTCCGGAACGCGGCCGCTAATGTATTTCTCCCTGAACCGATGAGGGAGAACGGCCAACCATGAAACGCAAGACCCTGGTGCTGCCGGCCGTCGCGGGCCTCCTGGCGCCCGTGCTCGCCGGCTGCGGCGCGGCGGGCGGCGGCACCGCGGGGAGCGGCGGCGCCATCGTCGTCGGCACCACGGACCGGATCGCCGCCTCCACCGAGGCGCCCGCCCCGCTCGACCCGGCCGTCGGCTACGAGGCGGGCGTCTGGAACGTCCTGCGGCAGACCGTGCAGACCCTGATGGCCACCCCGCGCGGCGGTGGCCTCCCGGTCCCCGAAGCGGCCGAGAGCTGCGGCTTCACGGACCGCGAGAGCGAGAGCTACCGCTGCCGGCTGCGCGCCGGGCTCACCTTCGCGGACGGCGACCCCGTCACCGCCGACGACGTGAAGTACTCCCTCGACCGGGTGCGGCGCATCAAGTCCGCGAACGGGCCCGCCGCCTTCCTGGAGAACATCGACACCGTCGAGACCGCCGGTGTCCGCGAGGTCGTCTTCCACCTCAAGACCCCCGACGCCACCTTCCCGTACAAGCTCGCCACCCCGCCCGCCGGAATCGTCCCGCGCGACCTGTACCCCGCGAATTCCGCCCGCAGCGGATTCCAGGTGGACGGCTCGGGGCCGTACACCATGAAACCGGAAGTGAAATCCGGGCGGGTTGTGAAAATATCCTTCACGAGGAATCCCCATTACCGGGGGAGCTACGAGGTGCGCAGCGAATCCGTCGAACTCGACCTCTTTCCCGACGCCACCGCCATGGGCAAGGCGTTCGACGCCGAGAAGATCGACATGATGGCCCGCACCCTCTCCACCGACCAGGCGCAGCGGATGCTGGCCAAGCCCGAGAACGGGGTCCGGCTCACCGAGATGCCCGGACTCGCCATCAGCTACCTCGGCTTCGACACCGAGGAGCCCGCCCTCAGGAACAAGGCCGTCCGCCAGGCCATCGCCCAGGTGATCGACCGGGGCAGGATCGCGAGCGAGGTCTACGGGACCACCGTCGAACCGCTGTACTCACTCATCCCGAGCGGGATCACCGCCCACGACAACGCGTTCTACAGCGCCTACGGCGAACCCAGCGCCGCCAAGGCCGCCGCCCTCCTCGAAAAGGCCGGGATCCGGACGCCCGTACGCTTCACGCTGCACTACACCGACGACCACTACGGCCGGGACACCGCCTCCGAGTTCCAGGCGCTGAAGAAGCAGCTCAACGACACCGGGCTCTTCGACATCACCGTCGAGGGCACCCCCTGGACGCGCTACCGCCCCGCCGAACTCCGCGGCGACTACGCCGCCTACGGCATGGGCTGGTTCCCCGACTTCCCGGACCCGGACAACTACACGGCGCCCTTCCTCGGCCCGGACAACTTCCTCGGCTCTCCCTACACCTCGACCGAGGCCCGGAACCTCATCGCGCACTCCCGCCGCCAGGCCGACCGGAGCGACGCCGCACCCGCCTTCGAACGGCTCCAGGACATCGTCGCCCGGGACGTGCCCGTCCTCCCGCTCTGGCAGGGCAAGCAGTACGTCGCCTCCCGCGAGGAACTGAGCGGCGTCGAATGGGCCGTCGACTCGGGCGCCGACCTCCACCTCTGGGAAATGGGCCGGGGCACCGACTAGGCCCCGCGCCCCGGTGTCACTGCGCGCCGGGGCGCACCAGGCCGCTCTCGTACGCGTACACCGCGGCCTGGACCCGGTCGCGCAGGCCCAGCTTCGTCAGCACGTGGCCCACATGGGTCTTCACCGTCGTCTCGCTGACGAACAGGTCGGCGGCGATCTCCGCGTTCGACAGGCCGCGCGCCACCAGCTTCAGCACCTCGACCTCGCGGTCCGTCAGCGTGTGCAGCGTGTCCGGCACGGGCTCCTCGCCCGACGGCAGATGGTCCGCGTACTTGTCGAGCAGCCGGCGCGTCACGCTCGGGGCGAGCATCGCCTCGCCGCCCGCCACCACCCGGATCGCCTGCACCAGCTCATCGGCCGGCGCGTCCTTCAGCAGAAAGCCGCTCGCTCCGGCGCGCAGCGCCTCCACCACGTACTCGTCCAGGTCGAACGTGGTCAGCACCAGCACCTTCGCCGGACCGTCCCGGCCGGGACCGGTGATCTGCCGGGTCGCCTCGACGCCGTCCATCCGCGGCATCCGGATGTCCATCAGCACCACGTCGGGCTGGAGCGCGCGCACCTGGTCGAGAGCCTGGAGACCGTCACCGGCCTCACCCACCACCGCCAGATCGCCCTCGGCCTCCAGGATCATCCGGAAGCCCGTGCGCAGCAGCGGTTGGTCGTCGACCAGAAGGACGCGGATAGCCACCAGATCTCCTCAATGCCCGTCGAGGGCCACAGGCCGGCCGGCCTCGGCCCGGACCGGCTCCATTCTGCCCTGGTCATCCTCCGTCGCACCGGCCGGGCGGACCGTCAGCGGATACACCGGGGGAGTCCCGCCGAATTCCGGACAGAGCGCCTGGTGGTCGCACCAGCCGCACAGCTTCGTCGGCCGCGGCCGCCACTCGCCGGTCCGCGTCGCCAGCGAGATCGCCTCCCACAGCGCCAGCAGCTTGCGCTCCACGCGCTCCAGGTCCGCCACCACCGGGTCGTACGTCAGCACGTCACCGCTGCCCAGATAGACCAGCTGGAGCCGGCGCGGCACCACACCCTTCAGCCGCCAGATCACCAGGGCGTAGAACTTCATCTGGAACAGCGCGCCCTCCGCGTACTCCGGACGCGGCGCCTTCCCCGTCTTGTAGTCCACGATCCGGACCTCGCCCGTCGGCGCCACATCGATCCGGTCGATCACCCCGCGCAGCCGCAGCCCCGACTCCAGCTCCGTCTCCACGAACAGCTCGCGCTCCGCGGGCTCCAGCCGCGTCGGGTCCTCCAGCGAGAACCAGCGCTCCACCAGCCGCTCCGCCTGGGCCAGCCACTCCGCCAGCCGCTCGCCCCCCGGATCCTCCGCGAAGAGCTCGCCCAGCTCCGGCTTCGACTCCAGCAGCCGGTCCCACTGCCCCGGGATCAGCGCCGTCGCCCGGCCCGGCGTGCGCTCCACCGCCGGGTTGTCGAACAGCCGCTCAAGCACCGCATGGACCAGCGTCCCCCGGGTAGCCGCCTCGCTGGGCTTCTGCGGCAGCTTGTCGATCACTCGGAAGCGGTACAGCAGGGGGCACTGCATGAAATCGCTCGCCCGCGAGGGGGAGAGCGAGGAAGGCGGCTGCGGCACCGGCGGGGAGGGCGGCGGGACGGAGGTCATGCGAAGACCCTACGACCCGCCACTGACACCAACCGGCATACCATCGACCACAGACCCCGGAACACCGCATCATCGTGCCGGAAGGCACCGAACCGAAGGGACCTCGTGGACGAGAGCGGCGACGGCCGGCGACCGCAGCCCGGCCCGGCGGCCCCCGGCCCCGGAGACGGCCCCGGCAAGGACGCGCCCCCGCGCCGGGACGAGCCCGGAGGCGGCATCCTCATGGGCCGCCCCTTCGGTGTGCCCGTCTACGTCGCCCCCAGCTGGTTCCTCGTGGCGGCCCTGATCACCTGGGTCTTCGGCGGCCAGCTCGACCGGGTGCTGCCCGACCTCGGCGCCGCCCGCTACCTCGTCGCGCTCTTCTTCGCGATCGCCTTCTACGCCTCCGTCCTCGTCCACGAGCTCGCCCACACGGTCGCCGCCCTGCGCTACAAGCTCCCCGTCCGGCGTATCCAGCTCCAGTTCTTCGGCGGCGTCTCGGAGATCGAGAAGGAGTCCGAGACCCCCGGCCGCGAATTCGTCCTCGCCTTCGTCGGACCGCTGCTCTCCCTCGTCCTGGGCGGGCTCTTCTACGTGCCCCTGCGCTTCGTGGAACGCGGCACCGTGCCCGCCGTCCTGCTCGGCGGGTTGATGATCTCCAACCTCATCGTCGCCGCCTTCAACCTGCTGCCCGGCCTTCCGCTCGACGGCGGCCGCATGCTCAGGGCCGTCGTCTGGAAGATCACCGGCAAGCCGATGAGCGGCACCGTCGCCGCCGCCTGGGTCGGCCGCGCGCTCGCCGTCGGCACCCTCATCGGCCTCCCGCTCCTCACCCGCAGCGGCTCCCTGGGCAACGACGCCGGCGAGATCAGCGGCATGGACACCGTCACCGACGCCCTGCTCGCCGCGATCCTCGCCGCCATCATCTGGACCGGCGCCGGGAACAGCCTGCGCATGGCCCGGCTCCGCGAGCACCTGCCCGGCCTCCGCGCCCGCAGCCTCACCCGCCGCGCCGTCCCCGTCGAGGCCGCCACCCCGCTCTCCGAGGCGCTGCGCCGGGCCAACGAGGCCGGAGCCCGCGCCCTCGTCGTCGTGGACGGCACCGGCGAGCCCAAGGCGCTCGTCCGGGAGACGGCCATCGTCGCCGTCCCCGAGCACCGCCGCCCCTGGGTCGCCGTCAGCGGCCTCGCCCAGGACCTCACCGACGGCATGAGGGTCCCCGCCGAACTCGCCGGCGAAGCCCTCCTGGACCGCCTCAAGGCCACCCCCGCCACCGAGTACCTCGTGGTGGAGGAGACCGGCGAGATCTACGGCGTGCTCTCCACCGCCGACGTCGAGCGCGCCTTCGTCGCGGCCATGGCCCGCCCCGCCGCCTGACACCCGCCCGCAACCCCGTACATCCGTACGGGCGGCGGTCGGCGGCCCGCGAAACACCGGTACGCTGGTCACATGTCTGAACCGACCGGTGCCGCCCGCCGACGCGGGCCCTTCAAGGTCGGGGACCAGGTCCAGCTCACCGATCCCAAGGGACGCCACCACACCTTCACGCTCGAAGCCGGAAAGAACTTCCACACCCACAAGGGTTCTTTCCCGCACGACGAGCTGATCGGTGCCCCCGAGGGCAGTGTGGTCCGTACCACGGGAAACGTCGCCTACCTCGCGCTGCGCCCCCTGCTCCCCGACTACGTCCTGTCCATGCCCCGCGGCGCCGCCGTGGTCTACCCGAAGGACGCGGGCCAGATCCTCGCCTTCGGCGACATCTTCCCCGGCGCCCGCGTCGTGGAAGCGGGCGTCGGCTCGGGCGCGCTCTCCACCTTCCTGCTCCGCGCCATCGGCGAACAGGGCATGCTGCACTCGTACGAGCGCCGCGAGGACTTCGCCGAGATCGCCCAGCAGAACGTCGAGCGCTACTTCGGCAGCCCGCACCCCGCCTGGCAGCTCACGGTCGGCGACCTCCAGGACAACCTCACGGACACCGACGTGGACCGCGTCGTGCTGGACATGCTGGCGCCATGGGAGTGCCTGGACGTCGTCTCCAAGGCCCTCGTCCCCGGCGGCATCCTCTGCGCGTACGTGGCCACCACCACCCAGCTCTCCCGGACGGTCGAGTCCATCCGTGAGATCGGCTGCTTCGCCGAGCCGCAGCCCTGGGAGTCGATGATCCGCAACTGGCACGTGGAGGGCCTGGCCGTGCGCCCGGACCACCGCATGATCGGCCACACCGGCTTCCTCGTCACCGCCCGCCGGCTCGCCGACGGCGTCGAGGCCCCGGCCCGCCGCCGGCGCCCCTCCAAGGGCGCCTACGGCGAGGACTACGACGGCCCGGGCGGCCGGAGCGGCTCCTCCCGCGACTGACCCCGCGGCAACGCACCGGCGCCGCCGCCGAGTTCCCGGACCGACCCGGGGACCCGGCGGCGGCGCCTTTTCCCGTACGGGGTGCGTCACGCTTGCACACCCCACCGTTCCGCTGCCGTGTGAGGTGTGGCACGATGCTGGCCACCCCCGTACCGCCGACGCCGACGGCCGCACCACAGGAACCACAGGAGACAGCCCGCGTGCAGACCTCCGCGCTCCCGGACCTCGCGCACACCGACAGCAGGCCCATGCACTGGCTCGCCACCGCGGCGGCCATGGCCGCCGTCGTCGCGGCAGCCGGTCTGCTCCAGCCCGACAGCAGCGCCTCGGCCTCCACCCGGCACCGCACCCCGGCGCAGCAGCAGCACGAGGAAGCGGCCGTCGCCCCCGACCCGGCCGAGGCGGACTTCCCCCTGGACTGCGGCAACGTCGGCACCACCGTCGCCAAGCAGGCCCCCGGCGACCTCGACGGCGACGGCAAGCCCGAGACCGTCGCGGTGGTCCACTGCGCGGCCGGATCGGGCACCCCGCCCAGCGGCGTCTACGTCCTCACCCAGGCGGGCGGGGCCGCACCCAGGATCGTCGCGACCCTGGTGGACCCCGCCCAGCAGCTGACCATCGGCGACTTCACGGTCCGCGACCGCGTCATCTCCGCCACGCTTCTCGGCTACTCCTCGTCATCGGTGCCGTCGTGCTGTCCCGACCAGCAGGAGAAGGTCACCTGGCAGTGGCAGAACGGCGCCTTCACGCGCAGCAGCGATACGGGCGAGGGCGCCGACGCCGGAGTCTGACCCGGGCCCGGCACCGCCGCCCGGCGGCCCGGACGGTCAGGCCGCCTCGGGGCCGTACACCTCGACCCTGTCCGAAACGCGACGCACGTGAATGCAGTCGCCCGGGCACTCCTTGGCCGAATCCACGACGTCCTGGAGCAGCGGCAGCGGCACCGGCGTGGTCGCGCCCTTGTCCTGCAGCAGCTCGTCGTCCCCGCTCTTCACGTACGCCAGACCGTCGATGTCCAGCTCGAACACCTCGGGCGCGTACTGCACGCAGATGCCGTCCCCCGTGCACAGGTCCTGGTCGATCCAGACCTCCAGGTCCTGCTTCTCGCCACCGTTGGGAGCGTCCTGCCGCACGGTCATGTCGCCTGCCGTTTCCTGCGTAGCCGGACCGGGAAAGAGCCAGCCCTGACGGGTGTTGAACGCTTTGACGATACAACCGGCCGCTTTCCGATGTTGAACGGTGGGTATCCCCCTGGGACGGGGGAGAGCGCAAGGGTGAAGATCGGACACACCTCACAGTCTTTGTGATCTAGGGGTTTCAATCACCACCCACGCAGGTAGGGTCAGGAAGCGTCCAGCTCCCCTTGGAGGAGGTGAGGACCGTGGCAGCCCACGACGACGACATCAACCGCGGCATCCGGCCCGGGCGGGGGTCCGACGACCCAGCCGGCCAGGTCGCCTATCTCGAGCAGGAAATCGCCGTCCTGCGACGTAAGCTCGCCGACTCTCCGCGTCATACGAGGATTCTCGAAGAGCGGATCGTCGAACTGCAGACCAACCTCGCAGGCGTGTCCGCCCAGAACGAGCGGCTCGCCGGCACACTCCGCGAGGCCCGCGACCAGATCGTGGCCCTCAAGGAGGAGGTCGACCGGCTCGCACAGCCGCCGGCCGGCTTCGGGGTGTTCCTGCAGGCGAACGAGGACGGCACCTGCGACATCTTCACCGGGGGCCGCAAGCTCCGGGTGAACGTCAGCCCCAGCGTCGAACTCGAAGACCTCAGGCGCGGCCAGGAGGTCATGCTCAACGAAGCGCTCAACGTAGTCGACGCCATGGAATTCGAGCGTGCCGGGGACATCGTCACCCTCAAGGAGATCCTTGAGGACGGCGAACGCGCCCTGGTGATCGGGCACACCGACGAGGAAAGGGTGGTGAGGCTCGCCGAGCCGCTGCTGGACATCACCATCCGCCCCGGCGACGCCCTGCTGCTCGAACCCCGGTCCGGCTACGTCTACGAAGTCGTGCCCAAGAGCGAGGTCGAGGAACTCGTCCTCGAAGAAGTGCCGGACATCGACTACGACAAGATCGGCGGTCTGGGCGACCAGATCGAACTGATCCGCGACGCGGTCGAGCTCCCCTATCTCCACCCCGACCTCTTCAAGGAGCACGAGCTCCGCCCGCCGAAGGGCATCCTGCTCTACGGTCCGCCCGGCTGCGGCAAGACGCTCATCGCCAAGGCCGTCGCCAACTCCCTGGCGAAGAAGGTCGCCGAAGTCACCGGACAGCCCGCCGGCAAGAGCTACTTCCTCAACATCAAGGGCCCCGAGCTCCTCAACAAGTACGTCGGCGAGACCGAGCGCCACATCCGCCTGGTCTTCCAGCGTGCCCGCGAGAAGGCGAGCGAGGGCACCCCCGTCATCGTCTTCTTCGACGAGATGGAGTCGCTGTTCCGCACGCGTGGATCGGGCGTCAGCTCGGACGTGGAGAACACCATCGTCCCGCAGCTGCTCGCCGAGATCGACGGCGTGGAGGGCCTGGAGAACGTCATCGTCATCGGCGCCTCCAACCGCGAGGACATGATCGACCCGGCGATCCTGCGGCCGGGCCGGCTCGACGTCAAGATCAAGATCGAGCGCCCCGACGCGGAGGCCGCGAAGGACATCTTCGCGAAGTACCTCACGCCTTCGCTGCCGCTGCACGCGGACGACCTGGCCGAGCACACCGGGTCCAAGGAAGCCGCGGCGCACGCCATGATCCAGTCGGTCGTCGAGCGGATGTACACCGAGTCCGAGGAGAACCGCTTCCTCGAGGTCACGTACGCCAACGGCGACAAGGAAGTCCTGTACTTCAAGGACTTCAACTCCGGCGCCATGATCCAGAACATCGTGGACCGGGCCAAGAAGATGGCCATCAAGGCCTTCCTCGACCACGGCCAGAAGGGCCTTCGCGTCTCCCACCTCCTCCAGGCATGCGTGGACGAGTTCAAGGAGAACGAGGACCTGCCGAACACCACCAACCCGGACGACTGGGCCCGTATCTCCGGCAAGAAGGGCGAGCGGATCGTCTTCATCCGCACGCTCGTCACCGGAAAGCAGGGCGCGGACACCGGCCGCTCCATCGACACGGTGGCCAACACCGGTCAGTACCTGTAAAAGGCCGAACCGGCTGCGGATGCCCGCCGGGCATCCGCAGCCGGTTGCTTTCCGGCCAGCCGCGGCGACACCGCGGCAATGACGACGCAATTGATCTCCCCACCGGCACGCGGGCGTTCTAGGCTCAGGCGTACCACCCGTTCACGCAGCGCGGGACGGGCAGACCGCGCACGCACCGAACAAGCAGCGGTACTTGAGCGCCGCCCCCGGAAGGGAGCGCCGCCGGGCAAGGAGGGCCGCATGACCGTACGGCGAGTAATGGGCATCGAGACGGAGTACGGGATCTCCGTCCCCGGACACCCCAACGCCAATGCCATGCTCACCTCGTCCCAGATCGTCAACGCGTACGCGGCGGCGATGCACCGGGCGCGCCGCGCCCGCTGGGACTTCGAGGAGGAGAATCCGCTGCGGGACGCGCGAGGCTTCGACCTCGCCCGGGAGACCGCCGACTCCAGCCAGCTCACGGACGAGGACATCGGCCTGGCCAATGTCATCCTCACCAACGGGGCCCGGCTCTACGTCGACCACGCGCACCCCGAGTACAGCTCGCCGGAGATCACCAACCCCAGGGACGCGGTCCTGTGGGACAAGGCCGGCGAACGGATCATGGCCGAAGCGGCCGAGCGCGCGGCGCAGCTCCCGGGCGCCCAGCCGATCCACCTCTACAAGAACAACACCGACAACAAGGGCGCCTCCTACGGGACGCACGAGAACTACCTGATGAAGCGGGAGACCCCGTTCTCGGACATCGTGCGCCACCTGACGCCGTTCTTCGTCTCGCGGCAGGTCGTCACCGGCGCCGGACGGGTCGGCATCGGCCAGGACGGCGGCGAGCACGGCTTCCAGATCAGCCAGCGCGCCGACTACTTCGAGGTCGAGGTCGGCCTGGAGACCACGCTCAAGCGCCCCATCATCAACACCCGCGACGAGCCGCACTCGGACGCCGAGAAGTACCGCCGCCTCCACGTGATCATCGGCGACGCGAACCTCTCCGAGATCTCGACGTATCTGAAGCTGGGCACCACCTCGCTCGTCCTGTCCATGATCGAGGACGGCTTCATCAACGTCGACCTGGCCGTCGACCAGCCGGTGCGCACCCTGCACCAGGTCTCCCACGACCCCGGGCTCCAGCAGCTCATCACGCTGCGCAGCGGCCGGACACTCACCGCTGTGCAGCTCCAGATGGAGTACTTCGAGCTGGGCCGCAAATACGTCGAGGAGCGGTACGGGGCGGACGCCGACGAGCAGACCAAGGACATCCTCAGCCGGTGGGAGGACACCCTGAACCGGCTGGAGAACGACCCGATGAGCCTGGCCGGTGAGCTGGACTGGGTGGCGAAGCGGCAGCTCATGGAGGGCTACCGGCGCCGCGACGGCCTGGACTGGGACGCCGCCCGGCTGCACCTGGTGGACCTCCAGTACGCGGACGTACGACAGGACAAGGGGCTGTACAACCGTCTGGTGGCCCGCGGCCGGATGAAGCGCCTGCTGGACGAGCGCGAGGTCGAGCAGGCCCGTACGGCGCCGCCCGAGGACACCAGGGCGTACTTCCGCGGCCGCTGCCTCGAACAGTACGCGGACGACGTGGCCGCGGCCTCCTGGGACTCGGTGATCTTCGATCTGCCGGGCCAGGACTCACTTCAGCGGGTACCCACCATGGAGCCGCTGCGCGGCACCCGGGAGCACGTGAAATCCCTCCTGGACCGGTGCCGCACGGCGCAGGAGCTGGTCGACGTCCTCTCGGGCCGCTGAAAGCGCCTGAAAGGGCTCCGGGCTGGGAATCATTCCGATGACCTCCGGACGTTGAGACAAGTACCGGGCCAATGTCGGACCCCGTAGGTAGGGTCTGATCAAGTGCTTCGAACCGAGCGGGGTGAGCTAGATGGCGACCAAGGACACCGGCGGCGGACAGCAGAAGGCGACGCGCTCCACGGAGGAGGTCGAGGAGCAGGCGCAGGACGCGCAGGCTTCCGAGGACCTCAAGGAACGCCAGGAGAAGCTGAGCGACGACGTGGACGACGTCCTGGACGAGATCGACGACGTACTCGAGTCGAATGCCGAGGACTTCGTCAGGTCATTCGTACAAAAGGGCGGCGAGTAACCGGCCCCGCGCCGGAGGCCGGCGGCGGGTGTGCGGCACGGGCAGAGCGCCCGTGCCGCACACCGCGGGCACGGACCGCGCTCCCCGTCCGATTGCCCGCGTCTTCGATGTGGATCACCGCCGATGGGCGGGTAGGGTCCGGGACGTAATGTGCTTCAACTGCAATGCGGCGCAGGGTCATCGCATACCTGGAGGGAAACGCGTGGAAGCCAACACTCGTAGCACCGGGCGTCTGCCGGCTGCCTTCCTGACGCCGGGATCGTCCTCCTTCATGGACTTCCTGTCCGACCAGGCGCCGGAGATGCTGCCGGGCAACCGCCAGATGCCGCCCCTGAAGGGCGCCATCGAGGCGCCGCACGGCACCACGATCGTGGCCGCGACCTTCCCCGGCGGTGTCGTCCTGGCCGGTGACCGGCGGGCGACCATGGGCAACATGATCGCGCAGCGCGACATCGAGAAGGTCTTCCCGGCCGACGAGTACTCGGCGGTGGGCATCGCCGGTACGGCGGGTCTCGCCGTGGAGATGGTCAAGCTCTTCCAGCTGGAGCTGGAGCACTTCGAGAAGGTGGAGGGCGCCCAGCTCTCCCTGGAGGGCAAGGCCAACCGGCTCTCCACGATGATCCGGAGCAATCTGGCGATGGCCATGCAGGGCCTCGCCGTGGTCCCGCTCTTCGCCGGTTACGACATCGACCGCGAGCGCGGACGCATCTTCAGCTACGACGTCACCGGCGGGCGCTCCGAGGAGCACGTCGGCTACGCGTCCACGGGTTCCGGGTCCATCTTCGCCCGGGGCTCCATGAAGAAGCTCTACCGCGACGACCTGACGGAGGAGGAGACGCTGACGCTGGTCGTGCAGGCGCTGTACGACGCGGCGGACGACGACTCGGCGACGGGTGGCCCGGATGTGGGCCGCCGTATCTATCCGATCGTCACCGTCATCACGGACGAGGGCTTCCGGAAGCTGACCGACGCGGAATCCTCCGAGATCGCCCGCTCGATTCTGGAACGCCGCCTGGAACAGCCCGACGGCCCGCGCGCCGCGCTGCTCTGAGCCCGCGTTCGTATCCAGCTTCTTCGATGCTCCCGCCACTGACAGAAAGGGACGGATAGCCGGTGTCGACGCCGTTCTATGTCTCACCTCAGCAGGCCATGGCCGACCGGGCGGAATACGCCCGGAAGGGTATCGCCCGCGGTCGCAGCCTGGTTGTGCTGCAGTACGCCGACGGAATTGTGTTCGTCGGCGAGAACCCGTCCCGTGCGCTGCACAAGTTCAGCGAGATCTACGACCGGATCGGTTTCGCCGCCGCCGGTAAGTACAACGAGTACGAGAACCTCCGCATCGGCGGAGTCCGCTATGCCGATCTGCGCGGTTACACCTATGACCGCGACGATGTGACGGCCCGTGGACTGGCGAACGTCTACGCGCAGACGCTCGGCACCATTTTCTCCAGTGCGGCGGAGAAGCCGTACGAAGTGGAGCTGGTGGTCGCCGAGGTGGGCACCGAGCCCGAGGGCGACCAGATCTACCGGCTGCCGCACGACGGCTCCATCGTGGACGAGCACGGCTCGGTCGCGGTCGGCGGCAACGCGGAGCAGATCAGCACCTTCCTGGACCAGCGCCACCGCGACGGGATGTCCCTCGCCGAGGCGCTGAAGCTGGCGGTGCAGGCACTGTCCCGCGAGGCCAACGGCAACGAGCGGGAGATCCCCGCCGACCGGCTGGAGGTCGCGGTGCTGGACCGCACGCGGCCGCAGCAGCGCAAGTTCAAGCGGATCGTCGGCCGGCAGCTGGCCCGGCTCCTCGAAGCGGAGGCCGCCGCTTCGACGCCGACCGACGCCCCGTCCGACGCGGAGGACGGCGAGTCCACGGACAGCCCGGCGGCCACCACGGACCCGAAGGGCACGACCGACACGACGGATTCCGGCGGCGACGTGGAGTAACGCCCCCCCGCCCCGCCGAGCCCCGGCCCGTCCCAGGCGGACCGGGGCTCCGTCATGCCGGCGGCGGGGCGGTGGAGCCGCGGACCACCAGCCGCACCGGCAGGCTGCCCGGCTCGGCGGGGCGGCCGTCCAGCACCGCGAGCAGGGCGGCCATGCCGCGCTCGCCGACCTGCACGGCGGGCAGCCGGACCGTGGTCAGCTCCGGTTCCACCGCCGTGGCCAGGGCCAGATCGTCGAAGCCGGTGACCGAGACCTCGTCCGGCACCCGCAGCCCGAACCGGCGGGCCGCCTTGCACGCGCCCGCCGCCAGGATGTCGTCGTCGCAGACGATCGCGGTGGGCCGGAACCCCGGCTCCCCGAGCGCGCGCTCCGCCGCGTCCCGCCCCGCCCGCACGTCCAGGGCGGCGGTCACCGTGCGGACCTCGGTGCCGGGGGTCCGGCGCAGCTCCTCGCGCAGGGCGTCGGCCCGGCAGGCGAAGGTCCAGGTGTCGACGGCCGAGGCGAGGTGGAGGAAGCGCCGGTGGCCGAGGGCGAGCAGATGGCGGGCCACCTGGCGCATCCCGTCGGCGATGTCCAGGTTGACCCGGGCGGCGGGCCCGGGCGCCGCGGGGTCGCTGTCCAGCATCACGAGGGGGACGTCGGCGCCGTGCAGGGCGTCGAGCGCGTCGGCGGCCATGGAGGAGGCGATGACCCCGTCCAGCGCCGCCCGGGCCGACGGGAAGGGGTCGCGGGCCGGGCCCGTGCCGTCGGGGGAGGGGTAGAGGACGACCCCGAAGCCGTGCTCGGCGGCGACCGCGGCGGCCCCGGTGTACACCCGGGCGAAGAACTCGTTGGTCAGGGCCGGGACGACCAGCAGGGCCGTCCGGGTGCGGCCGAGGCGCAGATTGCGGGCGGCGAGATTGGGCCGGTAGCCCAGCACTCGGGCGGCGTCGCGGACCCGGCCCGCGGTGGACTCGGAGACCCGGCCCCGCCATTTCTCGCCGAGCACCAGCGAGACCGTGGCCTGGGAGACGCCGGCGGCCCGGGCCACGTCGCGGCTGGTGGGCCGGGGCGGGCCGGGGGGTGCGGGGCTGGTCACGCGTGCCTCCGGGCCGTTCGGTTCAGGCCCGTGAGGTGGACCTGCGGACGGGCTCATGGTACGTATGAACCCGGAAGTTATACGTAAAACCTCGTAGGCCCGCACAGGCACCCGAGGGAGAGGGGCGGGACATGGCCGCGGGATATCTGGACATCCTCCGGGCGCGGCACGCCGCCAGGCTGCTGACCGGCACCCTGGTGGGACGGCTGCCCAACGGCACGGCGAGCATCGCGATCGTGCTGTTCGTCCGGGCCGAGGGCGGCAGCTACAGCGTCGCGGGCGCGCTCGCGGCGGTGTACGGGCTGGCCACGGCGGTCGGGCAGCCGCTGCTCGGCCGGGCGGTCGACCTGTACGGGCAGCCGCGCGTCCAACTCCCCGCCGCCGTCGTTTCCGCGCTCGGCATGGCCGTGCTCGCCCTGGCGGGGACCGGCTCGCTGCCGCTCGCCTACGCGGCGGTGGCCGTGGCCGGGCTCTTCACGCCCCCGCTGGAGGGCGGCCTGCGGGCGCTGTGGCCGAGCGTGCTGGGCGGCGAGGAGCGGGTGCACCGGGCCTACGCCATGGACGCCGTCGCGCAGGAGGTCATGTTCACCGCGGGACCGCTGCTCGTGACGCTCCTGGTCGCCCTCTGGTCGCCCGCCACGGCACTGCTGGTCATCAACGCGATCGGGGTGCTCGGCGCGCTGTCGGTGGTGCTCTCGGAGCCCTCACGGGCCTGGCGCTCCGCCCCGCGCGAGGCGCACTGGCTGGGCGCGCTGCGCTCGCCCGGGCTGCTGGCGCTGCTCGGCTCGTTCTTCTTCGTGGGCCTGGCCCTGGGCTCGATCACCGTGGCCGCGATGGCGTACGCCGACGACCTGGGCCGGGAGTCGGTGTACGGCTGGCTGATGGCGGCCCTGGGGCTCGGCGCCCTGATCGGCGGGGTGGTGTACGGGGCGCGGCAGTGGGCGGGGGCGCCCGAGCGGCGGCTGCGGGTGATCGTGGGGCTGCTCGCGCTGGGCTATCTGCCGCTGGTGCTGACGCCCGGTCCGGTCGCGATGACCGTGCTGGCGGCCGTCTCCGGGGTGTTCCTCGCGCCGGCCGTCGCCTGTTCGTTCATCGTGGTCGACCGGCACGCCCCTCGCGGCACGGTGACGGAGGCGTTCTCCTGGCTCGTGACGACCTTCGGGGTGGGCGCGGCCGTGGGGACGGCGGTGGCCGGTCCGGCCGTCGAGCTGGGCGGGACGGCGTGGAGCTTCGCGGTAGCGGGGGCCGGTGGAGTGGCGGCGCTGCTCGTTCTGCTGGCCACCGGATCGGTGCTCGCGGCTCCCGCCCGTACCGCCGTAGCGGTGCGAGGATCGGAAAATGATCGAAACGGTGCCGTCGAACCCGGTTTCAGCTCGGGCCATCAGGCGTAATGTTCAGTCATGGACCGCCGCATTTTCGGGCTGGAGAACGAGTACGGCGTCACGTGCACGTTCAGGGGACAGCGCCGACTGTCTCCTGATGAAGTGGCGCGCTACCTCTTCCGCCGTGTTGTGTCATGGGGCCGCAGCAGCAATGTCTTTCTGCGGAACGGCGCCCGCCTCTACCTCGACGTGGGATCGCATCCGGAATATGCAACCCCCGAATGCGACAACCTGACCGAACTGGTCACCCACGACAAGGCCGGCGAGCGCATTCTCGAGGGCCTGCTCGTCGACGCCGAACGCCGCCTGCACGAGGAGGGAATCGCCGGCGACGTCTATCTCTTCAAGAACAACACCGACTCCGCGGGAAACTCCTACGGCTGCCACGAGAACTACCTCGTCGCCCGGCACGGGGAATTCTCCCGCCTCGCGGACATCCTCATTCCCTTCCTCGTCACCAGGCAGCTGATCTGCGGCGCCGGCAAGGTGCTCCAGACCCCCCGGGGCGCGGTCTACTGCGTCAGCCAGCGTGCCGAGCACATCTGGGAGGGCGTCAGTTCCGCGACGACGCGCTCCCGCCCGATCATCAACACCCGTGACGAGCCGCACGCGGACGCGGAGCGCTACCGCCGCCTCCACGTCATCGTCGGGGACTCCAACATGTCCGAGACGACCATGCTGCTCAAGGTCGGCGCGACCGACCTGGTGCTCCGCATGATCGAGGCGGGCACGGTGATGCGGGACCTGACCCTGGAGAACCCGATCCGGGCGATCCGCGAGGTCAGCCACGACACCACCGGGCAGCGCAAGGTCCGCCTCGCCAGTGGCCGGGAGGCTTCGGCCATAGAGGTGCAGCGCGAGTACTACGAGAAAGCCGTGGACTTCGTGGACCGCCGCGGCATCCGCACGGGCAACGTCGAGCGCGTCCTCGAACTGTGGGGCCGCACGCTCGACGCGATCGAGGCCGAGGACCTCGACCGGATCGACACCGAGATCGACTGGGTCATGAAGTACAAGCTCATCGAGCGGTACCGGGCCAAGCACAACATGACCATGTCGAATCCGCGGGTCGCCCAGATAGACCTCGCCTACCACGACATCCACCGCCGGCGGGGGCTGTACTACCTGCTGGAGCGCAAGGGCCAGGCCGCCCGTATCTGCAACGACCTGAAGATCTTCGAGGGCAAGTCGGTGCCCCCGCAGACGACCAGGGCGCGGCTGCGCGGCGACTTCATCCGGCGGGCCCAGGAGCAGCGGCGGGACTTCACCGTCGACTGGGTCCACCTCAAGCTCAACGACCAGGCGCAGCGGACGGTGCTCTGCAAGGACCCGTTCCGGTCGGTGGACGACCGCGTGGAGAAGCTGATCGCGGGTATGTGAGGCGCAGGATACGCTCCGGCGCCGGTGCGACTCGGGCCCCGTACGTTCCTCGTACGGGGCCCTTCGTACGGCCTAGAGTGGCGGGGTCCCGGAACCCCCGGGGCGTGTCCCCCACATATGCCGTCTGAGATCTGAGGAACCAGTGCGCCGACTTGCCGGCCTTCTCGTCGTCCCCCTGCTGCTGTTGTCGTCAGCGGCCTGTGGCAGCGACGACAAGGGCTCCGACTCCGCTTCCGCCTCCGCGTCCGCCCCCTCCAAGGGCGGTTTCCCCGCCATCACCGCGGGCGCGAAGTTCGGTGAGAAGCCCACTCTGGCCAAGGGCACGGGCACGCCGCCCAAGGAGCTGAAGACCAAGGTCATCAGCGAGGGCGACGGCGCGAAGCTCAAGAACGGCGACGTGACCCAGGTCAACTACCTCGGTCAGGCGTACGACTCCACCAAGCCGTTCGACAACAGCTTCGACCGCAAGCAGCCGTTCGACCTGACGCTCGGCGCGGGCATGGTCATCCAGGGCTGGGAGAAGGGCCTGGTCGGCCAGAAGGTCGGCAGCAGGGTCCAGCTCGTCATCCCGCCGGACCTCGGTTACGGGGCCCAGGGTCAGGGCGACATCAAGCCGAACGCCACCCTGGTCTTCGTCGTGGACATCCTGAAGGCGAAGCAGATCCCGGCCTCGGCCAAGGGCACCGCCGTCGCCCAGGACAACATGGACCTGCCGAAGGTGGGCACCAACACCGACGGCAAGGCGCCGAGCCTGACCATCCCCAGCAAGGCCGCCCCGCCGAAGAAGCTGGTCTCCAACTACGTGCTGGAGTCGAAGGGCGACGTGGTCAAGGAGACCGACTCGGTCGTCGTGAACTACGTGGCCAAGCTCTGGAAGGACGGCAAGGAGTTCGACAACACGTACACCACCGGCAAGACGCAGACCTTCCCGCTGGCGCAGGTCACCCTCAAGGGCCTGAAGGACGGCCTGGTCGGCAAGAAGATCGGCAGCCGCGTCCTGCTGGTCGTGCCGCCGGACCAGGGCCTCGGTGACAAGGAGCAGTCGGGCGTCCCCGCCAACTCCACGCTGGTGTTCGCCGTGGACATCCTGGCGAAGATGTAAGACTGTCCCGGTTGCCCAGTTCATCTGTAAGAGGAGCAAGTCAGTGAGCATCGACAAGCCCGAGGTCGACTTCCCGGGTGGCGAGCCGCCGGCCGATCTGGAGATCAAGGACATCTGGGAGGGCGACGGCGAGGAGGCCAAGCCCGGCCAGTTCGTCTCCGTCCACTACGTGGGTGTCGCCTTCTCCACCGGCGAGGAGTTCGACGCCTCGTGGAACCGCGGCAAGCCGCTGCAGTTCCAGCTCGGTGCCGGCCAGGTCATCGCCGGCTGGGACAAGGGCGTGCAGGGCATGAAGGTCGGCGGCCGCCGCCAGCTGATCATCCCCGCGCACCTCGGCTACGGTGACCGCGGTGCGGGCAGCGCGATCGCCCCGGGCGAGACGCTGATCTTCGTCTGCGACCTGGTCGCCGTCTGATCCCGCGCGCAGGACGAGCAGGGCCCGCACCGCGAGGTGCGGGCCCTCGCTTTTGTCCGGACACCCCGGGGCGGTACGGTCGAGCGTCGTAGAGCACAAGGGAAAGGGCGCCGATGGCGATTGCCAAGGCCGAGCGGCTGATGAACCTGGCGCTGTGTCTGCTGGGGACCCGGCGCCCGCTCAGCAAGCGCGAGCTGCGCGGCTCCATCGAGGCGTACCTCGAAGCGGCTTCCGACGACGCCTTCAACCGGATGTTCGAACGCGACAAGGACGACCTGCGCGAACTCGGTCTGGTCATCGAGACCGTGGAGAACCTGGACGGCGACACCGGCTACCTCGCCCGCCGCGACAGCAACCGGCTGCCGCCCATCACGCTGGACGCCGAGGAGGCCGCCGCGCTCGGCCTGGCCGCCAAGGTCTGGCAGCAGGCCCGCCTCGCCGGCGCGGCCAGCGGGGCCCTGCAGAAGCTGCGCGCGGCCGGGATGCCCGAGACCGGGGACACCTACGAGGTGCACAGTGCCCTCGAACCCCGCATCCCCGTCCACGAGGCCGCGTTCGAACCCCTGATGCTGGCCTGCCGCGACCGCCGCCCGGTGACCTTCGACTATCGCAAGGCGAACGCCGCCCAGCCCGAACAGCGCCAGGTCGAGCCGTGGACCCTGGAATGCTGGCGCGGCCACTGGTATCTCGCCGGCTGGGACCGGGAGCGGGGCGCCGAGCGCGTCTTCCGGCTCTCCCGGATCACCGGCAAGGTCCGGTCCCGGGCCGGTGCCTTCACCGCCGAGGTGCCCGACGTGGTCACCGTCCGCGAGACCGTGGAGAGCTGGGCCGGCGAGACGGCCACCAGGACCGCCCTGATCCGGCTCCGCACCGACTCCGGCTACCCGCTGCGCGCCCGCGCCCTGTCGGTCCGGGAACTCGGGAACGGTTGGGACGAGTTGGAGATCCCGTACGGACACGGCCTGGACGCCTGGCTCGTGGAGTTCGGGCCCGACGTCGTCGTCACCGGACCCGAGGACCTGCGGGCCGACGTGGTGGACCGGCTGCGCGCCGTGGCCAAGGACTGAGGGGAACGTTTTCCATGGCCACGAACGCCATCGACCAGACGCGCCGGATGCTCTCCTTGGTGACGTATCTGCGCGAGCGCCCCGGCGCCCACGTCCAGGACGTCGCCCGGGCCTTCGGGATCACCGAGGACGAGCTGATCTCCGACCTGGACGTGCTGCCCATGTGCGGGACCAGCTTCCGGGGCGGCGACCTCCTCGACATCGACACCGACGGCGACCGCATCTGGTGGCACAACGCGGACGACGTCGCCGAACCGCTGCGGCTCGCCGCCGACGAGGCGACGGCCCTGCTGGTCGCCGCCCGCGCCGTGGCGACCCTGCCCGGGCTGCGCGAGAGCGACCGGCAGGCGCTGCTGCGGGCCACCGCCAAGCTGGAGACCGCCGCCGGAGAGGTGGGCGCCGCCAGCTCCCGGCTCTCGGTCACCTTCGAGTCCGAGGGCGGCGTCTTCGCCGAAGTGGACCGGGCGATCTCGGAGCGGCGCCGGCTCTGGCTGCGCTACTACTCGCCCGCCCGCGACGAGCTCACCGAGCGCGAGGTGGACCCGATCCGGCTCTTCGCCGTCGGGCACACCTATATGGAGGCGTGGTGCCGCTCCTCCGAGGACCGGCGCACCTTCCGCCTCGACCGGGTCGCCGAGATCCGGCTCCTCGACGAGCCCGCCGCCCCGCCCGAGCTGGAGCTGCGCGACCTGTCCGAGGGGCTGGTCCAGCCGGCTGCCGAGGACCCGGAAGTCGTGATCGAGGTCGGCCCCGGCGGGCGCTGGGTCGCCGAGTACTACCCGCACGACCGGGCCGAGGAACGGCCCGACGGCGGTCTGCGGATCACCCTGCGCACCCCGGACCCGGCCTCACTGCGCCGGCTCGCACTGCGGCTCGGCCGGGAGGGGCGCATCGTCTCGCCCCCGGAGCTGGCCGAGAGCGCGCGGAGTGCGGCGCGGGCGGCGCTCGCCGCGTACGACGGCCCGGCCTGAAGGGGCGGCGGTAGACATGGGCCACCTGTCCGCGCTGCCGGGCCGCGCCGCCGTGCCCACCGTGGCGGTGCCGGAGTCGGCGCGCTTCAAGGCCGCCTGCCCGGACTGCCGCGCGCGGTTCGAGCTGGCGGCGGCGGAGTTCCGGCTGGTGATCGGCGCGACCAGCCGCACCACGTTCTACTCCTTCACCTGCCCCGACTGCACCGCGTGCGTCCGTAAGCCGGCGGGGGAGCGGATAGTGGAGCTCCTCACCGACGGCGGCGTCCGCACGCTGCGTCTGCACACCGGCTCCTGAAAGGCTCCTCGCGCATGTTCTGGCCCATGCTCGCCATCGCTCTGGGATTCCTCGGAATCGCCGTGCTCGGCACGCTGGCCATCAGGGTGTTCATCGAGGCCCAGCGCCTCGGCCACCAGGTGACCCGCACCACGGAGCGCATCAACCGCGCCGCCGACGACCTGGAACGCGCGGCCGAACGGCTCGCCGCGACGGGGAAGACCCTGCCCTAGGGGGTGTCTTGTCGATCAGGGCCGGACCCGGCCATGATCGGCAAGACGCCCCCTAGAGGCCCCGTGGACGCGGCCTCCTGTTTCGGGAGCCCGGGAGGTACGCTGCTGCAGGACGGCCCAGGCAGGGAGGTGCGGGCCGCTATCGAAAGTATGCACGGGCATTGCCTCGCGTTTACTCCCGCGGGTTACGATCGCTGCCGGCGAATGGTCGGATGTGTATCCGCCACTCAAGGGCAGCGAGCCCACCTCCAGCCGCCTCAGCCAGAAGGAAGCACATCATGGGCAATCTGAAGCCTCTCGAGATCGTACTGATCATCGCTGTCATCCTGCTGTTGTTCGGCGCCAAGAAGCTTCCCGACATGGCCCGTTCGCTCGGCAAGTCGGCCCGCATCCTCAAGAGCGAGGCCAAGGCCATGAAGAAGGACGACGAGCCGACGGCCCCCGCCACCACGGACGCCCCCGCCGACCCGCAGGCCGCCGCCCGTACGATCCAGGCCGCGCCCGGCGACGTCACGAGCTCCCGTCCGGTGAGCGAAGCGAAGCCCACCACCCAGAGCTGACCGCGCTGACGGACTCATCCGTCAGCCGCCGCACGAGACGAGGGAAGTGGGTTGCTCAAGTCTGCCCGCAAGCAGGAGAAGGACAGCGAGGGGCGGATGCCTCTCGCTGATCACCTGCGAGAGTTGCGTAACCGACTGCTGATCGCGGTTGTGGCGATCCTCGTGATCACCTCGATCACGGCCTTCTTCTACCAGGACCTGATCACCTTCCTGATCAAGCCCATCCTGGAGTCGGTCGGCTGCGCCCATGGTGAGGCGAGGCAGCTCAACGGCAAGCCGTGTGCCGAGATGACGGTGAACGGAATCGTCGCCCCGTTCTCCATCGCGCTCAAGGTCTCCCTCATGGCAGGGGTGGTGATCTCCTCCCCGGTCTGGCTGTACCAGCTGTGGGCGTTCCTCGCGCCCGGCCTGCACAAGCACGAGAAGCGGTACGCGCTCTCCTTCGTGGGCGTCGGTGCGCCGCTCTTCCTCGCGGGCGCGACCCTCGCCTACGTGCTGATGCCGCAGACCGCGTCCGTGCTTCAGGAATTCACCCCGCATGACACGAAGCCCCTGCTGCCGGTCGACGAGTACCTCGACTTCATCACGCGCATGGTGGTCGTGTTCGGCCTCGCCTTCGAGTTGCCGCTGCTGCTCGTCCTGCTGAACTTCACCGGGATACTCACGGCCAAGCGACTCGCCTCCTGGTGGCGCTGGATGGTCATGGGCATCACGATCTTCGCCGCCGTGGCGACCCCGACCGGCGACCCGCTCACGATGATCACGCTGGCCGCGCCCATCGTGCTGCTGTACTTCCTCGCCCTCGGCGTCTGCATGGCCAACGACCGGCGCCGGAGGCGCAACAACCCGGACGCCGACCTCGACGACGACGAGGCGTCGGAGCTGGACCTCACCCCCGAGGACATCGGCGACATGGAGCAGGTCTCGGCGTCACCGACGCTGCCCGGCCAGTCCGACGGCGGACGATCCTCCGCGCGAGACGGTTACGACGACATCACCTGACCTTGTAGGGTCCCCGGGTGACCAGCGAGATCACCCTCTTCGTCAATCCCACCGCGGGACGCGGCCGGGGCGCGCGAGCCGCGCAGCCGGCCGCTTCCGCTTTGCGGGAGGCCGGTTTCTCCGTACGCACGATCCTCGGCGAGGACGCCGGTGACGCGCTGCGCCGGGCGCGGGACGCGGTCGCGGAGGGGACGGGCGCGCTCATAGCCGTCGGCGGGGACGGGCTCATGTCGCTGGCCCTCCAAGCGGTCGCCGGGACGCTCATCCCGCTCGGCGTGGTGGCGGTGGGGACCGGCAACGACTTCGCGCGCGCCCTGGGCCTGCCGATACGCGACCCGGAGGCGGCGGGGCGGCTCGCGGCCGACGCGCTCAAGGGGCGGGCGCCGGTGCGCGAGATCGACCTCGGGCGGGCCGGGGAGCGCTGGTTCGGCTCCGTGCTCGCCTCCGGCTTCGACTCCCGGGTCAACGACCGGGGCAACCGTATGCGCTGGGTGGGCGGCCGCTTCAAGTACGACCTGGCGATCCTCGCCGAGCTGGCCGCCTTCAAGCCGGTCACGTACCGCATGACCCTCGACGGCGGGCCGCCCCGGGAGCTGCAGGCGACGCTCGTCGCGGTCGGCAACGGCACCTCGTACGGCGGCGGCATGCGGATGTGCGCCGACGCGGTCATGGACGACGGCCTCTTCGACATCACGGTGGTCGGCGAGTGCAGCCGTACGACCCTGCTCAGGGTCTTCCCCCGGGTGTACAAGGGGACGCACCTCAGCCACCCCGTCGTCACCGTGCACCGGGCCTCGTCGGTCACCCTCGAAGCCCTCGGCGTCACCGCCTACGCGGACGGCGAACCGCTCGGCGCCCTGCCGCTGACCGCCACCTGCGTGCCGAGGGCGGTACGGGTGCTGGGGGCCGGTCCCGATGCGCGGACCATGGGCGATTAAAGATCGCGTCACTGTCAGAGGTGGCGGGTAGGCTCGACAGCAAGATGACAGAGGACCTCTCACCAGCTGAGCGCTACCAGGCTTCCCGGCTCCGGGCGGCCGAGCAGGCGACCGCTCTCGGGCCGTTCCGCGAGATGTACGACTTCGCTCTCGACCCGTATCAGATCGAGGCGTGCAAGGCGCTGGAGGGCGGGAAGGGCGTGCTCGTCGCCGCCCCCACCGGCTCGGGCAAGACGATCGTCGGCGAATTCGCCGTGCACCTCGCCCTGGAGCAGGGCCGCAAGTGTTTCTACACCACGCCGATCAAGGCCCTGTCGAACCAGAAGTTCGCCGACCTGGTCCGGCGCTACGGCTCCGACAAGGTCGGTCTCCTCACCGGTGACAACAGCGTCAACGCGGACGCCCCGGTCGTCGTCATGACCACCGAGGTCCTGCGGAACATGCTGTACGCGGGCTCCCAGGCGCTGAACGGCCTCGGATACGTGGTCATGGACGAGGTGCACTACCTCTCCGACCGCTTCCGGGGCGCCGTCTGGGAAGAGGTGATCATCCACCTCCCCGAGTCGGTCACCCTGGTCTCCCTGTCGGCGACCGTGTCCAACGCGGAGGAGTTCGGCGACTGGCTGGACACCGTGCGCGGCGACACCGAGGTGATCGTCTCCGAGCAGCGGCCGGTCCCGCTCTGGCAGCACGTGCTGGCCGGGCGCCGGATGTACGACCTCTTCGAGGAGGAGACCGACCACGGCGGCCGCGGCACCGGCCGCCGCGAGGTCAACCCCGACCTCGTCCGCCTGGCCCGCATGGAGAACCAGCGCGGGTACAACCCGCGCGAGCGCCGGCGCGGCAAGATGGTGCGCGAGGCGGACCGCGAGCGCGAGCGGCGCCAGCGCAGCCGGATCTGGACGCCGTCCCGCCCCGAGGTCATCGACCGGCTGGACGCCGAGGGGCTGCTCCCCGCGATCACGTTCATCTTCAGCCGGGCCGCCTGTGAGGCCGCCGTCCAGCAGTGCCTGCACGCCGGGCTCCGGCTCAACGACGACGACAGCCGCCGGACCGTCCGGGAGATCGTGGAGGAGCGGACGGCGTCCATCCCGTCCGAGGACCTGCACGTCCTGGGCTACTACGAATGGCTGGAGGGCCTGGAGCGGGGCATCGCCGCGCACCACGCCGGGATGCTCCCCAGGTTCAAGGAGATCGTCGAGGAGCTGTTCGTCCGGGGCCTCGTCAAGGCCGTCTTCGCGACCGAGACGCTGGCGCTCGGCATCAACATGCCCGCCCGCTCGGTGGTCCTGGAGAAGCTCGTCAAGTGGAACGGCGAGCAGCACGCCGACATCACCCCCGGCGAGTACACCCAGCTCACCGGCAGGGCCGGGCGCCGCGGGATCGACGTCGAGGGCCACGCCGTGGTGCTCTGGCAGCGCGGCATGGACCCGGGCGCCCTCGCCGGACTCGCCGGCACCCGCACGTATCCGCTGCGCTCCAGCTTCCGCCCCTCGTACAACATGGCCGTGAATCTGGTCCACCAGTTCGGGCGGCACCGCTCGCGCGAACTGCTGGAGACGTCCTTCGCGCAGTTCCAGGCGGACCGGTCGGTCGTCGGGATCTCCCGCCAGGTCCAGCGCAACGAGGAGGGCCTGGAGGGCTACCGCGAAGGCATGACCTGCCACCTCGGCGACTTCGAGGAGTACGCGCGGCTGCGCCGCGACCTCAAGGACCGGGAGACGGAGCTGGCCAAGCAGGGCGCGTCCCAGCGGCGGGCCGCCGCCGCGGCGTCCCTGGAGAAGCTGAAGCCCGGCGACGTCATCCACGTGCCGACCGGCAAGTTCGCCGGTCTCGCGCTCGTGCTCGACCCCGGTCTCCCGGCCGGGCGCACCAACGGGCACGGGCACCGCGGCATGGAGTACCACGACGGGCCACGCCCGTTGGTGCTGACCGCCGAGCGCCAGGTGAAGCGCCTCGCCTCGATCGACTTCCCGGTGCCCGTGGAGGCCGTGGAGCGGATGCGGGTGCCGAAGTCGTTCAACCCGCGCTCGCCGCAGTCCCGCCGGGATCTGGCCTCCGCGCTGCGGACCAAGGCCGGGCACATCGTCCCGGACCGGCACCGCCGGGGGCGCGCCCCCGCCGCCGACGACCGCGAGATCGCGCGCCTGCGGGCCGAGCTGCGCGCCCACCCCTGCCACGGGTGCGACGAGCGCGAGGACCACGCCCGCTGGGCCGAGCGCTACCACCGGCTCCAGCGCGACACCCGGCAGCTGGAGCGCCGCATCGAGGGGCGCACCAACACCATCGCCCGCACCTTCGACCGGATCGTCGCCCTGCTCACCGAGCTGGACTACCTGCGCGGCAGCGAGGTCACCGAGCACGGGAAGCGGCTGGCCCGGCTCTACGGCGAGCTGGACCTGCTGGCCAGCGAGTGCCTGCGCGCCGGCGTCTGGGAGGGGCTGAACGCGGCGGAGCTCGCGGCGTGCGTCTCCGCCCTCGTGTACGAGGCGCGGCAGGCCGACGACGCGGTGGCGCCGAAGCTGCCGTCGGGGCCCGCGAGGACCGCGCTGGGCGAGATGGTCCGCATCTGGGGCCGGCTCGACTCCCTGGAGGAGGACTTCAAGATCAACCAGGCGGAGGGGGTCGGCCAGCGCGAACCGGACCTCGGCTTCGCCTGGGCGGTGTACATGTGGGCGTCCGGCCGCTCGCTGGACGAGGTACTGCGCGAGGCGGACATGCCCGCGGGCGACTTCGTGCGCTGGTGCAAGCAGGTCATCGACGTGCTCGGCCAGGTGGCCGCCGCCGCGCCGCGCGAGAACAGCACGGTGGCCCGGAGCGCCCGCAAGGCGGTCGACGAGGTGCTGCGTGGCGTCGTCGCGTACAGCTCCCTGGGCTGAGACACGCGGAAGCCGGCCGGATCATGGTGGGTCCGGCCGGCTTTCGTACGGGGTTCCCTTCCCCCGGGAGAGGGCCGGCTAGGACCGGCCGCCTCGGCTCATTTTCATCGACGCGCCCGCGCAGACCAGTCCGAGCAGGGCGGTCAGTCCGCCGATGATGACGTTGTTGAGGATGACGCCGGTGTCCGGGCTGCTGCCGACCACCCAGGGCGAGATGATCATCCAGGCACCCATCGCGCAGATGGCCCAGCTCAGGCCGTACATCCGCTGCGGCATCGCGGTGAACCCGAGGCCGAGCACGGCGATCGCGATGCCCATGACCAGGTTGTGCGTCACCAGCGCGGACTGCGAGGTGGTGAAGTGCAGCACCCACGGAGAGACGGCGCAGTAGAGGCCGACCAGGAAGACCGGTGCGTCCACGAGCGCCACATCGCGACCGCCCATCACGCGTGCGTAGCGGTCGTTCATTTCCGACACATCGGGGTGTCCGGCCATGTCGTGGCCGACGTGCGAGACGTTTGACATGAGTTTCGTCCCCTTCGGATCATGCGGACCCGGTCACCGCCACGCGCGGGAAGTGGCCCGCACTGTCCATTCTGCTCTTATCTGTCGCTTATGTGTAGCTTCAAGGCGACTCGATCTCCGCAGGATCCGCACCGGCCGGACGAGGCCTCGCGGCGGGCCGTACGGCCCGCCGCGAGGGGTGTGATCAGGCGGCGGGCGGCATCAGGACCGTGTCCACGATGTAGACCGTGGCGTTGGCCGTGGGGACGTTGCCGCAGACGACCTTCGAGGAGTCGTTCACGGTGTACGTCATGTCCGAGCCGGACGTCTTCAGCTCGCCCTTCTCCAGCGTCTCGAAAGAGCCCTTCTCCAGCTGCTTCGGCGTCAGCTTCTGGCCCACGACGTGGTACGTGAGGACCTTGGTGAGCGCGTCCTTGTCGGCGAGGAGCTTGTCCAGGTCGGCCTTCGGGACCTTGGCGAAGGCGTCGTTGGTGGGCGCGAACACGGTGATGTTCTGGGCGTTGTTGAGGGTGTCCACCAGGCCGGCCTTCTTGACCGCGGTGACCAGGGTGGACAGGGCCGGGTTGTGCGAGGCCGCCGTGGCCACCGGGTCCTGCGCCATCCCGGAGAAGGAGCCCGAGCCGCTCTTCGGGACCGAGGCGCAGGCGGGGCCGAAGGGCTTGTCGGTGTCCATGGACTTCTCGGCGGACGGCGAGGCGGGGGCCTTCGCGGAGCTCGCGCTCGATCCGGACGCGCTGTCCTTGGAGTCGCTGGAGCAGGCCGTCAGGGCCAGCGGCAGGATCGCCGCCGCGGTGAGGGCGAGGGCGGCGCGGCGGGCGTGGATGACCTTCATGGTGTACTCCTGTTTGGGTAATCGATTGATTGCGTACGGTAGTTGATCAGGGGTGCGCGAGGCCGGGGCGGACGAGGCGCACGTGGGGGAGGCGGCCGGGCCGCGGGGATCAGGTCACGTCGACCACCACCGAGTGCCGGCCGGTCGCCCCGTTCGGCACGGTGCCGACGCGCCGGGCGGTCTGGACGGCGCCGGTCCCGTCGGTCGCGCGGACCTCCAGGGTGTGGTTGCCCGGGGTGGCCGGCCACTCCCACACCCACTGGCGCCAGACGTCCCGGCCGGCCCCCGCCGCCAGCCGCGCCGGATGCCACGGGCCGCCGTCCACCCGGACTTCGACCCGGGTGATCCCGCGGGGCTGGGCCCAGGCGACCCCGGCGACCGGCACCGTGCCCGCCTTCGGGGACGCGAAGGGGCGCGGGGTGTCGATGCGGGCCTGGGTCTTGATCGGCGCCCGCCGGGACCAGGACCGCTTCACCCAGTACGCGTCGTACGCGTCGAAGGTGGTCAGCTCGATGTCCTTGATCCACTTGCAGGCCGACACATATCCGTACAGGCCGGGTACGACCATCCGGACCGGGAAGCCGTGGGTGAAGGGCAGCGGCTCCCCGTTCATGCCGAAGGCGAGCAGGGCCTCGCGGCCGTCCATGACGTCCTCGACCGGGGTGCCGATCGTCATGCCGTCCACCGAACGCGCCACGAGCTGGTCGGCCGGTCCGCCCTCGGACGGCGGGCGCACCCCAGCCTCGCGGAGCAGGTCGGCCAGGCGCACGCCGAGCCACCGGGCGTTGCCGACGTACGGCCCGCCCACCTCGTTCGAGACGCAGGTCAGCGTGATGTCACGCTCCACGGCTTCGCGGCGCATCAGGTCCCGCAGACTCAGCGTCACGGGCCGGGACACGCCCTTGCCGTGGATCCGCAGCCGCCACGCCCCGGCGTCCACCCTCGGCACGACCAGGGCCGTGTCGACGCGGTAGAAGTCCTTGTTCGGCGTGACGAACGGGCTCAGCCCCCGGATCCCCAGCTGTGCGCCCGCCGGTACGGCGGGGGCGGGCGAGGCGGGCACCGGGAGCTTCAGATCCCGGCGGGACGCCTCCGCCCCGGCCTGCACGGCGGAGGTGAGCCGCCGCCCCAGCAGCCCGGCCCCGGCCGAGGCCACCGCCGCGACCCCCGCCGCGACGACGAACCCGCGCCGGTCGAAGCCCCCGGCCGGCCGCTCCCCGTACGAGCGGGCCGGGTACAGCCGCCCGGACAGCAGGTAGAGCACCCCGGCGCCGGCCAGGGCGCCCACCACGGAGGGCAGCGCGTCCGAGAGCCGGCCCTCCGGCCGTCCGACCGCCGCCGTCGCCCCGACCGCGCCGAAGACCAGCACGGCCGCGGACCCGGCGATCCGGTGGCGGAGCGTCAGCAGCCCGACCGCCACGGCGAACAGCGCCAGGACCGCCAGGATGCCGAGCTCCAGGACCAGCTTGTCGTTGGTCCCGAAGTTCCGTACGGCGAAGTCCTTGAGCGCCGGGGGAGTGCGGTCGATCACCGCACCGCCCACCGCCGCGACCGGACCCGCCTCGGGCCGCACGACCGCCGCCGCCAGCTCGGCGACGGCCAGGGAGGCGAACCCGGCGATCACCCCGCCGAGCGCGGCACAGGCCGCACGCAGCGCTCGGGACCGCCGGGGCTCGGTGGCCCCGGTCTCCAGGTCGTTCCGCTCTTCACTCACGGCGGGGATTCGGTGCCGGGTGCCCGGGCGGATTGGTCTTGTCACCCGATCGAGTGATCGGCGGATTACGCCAATCCGCCGAGCCGTCGGCAACGAATCAGTGGTGAAGAGGCATGGGCGTCGGGGCCGGTGCCCGGAAGGAGCGCGATGAGCGACAGGCGGCGACGCACGGCCGTCGTGGGCAGCGGGGTGGCCGGACTCACGGCCGCCCACATCCTGCGAAGGACCCACGACGTGACGATGTTCGAGGCGGACGACCGGGTCGGCGGCCACGCCCACACCCACGACCTGCCCGGGGCCGACGGCCGCGTCCACCGCGTCGACTCCGGCTTCATCGTGCACAACCGGCGCACCTACCCGCACCTGCTGCGGCTCTTCGCGGAACTCGGCGTGCCCACGCAGGAGTCGGAGATGAGCATGTCCGTCCGGTGCGAGGGATGCGGCCTGGAGTACGCGGGCGCCCGCGGCCCGGCCGGTCTCCTCGCCCGCCCGGCGTCCTTCCGCGACCCCGCCTACCCGCGGATGCTCGCCGCCGTCCCCCGCTTCCACCGGCTGGCCCGGCGGCTGCTGCGGGACGGCGGACCGGACGCGGAGACGCTGACCCTGGGGGAGTTCGCCGCGCGCGGGCGCTTCTCGCCGTACTTCACCGCGCACTTCCTGACGCCCGTGGTGGCGGCGGTCTGGTCCTGCGACCCGGTGACCGCGATGCGCTATCCGGCCCGCTACCTCTTCCGCTTCCTCGACCACCACGGCATGCTCACGATCGGCGGCTCCCCGGTCTGGCGGACCGTCACCGGAGGCTCCCGCGCCTATGTGGAGCGCGTGACCAAACAGCTCTCCACCGTCCGCACCGCCACCCCGGTCCGCAGCATCCGCCGGCACGCCGACGGCGTCGGGATCACCACCGACGACGGCACCACCGAACCCTTCGACCACGTCGTCGTCGCCACCCACCCCGACCAGGCGCTCCGCCTCCTCGCCGACCCGACCGACGAGGAGAGCCGCACCCTGGGCGCCTTCCGCTACTCCCGCAACGCGACCCTGCTGCACACCGACACCCGGCTGCTGCCCACGGCGCCCGGCGCCCGCGCCTCCTGGAACTACCTCATGCCCGGCTGCGCCGCCGACGCCTCCCACGTCACCGTCAGCTACGACATGAACCGGCTCCAGCGCCTCGACGCCCCGGAGACCTTCGTCGTCACGCTCAACGGGGCCGACCGCGTCGCCCCCGGACTCGTCCGGGCCCGGATGGTCTACGAGCACCCCGTCTACACCCCGGAGTCGGTGGCCGCCCAGGCCCGGCTGCCCGCCCTGTCCGGGCCGGTCACCGCCTACGCGGGCGCCTACCACGGCTGGGGGTTCCACGAGGACGGCTGCCGCTCGGGCGCCGAGGCCGCGGCGGCCCTGGGGGTGGACTGGTGAACGCCCTCTACCCCTGCACGATCAGCCACATACGGACCGCGCCCACCCGGTACGGCTTCCAGCACCGCACCTACCTGTGGCTGACGGACCCCGACGGGCCCCCGCCGCTGCCGCGCGGTCTGCGCTTCCTCGCCCGCTTCGACGCCCGCGACCACTTCGGCGGCACCGCCCCGACCATCCGGGCCGGGCTCGTCCGCTTCCTGGCCGCCCGGGGCATCGACCTCGCCGACGGCACCGTCCTCATGCTGAGCCAGGCCCGGGTCCTCGGATACGTCTTCAATCCGCTGACCGTCTACTGGTGCCGGCGCGCCGACGGCACCCCGCTGTGCACGGTCGCCGAGGTGCACAACACGTACGGCGAACGCCACTGCTACCTGCTGCGCCCCGACGACCGGGGGCGGTCGGTCACCAGCAAGGAGTTCTACGTATCGCCGTTCTTCGGCACCGACGGCGAGTACTGGATGCGGCTGCCGGAACCGGGGCCGGAACTGCGGCTGACGGTCCACCTGGAGCGCGCGGGAACCCGGCCGTTCACCGCGACCGTCCGGGGCGAGCGACGCCCGGCGACCGCCCGGGTCCTGCTCGCCCTCGCCCTGCGGCACCCCTGGTCCACGGCCGTCGTCTCCGCCGCCATCCGGCTGCACGGCATACGCCTCTACCTGCGTGGGCTGCCCGTCCGGCCCCGCCCCCACCACCGCACCCAGGAAGGCATGCGATGACCGCCTCCACGTTCCGTACTCCGGCCGTGCCCGCCCCCGTCACGGGCTCCGGGACCGACCCGGCGCGCTGGCCGGACGTCGTGACCCCGCCCCGCGCCTCCCGGCTGCGGACGGCCGTCGCCGAGCGGATCGTCCGCAGAGCCCTGGCCCGGCTGCCGCTGCGCGTCCGGCTCGGCGGGCGCGAGGACATCGGGCTCGGCGGGCCGCTGATGGACGTCCGCGACCCCGACGCCTTCTTCCGCAGGATCGGCGCGGCCGGGCTCATCGGCTTCGGCGAGTCGTACATGGCGGGGGAATGGGACGCACCCGACCCGGTCGGCGTCCTCACGGTCCTGGCGGGAGAGGTCGCCACCCTGGTCCCGCCGCCCCTGCAACGGCTGCGCGGACTGTGGGCGCGGCGCCACCCCGAGGCCCAGACCGGCACCCGCGAAGGGGCCCGGACCAACATCAGCCACCACTACGACCTGTCCAACGACCTGTTCGCGCTCTTCCTGGACGAGACGCTCAGCTACTCGTCCGCGCTCTTCCGCGGCTTCCCCGCCGAGCCGGCCCTGCTCCCCGCCGCCCAGCACCGCAAGATCGACCGGCTGCTCGACCTCGCCGCCGTCGGCCCCGGCACCCGGCTCCTGGAGATCGGCACCGGCTGGGGCGAACTCGCGATCCGCGCCGCCGCGCGCGGCGCCCACGTCGTCTCCGTCACCCTCTCCCGCGAGCAGCGCGACCTGGCGCTCCGGCGGATCGCGGCGGCCGGCCACGCGGACCGGGTCGACGTCCGGCTCTGCGACTACCGGGACATCGAGGGGAGTTACGACGCGATCGTCAGCGTCGAGATGATCGAGGCGGTCGGCGCGGAGTTCTGGCCCGTCTACTTCCGCACCCTGGACCGGCTGCTCGGCCCCGGCGGCCGGATCGCCCTCCAGGCCATCACCATGCCCGACGACCGCATGCGGGCCGGCCGGTCCACCTTCACCTGGATCCAGAAGTACATCTTCCCGGGCGGCCAGCTCCCGTCCACGGAGGCCATCGACCGGGTCACCGCCGACCGCACCGGGCTGCGCGTCGAACGGTCCGACGGCTTCGGCACGCACTACGCCGAAACGCTCAGGCTGTGGCGCGAACGCTTCACCGAAGAGGCCGAAGCCGTCGACGCCCTCGGCTTCGACGCGACCTTCCGCCGCATGTGGACCCTCTACCTCGCCTACTCCGAAGCGGGCTTCCGCTCCGGCTACCTCGACGTGCGGCAGCTGCTGCTGACCCGTCCGGAACAGGAAACGGCATGACACTCACGGACAAGCGCCCCGCCCACGGGGCCGCCCAGCGCGTCGAGCCCCTCGTCGAGCAGTTCCTCGGCGGCCGGCTCCCGGTCAGGGTGCGCATGTGGGACGGCAGCGAGACCGGCGCCGCCGACGGTCCTCTGATCCACGTCCGGGCCCGCCGCGCCCTGCGCCGCCTCCTGTGGGAACCGGGCGAACTCGGCCTCGCGGAGGCGTACATCACCGGCGACATCGACATCGAGGGCGACCTCGCCGAGGGCCTGCGGGCCGTGCACCGGGCCGTCCGCGAGCGCGGACTCGCCGCACCACGGCCCCGCCTCGCCGACCGGCTGCGCGCCGCCCGGACCGCGGTGCGCCTCGGGGCGGCCGGGCCCCGGCCGCCGGTGCCCGCCGCCCGCGCCACCGGACTCGACGGCGCCCTGCACAGCAAGGCCCGTGACCGGGCCGCGATCAGCCACCACTACGACCTCTCCAACGCCTTCTACGCCCTCCTCCTCGACGACACGATGGCGTACTCCTGCGGCTACTGGACCAGCGACGACCCCGCGTACGGCCCCGCCGACGCGCAGCGCGACAAGCTGGAGCTGATCTGCGGGAAGCTGGGGCTGCGCCCCGGTGCGCGGCTGCTGGACATCGGCTGCGGCTGGGGCTCGCTGACGCTGTACGCGGCCCAGCGGCACGGCGTCCGCGTCACGGCCGTCACCCTCGCCGCCGAACAGGCCGCGTATGTGCGCCGCCAAGTGGCCGAACGCGGCCTGGAGCAGCTGGTCGAGGTGCGCTGCAGCGACTACCGCGACATCGCGGCCGCCCCGGACCACGAGGGCGGCTACGACGCGGTGTCCACCATCGAGATGGGCGAGCACGTCGGGGACGCCCAGTACCCGGCCTTCGCGGCGACCCTGCACGACATGGTCCGGCCGCGCGGCCGGGTGCTCGTGCAGCAGATGTCACGAGGGCGGAACGCGCCGGGCGGCGGCGCGTTCATCGAGGCGTACATCGCGCCCGACATGCACATGCGCCCGCTCGGCGAGACCGTCGCGCTGCTGGAGGGCGCCGGTCTGGAGGTGCGCGACGTCCAAGGGCTGCGCGAGCACTACGTCCGGACCGTCGACGCCTGGCGCCGGACCCTGGAGGAGAACGAGGCGCGGTTCACGGACCTGGTCGGGGAGGAGACCGTACGGGTGTGGCGGCTGTATCTGGCGGGCGGGGCACTCGCCTTCGCCGAGCGACGGATGGGCGTGGACCAGATCCTCGCCGTACGGCCCGCCGGTGACGGGGAGTCCGGGATGCCGGCCACCCGCGAGGCCCTGCGCTCGGCCGGGGGTACGGCATGAGCGGCTTCGCCTGGGAGGCGTTCGCGCGGGGTCTCGCACCCTGCGCGGGCGCCGCGCTGGTCGTCCTGCTCGTCGCGTTCGCGGCCGGGGTGCGCCGGGGCATGCACCGGGGCGTGGACGTCGCCTGGGGCCTGGGCTTCGCCGCCGTCGCCCTCGTCTCGTACGGCCTGTCGGCGGGGGAGGGCGACGCCACCCGCCGCCTCCTCGTCACGGTGCTCACCGCGGTCTGGGGGGTGCGCCTGGCGTGGCACATCGCCCGGCGCGGACGCGGCCACGGAGAGGACCCGCGCTACGAGAAGATGCTCGCCAGGGCACCGGGCAACCCGGACCTCTACGCCCTGCGGAAGGTGTACCTCCTGCAGGGCGCCCTGGTCTGGCTCATCTCGCTGCCCGTGCAGGCGGCCGGATACCTCACCGGGCCGGTGAACGCCCTCGCCTGGGCCGGGACCGCGCTCTGGGCGGTCGGCATGTTCTTCGAGGCGGTGGGCGACCACCAGCTGGCCCGGTTCAAGGCCGACCCCGGCAACCGGGGGAAGATCATGGACCGGGGGCTGTGGTCGTGGACCCGGCACCCGAACTACTTCGGGGACTTCTGCGTCTGGTGGGGCCTGTTCCTGACCGTCTGCCAGGCCCCGGCCGCCGCCGCGGCCACGCTGGTGGCGCCCGCCCTGATGACGTATCTGCTCATCGGCGGCAGCGGCAAGGCCCTCCTGGAACGGCACATGGCCGACCGACCGGGCTTCGCCGCGTACGCCGCGCGCACCAGCGGCTTCTTCCCGTTCCCGCCGCGCCGGGGCTGACCGCGCCCGCGAACCGTGCGCCCGGGGCATCGCCCCGGGCGCACGCCTCACGCGGGCAGCTCCATCAGCGCCACCGGCTCCGAGGTGGGCCGCGCCGAGCCGCCCGCGGGCTCCACGGTGATGCCCATGCCCGTGGCCCCGTCGACCGGTCCGTCCAGCAGTGTCGTGTACGTGGTCGAGGACGGGCCCGAGGCGCGCAGCAGCCCCGCCGGGCGCATCGTGCCACCGTCGGAGAACCACAGCTGGTACACCTTGCCGCTGGGCGCCTCGGTCAGTCCGGAGGCCAGGAACACCGCCCGGTCCTCGGTCCGGGAGACCACCACCGTGCCCTTCGCCCCGTCCTCCAGCGTGCCGGAGGCGGTCTTCGCGTCGGGCGCGGCGAGGACCCGGGCCAGCTCCTCGGCCCGGAGCCGTGCCGCGTCCGCCTGCCGCTGGGCGTCCCGCGCCTCCTGGTGCTGCCAGACGGCGATCCCGCCGAAGCCCGCCGCCGCGGCCAGGCACGCGGCCAGGGCGAACCGGGACCACCGGGCCGCCGTGCCCCGCCGGTCCGTCGAGCGCTCGCGGCGGGCGAGCGCGGGCGGCTCCTGGCGTACGGTCGTGATCTCCCGAAGCACGCGGTCCCGAAGCTCCCGGGGGGCCGGGGTGGCGACGGCGAGGCCGAGCCGGGTCGCGGTCTCGGAGAGTTCGCGCACCTCGGTGGAGCACGCTTCGCAGTCGCCCAGGTGGCGTTCGAAGTCGCGGCGTTCGGTGTCCGGCAGGGCGTGCAGGGCGTAGGCGCCCGTCAGTGTGTGGAGTCCGGCGTCGGTCATGAGGTCACCCCCAGGCAGTCGCGCATCCGGATCAGCCCGTCGCGCAGTCGAGTCTTGATCGTGCCGAGCGGTACCGCCAGCAGTTCGGCGACCTCGCGGTAGGTGAGCCCCCGGTAGTACGCCAGGGTGACGGACTCCCGCTGGAGCTCGGACAGCGTCCGCATGCAGCGGCGCACCTGCTCGCGTTCGAGCCGGGTCTCGACCTGTTCGGTGACCTCGTCGAAGGCGGGGGTGCGTTCGAGGAGGGCGGCCTTGTGCTCGCGGGCGGCCGACGCCTGCGCCGAGCGGACCCGGTCGACAGCGCGGCGGTGGGCGAGGGTCAGCACCCAGTTCATGGCGCTGCCCCGGGCGGCCTGGAAGCGGGACGCGGTGCGCCACACCTCCACCAGGACCTCCTGGGCGACCTCCTCGGACTGGGCGGGGTCGCGCAGCACGCCGCGGACGAGGCCGAGCACCGGCCCGCTCACCGCGTCGTAGACCTGGGCGAAGGCGTCCTGGTCGCCTCGGGCGACCCGTCCCATCAGCTCCTGGAGATCGGGCCCCGCCGAGGCCGTTCCGCTGATGTACACGGCTTCTTTCACGCGGGGTTCCCTTCGGTGGTCATCGCTCTCCGGGGGTGATTCGGAGCCGGTGACCGGGCGGATTGGCCGGAGGCCGGAGATCCTCCCACGACTTCCCGGAGAAGCGGCCGGAAAACGCGATACATCGTGGTTGACGCGTCCTCGGAAATCGAGCTATGTTCGGCGACGAGTATTCGGGAACGAGCGATGGTTCGAAGGGAGCGGCGTTGGCCAGGCGGCGCAAGCTCACCAACCCGCTGGCGCTCACGGTGATGGTGCTGCTCGCCGAGCGGTCCATGCATCCGTACGAGATCGCCCAGACCCTCCGCAGGCGCGGCAAGCAGCACAGCGTGAAGATCAACTTCGGCTCGCTGTACACCGTCGTCCAGAACCTGGAGAAGCACGGCTACGTCGAGGTGGCGGGCGTACAGCGGCAGGGCAACCGCCCGGAGCGCACGCTGTACGGGCTCACCGAGGCCGGGCGCGCCGAGATGCTGCACTGGCTCTCCGACCTGATCGCGGTGCCGGCCGAGGAGTACCCGGTCTTCGACACCGCGCTGGCCCTGCTCCCCGCGCTGCCCCCGGAGGAGGTGGGCGAACTCCTCGCGGACCGCGAGCAGGCGCAGACCGTGCGGGCCGCCGCGCTGCGCGGGGTCCTCGCCCAGCTGGGGGGCGCGCTGCCCCGCGTCTTCGTCGTGGAGACGGAGTACCAGCTCCACATGCTGGAGGCGGAGCTGGAGTGGATCGCCACGTTCCGCAAGGAGATCGGCGAGGCCGCCATCAGCGGTATCGAGGAGTGGAGGTCGTTCCACGAGACCGGTGAGGTCCCGCAGGACTGGCAGGACCTCGACGACCGGGAGTAGGCAGAAAGAAAAGACCCCGGCGGGGGCCGTTGCAGCGGTCCGCGCCGGGGTCTCGAACCCCAAAGCCGGACCACCGTGGAGGCGGCCCGGGCGATCGAGGTGCGGCACACCCAGGATAGCCCGGCACTCCTCACGCGGACCGGCCCCACGGCGCCCGGAGAACCGGACGCCCGGCCGACCACAGGAGAGCTCCGTCATGAGCACCCGTGCGCCCGCTGTCGAGGCGCGACAACTCGTCAAGACCTATCCGGGAGGGGTCACCGCGCTGCGCGGCATGGACCTCACCGTCACCGCCGGCACCGTCTTCGGGCTCCTCGGGCCCAACGGCGCCGGGAAGTCCACCACCGTCAAGATCCTCACCACCCTCGCCCGCCCCGACTCCGGGACCGCCTCCGTCGCCGGGCACGACGCCCTCGCCCACCCGGACCGGGTGCGCCGCGCGATCGGGGTCGTGGCCCAGAAGTCCGGCGCCGACCCGGTCGCCACCGGCCGCGAGAACCTGCTCCTCCAGGGCAGGCTGTACGGGATGCGGGGCGCCGCCGTACAGCGCCGCGCCGACGAGCTTCTGGAGCGGTTCGCCCTCGCCGACGCCGGGAAGCGCCTGGTCAAGGGGTACTCCGGCGGGATGCTGCGCCGCCTGGACGTGGCGCTCGGGCTGATGCACCGGCCGGAGGTGCTGTTCCTGGACGAGCCGACGACCGGGCTCGACCCGGAGGCCCGCACGGCGATGTGGGACGAGATATCCCGGCTGGCCGGTGACGAGGGCCTGACCATCGTCCTCACCACGCACTACCTGGAGGAGGCGGACCGGCTCGCGGAACGCATCGCGATCGTCGACCGCGGCCGGATCGTCGTCGAGGGCACCCCCGACGAGCTCAAGGGCGAGCTGCGCGGCGACGCCGTCCATGTGGAGCTGCGCGCGGACGCCGTTCTGGAGGCGGTCACCGTGCTCGCCGGGCTGCCCGGGGTGCACGAGGCGGTGGCCGAGGGGCGCCGGGTCAGCGTCCGGGCCGAGGACGGCGCAGCCGCCGTACCGGTGCTGCTGGCCGCCCTCGAACGGGCCGGGGCCACCGTCGTGGCGGCCACCGTCGCCCGCCCCTCACTGGACGACGTCTATCTCCGGTACGCGGGCCGCCGCTTCCAGGACGCGGAGTCCGAGGACGCGGCCACCGCCCCCGAGCCGGTCCTCGCGGGAGGTGCCCGATGAGCGGTCAGGTTCTCACCCACACCTGGTACATGACGCAGCGCCAGCTGATGGCGATCCTCCGGCAGCCCGTCTTCCTGGCGATCTCCCTGATCCAGCCGGTGATCTGGCTCTTCCTCTTCGGCAACCTGTTCCGGAAGGTGGTCGAGCTCGGCGGCTTCGGCACCACCTCCTACCTTGACTACCTCGTCCCCGGCATCGTCGTGATGAGCGCGCTGGGGTCGAGCATGTGGGCCGGCATGGGCACCCTGGAGGAGATCGAGCGCGGCACGCTCAACCGCTTCCTGACCACGCCGGTCAGCCGGAACGCCCTGATGAACGCCAACGTCGTGCAGAACGGCATCGCCAACACCGCCCAGTCCGTCGTCATCCTGCTGCTCGGACGGGCGGCCGGGGCCGGCTATCCGGGCGGGGCGGCCGGCCTGCTCGTCCTGGTCGCCGCATCGGTGCTGCTCGGCACCGTCTTCGGGGCGCTCTCGAACGCCGTGGGCATGATCGTGCGGGAGCGGGAGTCGATCATCGGCATCAACACCTTCCTGCTGATGCCGCTCACCTTCCTGTCCACGTCCTTCATGGCACCGAGCCAGATGCCCGGCTGGATGCGGGACGTCGCCGCCTTCAACCCGGTCAACTGGGCCATGGTGGCCGGACGTTCCGTGCTGGGCGACGACCCCGACTGGCAGCTGGCCGGCACCCGTTGCGGCGGGCTGCTGCTGCTCGCCGCGGCCGCCGTCGCGCTGTCGACCCGTACGTTCCGCTCGTACCAGAAGTCCGTCTGAGGCACGGACCCGCGACACAGCTGTGCCCCGGCCCTTCGGACCGGGGCACAGCTGTGCGTACGGCAGGTCAGGCCGCGCTCTCCTGCTCGCGCTCCACCTGCTCGTTCCACTCGCGCTTGACGGAGCGCCACGCCTCGTCGTCGTGGCCGAGCCGCCAGTAGCCGGAGATCGACAGCTGGGAGGCCGGGATCCCGCGCTCCAGGCGCAGGTTGCGGCGGACCTCCTTGACGAAGCCCGCTTCGCCGTGCACGAACGCCTGGACCCGGCCGGGCGGGAACTCCAGGCCCGTCACCGCCTCCGTGAGCGCCTCGCCGACCGGGCGGCCCGCCCGGTGCAGCCAGGTGACCTCCACGCCGTCCGGCGTGGCGATCTTCTGCTCCTCCGTCGCGTCCGCCACCTCGACGTACGCGTGCACCACCGCGCCCGCCGGCATCTGCTCCAGCGCGGCGGCGACGGCCGGCAGGGCGCTCTCGTCGCCCGCCAGCAGGTGCCAGTCCGCCGAGGCGTCGGGGGCGTAACCCCCGCCGGGGCCCAGGAACGTCACCTGATCGCCCGGCGCCGCGCCCGCCGCCCAGGGCCCGGCGAGGCCCTCGTCGCCGTGCACCACGAAGTCGATCGCCAGCTCCCGGGCGGCCGGGTCCCAGGAACGCACCGTGTAGGTACGGGTGGTGGGCCACAGCTCGCGGGGATACTCCTCGCGGATGCGGGCCATGTCGAAGGGGTGGCTGTAGTCCGCGCCCTCGGGGGCGAAGCACAGCTTGACGTAATGGTCGGTGAAACCCGCGAGCGCGAACTCGGCGAGACCGTCGCCGCCGAGCACCACCCGGATCATGTGCGGGGTGATCCGCTCGGTGCGCAGGACCTGCGCCCCCTGAGCCTTCGGTGCCCGCCGCTCCGGTCGTTCTGCCACGAGATCTGCTCCCTGCTGCCGGAATTGGAGACCGTCGACCGCTGCCGACATCGGCCTTAGGGTTACCTAACTTAACACCTCAGGTTCGCAGGGCGGAGTGGAGGCGCCCCAGGGCCCCGCCCAGCCCCCACCGGGCCGCGAGCGCGTCCAGCGCTGCCGGATCGCGCGGCGCGGCGGGCAGCGCCGGGTCGAAGTCCGGAAGCGGTACGTCACCGGCGACCCGCACCACCTTCGGCGCGACGGCCACATAGGCGCGGGCCTCATCGAGCCGCTTGCGCTGCGAGGGCGTCAGCTTCGCCGCCGGATCGTCCACCGCCGCCATGATCCCGTCCAGATCGCCGAAGGCGTCCAGCAGCTTCGCCGCCGTCTTCTCGCCGATCCCGGGCACGCCCGGCAGTCCGTCGCTCGGGTCGCCGCGCAGCAGCGCCAGGTCCACGTACCCGGGGCCGTCCACCCCGTACTTCTCGCGCAGCCAGGCCTCGTCCGTCACCTGGAGCGTGCCGACCCCCTTCAGCGGGTAGAGCACCCGCACCCCGCGGGCGTCGTCCACCAGCTGGTACAGGTCCCGGTCGCCGGTGACGATGTCGACCGGGCCTGCCGCCCGCCCGGTCAGCGTGCCGATCACGTCGTCCGCCTCGTACCCCTCGGCGCCGAGCCGGGCGATACCCAGCGCGTCCAGCACGTCCGCGATGACCGGCACCTGCGGGGCCAGGGTGTCGGGCGTCTCCTCCTCGTCGGGCACCCCCGCCCCGGTCTCGACGGCCACCCGGTGCGCCTTGTACGTCGGGATGAGGTCGACCCGCCACTGCGGCCGCCAGTCCGCGTCCCAGCAGGCGACGAGGTCGTCCGGCCGGTGGTCCTGCACGAGGCGGCCGATGAAGTCCAGCAGCCCGCGCACGGCGTTGACCGGGGTGCCGTCCGGCGCGCGCACCGAGTCGGGCACGCCGAAGTAGGCGCGGAAGTAGAGGGAAGCAGTGTCGAGGAGCATCAGGCGTCGCGTCACACGCCGATGATGCCGCACGGCACCGACACCGGCCGCCGCGGACGCGGTTCCCGGAAAACCAGTCTGTGTTATGTGATCCAGGTCACTCTTGTGTTTGCTCCGGGTAAGCGCGGGCAGGCGCGCCATCGGAGCGGCCCACGTCGCATTTTCAACTAGTGCGCGTGCCATGCGGACGGAATCCGCGCCGCTCCACGGTCTGCCGGCGGGGGTGGCAGACCGTTCTCGGTTCAACGCGTGAGGTGTATGTGTCCAGGCTGCAAGCCGAGCACTTGTACAAAGTGTTCGGCAGACGACCCGATCAAGCCGTGCAGAAGCTGAAGAGCGGCACCGGCCGCGACGCGCTGCGCGCCGACGGAACCACCGCAGCGGTGATCGACGCATCGTTCACCGTCGAACCGGGCCAGATCTTCGTCGTGATGGGTCTGTCCGGCTCGGGCAAGTCCACGCTGCTGCGGATGCTCAACGGACTGCTGGAGCCCACCTCCGGCCAGGTGCTCTTCGACGGGCAGGATCTGACCGCCCTGAGCCCCGCCGAGCTCCGCCGCGTCCGCTCCACCAAGATCAGCATGGTGTTCCAGCACTTCGCGCTCTTCCCGCACCGGAGCGTCCTGGAGAACGCCGCGTACGGCTTGGAGGTGCAGGGCGTCCCGCGCGCCGAGCGCAACCGCCGTGCCACCGAGGCCCTGGAGCTGACCGGTCTGGCCGGCTGGGAGAAGTCCTGGCCCGACGAGCTGTCCGGCGGCATGCAGCAGCGCGTGGGCCTGGCCCGCGCGCTCGCCACCGACGCCGACCTGCTCCTGATGGACGAGTCCTTCAGCGCGCTCGACCCGCTGATCCGCCGCGATATGCAGGACCAGCTCCTGGAGCTCCAGAAGCGGCTGAAGAAGACCATCGTCTTCATCACCCACGACCTCAACGAGGCCATGCGCCTCGGCGACCGCATAGCCGTGATGCGCGACGGCGAGATAGTCCAGCTCGGCACCGCCGAGGACATCCTCGTCACCCCGGCCAACGACTACGTCGCCTCCTTCACCCAGGACGTGGACCGTGCCCGGGTGCTGACCGCCGGCGCGATCATGGCCGAGACGGACACCGTCATCGGCACGCTCTGCGACCAGGGCAAGGAGATCCGGAGCACCGACGACGTGCTGAAGGCCACCCCGGCCACCGTCACCGAGGCCACCCCGATCATCGAGCTGTTCACGCCCTGCTCGCAGAGCCGGGTCGCGGTCGCCGTGACCGACGACGAGGGCAAGCTCCTCGGCGTCGTGCCCCGCGAGCGGCTGCTCGCCGTGCTCGGTGAGCCGATGACCCCCGCCCAGGCTCCCCAGGACGCCGCGACCTCGCTGAAGAAGGTGGCCGGTGTTTAGGCTCCATCTCGGCGACTGGGTCGACTCCGCGGTCGACTGGCTCCAGACCCACCTCTCCTGGCTCTTCGACTTCATCAGCTCCGTCGTGAGCGGGATGTTCGACGGCATCGCCGCCGTTCTCTCCGCTCCCGCGCCCCTGCTCTTCGCGGGCATCGTCGCCGTCATCGCCTGGTGGCTGCGCGGTCTGCTCGCCGGTGTCCTCGCGTTCGTGGGCTTCGCTCTCATCGACTCGGTCGAGTTGTGGGACGAGGCGATGGACACGCTCACGCTGGTGCTCGTCGCGACGATCGTGACGCTGGTGCTGGCCGTGCCGCTCGGCATCTGGGCCTCCCGCTCCAAGACGGTGAGCGCGGTGACCCGGCCGGTCCTGGACTTCATGCAGACCATGCCCGCCATGGTCTATCTGATCCCCGGCGTGATCTTCTTCGGCGTCGGTGTCGTGCCCGGCATCATCGCCACCATCATCTTCGCGCTGCCCCCGGGCGTCCGGATGACCGAACTCGGCATCCGCCAGGTCGACGGCGAGCTGGTCGAGGCGGCCGAGGCATTCGGCACGACCTCCCGCAACACCCTGCTGCGGGTCCAGCTGCCGCTGGCGCTGCCCACGATCATGGCGGGCATCAACCAGGTCATCATGCTGGGCCTGTCCATGGTGGTCATCGCCGGCATGGTCGGCGGCGGCGGCCTGGGCGGCTCCGTCTACCGCGCCATCGGCAACGTCGACGTCGGCCTGGGCTTCGAGGCCGGTGTCTCCATCGTCATCCTGGCCATGTACCTGGACCGGATGACCAGCGCGCTGGGCCGCGAGGTCTCCCCGCTCGCCCGCCGCGCGCTCGCCAAGGCGCAGTCGATGGCCGGCGGCCTGAAGATCTGGCACCACCGCCCGCAGCCCGTCGTCGCCGTCGCGGGCGTCGTCGCCCTGGCGCTCGTCGCCGGCGGCATGGGGGTCTTCGGTTCCTCGGACGACGAGTCCGCCACGACCTCGGACACCACGAAGATCGGTGCCGGCAAGAAGATCAGCATGGGTTACATCCCGTGGGACGAGGGCATCGCCTCCACCTTCCTCTGGAAGGAGCTGCTGGAGCGGCGCGGCTTCGAGGTCGACGTCAAGCAGTACGAGGCCGGCGCGCTGTACACCGGCATGGCGAGCGGCCAGATCGACTTCGAGACCGACTCCTGGCTGCCCGTCACCCACGCCTCGTACTGGAAGAAGTACAAGGACCGCCTGGAGGACATGGGCTCCTGGTACGGCCCCACCTCGCTGGAGCTGGCCGTCCCCAGCTACGTCAAGGACGTGAAGTCCCTGACCGACCTCAAGGGCAAGGCGTCCGACTTCAAGGGCCGGATCGTCGGCATCGAGCCCAGCGCCGGTGAGATGGGCCTGCTCAAGGACAAGATCCTGCCGGGCTACGGCCTGGACAAGGAGTACAAGGTCGTCGACGGCTCCACGCCGTCCATGCTGGCCGAGCTGAAGCGCGCGTACGCCAAGAAGGAACCGATCGTCGTTCCGCTCTGGTCGCCGCACTGGGCGTACAACCAGTTCGAGCTGACCAAGCTCAAGGACCCCAAGAACCTCTGGGGCAAGGGCGACGGCATCCACACGCTGACCCGCAAGGGCTTCGCCGGGGACAACCCGGAGGTCGGCAAGTGGCTCAAGGACTTCAAGATGAGCGAGGACCAGCTCACCAGCCTTGAGGCCCAGATCCAGAAGGGCGGCTCCGGCAAGGAGCAGGAGGCCGTCCGCACCTGGCTCAAGGCCAACCCGGACGTCGCCGACAAGTGGACCCCGGTGAAGAAGTCCGCCCCGGCCAAGGGCGCGAACGGCAAGGACGAGCGCGACCGCCCGGTCGAGATGGCCTGGTTCCCCTGGGAGGAGGACATCGCCGCCACGTACCTGTGGAAGGCGGTCCTGGAGGAGCGCGGCTACAAGATCAACCTCAAGCAGTTCGAGGTCGGTCCGATGTACACCGCGATGTCGCGCGGCCAGATCGACGTGCAGTTCGACGGCTGGCTCCCCTTCACCCAGAAGAACTACTGGTCCACCTACGGCTCCAAGCTGACGGACATCGGTTCCTGGTACGGCCCGACCTCCATCGAGGTCGCGGTGCCCGACTACGTCAAGGACGTGAAGTCCCTGGCCGACCTCAAGGGCAAGGGCTCGAAGTTCAAGGGCCGGATCGTCGGCATCGAGCCCGGCACCGCCACGATGGAGAACCTGAAGAAGAACGTGCTCCCGGCCTACGGTCTGGACGACGAGTACAAGGTGGTCGACTCCTCGACGCCCGGCATGCTCGCCGAGCTGAAGCGCGCGTACGCCAAGAAGGAGCCCATCGCCGTCCTGCTGTGGACCCCGCACTGGGCGTACAGCGAGTACGGGATGACCAAGCTCCAGGACCCGAAGAAGGCATTCGGTGAGGGCGACCGGCTGCACACCATCGCGTCCAAGGAGTTCCCGCAGAACTACCCGCAGCTGACGAAGTGGTTCAAGAACTTCAAGCTGAGCGAGGACCAGCTCGCCGGCCTGGAGAACCAGATCCAGAAGCTCGGTACAGGACACGAAGAGGAAGCCGTGAAGGCCTGGATGGCGAAGAACCCGGGCATCGCGGACAAGATGGCTCCCCAGTAGGAGGCGTCACCGGCCCCCACCAGGGCCGCCGCCCGTGAAGGGGTGGGTCGCGCCGACGGCGCGACCCACCCCTTCCGGCGTGACGGTGCGGTCACTTTCCGGGTCGTCCTGGCGTAACGGTGTGCGCGCGGCGCCCGTAACCGGAAGTATGGCGACGGGAGGGAGCCGGACATGGACGAGAAGGAAACACTCCGGGTGGGCGCCGCCGTCCGCCGACAGCGCAGATCCCTGGGACTCACCCTGGCCGCTGTCGCGTCGCGCAGCGGCCTTTCCGTACCGTTCCTCAGCCAGATCGAGAACGAGCGCGCCAGGCCCAGCGCCCGGTCGCTCGACCGGGTCGCCGAGGCCCTGGAGACCACTACCGCCCGGCTGCGCGCCGCCGCGGACTCCGCACGCGCGGTCGACGTGGTGCGCGCCGCCCACGAGGACGGGGTGCACCGGGTGGTGCGCGGACGCCACCAGCTCAGCGCCCTGGAATTCACCGGGGAACTCGACCTCGGGCGCGAGTTCCAGCACCGCAACGACGAGCTCCTGTACGTCGCCGAGGGCGCCGCCGAAGTGGAGGCGGAGGGCCGGGCCTACCGGCTGGTCCAGGGCGACACGCTGTTCCTGTCCGGGGGGGTCCGCCACCGCTGGCGGGCCACCCTCCCCGGCACCCGGCTGCTGTGCGTCGCGGTCGCCGAACACATCGACGCCACGTCCGACCCCCGGCGCTGACCGCCGTGCGCGTCGTCTCCCTGGTCCCCTCCCTCACCGAGGCCGTCGCCCAGACGGCCCCCGGCCTGCTCGTCGGCGTCACCGACTGGTGCACCCACCCGGCCGGGCTGACCGCCGCCCGCGTCGGCGGCACCAAGAACCCCGACGTCGAAGCGGTCCTGGCGCTGCGCCCGGACCTGGTGGTGGCCAACGAGGAGGAGAACCGGGCCCCCGACCTCGCCGCCCTGCGGGACGTCGGCGCGGACGTCCTCGTCACCACCGTCCGCACCCTCGACCAGGCCTTCGGCGAGCTGGACCGGCTGCTGGCCGGTGCCTGCGGGCTGCCCCGCCCGCGCTGGCTGGACGAGGCCGAGGCCGCCTGGGCGTCCCTCCCGCCGCCCGGGCCGCCGCGCCGCGCGATCGTCCCGGTGTGGCGCAGGCCGTGGATGGTGCTGGGCCGCGACACCTTCGCCGGCGACCTGCTGGCCCGGCTCGGTGTGGCCAACGCCTACGCGGACCACGCCGAGCGCTACCCGCGCGTCGCGCCCGACGAGCCCTACCGCTTCACCCGGGACGACGGCCCGGAAGCCTTCCCCGGCCTGCCCGCCGCCCTCGTGGACGGGCGGTACCTCACCTGGTACGGGCCGTCGCTGGCACGGGCCCCCGAGGCGCTGCGAGCAGCACTCCGCTGAGCAGCCCGCGCACCGTGCGGACGCCCGCCACCGCCCACGCCGACACCAGCAGCACGTACAGTGCGACGGCCAGCCAGGTGAACGCGGTCAGACCGGTGTGCCGGGCCAGGCCCGCCGCACCCGTCACACAGGTGCCGACGGGAAACGTGAAGCCCCACCAGGTCATCGAGAACGTCATTCCGCCCCGTACCGCCCGTACGACCAGCGCCGCGGCCAGGGCCAGCCACAGCAGCGCGAAGCCCATCACCGGCACCCCGTACAGCACCGCGAAGGCCCGCAGCGCCGAGGCGTACGGGCTCCCGATGGCGCCCGGCGCCACATCGGCCAGCGCGTTGACCGCCGTCGTGGACTGGCCCAGCGGGCCGAGCACCAGGAACAGGGTGGGCGTCAGGGCGAGCGGCAGCGGGCCGCCGTGCAGCAGCCGGCCGAAGACCAGCGGCAGCATGACCAGCGTCGCCAGCAGGCTCAGCCCGAACATCGCGTAGCAGCCGAGGAGCAGCGCCTCCCGCCCCTGCCCCGGGGGCAGCTCCGCCACGAGCAGCGGGCCGAGCGCGGCCGACACCATGGGCGCCACCACCGGCAGCAGCCACACCGGGGACGCGGTGCCCGGCTCCGGCCGGTGGCGCGTGATCATGAGATACGGGACCGCCACGGCCGTCACCAGTCCGGTCACCGTGCCCGCCGTGTACAGGACCACGTCCAGCGCGAGCGCCGCCCGGTGCCCGATCAGGTCCTTGCCCACGGTCAGGCCGGAGCCCCCGACGGCCAGCAGGGCCATCGACAGACAGCCGTAGAACGGTGCGACAGCCTGGTCCGCGAGGTGGGCGCGCGCCTGGTCGGGGTGGGCCGCCCAGTGCCCGGCGCGGGCGGCCAGCACGGCGGCGAGCAGCAGAGCCGCGAACAGCCAGACCACCGTGCAGGCGCCCCGCAGCCCGGGCACGTGCACCGGCAGCGCGGCACCGGCACTCGCGACGATCGCGGTCCCCATCACCGTGGCGTACCAGTTGGGGCCGAAGTGCCGCAGCGCGGGCCGCCGGAGGGTGCCGGAGTACGGGGGAGAGGTGCGGGTCCGCAGATGGATGGCCATGCCACGATTTTCTTCGGCGCATCGGGACCCCACCAGGGAGCACCGCCCTATGAGGTCATAAAGTGGACTTATGTCCAGCGAGCCGACCGTCCCTCTGTCCCACCGGGTGCCCGACCTGGGCGCGCTGGAACTGCTCCTCGCCGTCGCCCGGCACGGCAGCCTCGGCCGGGCCGCCCGGGACGTCGGCATCACCCAGCCCGCCGCCAGCAGCCGGGTCCGCTCGATGGAACGGCAGCTCGGCCTCGCCCTCCTCGACCGCTCGCCGCGGGGCTCCCGGCTCACCGACGCCGGCGCCCTGGTCACCGACTGGGCGCGCCGGGTCGTGGAGGCCGCCGAGGCGTTCGACGCGGGCGCCCAGGCGCTCCGTGACCGCCGCGACTCCCGGCTGCGGGTCGCCGCCTCCATGACCATCGCCGAATACCTGCTCCCCGGCTGGCTCATCGCCCTGCGCGCCGAACGTCCCGGGACCGCCGTCTCGCTGCTCGCCGGGAACTCCGCGGTGGTCGCCGAGCGGCTGCTGAGCGGCGAGGCGGACCTGGGCTTCGTGGAGGGCCTGTCGGTCCCGGCCGGGCTCGACGGCACGGTCATCGCCCACGACCGCCTCGTCGTCGTGGTCGCCCCCGCCCACCCGTGGGCCCGCCGCCGCACCCCGCTGACCCCGGGCGAACTGGCCGCGACGCCGCTGATCCTGCGCGAGCACGGCTCCGGCACCCGTCAGGTGCTGGACGCCGCGCTCGCCGTCCACGGCCCGCTGGCCCCGCCGCTCCTGGAGCTCTCCTCGACCACCGCGCTCAAGGGCGCGGCGGAGAGCGGCGCGGGCCCCTGCGTCCTGAGCGAACTGGCGCTCGGCGAGGAGCTGTCGGCCCGCCGCCTGGTCAAGGTCCCCATCGCCGGGGCCCGGCTGCGCCGCCAACTGCGCGCGGTCTGGCCCTCGGGGCACCGCCCCACGGGCCCGGCGCGCGATCTGCTCGCGCTGACCCGGTCGGAACCCTCCGGGGGCGCGGCCTAAGGGGTCTCCTTCCCCCGGTCATAGGCGTCGCGATGGGTGAGGACCTCCTCCATGTTGGTCTCCGCCCACTTCTTGATGTCCCGCATGACCCGCTGGAGCGAGTGGCCGAGATCGGTGAGCTCATAGCTCACGGTGACGGGCACGGTCGGGGTCACGGTCCTGGTCACCATCCCGTCCCGCTCCAGCGCGCGCAGGGTCTGCGTCAGCATCTTCTGGCTCACACCCGAGATCCGGCGTGACAGCTCGGAGAAGCGCAGCGGCCGCGCCTCCTCGACGGTGGTCTCCCCGGGGCGCGGGCCGTCCCCGCCGAGCGCGGCGAGCACGAGCGCGACCCACTTGTCGGAGATCCGCTCCAGGAGCCGGCGGCTGGGGCAGACCGCGAGGAACGCGTCGTACTCCCGCTTGGCCTCGGCCCGTCGCTCGGACGCGGTGCTGGTCGCCATGGGGCGTCATCTCCTCGGCTCGGTGACTTACTTACTTCAAGGTGCCTACTTCCCAGTGGTAACCGGGTTCTTCCATGCTGGTGTTCCGACGCGGGGATGGCAAGGCCTCACACGAACCCTGCGCGAACAAGGAGTTGACGATGAATCAGGCAATGTCGCGACAGGCCCTGGTCCGTGTCCCGTCCGGTCCCGAGTCCATCGAGATCGTCGAGGCCCCGGTGGCCGAGCCCGGGGCCGGGGAGATCCGCGTGAGGATCGCCGCTGCGGCGGTCAACCCGGTCGACCTGGGCGTGGCCTCGGGCGTCTTCCACCGGCTGGGCATGGTCCACCAGTCCGACCGGACCGGTCTCGGCTGGGACTTCGCGGGCACCGTCGAGGCCGCCGGGCCGGGCGTGGAGCTGCCGGCCGGCAGCCGGGTCGCCGGCTTCCTCGACGGTTTCGACCGCGACCACGGCTCCCATGCCGAGCACCTCGTCGTCCCCGCCGCGAACGTCGCCGCCGTCCCGGACGGAGTCGACCTCGTCGGGGCGGCCACGGTGCCGCTCAACGCCACCGCCGCCGCCGAGGCCGTCCACCTCGTCGGCGAGGCGCCGATCGACGCCCGGCGGCTGCTGGTGACCGGCGCGGCCGGTGCGGTCGGAGCGTACGCCGCCGTGCTCGCCCAGGACCGGGGCTGGCAGGTGACCGGGCTGGCACGGGCGGCCGACCAGCCGTTCGTCCGCGGCCTGGGCGTCGGCTTCACCACCGAAGCCGGCCAGGGGTGGGACGCCGTCCTCGACGCCGGAGCCCTTCAGGAGCCCGCCCTCGGGGCGGTGCGCGACGGCGGCCGCTTCGTGGGCGTGCAGCCCGCCGCCAGGCTCCCCGAGGAACGCGGCGTCACCGTCGAGGTCATCTTCGCCCGCCCCGACGGACCGCTGCTCGCCGGTCTGCTGGCACGGGTGGCGGCGGGGCGGCTCCCGGCGCGCGTCCACGCCGTCGTGCCGCTCGACAAGGCGGCCGACGCCTACCGGGCGATGGCCGAGGGCGGCGTCCGAGGACGGATCGTCCTCGTCCCCTGACACGGGGTCACACACGCCCGACGACCACGACACTCCTCTGCGTAAGGACAGCTGATGCTCACCACCCTGGCCACCGTCGTCGCCGGTCTCCTCGGCGCGGGCCTCGTCCTCATGGGCGCGAACGCCTTCGTCGGACCGCGGGGCGCCGCCGGTTTCGGCATTCCCGACACACCGGTCGAGGACCCCGGATTCCAGTCCTGGCTGCGCGTGAAGGGGCTGCGGGAGATCGCGCCCGGCGCCTTCGTCTTCGTACTGATGGCCGTCGCAAGCCCATCGGTCCTCGGCTGGTACCTGCTGGTGTTCGCGCTGGTACCCGCCGGGGACGCGCTGGTCGTGCTGCGCAGCGGCGGGCCGAGGGTCACCGCGTACGGAGTCCACGCCGCGACCTCCGCGGTGATGCTGCTGACCGGCGTCGGACTCCTGGTCTGACCCGGCCGGCCCTGAAAAAGGGCGCGACGTGCCGGGCCGGGCGGGACACCCTTGCAGGGCACGGCACTTCAGCGAAAGGACGAACCATGAGCACTCCACCGCACCTGAGGCGGGCCGGCGCGGACGACGCGCCCGAACTCACCCGGCTGCGCCTGATCATGCTCGCCGCCCTCGGCGACGTTCCCGGGGCGGGCTGGACACAGGAGTGCGAGGCGGCCTTCCGCGAACGGCTGAGCACCGACCCGCAGTTCGTCGCCTATGTGATCGACGGCGGGGACCGGCTGCTGTCCAGCGCGGTGGGCCAGTACACGCGGTCGCTGCCCCGGCCCGGCCGCACCCCGTACGTCGGGCACATCGCGTCGGTCGCCACCGACCCCGCCCACCGGCGGCAGGGCCACGCCCGCCGGGCCTTCGAGGCCGTCCACGAGCACCTCGTCGCGGCCGGCTGCGCCCGCATCAACCTGACCACCACCCCCGAGGGCGAGGGCCTCTACCGGGCACTGGGCTACGCAGACCCCGGCGGCCACACCCCCCTGAGCTGGTTCGCCGCCCCCACGCCCGGCCCCACCGGAAGGACCGGCCGGTGATCGCCACCGCACCGCCCGCGCAGGGCGTCCGCCGCCCCTGGTCCGCCCTGCCCGCCCCCGTACGCGCCGCCGTCGAGGACATCCTCGGCGCACCGGTCACCGAGGCCCGCAGCCAGAGCGGCGGCTTCTCGCCCGGAGTCGCCGCCCGGGTCCGCCTCGCCGACGGCGGCCGGGCCTTCGTCAAGGCGGTGAGCGCCGAGGTGAACCCGGACAGCCCGGACATGCACCGCGCCGAGGCCCGCGTCACGGCGTCGCTGCCCGCGCACGCCCCGGTGCCCCGGCTGCTCGGCTCGTACGACGACGGCACCTGCGTCGCCCTCGTGCTGGAGGACATCGACGGCCGCCAGCCCCGGGTGCCCTGGGACCGGGCCGAGCTGGACCGGGTCCTGACGGCGGTGGGGGACCTCGCCCTGGTCCTCACCCCGGCCCCGGCCGAAGTGCCCGCCGTCGCCGAGCTGAAGGCCCGGATGTTCACCGGCTGGCGCACCCTGCACGCCGCCGGCGGCGACGCCCGGCTCCACCCCTGGGCCGCCGACCGCCTCGCCGAACTCGCGGAGCTGGAATCCGGCTGGGCCGGGGCCGCGGCCGGGGACACCCTCGCCCACAGCGACCTGCGCGCCGACAACATCCTGCTCACCGGGGACCGGACCGTCTTCGTGGACTGGCCGCACGCGGTGCGCGCCGCGCCCTGGTTCGACCTGCTGGTGATGCTGCCGTGCGTGGCGGCACAGGGCGGTCCCGACCCGGACACCACGTTCACCGCCCACCCGCTCGGCCGGGACGCCGACCCCGGGGCCGTCACCGCCGTGCTCGCCGCCGTCGCCGGGTACTTCGCGGAGCACGCGCTGCGCCCCGACCCGCCCGGTCTGCCGACGCTCCGCGCCTTCCAGGCTGCCCAGGGCACCGCCGCCCTGACCTGGCTGCGCAAGCGGCTCTAACCCCGTACCGCCTCCACCAGACCCCGCACCACGCGGAAGTCGTCGCCCATCTCCGGATGCCACTGCACCCCCAGGACCCAGTGCTCGCCGGGGAGTTCGACCGCCTCCACGGTGCCGTCCGGTGCGTGCGCCGACGCCACCAGGCCCGTGCCCATCCGGTCCACGGCCTGGTGGTGGTAGGCCGGGACCTCGCACGGGGCGGGCGCCAGCGACGCGTAGCGGGTGCCCGGGACCGGCGTCACCGGGTGCGAGCCGAACACGCCCGGCGCCCCGCCGTGGCCGTCCAGATGCTGGGTCAGGGTGCCCCCGCACACCACGTTCAGCAGCTGCATCCCCCGGCACACCCCGAGCAACGGCGTCCCCGACTCCAGCGCGGCCGCGATCAGCGCCGACTCCCAGGCGTCCCGCTCCGGCGACGGCGGCCCGGTACGCGGATCGCGCCCGGCCCCGTACCTCGCCGGGTCCACATCGGGGCCGCCCGCCACCACCACCGCGTCCAGCCGGGCCACGGTCGGGGCCGCCAGCTCCGGCGCGTCCGGCGGCAGCAGCACGGCAAGGCCGCCCGCCTCGCGCACCATCCGGGCGTACCCGGCGGGCAGCAGCGCCGCCGGCAGGTCCCATACGCCCCAGCGCGCCGAATCCACCAGGTACGTGCTGATCCCGACCAGCGGACGGTTCACCGGTGCTCTCCCTCGTACGGCGCGCGGAACACCCCGGCACCGTACCCACAACAGCCGCCCTGCCCATAAATTGTTACGCGCCAGCCGGCCCGCGAGGAGAGGACCCGTCCGTGTCCGACCGCACCGCCCCGCTCGCCCTCGAAGACCTGCGCCGCCTCGTGCACAGCGGGGAGATCGACACCGTCGTCCTGGCCTTCCCCGACATGCAGGGACGGCTCCAGGGCAAACGCTTCGCCGCCCCCTTCTTCCTCGACGAGGTCCTCCGCCACGGCACCGAGGGCTGCGCCTACCTCCTCGCCGTGGACACCGAGATGAACACCGTCGACGGGTACGCCATGTCCTCCTGGGACAACGGCTACGGCGACTTCGCCATGCGCCCCGACCTCACCACCCTGCGCCGGGTGCCCTGGCACGAGGGCACCGCCCTGGTCCTCGCCGACCTGGCCTGGGCCGACGGTGCCCCCGTCACCGCCGCGCCCCGGCAGATCCTCCGCCGCCAGCTGGAACGCCTCGCCGGGCACGGCTACACGGCCCACGTCGGCACCGAGCTGGAGTTCATCGTCTTCAAGGACACCTATGAGCAGGCGTGGGACCGGGGCTACCGGGAGCTGACCCCCGTCAACCAGTACAACGTCGACTACTCCGTCCTCGGCACCGGCCGTGTCGAACCCCTGCTCCGCCGCATCCGCAACGAGATGGCGGGTGCGGGCCTGGCCGTCGAGTCCGCCAAGGGCGAGTGCAACCCCGGCCAGCACGAGATCGTGTTCCGCTACGACGAAGCCCTGGTCACCTGCGACCAGCACGCCGTCTACAAGACCGGCGCCAAGGAGATCGCCGCCCAGGAAGGCATGGCGCTCACCTTCATGGCCAAGTTCAACGAACGCGAGGGCAACTCCTGCCACATCCACCTCTCGCTGCGCTCCACCACCGACCCCGGACGCTCCGTCATGGCCGGTGCGGACGGCGAGATGTCACCCGTGATGCGGCACTTCCTGGCCGGGCAGCTCGCCGCCCTGCGCGACCTCTCCCTGCTCTTCGCGCCCAACGTCAACTCGTACAAGCGGCTGCGCCCCGGCTCCTTCGCCCCGACCGCCGTCGCCTGGGGCCACGACAACCGCACCTGCGCCCTGCGCGTCGTCGGCCACGGCGCCTCGCTGCGCTTCGAGAACCGGCTCCCCGGCGGCGACGTCAACCCGTACCTCGCCGTCGCCGCACTGGTCGCCGCAGGCCTGTACGGCATCGAGCACGGGCTCGAACTCCCCGAACCCTGCGAGGGCAACGCCTACACCGCCGCGTACGACCACGTGCCGGCCACCCTGCGCGAGGCCGCCGCGCTCTGGGAGGACAGCGCGCTCGCCCGCGAGGCGTTCGGCGAGGACGTCGTCGCGCACTACCGCACCATGGCCCGCGTCGAACTCGACGCCTTCGACGCCGCCGTGACCGACTGGGAACTCCGCCGCTCCTTCGAACGCCTCTGACCACGACGCCGCCAGGCCACGACCGCTGTGAGGACCACGTGATCCACGAGCACCACGTCCTGAACCCGGCGACCGAAGAGCTCGTCGCCACCGTCCCCGCCACCCCCGCCCCGGCCGTCCACACCGCCGTCGTCCGCGCCACCGCCGCCCAGCGCACCTGGGCCGCGCTCGCCCCCGCCGACCGGGCCCGGCTGCTGCGCCGGTTCGCCGCGGCTGTCGACGCCCGCACCGAGGAGCTGGCCCGGCTGGAGGTCCGCGAGGCCGGCCACACCCTCGGCAACGCCCGCTGGGAGGCCGGCAACGTCCGCGACCTGCTCGACTACGCGGCCGGGGGAGTGGAACGGCTCAGCGGCCGGCAGATCCCCGTCCCCGGCGGCCTCGACCTCACGATCCTCGAACCCCTGGGCGTCGTCGGGGTCATCGCCCCCTGGAACTTCCCGATGCCCATCGCCGCCTGGGGCACCGCCCCCGCCCTCGCCGCCGGAAACGCGGTGATCCTCAAACCCGCCGAGACCACCCCGCTGACCGCCCTCCGCCTCGCGGAGATCGCCCTGGCGGCGGGCCTGCCCGAACACCTCTTCCAGGTCCTGCCCGGTGCGGGCGACGAGGCAGGGAACGCTCTGGTCGAACACCCGGGCGTCGCCAAGATCGTGTTCACCGGTTCCACCCGCACCGGCAAGCGGATCATGGCCAAGTGCGCCGACCGCCTCACGCGCGTCACCCTCGAACTCGGCGGCAAGAGCCCCAGCATCGTCTTCGCCGACGCCGACATCGAGGCCGCCGCGGCCGCCGCCCCCGACTCCTTCCTGGACAACGCCGGACAGGACTGCTGCGCCCGCACGCGCATCCTCGTCCAGCGCTCCGCGTACGACCGCTTCCTGGAACACCTCGCCCCGGCCGTCGCCGCGTACACCGTCGGCGACCCCGCCGACGAGAAGACCCGGATGGGCCCGCTCATCTCCCGCACGCAACTGGAGCGCGTACGCGGTTACGTCCCCGAGGGCGCGACCGCGATCCGGGGGAGCGCGCCCGAGGGGCCCGGCTTCTGGTTCCCGCCGACCGTCCTCACCGATGTCCCGGCGGACGCGCCCGTCGCCACCGAGGAGGTCTTCGGGCCCGTCGCCGTCGTGCTGCCCTTCGAGGACGAGGAGGACGCCGTCCGGCTCGCCAACGCCACCGACTACGGGCTCGCCGGCTCGCTCTGGACCCGGGACGTGGGGCGCGCCCTGCGCGTGTCCCGGGCCGTCCGGGCGGGCAATCTCTCCGTCAACTCGCACGCGGCGGTGCGCTACTGGACCCCCTTCGGCGGGTTCAAGCAGTCCGGCGTCGGGCGCGAACTGGGGCCCGACGCCCTCACCGCCTTCACCGAGACCAAGAACGTCTTCCTGAGCACGGAGGCATGAAACGCCCATGACCACGGACCCCGAGATGATCTGCCGCCGCCTCGTCGGCCGCACCGCCGTCATCACCGGTGCCGGCAGCGGCATCGGCCTGGCCACCGCCCACCGCCTCGCCTCCGAAGGGGCGCACGTCGTCTGCGGCGACATCGACGCGAAGGCCGGCGAGGCGGCGGCCGAAGCGGTCGGCGGCACCTTCGTACGCGTCGACGTGACCGACCCCGGACAGGTCGCCGAACTGTTCCGTACCGCCGACGAGACCTACGGCTCCGTCGACATCGCGTTCAACAACGCGGGCATTTCACCGCCCGACGACGACTCCATCCTCACCACGGAGCTGGAGGCGTGGAAGCGCGTCCAGGACGTCAACCTCACCTCCGTCTACCTCTGCTGCAAGGCGGCCCTGCCCTACATGCGCCGCCAGGGCCGGGGCTCCATCATCAACACCGCCTCCTTCGTGGCCCGGATGGGCGCGGCCACCTCGCAGATCTCGTACACCGCGTCCAAGGGCGGGGTGCTGGCGATGACCCGGGAACTGGGCGTCCAGTTCGCCCGCGAGGGCATCCGCGTCAACGCGCTCTGCCCGGGACCGGTCAACACCCCACTGCTCCAGGAGCTGTTCGCCAAGGACCCGGAGCGGGCGGCCCGGCGGCTGGTGCACATTCCGCTCGGCCGGTTCGCCGAGGCCACCGAGATCGCCGCCGCCGTCGCCTTCCTGGCGAGCGACGACTCCTCGTTCGTCAACGCCACCGACTTCCTGGTGGACGGCGGCATTTCGGGCGCCTACGTCACCCCGCTGTAGACGGCTCTCCTAGAGTGGAGCGATGAGCTATACGACGCCGCCCGGCTGGTATCCGGACTCCTCCGCGCCCGGCACCGAGCGCTGGTGGGACGGGACGGCGTGGACCGCCCACACCCGGGCGCCCGCCGCGCCCGTCCCCGCCCCGGCTCCTGTCGCGGTCCCGGCTCCGGCCCCGCAGGGCGGCGGGAGCTCCCGGGCCGTCGCGCTCGTGGTGGCCGGGGCGGTCGTCGTCGGCGCCGTCGTGACCGGGGCCGTGCTCCTCACCCGGAACGACGACCCGGAGGCCCCGACCGCCCACGCCTCGCGGAAACCCGCGCCGAGCAGCACCGGCCACCCCTCACCGGACGGCACACCGGCCAAGCAGGACCCGAACGTGCTCGTGGATCAGCTCAACGGCATCACCCTGCCGATTCCCGACGGCTGGGAGCGGATCGAGCACCCCTTGGAAGAAGCGCTCACGATGCGCACCGCCCAGGACGAGGGGTACTTGTGCCCCACCAACCGCTCCGCGGTGTGCGACCACGGCGCAGTGACCATCCGCACCGCAACCCGCACCGACCTCACCACACCCGAGGAGATAGCCAAGAAGGACATCGTCGAGGCGGCCGACCTTGCGTACGAGGAGGACCTCATCGGCCGCTCACTCCACGGCGGCATCATGTCGCACCGTCAGCTCTCCGCAGGCGCGGTCAGCGTGGCCGGGCGCACCGGATACCAGGTGCGCTGGCGAGTCGTCACCGGAAAGGGTCCCGGCGGCTATGTGCAGACGCTGGTCTTCCCCTCACCCACCGGCAGCGAGTCGCCCGTCATCGTGCGGTACGCCTTCGACGCCGGACACGACGGACCGCCCCTGGCCCTCATGGACACCCTCACCCGCGGCATCCGCCCCATCGGCGCGAAGGGTACGGACGGCGGCGTCGGCAGCGAGGTCGAGCACCCGGCCGGCTAGGGGCTGTCTTGTCGATCAGGGTCGGACCCGGCCATGATCGGCAAGACGCCCCCTAGGGCCTTGTCCGGAAAGTCCCGTCTGACCTGCGGGCGTACGACGGGACTCTTCGGACACACCTAGAGGAACGTACGGCCCTCGCCCCGGTACGTCGGAACCGTCGCCGTCACCCGGTCGCCCTCGATCAGGTGCAGCGCGTCGAACCGCTCGCACAGCTCACCGGCCTTCGCGTGCCGGAACCACACCTTGTCACCGATCAGCAGATCGTCGGCCGGGGCGCCGAGCAGCGGGGTCTGCACCTCGCCCGGGCCCTCCTGCGGGTCGTAGCGCAGCCCCTCCGGGAGATACGGGACCGGCAGCCGGTCCGCCCCGGCCGCGCCCGACGCCGGATAGCCGCCGCCGAGCACCGTCACCACGCCCACGCCCGGCCGCCGCACCACCGGCTGCGCGAACAGGGCCGCCGGGCGGGCCGTGAACGAGGTGTAGTTGTCGAACAGACGCGGCACGTACAGCCCCGAACCGGCGGCGATCTCCGTCACCGCGTCCTCCGCCGCCGTGTGCTGCACGCTGCCCGTGCCGCCGCCGTTCACGAACTCCAGGTCCGGCGCCACGGCCCGGACCGCCCGCACCACCTCGGCCCGCCGGGCCGCCAGCTCCCTGCGGGCCGTGGCCTGCATCAGCCGGATCGCCCGGGACCGCAGCGGACGCCCCGCCACCGCGTCCCCGACGCCCGCGATGTGCCCCTCGTACGCCATCAGCCCGACCAGCCGGAAACCGGGGCGCCGGACCACGGACCTGGCCAGGTCGGCCAGCTGGGCGGGGGAGCGCAGCGGCGAACGCAGGGCCCCGATCCGGACCCGGCCGCCGAGCATCCGCAGCGAGGTGTCCAGCTCCAGGCAGACCCGGATCTCCTGGGTGCCGCCCGCCCGCGCCGCATCGATCAGGTCCAGCTGGGCGTGGTCGTCCACCATCACCGTCACGGCCCCGGCGAGCTTCGGATCGGCCGCCAGCTCCGCGTACGCCGGGCGGTCGGCGGACGGGTACGCCAGCAGCACGTCGTCGAAGCCGGCCCGGGCCAGCCACAGCGACTCCGCGAGCGTGAACGACATGATCCCCGCGAACCCGGGCCGCGCCAGCACCCGTTCCAGCAGGGCCCGGCAGCGTACCGACTTGCTCGCCACCCGGACCGGCTTGCCCGCCGCCCGGCGGACGAGATCGTCCGCGTTGGCGTCGAACGCCTCCAGATCCACGACGGCGACAGGGGCGTCGAGATGGGCGGTGGCCCGGTCGTAACGGGCCCGGTCAGTGGCTCGGGCAGTCATGGCCGCAGCTTGCCAGACGGTTCTACCGCAGGGTAGGGGGAAGATCCGTGCAGATCGGCCGGTACCCGTACGGCCCGCTCCCACCCGGGTATCCGCAGCCCGTAGAGTGACGCCCACGCGGCGAACGGGGTCCCGCCCACGCGGCGGGAAGGACGCGCGGTACGGAACGGACCAGGGGGGCGGATGAGCACCGAAGCACGGCGCTCCCCCGTCCCGCCCCGCCCCGCGACAACGCCCCGCCCCGCAGCCCCGCCGCCGTACGAGCCCGCACCCCCGCCCCCCGGGGTCCCGGCCCGCGCCCGCCGGGCCGTGGCCGCCGGTGTCTGCACCGTCCTCGGGCTCGGGCTGATCGCCGGGGCCGCCGCCGGCAGCCGGCTCACCGACGGCGCCGACGACGACCCCGCCGCCCGCAGCGCGTACACCGTGGGCCGCGAAGCCTGGCACAGCATCCCCGTGGACACCCTCTTCCCCCGCACCCTGAAGGGCGACGGCACCGGGCCCGGCGGCGCCGACCGGGTCTGGACCAGGCTCGCCGTCGCCCCCGACAGCGGCTGCGCCGCCGCGCTGGACCCGCTCCTCGCCAAGACCCTGCGTACGGCCGGCTGCGCCCACGTCCTGCGCGCCACCTACACCGACGCGACCGCGAGCAGCGTCACCACTGTCGGGCTCGCCTTCACCGAGGCCGACACCGACGCGATGCGGGCCCTCTCCGCCCGGTTCGCCGACCAGCACCTCGACCGCCGCACCGACCTGCTGCCCCGCACCTACCCGGTGAAGGACGGCCCGGCCGCCTCCTTCGGCGCCCGGCAGCGCGCCAGCTGGTCCGTCCATGTCCTGACCGAGATCCCGGTCGTCGCCTTCGCCGTGACCGGATTCGCCGACGGACGCGTGAGCAGCCCGCCCCAGCCCGCCGACCGGGCCATGGCCACCGGCGCCACCACTCCCGCCGCACAGGCCGGACTCGGCCACGAGGCCAAGGGCCTGTCCGACGGCGTCGAACGCGCGCTGCGGACCCATGTCGCAGACCTCATGGAGCAGCCGCGATGAAACACGCCCTGGGCGTCCTCTGCGCGGCCACCGCCCTCGCCCTGCTCCCCGCCGCCCCCGCCGGGGCCGACACCATCCGGGCCCAGCAGTGGGGTCTGGACGCGCTGCACACCGACCGGGCCTGGGAGACCACGCGCGGCAAGGGCGTCACCGTCGCCGTCGTGGACACCGGGGTCGACGGCAGCCTGCCCGACCTCGCGGGCCAGGTCCTGCCCGGCAAGGACCTCATCGGCTTCGGCGCCGGGCGCGGCGACAAGGCGTGGGCCAGGCACGGCACCGCCATGGCCGGGATCATCGCGGGCCGGGGCCACGGCAGCGGACGCGCCGACGGCGTCCTCGGCATCGCGCCCGAGGCGAAGATCCTCCCGGTCCGCGTCATCCTCGAAGCGAGCGACCCGGACCGTGCCGAGGCCCGCAGGACCCGGGGCACCGCCCTCGCCGACGGCATCCGCTGGGCCGCCGACCACGGCGCCGACGTCATCAACCTCTCCCTCGGCGACGACAGCGAGTCCGCGCACCCCGAGCCCGGCGAGGACGCCGCCGTCCAGTACGCGCTGAAGAAGGGCGCCGTCGTCGTCGCCTCGGCCGGCAACGGAGGCGAGAAGGGCGACCACATCTCGTACCCCGCCGCCTACCCCGGGGTCATCTCCGCCGCCGCCGTGGACCGGTACGGCACCCACGCCTCGTTCTCCACCCGCCGCTGGTACGCCACCGTGAGCGCCCCCGGCGACGACATCGTCGTACCGGCACCGGACCACAAGTACTACGTGGAGTGGGGCACGTCCGCCGCCGCCGCGTTCGTCTCCGGCGCGGTGGCCCTCGTGAAGTCCGCGCACCCCGGGCTCACGCCCGCGCAGATCAGGAAGCTGCTCACCGACACCGCGCGCGACGCCCCCGCCGGCGGCCGCGACGACGCACGCGGCTACGGGATCGTCGACCCGGCGGCGGCCATCGGGGCGGGCGGCGCCCCGCGCTCCGCCGACGCGCGCGGCGACTCCGCCCCGGCGGGCTACCGCAAGCGGTACTTCGGCGCCGGACCCACGCCCGAGCCCGAGGACGAGGGACCGGCCGGATGGCTCGCCCCGGCCGCCGGGGGCCTCGGCGTGCTCCTGCTGGCGGCGGGCGTGCTGCTGTGGCGCGGCCGCTCCCCGTTCACCCGGAACCGCTGACCGGGCGCCGCCGGCCAGGCACTACGCTCGCCCTGTGGCGCAGAAGAACATCCCGGACCCCGGTTTCTCCGACGACGACGGCACCGCCGACCCCGCCCTGGCCTCGGCGCTCGCCGCCTGGGCCGGGGACCGCGCGGCCGTCGCACCGGTCCTCGAAGCGCTGAAGGGCGCCCGGCTGCTCGTACCCGTGGTGGCCGTCCTCGGTGAGGTGGAGGAGGACGAGTCGGGGCTGCGGCGCGAGAAGACCAGCGATATGGCGGTGCCCACCCTCCGGGCCGGGGACCGCCGCGCCCTGCCGGCCTTCACCTCCACCGCGTCGCTGGCCCGCTGGGACCCACAGGCCCGCCCCGTCGCCGTACCCCTGCACCAGGCGCTCCAGGCCGCCGCGCACGAGAAGGCCGACACGGTGGTGCTCGACCTCGCGGGTCCGGTGGCCTTCGAGCTGACCGGGGCCGCCCTGCGCGCCCTCGCCGAGGGCCGTACCAGCGCGGACCCGCTGCACGACCCCGCCGTCACCGCCGCCGTCCGCGCGGCGGTCGCCGCCGAGCCCGCCGTGCTCCGCGCCCACCTCGGCCCCGGCAGCGCCGACGGCACCCTCGCCCTGGTCCTCGCCCCGGACGCCGACCCGGCCGAAGCGGCGGGCCGGGTCGCCAGGGCGCTGGCGACCGACGAGGTGCTGCGCGCGAGGCTGGTCCGGGGCCTGGACCTCGCGCTGCTCCCGGCCGGGGCGAACACATTGGGTGAGCCCCTGTTCACGCGCTGATCGCCCGCACGGCTCAACGCGCGCGAATCCGTACACCACCGGAGAATTGCGAAGAAAAGGGACGATCTTCGCGAGGTGGTTGTATGCAGACGCGGACAGCCGTGTCGGAGTTCCTCGGCACCCTGCTGCTGGTTTTCTTCGGAGTCGGCTCGGCGGTGCTGGGCACCCAGTTCATCGGGGTCGTGGGCATCGCGCTCTCCTTCGGCTTCGTGCTTCTCGCACTCGCCTACGCCCTCGGTCCGATCTCCGGCTGCCACATCAATCCCGCGGTCACCCTCGGCATGCTGACCGCCCGGCGGATCGACGTGCGCACGGCCGTGACGTACTGGATCGCGCAGTTCCTCGGCGGCATCGCCGGTGCGGCGCTGCTGTTCCTGCTGGCCAAGCAGGTGCCGGGGCTGAAGACGAGTGGGCACTTCGGGAGCAACGGCTACGGCGACCGCTCCGACGTGCACATCAACATCGGCGGCGCCTTCCTCGCGGAGGTGGTCCTGACCTTCCTGCTGGTCTTCGTGGTCCTCGCGGTGACCCACAAGGTGGCGGTCGTCGGCTTCGACGGGCTCCCCATCGGCATCTCCCTCGCGGTCATCCACCTGGTCGGCATCCCGCTCACCGGCACCTCGGTCAACCCGGCCCGGAGCCTCGGCCCGGCCCTGTTCGCGGGCGGCGCGGCCCTGTCCCAGCTCTGGCTGTTCATCGTGGCCCCGCTGGCGGGTGGCCTGCTCGCGGCGCTCGCCCACCGGCTGACCCACCCCTCGATGCGCGGCGGCGAGACGACCGCGGAGGTCTGATCCGCGCCCGCACGGCGAAGAGCCCCCGCCGGAAGGACCGGCGGGGGCTCGTTCTCGTACGGAAAGGGGACGGGGCGGCGGTGGCTCAGCCGAAGACCGGGCCGGTGTACTTCTCGCCCGGGCCCTGGCCCGGCTCGTCCGGGACCAGCGACGCCTCGCGGAAGGCCAGCTGGAGGGACTTCAGGCCGTCGCGCAGCGGGGCGGCGTGGAAGGAGCTGATCTCGGTGGTGCTCGCGTCCAGCAGGCCGGCCAGCGCGTGGACCAGCTTGCGGGCCTCGTCCAGGTCCTTGTGCGCGTCGCCGTCCTCGGTCAGGCCGAGCTTGACGGCGGCGGCGCTCATCAGGTTGACGGCGACCGTCACGATCACCTCGACGGCGGGCACCTCCGCGATGTCGCGGGCCATCTCGTCGAAGCCGGGGGAATCACTGCTGGGGGTCGCGTCACTCATGCGCCTTACGATAGGCCCACGGCCCCGGCCCTCCGGTCGCGGGAGCCGGTGGGACGGCCGGTTGGTGCCCGCTCGGCCGAGCTGCTAACCTTGTGTAACGACCGGCCGGACAGCTATGTGCCCGGCCCACAAGTGGAGGCTCCGTTCTCCCACCTGACCGCCCTCAGGGCGGCGGGTCACCGGTCAGGTGGTCCCCATCGTTCCGTACGGACGATGGAACCGCCCGATGCGCCCCCGCGGTCTCACCGTGGCGGTGTTCCGGTTTTCCAGGAGCCCCGCCTGTGTCCCGTCCGGGGCATTTTTGTTGCTCCGATGCGGTTGGTCTGTCTGAAACAGACGTTACGTGGCTGTCCGCCAGGCGGTCGCGTGGTGCTACCGAGGAGGATCCATCAGCGCCGAGCCCCGCATCAACGACCGGATTCGCGTGCCCGAGGTGCGACTTGTCGGTCCCAGCGGCGAGCAGGTCGGGATTGTGCCGCTTGCCAAGGCCCTGGAACTCGCACAGGAGTACGACCTCGACCTGGTCGAGGTGGCGGCAACCGCCCGTCCGCCCGTGTGCAAGCTCATGGACTACGGGAAGTTCAAGTACGAGTCGGCCATGAAGGCCCGTGAGGCGCGCAAGAACCAGGCGCACACGGTCATCAAGGAGATGAAGCTCCGGCCGAAGATCGACCCGCACGACTATGACACCAAGAAGGGTCACGTCGTCCGGTTCCTCAAGCAGGGCGACAAGGTCAAGATCACGATCATGTTCCGTGGTCGTGAGCAGTCCCGCCCCGAACTGGGTTTCCGACTGCTCCAGCGGCTCGCTTCGGACGTGGAGGAACTCGGTTTCATCGAGTCCAACCCGAAGCAGGACGGCCGGAACATGATCATGGTTCTGGGCCCGCACAAGAAGAAGACCGAAGCCATGGCCGAGGCCCGCGAGGCCCAGGCCGCCCGCAAGGCGGAGCGCCAGGGGAACAACACCCCCGACGCCGCGCCCGCGGAGAAGGCCCCCGAGGCTCCGGCCGAGGCGGCGCCCGAGGCCGAGACACCTTCCGAGGCGTGACCGCGGGGGGTGCCATCCAGGCACCCCCGGGTCCCCCCGGAACCCCCATCAAGATCTGACGCCCCTGCAGTCCGGTGCCCGCACCGAGAGGGGCGCCACTGACGAGGAGAGAACGGCGCGATGCCGAAGAACAAGACGCACAGCGGTGCCAGCAAGCGCTTCAAGATCACCGGCTCCGGCAAGGTGCTGCGCGAGAGGGCCGGCAAGCGCCACCTGCTCGAGCACAAGTCGTCCAAGAAGACGCGTTCGCTGACCGGCACGGTCGTCGCGGCTCCGGCCGACGCCAAGAAGGTCAAGAAGCTTCTCGGCAAGTGAGGCCGCAGTCCCCGGTGAGCCCGGGGACGCGCCCTCGATCCGACCGGGACCAATTCGTTTCCGGGCCGTGTGAGTACGACCACGGCCCCGCTACAAGGAGTTAACAAGTGGCACGCGTCAAGCGGGCAGTCAACGCCCACAAGAAGCGCCGGGCGATCCTCGAGCAGGCCAGCGGTTACCGCGGTCAGCGTTCGCGCCTGTACCGCAAGGCCAAGGAGCAGGTCACCCACTCCCTGGTCTACAACTACAACGACCGCAAGAAGCGCAAGGGCGACTTCCGTCAGCTCTGGATCCAGCGCATCAACGCGGCTGCCCGCCAGAACGGCATGACGTACAACCGCCTCATCCAGGGTCTGAAGGCCGCCAACATCGAGGTGGACCGCAAGATCCTGGCCGAGCTCGCGGTCAACGACGCCAACGCGTTCGCCGCCCTCGTCGAGGTCGCCCAGAAGGCCCTCCCGAGCGACGTCAACGCCCCGAAGGCCGCCTGACCCAGGCCGCACTTCTCGGTACTTGAGCCGGACCCGCAGGCGCCCGCCGTCTGCGGGTCCGGTGCGTTGTACCCCCAGCCCCCTTTTCCGACGCAGAGAGGCTCGCCGCCGACCATGGGCATCCCTGAACTGATCTCCCCGCGTTCGCCGCGGGTCGCCGCCGCCCGGCGGCTGGCCAGGCGCAACTTCCGCGGCAAGGAGCGCAGGTTCATCGCCGAGGGGCCGCAGGCCGTGCGCGAGGCCGCCGAGCACCGGGGCGACGACGGAGAGCCGACCCTGGTCGAACTCTTCGCCACCGTCGAGGCCGCCGACCGCTACACCGCGATCATCGACGCCGCCCACGCGGCCGGCGCCCGCGTCCACCTCGCCGGCGCCGACGTCCTGGCCGACGTCTCCCAGACCGTCACCCCGCAGGGTCTCATCGGGGTCTGCCGCTTCCTCGACTCGCCCTTCGACGCCATTCTCGCCGCCCGGCCCAAGCTGGTCGCCGTCCTGGCGCACGTCCGCGACCCGGGCAACGCCGGCACCGTGCTGCGCTGCGCCGACGCGGCGGGCGCCGACGCGGTCGTCCTGACCGACGCCTCCGTCGACCTGTACAACCCCAAGTCGGTGCGCGCCTCGGTCGGTTCGCTCTTCCACCTGCCGGTCGCCGTGGGCGTCCCCGTCGAACAGGCCGTACGCGGGCTGCGCGAGGCGGGCGTCCGCATCCTGGCCGCCGACGGCGCGGGCGCGGACGACCTGGACGACGAACTGGACGCCGGCACGATGGGCGGGCCCACCGCCTGGGTCTTCGGCAACGAGGCGTGGGGCCTGCCCGAGGAGACCCGCGCCCTGGCCGACGCCGTGGTGCGGGTGCCGATCCACGGCAAGGCGGAGAGCCTGAACCTCGCCACCGCCGCCGCCGTCTGCCTCTACGCCTCCGCGCGCGCCCAGCGCCCCCGCCGCACCCCCGCCTGAGCCCCTTCGCACGCTCTCACTTCGACGGAGAGCCCCGACAGGGTGTCGCTGCGTCACCGGCGACTAGTAGGGTGACGAACTCGGGGGCCCACTGCACCGGTTCGAGAGTGGGGTACGGGTATGGCTGTCGGCATGAGCGGGCCGCGCGCTGCACAGGCGGACACCGCGGCGGGCGGCCTCGGGCTGGACCCCGACGACCTGCCCGACGGGCTCGTCGTCGCGGACGGGACCGGCCGGATCATCTGCTTCAACGCCGCCGCCGTCCGCATCACCGCCGTGCCGGAGGCCGCCGCGCTCGGGCGCCCGGTCGCACAGGTGCTGCCGCTGGAGGATCTCAAGGGCCGCCGCTGGTGGGAGCTGACCGACCCCTACGGCGGCCTCGCCACCCGGACCGGCCAGCCCGAGCGCAACCTGCTGCTGCCCGGCGGGCGCGAGGTCCTCGTCTCCGCCCGCTATGTGCGCGAGACCCCCACCGGACCGGTCCGCCGCCTGGTCATCAGCCTGCGCGGCACGGAGGCCCGCCGGCGCACCGAGCGCAGCAACGCCGAGCTCATCGCGACCGTCGCCCACGAACTGCGCTCGCCGCTGACCTCGGTCAAGGGCTTCACGGCGACGCTCCTGGCCAAGTGGGAGCGGTTCACCGACGACCAGAAGCGCCTGATGCTGGAGACGGTGTACGCCGACGCCAACCGGGTAACCCGGCTCATCACCGAGCTCCTGGACATCTCCCGGATCGACTCCGGCCGCCTGGAGCTGCGCCGCCAGCCCGTCGACCTGTCCGCCGCCGTCGAGCGCCACGTCCAGGCGCACACCGCGGCCGGCCAGGACCCCGGCCGCTTCCTCGTCCGCACCCGGCAGCCGCTGCCCGCGGTGTGGGCCGACCCGGACAAGATCGACCAGGTCCTCGGCAACCTGCTCGAAAACGCGGTGCGCCACGGTGAGGGAACTGTCACCATCGATGTGGCACCCGCACCGGCGAAGAGCGACGAGAGGGGAGCGGCCGTCACCGTGAGCGACGAAGGTCCCGGCATCCCCGAGGAGTCGATGAGCCGCGTCTTCACCCGCTTCTGGCGGGGCAGCAAGCGCGGCGGCACGGGCCTGGGCCTCTACATCGTCAAGGGCATCGTCGAGGCCCACGGCGGCACCATCACGGTCGGCCGCGGCCCCGGAGGCGGCGCGGAGTTCCGATTTATGCTGCCCGTGAGCACGCCGGCCTATCTCAGTTAAGGCCCCGAGCGGCCCACGGGCGCCCCACCCGCCCCGCGACCCTTAGACTCGACCCTTGGCACCTTTGCGTCCTCCGGTCTTCGAGCGAGGTCACGGGGGTCCGGGAGTATCCCCCGGCAAGCGCAGCACTCAGCCAATCGGAAGTACGGGAAGAGATGTCGGCACCGAACAAGTCGTACGACCCAGTCGAGGTCGAGGCACTGAAACCGGAAGAGATCGAGCGCATCCGGGACGAGGCGCTCGCCGCCTTCGCCGCCGCGGGTGACCTCGAAGCGCTCGCCCACGCGAAGACGGCGCACACCGGTGGCACCTCGCCCCTGTCGCTCGCGAACCGCGAGATCGGCGCACTGCCCCCGCAGGCGAAGGCCGAGGCCGGCAAGCGCGTCGGCCAGGCCCGTGCCGCCGTGGGCCGTGCCCTCGCGGCCCGCCAGGCGGAGCTGGAGGCCGAGCGTGACGCCCGGGTCCTGGTCGAGGAGGCGGTGGACGTCACCCTGCCCTACGACCGCACCCCGGCCGGCTCCCGCCACCCGCTGACGACCATCATGGAGCGCGTCGCCGACGTCTTCGTGGCCATGGGCTACGAGATCGCCGAGGGCCCCGAGGCCGAGGCCGAGTGGTTCAACTTCGACGCCCTCAACTTCGTGCCCGACCACCCGGCCCGGCAGATGCAGGACACCTTCTTCGTCCAGGGCCCCGACGGCGCGAAGAACGACGAGTCCGGCGTCGTGCTGCGTACGCACACCTCCCCGGTCCAGGCCCGCACCCTGCTCGACCGGGAGCCCCCCGTCTACGTCGTCTGCCCCGGCCGCGTCTACCGCACCGACGAGCTCGACGCCACGCACACCCCGGTCTTCCACCAGATCGAGCTGCTCGCCGTGGACGAGGGCCTGACCATGGCCGACCTCAAGGGCACCCTCGACCACATGGTCCAGGCGCTCTTCGGCCCGGACATGAAGACCCGGCTGCGCCCGAACTTCTTCCCGTTCACCGAGCCGTCCGCCGAGATGGACATGGTCTGCTACGTCTGCCGCGGGGCCTCCGTCGGCAACCCGGACCGCCCCTGCCGCACCTGCGGCAGCGAGGGCTGGATCGAGCTCGGCGGCTGCGGCATGGTCAATCCCAAGGTGCTCACGGCCTGCGGCGTCGACCCCCAGAAGTACAGCGGATTCGCCTTCGGGTTCGGCATCGAACGGATGCTGATGTTCCGCCACAACGTCGAAGACATGCGAGACATGGTCGAAGGTGACGTCCGGTTCACCCGGCCCTTCGGGATGGAGATCTGATGCGCGTCCCGCTTTCCTGGCTGCGGGAATACGTCGACCTGCCGGCCACCGAGACCGGCCGTGACGTGCAGGCCAAGCTGGTCGCCGTCGGCCTGGAGGTCGAGACGGTCGAGCAGACCGGCGCCGGCCTCACCGGCCCGCTGGTCGTCGGACAGGTGCTGACCATCGAGGAGCTGGAGGGCTTCAAGAAGCCGATCCGCTTCTGCACGGTCGACGTCGGCACCGCCAACGGCACCGGCGAACCGCAGGAGATCGTCTGCGGCGCCCGTAACTTCGCCGTCGGCGACAAGGTCGTCGTGGTCCTGCCCGGCGCCGTGCTCCCCGGCGACTTCGCGATCGCCGCCCGCAAGACGTACGGCAAGACCTCGCACGGCATGATCTGCTCCGCCGACGAGCTCGGCATGGGTGACGACGGCACCCACGGCATCATCGTGCTCCCGCCCGAGTACGAGGTGGGCACCGACGCGATCGAGCTCCTGGAGCTCCGCGACGAGGTCCTGGACATCGCCGTCACGCCCGACCGCGGCTACTGCCTGTCCATGCGCGGTGTCGCCCGCGAGACCGCCATCGCCTACGGCCTGCCGCTGCGCGACCCGGCGCTCCTGGACGTGCCCGCGCCGAACGCGTACGGCTACCCGGTCAAGGTCTCCGACCCGATCGGCTGCTCCCGCTTCACCGCGCGCACCGTCACCGGACTCCAGCCCGAGGCCCGCACCCCGATCTGGATGCAGCGCCGGCTGCAGAAGGCGGGCATGCGGCCGATCTCGCTCGCCGTGGACATCACCAACTACGTGATGCTCGAACTCGGCCAGCCGCTGCACGCCTACGACCGGACGCGCATCGACGGACCGATCGGCGTCCGCCGTGCCGAGCAGGGCGAGAAGCTCACCACGCTCGACGGCGCCGTCCGCGTCCTGGACTCCGGCGACCTCGTCATCACCGACAACCGCGGCCCCATCGGCCTCGCGGGCGTCATGGGCGGGGCCGACACGGAGATCGCCGACGCCGCCGAGGGCGCGCACACCGCCGAGGTCGTCATCGAGGCCGCGCACTTCGACGCGATCTCGATCGCCCGCACCGCGCGCCGCCACAAGCTGCCCTCCGAGGCGTCCAAGCGCTTCGAGCGCGGCGTCGACCCGCAGGCCGCCGCCGCTGCCGCGCAGCGCACCGTCGACCTGCTGGTCCTCCTGGCCGGCGGCACCGCCGAGGCAGGCGTCACCGAGGTCACCGCCCCCTCCGCGCCCCGCACCATCACGATGCCGGCCGACCACCCCGACAAGGTCGCCGGTGTCGCCTACGGCCGCGAGACCGTCGTCCGCCGCCTCCAGGAGGTCGGCTGCGACGTCTACGGGCAGGACGAGCTCCTGGTCACCACGCCGTCCTGGCGCCCCGACCTCAACGAGCCGAACGACCTGGCCGAAGAGGTCATCCGCCTGGAGGGCTACGAGAACCTGCCCTCCACGCTCCCGACGCCGCCCTCCGGCCGCGGCCTCACCGACCGCCAGCGGCTGCACCGCCGCGTCGGCCGGGCGCTCGCGGGCGCCGGTTACGTCGAGGCGCTGAACTACCCGTTCATCGGCGAGGCGGTCCTCGACCAGCTCGGCCTGGAGGCGGACGACGCCCGCCGTCGCACGGTCCAGCTCGTCAACCCGCTCTCCGACGAGGAGCCCTCGCTGCGCACCACGCTGCTGCCGGGCCTCCTCGGCGCACTGCGGCGCAACGACGGCCGCGGCAGCCACGACCTCGCCCTCTTCGAGACCGGCCTGGTCTTCCGGCCGACCGGTGAGGAGACGAAGCCCGTCCGCCTCCCCGTCGACCGGCGCCCCTCCGACGCGGACATCGCGTCGCTCAACGCCGCGCTCCCGCGTCAGCCGCGCCGCGCCGCCGTCGTCCTCGCGGGCGCCCGCGAGCAGGCCGGCTGGTGGGGCAAGGGCCGCCCGGCCGACTGGGCGGACTCCGTCGAGGCCGCGCGCACCGTCGCCCGCGAGGCCGGGGTCGAGGTCATCGTCCGTGCCGACCGGCACGCGCCCTGGCACCCGGGCCGCTGCGCCGCGCTGTACGTGACCGTGGCCGGCGAGGAGACCCTGTTCGGACACGCGGGCGAACTGCACCCGCGCGTCATCAAGGAGCTCCACCTGCCCGAGCGCACCTGCGCCATGGAGATCGACCTCGACATTCTGGAGCAGGCCGTCGACGGCGTCCTGCGGGCGCCGCGGATCTCCACCTTCCCGGTGGCGACCCAGGATGTCGCGCTGGTCGTCGGCCAGGACGTGCCCGCCGCCGACGTGGAGCGCGCGCTCCGCGAGGGCGCGGGCGAACTCCTGGAGTCGCTGCGGCTGTTCGACGTCTTCACGGGCGAGCAGATCGGCGAGGGCAGCAAGTCCCTGGCGTACGCGCTGCGCTTCCGCGCCGCCGACCGCACCCTGACGGTCGACGAGGCGAGCGCCGCCCGTGACGCGGCGGTGGCCCTGGCTGCCGAGCGCACGGGCGCGGTGCTGCGCGGAGCGTAGCCACCCCGCGAGAAGCACGAGAAGGAGGGGCGCGTCCGGCCACCGGACGCGCCCCTCCTGTGTGCTCGCCGTCCGCCTCCGCCGTGGAGTGTCGGGCAGGCCGGCGGGGTGGACCGCGCGGATGCGGGCCGTCTTGCTGTACGAGGGGGAGCAGACGGCCCGTCCGCGCCCTGCGAGGGCATTCATTCAAGCGAGCCCGGGGCCGGTGCGGCAGCGTGCGCGGAGGGACGGTTCGGGCATTCCGTTCACACCCCGTGTGAATCGTGCTCCACTGGGGCGACACGTCCTGGCGTGCCGAACCACCGGAGGGGGACATGGGGCCAAGGGAGCCCAACACCGCGCTGGAGGCCCTGATCGAGGAGGCCGGCGTCTCCCGGGCGGGACTGGCCGCCCATGTGAACCGGGCCGGCCGCGCGCGCGGTCTCGGACTGCGTTACGAACACACCGCCGTCGCCCGCTGGCTGAAGGGCCAGCGCCCGCGCGGTCAAGTGCCCGACCTCATCTGCGAGGTGCTGGGAAACCGCCTGCGCCGGGCCGTGTCGCTGGACGACATCGGCATGGCGGGCCCCGACGGGAGCCACCCGCCGGTCCAGGGCTCCTCGCTCCCCGGCTTCGTGGAACGGGCCACCGCGGTGTGGCGCTGCGACGCCCAGCAGCGCCCGCACGTCGTCACCACCCCGGCCGTCACCGGGACGGGCGCGGTGATGCCCGTCTGGGAGTGGGAGAACCCGCCGGAGGACGCCGATGTGTCGCGGACCGGGCCGGCCGGGGTCGGCGCGGCGGACATAGCAACGCTGCGGGCCGCCCGTGACCACTACGAACTGATGTACCGCAGGGCGGGCGGAATCGCGACGCGTCCGCGCATCGTCGGCTTCCTCAACGCCGGTGCCGCCCCGCTGCTGCGCGGCGGCTACAGCGACGCGACGGGCCGTCAGCTGCACCGCGCGACGGGCGCTCTGGTGGCCGTCGCGGGGATCTGCGCCTACGACTCCGACGCGCACGGCCTCGCCCAGCGCTACTTCCACCAGGCGCTGCGGCTGGCCAAGGCGAGCGGGGACCGGGCGCTCGGCGGCTATGTGATCGCGCTGCTGGTCAACCAGTCGCTGTTCCTCGCCGAGTTCCGCCAGTCCGTCGCGTTCGCGGAGGCGGCCCTGCGCGCGGCCGGCCGCGAGATCACCCCCGCGCTCGCCGCCGACCTGCACGCGATGCAGGCCAAGGCGTACGCGAGGCTCGGCGACCGGGCGAGCGCGCTGGCGTGCATCGGCCGCGCCGAGTCCGAGGCCGCCCGCATCCGGCCGGGCCGGGAGCCGGACGAGACCGGCTACGTGCAGCCGGGCCTGGTCGACGTCCAGGTGGCGGAGGCACTGCTCAGCCTCGGGGACCTGCCGGCGGCCCGCGAGCACGCGGTGGTGGCGGTCCGGACCCCCGCGCACGACCGGGGCCGGGTCCACCGCCTGGCCATGCTCACCACGGTCGAGCTGCGCCGGGGCGAGGCGGACCGGGCGGCGGCCACGGCCGTCGAGATGGCGGACCGGGCCCGGGGCATGGAGTCGCAGCGGCTGCGCGACCGGCTGCGGGCGGTCCGGGCGGACCTGGCCGCCAGCGGGAGCGCCGACGCGGAACGGGCCGCCGAACGCGTGGAGGGGGCACTGCGCGTACCGCTCTGAGCCGAAGTCTGCTGCGATACCGCCACCAACGATCGAAAGGTGGCAGAACCGTGCAGTGGACGAACCTGAACGAACAACCCGTGTACGAGAACCCGTGGTTCCGGGTCAATCTGGCCGATGTCGAACTCCCCGACGGAGCCCGGCTCGACCACTTCGTCATCCGGCTGCGCCCGGTCGCGGCGGCCACCGTCGTCAACGCGGCGAACGAGGTGCTGCTGCTGTGGCGGCACCGTTTCATCACCGACAGCTGGGGCTGGGAGCTGGCGGCGGGCGTGGTCGAGGACGGCGAGTCCCTGCCGGAGGCGGCCGCCCGCGAAATGGAGGAGGAGACCGGCTGGCGCCCCGGCCCGCTCCACCCGCTCCTGACCGTGGAACCGTCCAACGGCCTCACCGACGCCCGGCACCACTTCTACTGGTCCGAGGAGGCGAGGTGCACGGGCGAGCCGAGCGACGCCTTCGAATCCTCGCGCCGCGAGTGGGTCCCCCTGAAGCTGGTCCCCGACCTGACAGCCGCCGGCGAGGTCCCGGCGGCGGGCATGGCGGCCGCCCTGATGATGCTCCACCACTTACGACTGGGCTGAGCCGTGTCCCGTACGTGCGAGGCGGTGCGGCCCTCGCACGTACGGGCCGTTCCGGGCGATCAGGTGAGTCCGTCGGGGCCGGCCGAGCCCTGACGTGTCCTGGCCCGTCTCCAGGACAACACCATGCCGATGGCCGACCGCCCCAGCCACAGCCCCAGCAGTGACTGGAGCAGTGCGATGAGCAGCGTGGTGCCGATGAGGAGCGAAGCCCACGGAGGGAGGCCCGCGAGTGCCCCCACGGTTCGGGCCGTTTCCGCGAGTGGTTCGCCGGAGAGGGAACGCCACAGGAGGGGGGCTCCCCATCCGCAGACGCCGGCGGCGACGATGAGCAGTGCGGTCAGCCTCTTCCGGACGGACCGCCCGCCCGTGGCGATCCCGAGCAGGGCACTGGACACGAAGGGCAGGTACCACGCCCCCCAGACCGAGCCGAAAGCTATGACAGGCACGGCCGCGAGGACGGCCACTGCCACGAGGACGGTTCGGTCGGCGGGTACGGCCGTGAAGGCCGCGGCCGTGTTGCCGGGGGACGTCCGCGGCGGCGAGCAGTGCTGAACTTCCGTCACTTCGAGTCACTCTCCCGAGCGCAAGGTCCAGATGATGTCTGAGTGTTCATGTGGGGTGGCCAAGGACAGTGGGAAGTACCGGCCGCTGCGCCAGAACGGAACCTGGTCGCGGTACCAGGGGGACGCCGGGTTCTCACTCTGGCCTCCGGCATAGACGGCCACCGCGCCGACGTCCTGCGGGCTCTTCCAGTCGACCACCATGCGCCAGCTCGGTCCGAACGAAGAACTTGGCTCCCCCAGGGCGGCGTTCACGGTCCAGCGATGTCCCGGCGCGGGACGAGGGGGCTCCCCGAGGGCCGGTATCTCGCTGAGCGCGGGTATTTCGACGGTGTGCACCCGGCCCCAGGACCAGGATGCCGGGTCGGGACCGAGCTTGTCGGCCAGTTCGGCAACGGCACGGGTGAAGGCTTTGCGCATTGCCGTCGAGGAGTCTCCTCGTGCGGCTCCGGGAGCGGTGAAGGCCGGGTTGTGTGGATCGCTCAACGTCCACTTCTCCAGGTTCTGGTTGAGCCCCGAGCGCTTGTTGGAGACCGCCAGGGATGACTCGTGGCGGTCCACCGGCACCTTCTCGGCATCCCACCAGGGCTGGAAGACAACCGAGAGGTAGTCGCTCCAGAACTGCCACCAGATGCTCGCACCGGCGGAATTCACTGTCATCCGGGAGTCCCAGCTCTCCAGGATCTCCAAGGCTTGGCGCTCGCGTCCACTCGGCTCGGTGGTGCGCAAAGCCTCCTTGAGACGCGGCACGATCCGGGGAGCCAGCTGGTCGGTCACGTCGTTCTGCAGGGACTGGAAACTCGCGGCCGTGAGGGACGGGGCGGATTGGAGGGCCTCATAGATGCGATTCGCTCGGTAGCCGTTGTCGAAGGAGGAGCTGGTCGTACCGATGTAGTACGGGTAGTCCGGTCCCACCGGACGCTGATTGGCGGAGGCGAGGATGTGCGAAGGCGGGTTGTATGCCTGGGGCATCGCCTCGTACGGGATGGTCCCGAAGATGTCGTTGTCGCCGGTTCCGGACATCGGAAGCCACGGCTCGCGTGCGTGGGTGAGCGGCAGGTACCCAGCGGCGAACATGCCGATGTTCCCGCTTCCATCGGCGTACGCGAAGTTGAGGGCGGGCGCGTGCCAGTCGGCGAGGGCCGAGCGGAAGCCCTTGTAGTCCGTGGCCTTGTTCACGGCAAGGATCGCCTTGACGTTGGGCGAGGGGAGGTTGCCGGACCAGGCCACCGACGTGGTGAGGCCGGCCTCGGTCATCACCGGGCCATGGGCGGTGAGTTCCACCGTGAGCTTCTCGGTCGCGGCGCCACGTACCGGGATCGTGTAGTGCACCTTGCGACTGGTGCGCCACTTGCCCTTCCAGTAGTACTGCCCCGGCCGGTCGGGGCTGGTCTTCTCCGCGTAGAAGAAGGTCGACTGGTTCTGCATGTTCGTGATCGACCAGGAGACGTGGCGGTTGCGGCCGATGAGAACGCCCGGCAGGCCGGTCAGGCTGGCACCCGTGACCTCGGTCGTGGGCGATGACAGCGCGATCTGGTACCAGAACGAAGGCAGCGTCAGTTGGAGGTGCGGATCACCGGCGAGCAGGGAGCGTCCCTTGCCCACCGCAGGCCCGTTGGCGACCCAGGCGTTGCTGTTGTGGAAGGCGTCGAGGCGGCCGACGGGGAGGTCCCGCATCCTGTCCAGGATGTCGGCCGCCGCGCGGGCGGCACCGTCGGCGGGAACCTTCGTTTCGTCGAGGGCCGCCCCGGGGACGAGCGGGCTCCGGACGGCGCGGCTCGGCGCCACGGGCGCGTCCTCCCGGGAGGACGACACACCGGGGACCGCGGAATTGGCGTTGGCCGTCAGCGGGAGGGGCGTGGCGTCGAGTGCGCGGTAGGGGCCGGCGTCGTAGGGATGCTGCTCGTTGGGCGCGGTGACCGGGAACCACTCCATAGTGCGCTTCGCCCCCAACGAAGCATGCAACAGGGCGTAGTCCAGCGGCGCGGTCCCGTAACTCATGTTCTGGGTCAGCAGTTGCTGGACGACCAGACTGTCGACAGGGGTCCAGTCGGACGGGTACACACCCGTCAGCGTGAAGAGCGCGGGCCACTTTCCGGACTTGCGCAGTTCGGCGAGACGGACATTGACGCCCTCGCTGTACGAGGTGAGCGCCTCGGCTTCGGGACTGCCGGGTTCGGTGGCGGCCCAGGTCGCCTCTGCAGTACGCAGCAGCCCGCTCTGCAACTGGAACTTGTCGGATTCGACCCCCGCGGGACCGTTCAGCTCTGCCAGACGCCCGCTGCCCATGCGGCGCTCCAGGTCCAGCTGTGTGATCCGGAACGCTGCGTGCAGATAGCCCTGGGCGCGGAAGAGGTCCGCGTCCGAGCGCGCACGCACCGACGGCACTCCCTTGCCGTCGAAGGCGACCGTCACCGGAGCCCCGAGGGAGTCCAGCCGGATGGTCTGGGAGTGAGGGAGCTTTCCGTCCTCGGCCGATGACCACACGCCCGCCCCCGGCGACAGGAGACCTCCCAGAGCTGGGAGCGGTCCCGCGCCCAGCGAGAAGAAGCCCATGACGAGCAAGGAGAGGACGGCGGCGGCCAGAGCCGAACCCGCCTTGCGGACGGAACTCAGCACGGTGCCTCCGAAGGGTGTACGGGTGTGGAAGGTGCGGGCCGGTCGACCGCGACACATCGCAGCTCCGCCGTGTAGCGCTCACCGTCGGCGTCCTCCAGCCAGAGGCCCCCGGTGTCGGGCAGCATTTCCGAGACGGAGAGGGTGCCGGCCTGCGCCTCGTGGGTACGCCGGACGGCCTTCGCGAAGATGTTGACCAGGGGGATGCTGGTGAAGTCCACGGCGGTCGGCTTGTCCTCGACCGGCACCTTGTAGAAGGCGCGTTCGGGAATGCCGTGCCGGGCCGTCCAGGCGCGTGCCGCCGCGAAGCGTGCGCTCTCGTCCTTGATGAAAGCCCAGCCGGTCTCCTCGGGGTCAAACGTCCACGACTCGCGGCACAGCACCAGACGGTCCAGGGTGACACGGGGCTGGTGGGCCGCCCCCGGGAAGGGCTTGAAGGCGTTGGCGACCGTGGCGGAGAGGATCTCGCCGATCATCTCCACGAAGTCGAACTCCCGGCCCGACGCGCGGGAACGCACCATGAGACGGCCCTGCGAGAGGTGTACTTCCAGATCGACCACGGGCAACGGCTTCACGGGACAGTCCACGGCCTCCTCGCCCGAGGACCAGTACTGGAAGCCGGACGAGAGGAGAGCCGTGGGCGGGGACACGCGGGAAGTGACGTAGGGGGAGCTCTTGCGCGGTACGGAGTAGATCCGGCGTCCGCCCTGATCGTCGGTGGCCGCGGCCACCAACCGCTCCGGAGCGTCGTGCTGTTCCACGAACAGCCTGCTCTCCAGGGTGTTGACCGCCAGATGGATCTCGCCCAGGACCAGCTGGAAGTCCCCGCGCGACAGGGCCTCGGGCCCGGCAGCCGCGATCATGAGGTCCGGTGAGTGCTGGGTCGCGTTGCTCCAGGCCGGGGCGATGAAGGGAAAGAGCCGGCTCGCGGACGCCGCCGGCCCTTCCACGCCGAGTCGGTGGCGGCGCACGTTCGCGGGGACCTGAAGCAGTTCCTGCCAGCGCCGCTGGAAGTCCGTCACGACCTCCGACACCAGCGCGGGCAGTACGCGCGACGAGGGCGTCAGCAGATCCGGGGTCGCGACCAGCATGAGCCGGGACAGTGGGACGGACTTTGCCTTCGCACGCGCACACTCGCGGGCGAAGTGTTCCAGGAAGCGGGCATGGTACCGCTGGGCGACGGTCCCGGTGAGCCAGCGGGCGCTGTCCAGGACGAGCCCCAGGGGCTGTGCCATGGCGTCCAGGACCTGCCGTCCGAGCTGGATCTCCACGTCGCGCACCGTGTCCTGGTACACCAGGGTGCGCCCCGCGTAGGTGCGCCCGTGGGCACGCGTCGCGGCTACGCCGGTGTGCCTGCTGAAGACCTCGCCGAGGCGCTGCGTGGCCGCCAGCACCTCCTTCGCGTTGCCCGCTGCGGCGTCCACGGCGTCACGGGCGGCGACGAGCTCGTCGAGGGGCGCGATGGCCCGGGCGCGTATCGCAGGTTCGCCGATTGCCTCCAGGCGGCGGCGCAAGGATCGCTCGGGCCACGCCTCCATGGGCCCCTGGAGGTCGACCCGCAGGGCCTTGTGGTCCCGCAACCTCAACAGGGCCGTCAGGGCCGCCTGCTCGTCCGGGAAACAGGGCGTGGAGCCGTCGCCGGGGTCCGCCGCCAGTGCGGCAACGGCCTGTACGGTCCGGGTCCCGTCGCACAGCGCGAACAGACGGGCGGCGGGGGCGGAGAGCCGCGCCGGGCGGCGCAACGGCAGGTGCAGCAGCTGACCGGCAAGCGTGCAGGCGGGTTCGGGGCGAGGAGTGAGCCAGGGCAGGACGCCTTCCTGCGCCGCGATCGCCCGCGCGAGTTCGTCAATCGCCCACACCTCGAAGTACGTGGTGCGCCGGCGCAGCAGATCCGGACCTGGGCGGGCGCCGAACGACGGCACCGAGGGATCGGCGGTGGCCCAGCCGACGGGCCCGAAGAAGCCCACGGTGTCGTTCTTCAGCGCGTACCGCTGAAGGTAGCTGGTGATGGCCAGCTCATGGTTGCGCCCACGTACGTTGCGAGGTTCCCCTCGGGCCGCCTTGTCCAGGCAGTTCGCGATCAGGTCCGGGTTCTGCCAGGCCACGGCCTCGCGAAAGCGGAGGTCGGCGGCAACGCGTCGCGTGGTGCGCTTGAGCCGCTCGGCGGCTTCGGCGTACACCTTCGCGTACTGCTCGGGCGACTGCGCGGCCCGGTCGGCGGCCTGGGCCAGTTCCGGGTCGCGCAGCTCCTCCGCCCGGGCGGCCGGGAAGCCGGCGCTGCGCAGCGCGACGTCCTTCCACAGGCTCCACCGGGTGGATCCCAGCGGTGTGCGATGGCTGCCGGGCGTCTTGTCCTGGGGCTGCATGGTGTCGGTCACAAGCGGTTACCTCTCCTTGACCGGGCCTCAGGCCGTCGTGGGTTCGGGCGTCGGGACGGAAGGCAAGGCGTCGGGCAGCTCCTCCTCGACCTGCCGCAGCCGAGGGTGCAGGTACCCGGCGACAGCGGTGAGCAGGATCGTCATCCCGCACCCCAGCAACAGGAGAGCCATGCCGCGTCCGGCCCCCGTGCCGATCAACGCGCCCACGTTGTGCGCAAGGGCTCCGTCGGCGTTCATGAGGGGCTGGAAGAGGTGGTCGGTGAGGGGGCCCGCGAGAAGGTAGGCCACGGGCAGGGACGAGGTGGCAACCATGTTCTCCAGCGCGATGACCCGCCCCTGCATGTCGGGTTCGACCTTCGTCTGCCAGATGCTGCGGCTGCTGGCGTTGATGACCGCGGAGCAGAAGAGGAAGACGAACGCCGCGCCGGCTATGAGGACGAGGTTCGCCCGCAGCGACCCCAGGGTGAGGGCGAGTCCGAGCAGTAGTGAGAAGCCCAGAACGCCGTGGATGCGCCGTCGGGGCCCGCCCCACACGCTCATCAGCACGCTGCCCAGGACCATGCCGACTCCTCCGACAGCCATGACCGTGCCCAGCGCACCCGTCTCCGAGAAGCTCAGCACCAGGGGCGTGATCAGTACGTCGACGAAGCCGACGGCGAAATTCAGCACCGCGTAGAACACCAGCAGCCAGAGCAGCCCGGGCCGCCGGGTGATGTAGCGCCAGCTCTGGGCGGTCTCGCCCAGCAAGGAGCCGCTTCCGGCCGAACCTTCGAGCGTCGCCTTGGGACGCGGCAGGCGAATGGTCAACAGGCAGCCCAGTGCGAGGGCGAAGCTGAGGCAGTCGACGAGGACGACCCCTTGGAGGTCAACGGCCGCGATGAGGAAGCCGCCCGCGAAGGGGCCCACGATCTGGCTGACCGCCTGGGCGAAGAGCACCATGCCGTTGGCCCGCCCCAGTTGGGCACGGGGGACGAGCAGGCTCACCGTGGCCGTGAAGGCCGGCAGCTGGAGCGCGGTGAGGACCGAGGTCACGGCACTCGTCACGTAGATGTGCCAGGGCTGGAGGAGATCTGTCGCGTACAGCGTGGCGAGGACCAGAGTGCAGGCGACACCACCGCCGACGCTCAGCAGGAGGGGCTTGCGCCGGTCCCAGCGGTCCACCAGGGCACCGGTGAACGGAGCCACCAGGATGCCGGGCAGGAAGGTGAGCAGGTAGACGAGTCCGAGGCCGGTGACGGACCCGGTCTGCTGGAAGACCCAGACGCCGAGCGCGAAGCTCGTGAGTGCGGAGCCGATGAGTGAGGCGAACTGGCCGCACCACAGCACGAGAAAGGTGCGCATGCTAGAAGATCACCCGGTCTGCGCTGGAGACCCGGGCCGCGCGTGAGCCGCGCAGGTTCCGGGTGATGTTGAGACGCTTGAGCCAGCGGTCCTTGCCGTCGAAACGCGCCTTGAACGGATCGCGGCCGTGCACCGCTCGCAGGTTGTCGATGAAGCAGCAGTCGCCGGGCTCCAGCACGAGCGCTTCCAGGGATGTCTCGATCGCTGCCACGAGCCCGTCGAACGCCTTGCGGGCGGTGGGTTCCAGGTCGTCGGACTTCATGAAGTAGGGGTCGAGACACATGTACGGTGCCGTCCGGTCGCCGTGCAGCACGGGAACCCGCTCGGGGCTCCGCGTCATCGCGGTGATGCGGTCGTAGGCGGCATCCAGCAGGCGGGCCCGGGCCGGGTCGGTCTCGTCCTGTGCGGCCCGGTTCTTCGGCAGGTGCGACTCGTCGGGACGGATGGTGTAGAGCGGCGAGAACAGGGTGTCGAGGTCAAGTTCGTCCCACGCAATGCGCTCCGCGGCGGCAACCGTGGTGGCGACTCCGTCCGGGTTGCGCAGACACATCAGCGAGACGTAGTCCCCCTTGAACGGGTGGAACGCGTCCTCCGTGTGCCACCACAGAGTCTGCTCGCTGCCCGAGCCGAGCTGTTCCTGCTCGTGTCCCTTGATGGGAAGCACGTCGTGCATGATCGTGCCGTCCTGCTGAGTGGACCAGGCGAAGACGTCGCCCAGCAGCGAGGCGCACAGCAGGAAGAAGATCTCCTCGCGGAGCGTGGGCGTCGGCGACAGAAACGCCTTGTCACGCCAGTGCTCAGGCGTTCTGCCGAGCTTGGCGTCGTCAATGGGGTAACCCGATATGAGGCAGATCCCGGACGGCTCGTCCAGGACGTAGTCCCGCATGAACTCCTTGATCCGAAGAGGGAGCTCATGTGCGAGCAGCGGGGCTTCCCGGATCAGACGGGGATCCTCGATCGACAGGTACCGCGTGGCAAGCCGGTCGAGCAGTGGCTCGATCACCCGGTATTCGCTCCCGAGAAGAGTCAATTTGTGCATGGTCACAACCTCGGATTTCTGTGTGCTGCCCGATCACCAGCCGTGCTGGACGAGTTCGGCCAGCTCGGTGGCATGGTGCTTGAGGAAGTAGTGGCCGCCACCCGGTATCACGGCCAGATCGGTGACGGGGCTGAAGCTCTCCCACTCCCGGTGGCGTCGCTCGAACCCACGGGTTTCGGGGTCCTCGGTACCTGCGACGAAGGTGATGGGAGCGGCGAGCGGTGCAGGCCCCCCGCTCGCCCTGTGACGGTTGAAGTATTCACGTGCGTGGTTGCCGTCGTGACGGAACGCCCGCATGACGTGGGCGAGTTCGTCCTCGTCCACCAATTCTTCGAAACCGCCGAGCGACTGCAGATAGCGAAGGATCCGCTCGTCGGTCTCCCGCCGCCGGAACGGCAGTATCCGAGTCAGGTCCATGCCGAGCACCTGCCGTGAGGGGAAGGGGAACGAGCCGCCGAGGAACACCCGGTCCACAGTCCGGCCTGCCCGCTCCAGCCGGTGTGCGAGCTCGACCGCGAGGGCCACGCCGATGCAGTGGCCGTAGATCGCGATCCTGCCCGGGATCTGCACCAGAACCTCCTGGAGGCACGCCTCGGCGACGGTTTCCAGGGTCTGGAGCTCTTCCACGGAGCCTGCGTCGTGGCCCGGCAGCGTCACCGCCCGCACGGCGATCCGGTCGGGGAGCTGCTGTGCGAGCGGCAGGTACGAGAGGGGAGTTCCTCCCCCGTACGGGACGCACAGCAGGGTCCGGTCGGCGTCCCGGCGGTTCGACGTGAGGTCCAGCAGGACGGCTCGGGGCTTCTGCGCCCCGTGGTCCCGCAGCGCTGCCGCGAGCCCACGTGGGCTCGGCCACTGGAACAGGGTGGTCACGGTGGTGCCCGGCAGGTCACGCACGGCGCGCAGCGCGCTGAGCGAGTCCCCGCCCAGCGCGAAGAAGTCGGCCTCGGGGCCGACGGCGCCCTGGTCCAGTCCCAGGACCTGGGCGAACACGCGGGCGATGTCTATTTCCTTGCCGCTCAGCGGCTCCACGTCCTGTGCGGGCACGTCGGCGTGAGCAAGCCGCGGAGCCGGCAGCGAGGCACGGTCAAGCTTGCCGTGCGCGGTCATGGGCAGCGCGTCGAGCAGGAGCAGGTCCGCCGGGACCATGTGCGCGGGCAGCCGCGCACCGAGGTGGGCCCGCAGTTCGGCGGGCGTGGGAGCGGCGCCGTGGGGAACGGCGTAGCCGGTAAGCCGCTGTCGGCCCGGCCTGTCCTCGCGCAGGACGACGGCTGCGTCACGCACGGCGGGATGCTCGCGGAGGCGGTGCTCGATCTCCCCGGGCTCGATACGGAAGCCCCTCAGCTTGACCTGATGGTCCAGGCGTCCCAGGAACTCCACCGAGCCGTCCGGGAGCCGCCGCGCGAGGTCGCCCGTGCGGTAGAGCCTGCCCCCGGGGGGTGCGTAGGGATCGGGCAGGAAGGAGGCCGCCGTCAAGGCGCCGCGGCCGACGTACTCCAGGGCCACTTGAGCGCCGCCGATGTACAGCTCGCCGGGAACGCCGACCGGAACCGGCCGGAACCGGCGGTCCAGCAGATGAATCTGCGTATTGGCGACCGGGCGCCCGATGGGCACGGTCCCCGCGGGGGCGCTGTCGCGGCAGTCCCACCAGGTGACGTCCACCGCGGCCTCCGTCGGACCGTAGAGATTGTGCACGCCCGCTCCCGGCAGCAGAGCCATCGCGCGCGTCGCCACGTCGTACGGCAGGGCTTCACCGCTGCAGAACAGCAGGCGCACCGAGGTGGAGCCCGCGCATCCGGGCTCTTCCAGGAAGTGCGTGAGCATCGACGGAACGAAATGAAGCACGGTGATGCCGAACTCGGCCACTGCCTCCACCAGGTAGGCCGCGTCCCGGTGCCCGCCGGGGCGGGCGAGCACCAACTCGGCCCCGGAGACCAGGGGCAGGAAGAACTCCCAGACCGATACGTCGAAGCTGTAGGGAGTCTTCTGGAGGACCCGGTCCTCGGACGTCAGAGCGAAGGTGTCCCGCATCCACAGAATCCGGTTGACGATGGCGGCATGGGACACCGCCACGCCCTTGGGCCGTCCTGTCGAACCCGAGGTGTAGATCACGTACGCGGCGGTCTGCGGGCCGACCGCAGGTCCGGCTCGCTCGACGGGGGCCGCCCACGGCCCCGCGATCGGCAGTGCGGTCAGATGCGGGGGAAGACCGACGGCCCGGTCCGTGAGCACCAGACGGGCGGCGGCATCGGTCAGCATGAACCGCAGCCGCTCGTCCGGCAGCCCGGGGTCGAGGGGCAGGTAGGCCGCACCCGTCTTCAGGACACCCAGCAGCGCGGTGACCAGGGCGGATGAGCGGTCGGCGCAGACGGCGACCACGCTGCCCGGCCCGATCCCGCGGGCGCGCAGCCCGGCCGCGACACGCTCGGCCTCTTCATCGAGCTGTGCGTACGTCAGCTGCTCGGCCCGCGAGCGTACGGCCACCGCGTCAGGGGTGCGGGCCGCCTGGCGCTCCACCAGCCCGTGCAGGGTGGCGTCGGCGGGATAGTCGAGCCGGGGGCCACTCCAGTGTTCGGCCAGCGCCCGGTACGCGGAGTCGGTGAGGAGTTCGATGTCTCCGACGAGCCCGTCGGGGTGCACGGCGAGGTGCTCGAAGAGGGTGCGCAGCTGCTCTGCGTACGCCGCCACGACACCTTCGTCGAACCGGTTCCTGTGGTACTGGAGACGCACCGTCAGGTCCGGCTCGGTCGAGGCGACTACGGTGAGTGCCTCACTGGTCTTCTCGAAACTCGTGTCCGTGGTGATACGCAGATCGCCGATCCACTGCCGCACCTCCGTGGGAACCGGGTAGTTCTCGAAGACGACGATGCTTTCGAACAACGGCTGCCCCGCCGGCAGCCCGCTCCAGCGCTGGACGAGTGAGAGAGGGCTGTGCTCGTGCTCGCGCACGGCGGTCTGCCGTTCCTGCACCTCCCGCAGCCACGGGCCGAGGGACAGTTCCTCGGGAACCCGCAGGCGCAGCGGCAGGGTGTTGATGAACAGGCCCACCATGGACTCGACGCCCGGCAGCGCGGCGGGACGGCCGGCTGTCGTCATTCCGATCACTACGTCATCGCGGTCCGTGTGCCGGGCGACGAGCAACGCCCAGGTTGCCTGGACCACCGTGTTGAGGGTGACTTGGTGGCGGGAGGCCAGGGCGCGAAGGGCAGCGGTGGTCCGTGCGGACAGCCGCAGTTCCTCCACCCCGGTCTCGGCAGGGGTGCCCGGTGCCACTGGGCCGGTTCCGGCCCGTGCGAGCGGGGCAGCGTCCGGGCAGCCGTGCAGCGTGTCGCGCCAGAACTGCTCGGTGTCGGCCGGGTCCCTGCTCTGGAGCCAGCCGATGTACGCGCCGAAGGGAGCCACGGAGGGGGATGCGGCGCGCTCGCCGCGAGTGCGTGCCGCATAGGCGAGGAAGAGGTCGCGCGTCACCAGCGGGACGGACCAGCCGTCCAGCAGCATCATGTGGTGTGTCCAGACGAACCGGTAGGTCTCCTCTCCCAGCCGGACCAGGGTCAGGCGCATCAGAGGGGCCGCGGTGAGATCGAAACCGGCGCTGCGGTCTTCGCGGAGGGCCCGGTCCATCGCGGCGCCTTGGGCCTTCGGCTCCAGTTCTCTCCAGTCGAGGACGGTCAGTTCGACGGGGACGGCCCGGTGTACGACTTGGAGGGGCTTGTCGAGGTCCGCCCAGTGGAAGGTCGTGCGCAGCGCGGGGTGCCGCTCCACGACGTCCTGCCAGGACTCCGAGAGCGCCTGGGCGTCCAAACGGCCTTGCAACCGGAAACTGCGCTGCGCGACGTACATCTCGGGATCGGTGCCGGCCAGCGTGTGGAACATCAGCCCCTGCTGGAGTGGGGACAGCTCGTAGATGTCGGCGATGTTTTGACTGCTCATCACAGGCTGTCCCGTCCACTCGCGCCGAGCCGGCTCATGAAGCTGTCGAGCGCGGTCTGGCTGAGACGGGCACCGGGGAAGTCGGAAGGCGTGAAGCCGCCCTCGTCCGTATGGCGGCAGTGGTCGATCAGCTCGCGCAACCAGGCGAGGTAGCGCTCGGCCACCTCTTCGATCTGCTCGGCACGATGCACCCGGCGGCTGTAGCGCCAGGAGACGCGCAGTCGCCCGCCACTGACCTCGGCCGACACCTCCAGCAGGTGGGCCCGGTGCCCCGACGGGTGCTCTGTGGGGCCCACCGGTTCGGAAGCTACGACGAAGGGACCGTCGGCCCGGCTGAGCTGGTCGAACTGCCCGAAATAGGTGAAGGCGACATCGGCGATTCGCGTACCGCCGGACGGCCGGTGGTGGGTGCCGTAGCCGACGCCGCCTGCCGGAACGGCCCGCAGGTGCTCCTTGACCCGCTTGAGTACGTCGGCCGTGCCGTCGCCGTCCCGGGTTTCGAGCAGGACGGGGTAGGCAGCGGTGAACCAGCCGACCGTACGGGAAAGATCGATGCCGTCGGCCAGATCCGTCTGCCGGCCGTGGCCCTCCAGCTCCACCACGTGTGCGGCGGCTCCGGTCCAGCCCGAGAGGGCTCCGGCGAGCGCGGCGAGCAGGGCGTCATTGATCCGGGTGCGGTACACGGGAGGGACTTCCCGGAGCAGGGCGTCGGTCGCCTTCTCGTCGAGGGAAGTGGTGACGATGGCTGCGTCGCCGACCAGGTTGCGGGACCGGGGGTCGGCGACGTCCACCGGCAGAGCACCCGAGGCGGTACCGGTCACCCGGTTCCAGTGGGCGGCCTCCTGCGCGCTCTCGGCCGCGGACCGGCGGGCTTCGAGAAGTTCCGCCCAGTGCCTGAACGAAGTCGTCCCGCGCGGAAGAGTGACCGGCCGGCCCGCGTGGAGCGCCGCGCAGATCGTCTGGAGGTCCTCCAGCAGAATCCGCCAGGACACCGCATCGACTACGAGATGGTGGGCGATCACCAGCAAACGGGGCGGTTCCCCGGTGCCGAGCTGGAACAGCGCGGCACGCACCAACGGCCCGTCCTCCAGATCGAGAGAGGACTGCAGCTGAGCGGCGAGGGCGGTCAGCCGGTCCCGCTGGGACTGCTCGGCCTCGTCCGACAGGTCGTACACCTGGAAGGGCAGCGAACCCGCCGGGCCCTCCGCCTCCTCGATCCGAGCGTGCACCGCACCGTCCGCGACGACGAAGCGCTGACGCAGTGCGTCGTGGTGGCGCAGCAGCGTGTCGAGGGCTGCCCCGAGCAGTTCCGGACTGTATGCCTCACGGACTTCGAGGAGGACGGACATGTTCCAGTGGTGCCGCTCGGCGAAACCTTCCTCGAAGAACCACCGTTGCAGCGGTACGACGGGTAGCGGGCCGCTGGAGGGGCCCCGCTCGCCACCGGGCTCGTCCCGCGCACCGGTGGCGCGCGCCAGGCTGCCGACCGTGGGGTGGCGGAAGATGTCCATGGGCTGGACCCGGATACCCACCGCCTGGGCCCGGGAGACGATCTGAATGGCGAGAATGGAGTCGCCGCCGATCTCGAAGAAGTTGTCGTGCACGCCGACCTGGTCGACACCGATGACCTTGGCCCAGATGTCCGCGAGCTGCTCCTCCACCTCCAGGCTCGGAGCGACGAACTCCTCCGCCAACTCGGGGCGGACACCCTCCGGGGCGGGCAGAGCGGCCCGGTCGACCTTGCCGTGTGCCGTCACCGGCAGGGCACCCAGCAGGACGAACGAGGACGGCACGAGATGTGCCGGCAGGCTCGCGGCGAGGAAGTCCCGGAGTTCGCCCACGAGCGGGAGCTTTCCCTCGGCGGGCACGGCGTAGGCGACCAGGCGCTTGTCTCCCGGCCGGTCTTCACGCACTGTCACGACGGCGTCACGCAGGCCCGGATGACGGGTCAGTGCGGCCTCCACCTCGGCGGGCTCGATCCGGAATCCGCGCACCTTGGCCTGGGCGTCGATGCGCCCGATGAATTCGAGGTTCCCGTCGTGGAGATGGCGTACGAGGTCGCCCGTGCGGTACAGCCGCCCACCGGCCCGCGACGCGAACCCATCGGGCAGGAAACGTTCCTTCGTGAGTTCGGGCTGGTTGAGGTAACCGAGTCCGACGCACTCGCCGCCGATGTAGAGCTCACCGGCGACCCCGACCGGGACCGGGCGCATCCGCTCGTCCAGCACGTGCAGCCGCTGGTTGGCCAGCGGCCTGCCGACGGGCAGGTTGTGCCACACCGACCCGTCGGCGTCTTCGGGCACCCGGAAGGTGGTGGTGGTGACGGTGGTCTCGGTGAGCCCGTACACATGGATCAGCGGCACGCCCAGGCGCTGCCAGGCAGTGAGCCGGTCGGGCAGCACCCGCTCGCCTCCGATGATGACCCGGGACAATGAGGTGGGAAGCGCGGTCGGGTCCTGAGACAGCTGGTAGGCCCACTCGTGCCAGAAAGCGGTGGGCAGTTCACACAGGGTGATGCCCTCCTCCGCGATCAGGCGGCACAGGTCCGTTCCCGCCCCGAGGCGTTCCTCGGGAGCCATGACCACCGCTGCTCCGGCGAGCCAGACCGGAAAGAGTTCTTCCACCAGTACGTCGAAGCCGAGCGCCGCGAACTGCAGCATGCGGTCGTCCGAGGTGAGGCCGAAGGCGTCGACCGCCGCCAAGGCGTACGTGGTCAGCGCACGGTGGCTGATCATTGCGCCCTTGGGGCGTCCGGTGGAACCCGAGGTGTAGATGACGTACGCGAGAGATTCCCCGTCGACGGAAGAGTCCGGCATGGTACGGGGGTGGGAGATGATGGCGGCGCGGTCCGTGTCCAGCGCCACCGTCCTTCCCCCGTACGAGTCCAGCAGCCCGCGCAGTCGCTCCTGGGTGAGGACCAGCGCCGGTGCCGCGTCGGCCAGCATGAGGGCCAGCCGCTCGGGCGGATAGGACGGGTCGAGGGGTACGTAGGCGGCGCCCGCCTTGAGTACGGCCAGCAGGGCGACGGCCATGTCCGCGGAGCGCTCGATGCACAGGGCGACCAGATCGCCGGCCCCGACGCCCGACGCGGCGATGTGCCGGGCGAGCTGGTTGGCCCGGGCGTCGAGATCGGCGTAGCTGAGCGAGATGCCGTCGAAGACGACCGCGGTGGCGTCAGGGGTACTGGCTGCCTGCCGCGCGATGAGCGTGTGCACGGCGGCGTCGGGAACCGGGGCGCCGGTGTCGTTCCACGCGGTGAGGCTTCGCTCGTCCTCGTCCGAGAGCAGATCGAAGTCTCCGACACGCTGATCGGGAGCCTCCACCATGGCTTCCAGCACAGCGGGCAGCATCCGCCCAAGTCGCTCGATCGTCTGCGCGTCGAAGAGATCGGTCCGGTATTCCCAGGTGGTGAGCAGTCCGTCGCCGGACTCCGTGATGGTCAGGGTGAGATCGAAGTGCACCACGTCCAGCGTGTACGGGAGGAGTGAAAGCCGCAGACCGGCGAGTTCCAGCGTCGTCTGCGGGGTGTTGTCGTAGTTGAGCATCATGCGGACGAGCGGCGTCTGGGTGGCGTTCCGCTGCGGCTGAAGCTCCTGGACCAGCTTCTCGAACGGCAGCTCCTGGTGTTCATAGGCACCGAGCGTGGTGTCGCGAACGCGGTACAGGAGGGTGCGGAAACTCGGGTCGCCGGACAGATCGGTGCGCAGTGCGACGGTATTGACGAAGCAACCGACGAGAGCCTCGGTGCCGGCCTGTGTGCGGTTGGCTATGGTCGAGCCCATCACCAGGTCCTGCTGGCCGGTGAGACGGTGCAGGAGGGCCTGGGTCGCGGCGAGGAGCACCATGAAGACGGTGCAGCCTTCTTGTTCGGCCATGCTGTTGACGCGTGCGGCCAGGGATGCGGGCAGGACCACGTCGTGCGCCGCGCCCGCGAACGCCTGACTCTCGGGGTGGGGGCGGTCGACAGGCAGTTCCAGACGGGCCGGCGTGCTGCCCAGGGTACGGCGCCAGTAGTCGAGAAGGCCGTCGAGACGGTCGCCGCGGAGCTGTTCGCGTTCCCAGGCGGCGTAGTCGGCGTACTGGAAGGCCAACGGGGGCAGCGTGGCGGGGCCGCCCCGGGTGAAGTTCTCGTACAACGTGCCGATCTCGCGGATGAGCACACCCATGGACCAGGCGTCCATGGTGATGTGGTGCATCGTCAGGAGAATGACGTGCCGCTCCTCGGACGTACGCAAAATCGTTGCGCGCAGCAGGAGGTCGCGGGTGAGATCGAAGGGTTTGCGGGACTCCTCGTGGGCGGCCCGGCGTACCGCCTCCCGAACGTCGGGGGCCGTGCGCAGGTCGACGACCGGGAGGGGCACCCCGCTGGGAGGCCGGATGATCTGTACCGGTGTGCCGTCGCGCAATTCGAACGTACTGCGCAGTGCCTCGTGCCGTTCGACCAGGGCATCGAGGACCCGCCCGAGTGCCTGGAGGTCGAGGTCTCCCTCGATCTCGATCGCCGCCGGCTGGTTGAAGGTCGGACGCAGCTGGTTCATGAACCAGCTGCGCTGCTGCGCGAAGGAGAGCGCCGCGGGCTCTCCCGGATTCTCGCGGCGCGTGATGCGCCGGGACGTCGCCCCCGCGCGTGCCGCGTTCTCCTGGAGCCGCTGCTCCAGCAGCGCGCGCTTGTGGGGAGGCAGCGCCAAGATGCGCTGGTGAAGGTCAGTCATTGTTCGCCGTACTCCGTCCTGGGGCCCACTGTGGTGTTGCGGCGCCGCTGGGCGCGCGTCCGGTCAGAAGTGGCGGACCATTTCTCGCCCTGCGGTGCGCATGAAGGACGTGAGGTGCTCCGTCTGGAGGCCCTGGCCGAAGAGGTAGGGAATGGACCAGAAGTCGAACATGTAACCCGGCATGATCAGCGAGTTGTCGATGTTGCGGTACATGGTCTCGACGGCCGCGCACGCCTGCTCCGCGTCCATGGTGTCGTGACGCCAGTGATAACCGGTCCCCTTGAGCCCGTACTGGTCGGCCTGCTGATGGATCGGGACTGCCGAGTAGTGGTAGTACATCTCGGCCCGGTAGAACGTCGGACTGGTTTCCGCGATGAAGTCCATCGTGTTCTTGATGGATTCCTGCGTCTCGCCGGGAAAACCGACGATCAATGAGGCGAAGCTGAGTATGCCGCGCTCATTCAGCTTGCCGATGCCGCGACGGTACTTCTCGGAGCTGGCCGACTTGTTCATGTTCTTGAGTATGCGGTCGTCACCGGACTCGATTCCCAGGAATACCCCCTTGCAGCCGCTCTCGGCCATCAAATCGAAGGCTTCGTCGTCGGAGTTGGCGCACCGGAAGAAGGAGAACCAGTTGAAATCAAACTCGTTTTCGATCATCATTCGGCACAGCTTCTTGAAGCGAGGGAAGGGAACGTTGAACGTGTCGTCGATAAACACGACGTTCTCCACACCCGCCTCCTTGAAGGTGCGCAACTGGTGCTCCACGTGCTCGATCGAGTTGAGGCTCAGTGGCCCGCCCAGCTGCGGGTACTGGCAGAAGGCGCAGGAATACGCACAACTCCGGGCCGTGCGCATCTGCACGGTGGGGGCGTAGAAGTCGGGCGCGAACAGTGACCAGTCGACGATGCTGTCGGCGATCGGATTGTCCTCGATGGAGCGTCCGGTGCGCTCGAAGGTGGAGGCGTCACGGCTGAAGACGAGGTTCGGAACGAGAGCGACATCCGCCCAGCGCCGGTTGCGCAGGGCGCGCAGCAGGTGAGTGAGAGTACCTTCGCCCTGTGAGTCGCAGATGTAGATATCGGCGCCGATGGTCCGGAAGATGAAGTCCTGCGCCTTGGCGTCGTAATTGTTGTACACGTTCAGAATGTGCGGGCCGCCGACAATGATCCGCGTACTCGGATTGTGCTTGCGCACGAACGCGACGATCTCGGTCAATGCGTCGTTGTCGACGTAGAACGTGCTGGTGATGGCGACCGCCAGCGGGTTCTGCGCGAGGAGTTCCACCAGTCGGTCCTGCTCCCAGGTGAAGAAGTTGACCTCCTCCGCGATCAGGCCGGCCCGGTGAAGGGCCGTTTTGAGGTGGCCGATCGCCAGGCTGGGGAGCTTGCAGACGTGAAGGTCGGACTTACGTCCTGTGGCGTCCGTCATCAGTCGGTTGAGCATGTCGAAATAGGTCATTCGGCGGCCGTCGAGCACCGTCGAATTGGTCTTGAGGACGCGGTACGCGATGGAGTCCTCACCCATCGCCCGCAGGCCCGCCTCGTACTGGTCGAAGTCGAGTTCGTGGGGGCCGATGAGAACGCAGTCCAGATCGCCGCGCTTGCCTGTGAGGCTCATGAATCGCACTCCCTGTGTGCTGCGAGGAACATCCGGGATCAGCCGCTGTGGGTGTCGAGATGGGTGGCCAGCCCCGCGAGGCCGGCTTCGAGCTCGCTGGTCGGAGCACCGAATCCGAGGCGGACGAAGCCTTCGTGCTCGAAGCAGCTTCCGGGCACGAGGAGCACGCGGTGCTCCCGCGCGAGACCGCGGCAGAACTCCGCGGTGTCCGAAACCTCATGCAGTCGTACGAACGTGCACACGCCACCCTCGGGCGGAACCCAGCCCACCTGCCCGGGCCGGTCACCGACCCATTGAGCCAGCAGGTCCCGGTTCTTCCGGGCCGATTCGCGGCGGCGGCCGATGAAAGCGTCTCCCGCGCTGATCACACGCTCGGCGACCAGTTCCACCATCGGAGACAGATGCAGGGACACGTAGTCACGTACGCGGGCGCAGCGCTCCAGTACCTCGGGAGAGGCGAGGCACCAGCCGACGCGCAGTCCGGGCAGACCGTAGACCTTGGAAAGCGTGCCGTAGCTGATCGTGCGCTCGTACCAGGTACCCGGATCGGGCAAGGGCGGGCGCTCGTAGGTGATCTCACCGAAGGCGGCGTCCCACACGAGATACGCGTTTCGCTCAGCGACCACGGCGACCAGGTCACGCTGCTCCTGCGGAGTCAGCGAGAGGCCCGTCGGATTGTGCGGGAAGTTGACGACCACCATGCGGGTGCGGGGCGTCATCATGTCGCGCAGGGAGTCCAGGTCCGGGCGGAAGCCGGCCCCGAACTCCAGCGACCAGCGTTTCACATCACAGCCGAGAGCCTCGCCGATGCCGTACAGCTGCTGGTAGGCGGGATCGAGCGCGATGATCTCGTCACCCGGCGAGAGCAGGGCGTTCATGGTGAGGAAGATCGCTTCGCTGGAGCCGTGCGTCACCATGACCCGCTCCACGGCTCCACCGGCGTACCGGTCGGCGACGGCCCGGCGCACCCCAGGGCCACCGAGAGTCCAGCTGTCCTCGAACAGCACACCGTCGATCTCTTCGGTCGAGAGACCGGTGAGCTGCCGGACCTCGGACATGGTGTAGGGGTGGACTCCGCTGCTCCCGATGTCGAGGTCCGTCTCGAAGTAGTAGTCGCGCATCCATTCTTCGAGGAGGGCTGCGTCGAGTCTCATGGGCGCTGGTCCTGTTCTGTGCTCGGGCTGTCGGTCGAGGACGGTGGTGCGGGGGTCACTCCAGTTCCTTCAGCAGCTCGGCCAACTCGTCCTCGTCGGTGAGCGCAGCCTGCGTTTCCACGACCAGCAGGGCCAGCTCGGCGACCGTGGGTGACTCGAACACGCGACGCACGGGAAGCTCGATTCCGTAGACGTCCTGCACCCGTGCGATGAGCCGGGTGGCGAGCAGCGAGTGCATCCCCAGCTCGAAGAAGTCGTCGTGGACACCGATCCGGTCAACGTCCAGCACGTCCTGGCACAGCTCCACCAACTGCTCCTCCACCGGCGTGCCGGGGGCCGTGTAGGCGGTCTCCCACAGCTCTTCGAGTTCGTCGTCGGGGGCGGGCAGCGCCGCGTGATCGACCGTGCCGTCGGAGCCGACAGGCAGTGCCGCGAGGACCATCACGGACGTCGGAACCAGGTGTGGTGCCAGCAGGCCCTGGAGATGGGCGCGCAGTTCCTCGCCCGTGGCCGCGGGCGCGTCCGGGTCCATATCGCGGTCCGGGCCGGCGAGCACCACATGGGCGACGAGCTGGGGTTCCTGGAGTCCGTTGTCGTAGGCGTGAACCACGGCCTGGCGGACCGCCGGATGGGAGACCAGGGTTTCCTCGACGTCCAGCGGGTCGACGAGGAAGCCCCGGACCGTCACACGTCGCGGCGGTGCGGACACCGCGTCGCCCGCGATCTTCGACAGAGCGGTCTCGGGATTGCCGACAGCGGCCCTCAGTACCTCCTGGTAGTCCGAGAGCATGCGCTGGATCGACGCGGGTTCGAACAGGTCCGTGTTGTATTCCAGCAGGACCGTGATCTCACTGCTGGAGGGCGCTCCGCGCTCGGTGCGCTGCTCGGCGTGCGGGATGAGCACCATGTTCAGGTCGAACTTCGCCGACCGGTTGTGCGCATCGATCACCTCGAACTCCAGACCCGGAACCCTGAGCGAAGGCATGGGGGTGTCCAGGAAGCTGAACATCGCTTGGAAGAGCGGGCTGAAACTGGCGCTCCGCTCCGGGTGCAGCACTTCGACCAGCTTCTCGAACGGCATGTCCTGGTACGCGTACGCCTCCAGGCAGGTCTCGCGTACCTGCTCGAAGAGGGTCAGGAACGCGGGATCACCGGACATGTCCGAACGGAGCAGCACGGTGTTGATGAACATCCCGAGCAGGTTCTCCGCCTCAGGGCGGCTGCGGTTGGCGATGCCTGCCCCGACCACGATGTCGTCCTGTCCGCTGTAGCGCTGAAGCAGCACCGTGAACGCGGCGAACATCGTCATGAAGAGGGAACCGCCGTTGGAGCGTCCGAACTCCCGCAGGGCATCGGCCAGACCCGCGTCGATGTGCAGGACCTCTTGGTCCCCGTCCGAACCCAGCCGCGAGGGGCGGGGACGGTCCGTGGGGAGTGCCAGCAGCGCCGGCGAACCCGCCATCCGGTCCTTCCAGTAGTCCTGGAGCAGGCGCAGACGTTCCCCGCTGACGGCACGGCGCTGCCACGCCGCGTAGTCCGCGTACTGCACTGTGAGTTCCGGCAGTTGCGGCGCACGGCCCGCGGCCGTGGCCGCGTACAGTTCGAGGAAGTCCCGCAGAAAGACGCCCTGGGCCCAGCCGTCGTGGATCAGATGGTGCTCCACGACGACGAGTATGTGATCCTCGGCGCCCAGCCGAAGCAGAGACAGCCGCATCACGGGCCCCACGGCCAGGTCGAAGGGCTGTTGCCCGGCGCGCAGGATCTCCTCGTGCACGCGCTCTTCGCGGTCCTGGTGGGGCAGGTGGGACAGATCGATCACGTCGATGGGGAAACCCCTGGCAGCGTGCACCTGCTGCACAGGGCGCCCGTCCACCGAAGGGAAGACGGTCCGCAGGATCTCGTGGCGCTTTTCCAGCGCGTCGAAGACCTGTGTGAGCACGGCATGGTCGAAGGAACCCCGGATGCGCAGGGCGCGCGGGACGTTGTAGTTGGTGGACTCCGGCTCCAACTGCTGAAGGAACCAGATCCGCTCCTGCGGGAAGGTGAGAGGCAGATCGCCGCCGCGGTCTACGACGTGGAGCGGCTCGTCGGGAACACCCGCACCCATGGGCGACGGCCCCGCGCTGTCGGCGAGCGCGGCGGCCAGGTCCCGCAGGACCGGCCGCTCGAAGGCTGCACGCAGCGGGACGGACCGGCCCGTCGCCTCACGGACCCGGGCGAGGACCTTGGTCGCCAGCAATGAGTGTCCACCGAGTGCGAAGAAGTCGTCCGTGGCGCCGACGCCGGGGACATCGAGCACTTCCTGCCACAGGGCGGCAAGGAGCTTCTCCTCCGCGGTGACGGGCGCGACATGCACGGGGGAGGCGCGCACCGCCGACGCCGCCGGGGAGGGCAGCGCGCCCAGGTCGACCTTGCGGCTGGGAGTGAGCGGCCACGAGTCCAGGACGACGAAGGCCGCAGGCACCATGTACGCGGGCAGCAGCCGCGAGAGATGCGCACGGAGCGCGAATTCGTCGGTCTCCGCGTCCGGAACGGGAACCACGTAGGCGGCCAGCGCACGGCCCGTAGCGGTGGCGTACGCGGTGACCAGGGCGTCCTGTACTTCAGGACGTGCCCGCAGGGCGGTCTCGATCTCGTCGGGCTCGATACGGAAGCCGCGCAGCTTCAGCTGCCGGTCGAGCCTGCCGAGGAACTCCAGGGCGCCGTCCGAACGGCGCCTCACCAGGTCCCCGGTGCGGTACATACGGGTGCCGGGCGGGCCGAACGGGTCGGGGACGAAAAGGGAGTGGGTCAGTTCCTCCCGGTTGAGATACCCGGTGGCCAGGCCGGCCCCGCTGAGGTGGAGCTCACCGGGCACGCCGACGGGCACCAACTGACCGTGCTTGTCGAGGACATGCGCCCGGGTGTTGGCGATCGGCATGCCGATGGGCGCTCCGGCCAAGGCAGCGGAGCCCGACAGCTCCGCCGTGGTCGCCACGACGGTGGCCTCCGTGGGGCCGTAGGTGTTGACCAGCCGCGAACGGTCGCCGGAGTGCTTTCGCCAGGCAGTGACCTGCTCCGGGCGGACGCGTTCACCGCCGATCACCGTAAGACGAACCGACGTCGGGAAGGGCGAATCGCCCCGGACGAGCCCGTCGACGAGTTCGTGCCAGTAAGCGGTCGGCAGGTCCAGTACGGTGATACCCCAGTCGCGGACCTGCGCGAAGAAGGCGGCGGGCGAGCCGAGCATGTCGTCGTCGCGCAGCACCACGGTCGCGCCCGCAGCGAGTGCGGGGTAGATCTCCTCCACGCTGGCGTCGAAGCTGACGGTCGCGAACTGGAGCACCCGGTCGTCCGGGCCGATTCCGTAGTGATCGACTGCGAATCGGGTGAAGTTGGTGAGCGCCGAGTGCGGGACGGTGACGCCCTTGGGCTTTCCGGTCGAGCCGGAGGTGTAGATCACGTAGGCGGTGTCCGACGGCTTGCCGACGCGGTCCTCTTCGTCCGGTGCGGCGGCCGGCTGGTGGGCCTCGTCGACGCGTACCGCGGTGACATGAGCCGGCAGCTTCGCGGCGGTTCCTGCGTCACTCATGACTAGGGAGACGGCGGAGTCCTCGAAGACGGACGCGATGCGCTCAGCCGGATACAGAGGGTCCACGGGTACGTACGCGGCCCCCGTCTTGAGGACGGCGAGCAGCGCGGCCACCAGGGCGGGGGATCGCTCGCAACACACGCCGACCAGCGTTCCCGGGCCGGCGCCCAGGGTCCGGAGCGTCCGGGCCAGACCGTTCGCCCGGTGGTCGAGCTCCTGATAGGTGATCTGCTCGCCGTGTCCGACGACGGCGTCGGCGTGCGGTGTCGTGCGGGCCTGCCGCTCGAAGAGCTGGTGGACGCGCAGGGCGGACTCCCCGTCACAGCCGGAGCCGTTCCAGCTGCCGAGGAGCTCGGCGCGCTCGGGCGGGGTGAGCAGGGACAATTGCGAGACGGGGCGCTCGGGGTCGGCTGTGACGTCTTCGAGCAGCTCCATCAGGTGTCCGGCGAACCGGTGCGCGTCCTGAGGGGCGAGCACATCGGTGCGGTAGCGCAACGATGCGCTGTAGGCGTCCTCGACCTCGGAGACGGTGAGTTCCAGGTCGAGCGCGCTCTCGCTCGGGCTGAGCGGGACGGACTCGGCCTCCAGGCCGGCGAACCGGAGGCGTGCCCCGGGGGCGCCGACGGCCAGGAGGGTCACGTCGCCGTCCCCCTGCCGGTGGGAGCGGTTGAGGACGAACATGACGCGGAACAGCGCATTCCCCACGTCAGGAGCACTGTGCTTCCGGGCCATCAGGCGGGCAGGAAATTCCTGGTGCTCCAGTGCGCCCACGACCTGGCCCCGGACCTGCGGCAGGAGGTCGCGGAACGTGGTGTCGCCGTCGAGGCGCGTACGGATGGGCACGGGGTTCATGCAGTATCCGACGACGTGCTCGAACTCGGGCCGCCCCCGTGACGCCGTGGGCGTGCCCACGATGATGTCGTTCTGTCCGGTCCAGCGGTGCAGAACGGTCTGGAACGCGGTGAGCAGGAGGACGAACGGGGTCACTGCCTCGGCTCGGGCGCATGCCTTGATGCGGTCTGTGAGTGCGGGGCTCAGCGTCAGCGTGTGTACCCCACCGCGCACCGGCTGTTCCGCGTCCGATGCGTCAGCAGGGCCGGGCAGCCGCAGTTCGGGCAGTTCCCCGGACAACCGGTCCTCCCAGTACGCGCGCAGAACCTCGGCCTGTGGACCGCTCAGCACGTCCCGCTCCCGTGCGAGAACGGCTTCGAAGCCGGCCTCGACGTGGGGGAGTGCCGCACGCGCTGCGTCGCCGCCGACGGCGTACAACGCCTCCAGCTCACGGACGAGCGTCGTCATGGACCAGAAGTCCGTGACGATGTGGTGCACGGACAACAGGACGACCGCTTCCTCGGCCGACCGCCGGAACACGTCGAAGCGCAGGAGCGGTCCCGAGCTCAGGTCGAACGGACGGTACGCGGTGTCCGACAGGCGTGCCGACAACTCCTCCTCGCGCAAGCCGTGGGCATCATGCACGGTGAACTGCGGCCTGGCGTCGGGGCTGAGCAGCTGAACGGGTTCACCGTCCCGCTCCGGGAAGACCGTACTGAGCATGGGGTGGCGGTCGGCGAGTACCCCGACGGAGCGGCGCAGCGCCTCGACGTCAAGGGAGCCGCGCAAGCGGATCGGCAGGGCGATGATGTGAGCCGAGCCGGCCGGCGTCAGCTGTTGCAGTACCCACAAGGAACGCTGCCCGTGCGAGAGGGGAAGCTCGACGGGTGAGGCGTGCTGGTCCCGGTCTGTGGGGACGACGGCTGTGCTTTGCGCGGTCTCCACTTCCCGTACCACGTCGAGCAGGCTCGCGCCGCCGAGCACGGAGGCGAGGGACAGGTCCACGCCGAACTCACCACTGACGGCCTGTTGGAGCGAAACCGCCGCCAACGAGTCGAGCCCCAGGGCGAGCAGCGGCCGATCGGCCCGGATCTCCGACTCGGGAAGCCGGCAGGCTTCGGCGAGCAGTGAACGCAGACGAGCCTCGGTCACCTGGCCCTGGAGCGTGCCGCCCTCGCGCGGCTGCGCTCCCTCGACAGGGGCGAGGACCGTACGAGACTCGGTGTACTGGCTGCGGCACAGGTGACGCTGCACCTTGCCACTGGAAGTCTTGGGGAGGTGGCCGGCGGGAAGCAGTACGACGTCGTGGACGTGTACACCGTGTTCGGCGGCGACGGCCTGGCGGACGGCTGAAAGGATCTCTTCGTGTCCGGTGTCCTGGGCGTCGCGGATGAGCTCGTGAAAGATGACGAGGCGCTCTTCACCCTCCAGGTCGACGGCGAACGCGGCGCCGCAGCCCGGGCGAAGGGCGGGATGGCTGTCCTCCGCCGTGGCCTCGATGTCCTGCGGGTAGTGGTTCCGGCCCCGGACGACGATCAGGTCCTTGATGCGTCCGGTGATGACGAGTTCACCGTTGTCCGCGACGAACCCCAGGTCGCCGGTACGCAGGAAGGGTCCCTCGCCGGTTCCGGCAAGCCGTGCGGCGAAGGTGGAGGCCGACTCCGCGGGGCGCTCCCAGTACCCCTGAGCGACGCTGGGGCCGGCCAGCCAGATCTCTCCCTCGGCGAGGGGCGCGCACGGGGTCAGAGTGGCGCGGTCCACGACGACCAGCCGTTGACCGGGGGCTCCTGTGCCGCTGCCGACCAGTTCGGCCTCGGCAGTTCGTCCGTTCGGGTGGTGAACGGGCGCGCCGGTGCCTGCGCCCGACACGATGAGGGTTGCCTCGGCCAGGCCGTAGCAGGGGTGGAAGGCGTCCCTGAGGAACCCGGCGGGGGCGAACGCCTCCGCGAACCGGTCGAGTGTTCCGGGGCGGATCGGCTCCGCGCCGTTGAACGCCACCCGCCACGTGCTGAGGTCCAGTTGCGCGCGCTGCTCAGCGGTCGTCTTGCGTACGCACAGGTCGTACGCGAAGTTGGGTCCGCCACTTGTGGTCGCCCCGGTGCGGGAAATCTCGCGCAGCCAGCGCACCGGCTCCTTGAGGAAGTCCATGGGAGACATGAGCGTCACGGGGAAGCCGCCGAAGACGGGCTGGATGATTCCGCCGATGAGCCCCATGTCGTGGTATGGGGGAAGCCAGATCACTCCGCGGCTCTGTGACGAGTGGCCGAAGTAGTCGTGTATGAGCTGGGAATTGTGCAGCAGGTTGCCGTGGGCCAGCAGTACGCCACGCGGCGATCCGGTGGACCCCGAGGTGTACTGCAGCAGCGCGATGTCACCGGGACGGATCTCCGGCTCCCGCCAGTCCTCCGCGGTGTCGGTCAGATCGGCATCGGTCACGAGCCAGGGCATCCGTGCGCACTCGGGCGCGCCGGCGAACAGGGAGTCCGACATCCCGTGCACGAGGGAGTCGGTGAGCACGACAGCGGGGCGGGCGTCGCGGACTATGGCACTCAACCGGGGCAGAGCGCGGTCCAGTTTGAGGGGATTGGGTGGATAGGCGGGCACCGCGACGGCGTTGGCGTAGAGGCAGCCGAAGAACGCGGTGACGTAGTCGAGCCCCGGCGGATAGAGCAGGAGAACCCGCTCGCCCGGGACGACTTCACGCTGCAACCGGGCGGCTATGGCGCGTGCACGGGCATCCAGCTCGGCGTAGGTGAGCGAGCGGGTCTCGTCGCCGGTGAACTCCACTGCCAGGGAGTCCGGTTGCTGAGCAGCGCGCCGGCTGAGCATCTCAACCAGATTGCCGACTACGGGCGTTGCCGCACTTGGGTCGATTACGGCGGCGGATGGACGGGCCGACTCCGGCCGTGACTGAACCATGAGACTCTTTCGGAATAGGCAGCGCTGGAGAACCCGAAGTGCACGACCGCGGTGCGCCGGGCCGTGCTCGCTCGGCTGGACAGGCAAAGGCGCATGGGTAACGCACGGACAGGCCGCATGAAGAACATGAAGGCCGACGGGCGCGATGACCCCGCACTCGATGGTGTTGCTCAGTAGCGGTCTTCCGCCCGGGCTCTGTCGGACAGCAGCACGATATGCACACGACCTGAAGTTGTGCCAGATGCAAATCGAAAAGCGTGGATGCTTTGTCCCGGAATGGACGATGAAATCGTATTTCATAGAGTTCGCTCGGTGCAGTCAGATCTTCCCGAGCGGCACATGCCGTGCTTAGATGACGACTGCCCGACCCTCTGTCGCGGAGTATTGAAATTGCATTCCCGCTACGCGGTCGGCGCCTGCCGCCGGCAGGCGTCCCGTTGGGGAGTGGGCAGTTTCGGCAGTCCGAATGACCTCCCCGGAGCAGGCGCCTCGAAGGAATGCAATTGCCGTATCTAAGAGAGTTCCAGCCACACAGCTGCGGCCCTCGCCAGCAACTTTCCGTCTGCGCGGTAGAGAGCGGTCGTTGTATGCATCGAGTGTTCCCGCCGGGAATCCAGGCGACCCATCACCACGATCTCCTCCCCTGTGCGAGGGGGTTCGTGGATCGTTGCGGTCATCCGTCCCAGCACCATGGGCAGACGCGTGAGGTCGGCGACCCATCCACCCGGGCAGTCCAGAGCGGCCCAGGTCATCTCGGTCCGAACCAGGTCCGACGAGCCCTCAAGGTGAAGGGGGCCGGGACGCCAGACGCATGCGGTGTGCCCCGGCTCGTCCGGCATCGTGCCGGGCGAAAGTGCGAATCCGCCGAGCCCTTCGGAGGTGGTCCCGCAGACGAAGCATGTGGGGAACGGGTGCCCGTTCCTCCCGTAGTAATTTCGCTCGGCGGCAGCGGCAACGGCCGGCGACACGCCAGGAGGCGGCGAGATTCGCATGTTCGTGGGTATGGCCGATGCAACAAGGTCCGAACCACTCCAGAGATGAATTCGACGTGCAGTCGACTCGATCTGCAAGGCGGTGTCGAGTGGGGGTGGGGCATGCAGTGTAACCATGATGTCTGGAGTGCGGAGCGCCTTTTGGGCGTAACGAGCCAGGAGCCCGCAGGCGTACCCGCCGTTGGCGCTTTCCGGTGGCCCGTTGAACTGGCGGTGGATGGTCAGTGGATCATTCAATTTTGATTCCTTTGGGTGGTCGGGTGAGGGTGGGGCCTTCGGCCGAAGGTGAATGTGGAAATACGCGATCGAAAGGTGCTTTGTGGTGGGAACAGAGATAGAAAGTGGCGGCATTTCTGTTGCCGACCCGAAGATGGATATATCGAACCCATTCGATCTGTCAATGGCGCGACTTGCCGCGCTGGCCGCACTCCTTCACCGCCGTGACGGCGCATCGGAGGTGCGGGTGCGAGCAGTAATGCCGGGGTTTCCGGACGACACCCCGGTGGTGACGGTTTCTGTGGAGGTCGACGGGGAACTCACGTTCGCCGAACTCGTGCGGAGACTGGGAGGTCTGGTGGCGTCGGCCCCTCCGCAGGCGTACCCGGAGGAGGAGACCGGACCCATCGCCGAACTACGCGGCGGACCGGACTGGCATCATGATCGAGATGTCCGCGTACAGGTTCAGGTCGCCCTCGCGGCGGGACTGGCGGATCCGGAACTCCGAGTCGGCGAAATGCCGTTCCTCGCACCGGAAGAAGAAGCGCGGCTCCGGAGCTGGGGTGGGACCGGCCGCCAATCGCTTCCGTCCCGTCGCGTCGAGGAGCTCGTGTTCGCCCAGGCCGCCGCCACGCCCGATGCGCCTGCTCTGACGGGTATAGGGACTCGCTATACCTACCGGGAACTCGTCATCGCGTCCGAGGACGTGGCTACACGTCTGAAGGCCCGCGGGGTCGGCCCCGATGAAGTCGTCGGCGTCCTCATGGAGCGCTCCGCCGGCCTTGTCGTCGTTCTCCTCGGAATCCTGCGCGCGGGTGCCGCCTACTTCGCCGTGAACGCGGACGAAGATCCCTCTCACGCGGCGAAGTTGCTCGACGCCGCCGGCGTACGGCTGCTGGCCGTGGACGAGACGACGGCGCGGACATCTCCCACTGGTTTCGAACTCTGGAACACGGCCGACGACTTGGCCGCAGATCATTCCGGTCACGGAATGCCCACATGCGTGCCGGGCACGGAGGCGGAATCGGAGGAAGGGGCAGACCGACTCGCCTACGTCGCCTTCACCTCGGGCTCCACGGGGGAGCCGCGCCCCGTGGCGGTTCCGCACAGAGCGGTCTCCCGCTTGGTGCGAGCCCCGGACTGGATCGAGCTTCGCGCCTCCGACGTCGTCCTGCAGCACTCCCCGGTCGCCTTCGACGCCTCCACCTTCGAGATCTGGGCGCCGCTCACCCGAGGTGCACGCCTGGCCATTGCCCCGGCCGGTCGGCTGGATCTGGCCGATCTCGCCGACTTCCTGCAGCAGGAAGGCGTAACCGTAGCCTGGTTCACCGCCGGGCTCTTTCACGGACTGGTGGCCGACCACCTTCACTCCCTCGGTGGGCTGCGCCACCTCCTCGCAGGCGGGGACGTGGTCATGCCGGGCGCGGTCCAGGATCTGCTGCGCGCGCATCCCGGCACGTTGTTCACCAACGGCTACGGGCCGACGGAGAACACGACGTTCACCGCATGCTGGACATCCCGGACGCCGCCGCGGGACACCGTGCCCATCGGGCGCCCGATCGACGGCACTCGCGTGCTTGTGCTCGATTCCGCGATGCGGTTCGTACCGGTCGGTGTGCGCGGCGAGCTCTATGCGGCGGGAGACGGGCTGTCGGACGGCTACCTGGGCCATCCACGAGCCACGGCCGAGCGCTTCGTCAACGTTCCGTTCGGCGACGAGGGCATCGTGCGCCTCTACCGGACGGGCGACGTGGCCCGCTGGCGGTCCGACGGCGACCTGGAGTTCCTCGGCCGGGTCGACGCCCAGGTGAAGGTCCAGGGTTTCCGCGTCGAACCCGGGGCGGTGGAGGCGGCGTTGATGCGCCACCCCGAGGTGAGCCAGGCCGCAGTGGTGGCACAGCGTCTGAAGAGCGGCGACACGCAGCTGGTCGCGTACGTGGTTCCCGTGAACGACGAGCCGGCCTCGGACCTCGGCACGCGGCTGCGCCAGTCACTGCTGGGCGGGCTGCCCTCCGCTTCGGTGCCGCGTGCCGTGCTGTTGCGACGGGACCTTCCTCTCAGCAGGAACGGCAAGGTGGACCGGGGCGCACTGCCCGCCGCCACCTGCGTACCGCGCAACGTCTGGAACGAGTATGTACCGCCTGCCACCGAATTGGAGTCTCAACTGGCCGAGCTGTGGGGCGCTGTGCTCGGCGTCGAACCGATCGGCGTCGAGGACGACTTCTTCGACCTCGGCGGGCACTCCTTGCTGGCCTCGCGGCTCATCGTCGCGGTCCAGGAACGGTTTGATGCCGAGCTGTCGGCGCGTGTGCTCTACACCCAGCCGACGGTGCGCGAGTTGTGCGAAAACCTGCGCGCGCAGAAGGGGATTGCTCAGGGTTCCACCTCCTGAGCCGGCCCCCGCACATTGGATCCCGTCCTAGGAGATGACACGTCATGACTTCGCAGGCACCCGCCGGAGGCTGCCCTGTCCTGTCCGGCACAGCCGACCTGGTGGACTCTCGTCTCTACAGCGAGGGGGACGCCCACGCCATCTGGCGCGAGCTGCGCCACAGCAACCCCGTCAGCTGGCACCCGGTGGGGACTTCCCAGGGCTTCTGGTCCATCACCAGGCACCGCGACGCCGAGTACGTCCTTCGTGATCACGTGACGTTCACTTCCGAGCGCGGCACCCTGGTCGATTTGCTGGGCGTGGACGACCCAGCGGGCGGCAACCAGATGGCGGTGACGGACCCGCCACGCCACACCACCATGCGTGAACCGCTTCAGCGCGCCCTGAGCCTGAAGAAGGTGGAGGCGCACAGCGAGGTGATTCGCTCACAGATCCGGACACTGCTGACACCGCTTGAGGAGGACGGCGAGTTCGACTTCGCCGCGGCGATGATCGCCATGCCGATGGCGGTCACCGGAGTGCTCATGGGCCTGCCGGAAGCGGACTGGGATTGGCTCACTCGGCTCACCACCACCTGCATAGCGCCCGAGGACCCCGAGTACCAGCACCCGCGAGGTCGGGAATACACGCTGCAGCTGGCACACCGCCAGTTGTTCGCGTACTTCCAGGACATGGTGAGGGACCGCCTCCGAGATCTGGGTGACGACCTCATCAGCGTGCTTCTGCGTACGGAGCTCGAAGGCCGGACCATGTCCCAGGACGAGGCGGTCTCGAACTGCTACAGCATGCTTCTGGGCGCGAACGTCACCACGCCGCATTCGCCCAACTTCGCGCTGAGCGAGCTGATCGGCACGCCCGCCCTGGATGACTGGATCGCACATCCGGAACTGATCAACAACGGGGTGGAGGAGGCCCTGCGGTGGGCTTCACCGGTGAATCACTTCCTGCGGTACGCAACGCGCGACGTGACGGTGGGCGATGTACGGGTACGCGAAGGCCAGGCACTCGTGGTGTGGCTCGGCTCGGCCAACCGCGACGAGGACGTATTCGATTCACCATTCGACTTCGATATCCGCCGCCGCTCCAACCGGCACCTCGCCTTCGGGGCCGGCCCCCACTACTGCGTCGGTCACACCGTGGCCCGGGTGACCCTGCGGCTGCTGTTCGAGGAACTGTTCACCAGATTCACCGATTTCGCTCCCACCGGCCCGGTGGAGCGGTTGCGCTCCAACTTCGTTGCGGGCATCAAGCATCAGCGGATCAGTGCACGCCGCAAGTAGGCACACGAGCCTCGGCGGTGCGCCGTACATCCCCAGGACTGTGAGGAGACGTCCCATGCCCAGGCCCCGAAACCGCCCAGAGCGCTGGCTGGGCCGGCAGCCGTCGGCCCATGCGCGAGCACGGCTGTTCTGCATCCCGTACTCCGGCTGCGGCGCCAGTATGTACCGCGACTGGCCGGTGGACGTCGAGGGGCTCGAAATATGCCCGGTCCAGCTGCCCGGCAGGGAGAATCGCATGCGGGAGCCGGGGTTCACCAGCTACGAGGAACTGGCGGACGGGCTCATCGACGCGTTGTTGCCCTACTTCGACAGACCCTTCGGCTTCTTCGGGCATTGCAGCTCCGCCTTGGCCGCCCATGTGGCCACCGAGCGCCTCGCCCGAGCCGGGTATCCTGCGCCCACTAGGCTGTTCGTGTCCTCGCAGGTGGCGCCGCACGAGGGCCCGTTCGGCCGGTTTCTGGAACTGGGGGAGACGGAACTGCGCCAAGAGATCATCAAGTTGATGGACGGCCTCGGGGCTGAGCCGATTTCTGGTCTCGTGGATCTGACCCTTGAAATCCTTCAGGGGGACATCGCCGTCAACCGTTCGCACCGCATCGACGCGCCCACTGTTCTGCCGTGCCCGGTCACCGCCATCGGCTGGGACAGGGACGAGGAAGTGCCGCACGCGAAGATGGCGGGCTGGTCGGCATACGGGCCGGCTACCACCTTCGAGGTGCTGGAAGGCGAACACTACGACTTCGTCAAAGCGCCTGAACCTCTGCTGCGGGTCTTCCTGCGCGATCTTGCGCTGGACGTTTGATACCCCCCCCGGTCGACGTGACCGAATCGGAAAGGCAATCGCACCATGCCCCCTCACCTCTCGCTCGATGCCACCACCGCTCGCCGCCTCGCGGTGACGTGTCAGCACCTGGCAGGGCCCATGGAGACGCCGGACCTCGAGGGAATGCGGCGGGTGCTGCGCAGCCTGCGCTGCCTTCAGCTCGACCCCATCAACGCGGTTGCGCCCAGCCACCAACTCGTCCTGTGGAGCCGACTGGGCGCCTACGAGCGCTCGGATCTGGAAGCTCTGTTGTGGCGTGAGCGCTGGCTCTTCGAGTACTGGGCCCATGCTGCTTCGATCGTGCTCACGGACGACTTCGCGATCCACCGGGCCACCATGCGGCAGTATCCGCGCGCAATGTCCAACTACGGTCGGCGAGTGGCAGCTTGGATGGAGGCAAACGAAGGGCTGCGCAGCCACATCATGGAGCGGCTGAAGACGTCCGGGGCGACCAGGGGAGACGGATTCGAGGACGTGGCGGTCCAGCCGTGGGCCTCCAGTGGCTGGACCGCCGGACGGAACGTGGAGCGCATGCTGGACATTCTGTGGCTGCAGGGCCATGTGACCGTGGCCGGCCGTGCCGGAAGGGCCCGAGTATGGGATTTGACGGAGCGTTGCCTGCCTGAGGCGGTTGCGGCTGAAGAGGCGAAGGACGAGGAAGTCGTCCGTACGGCAGCCGAGTGCGCGCTGAAGGCTCTGGGCGTGGCACGCGCAGCGGACATCTCCCGGCACTTCACACGGGATCGCTATCCGGGACTGGAAGCCGCCTTGAGCGAACTGGAGCACAGCGGTGCGGTGTTGCGGGTGGAACCGTCGGGCTTCGGACGTTCCGGTGAACGCTGGTATGTGCATCGGGACCGGCTGGCGGTGCTGGAAGGCGTCATGGGGAAGGACTGGCTTCCCCGTACGGTGATGCTCTCGCCGTTCGACAACCTCATCTGTGATCGGCAACGCACCTCCCTGCTGTGGGATTTCGACTTCCGCAACGAGATGTATGTGCCCAAGGCGAAGCGACAGTACGGTTACTACCTGATGCCGATTCTGCACGGCGAGCGTCTCATCGGCCGCGTAGCGCCTCGTATGGACCGCCGTCGCAAGGTCCTGAAACTGGAGGGCGTCTTTGCCGAGCCGGATGCGCCTGGCGGCGCCGCGGTGGAAGAGGGCATCGGGCAGGCGCTCAAGGACTTGGCGAAGTTCGCCGGGGCGGAGTCCGTCGACATCGAGGGACCGGTGCCGATGGGGTGGCGCAAGGCTGTGGCGCAGCTTTGACCCAGCGGGTCGCACATCGGTCCCACCCCGGGTGATGCGCCCCGGCGGGCCCGGCACATGAGTGCCGGCCCGCCGGCGGGCGCCGTCACGCGTACGGGTAGAACCCCGACCCCGACTTCCGGCCCAGGCGGCCCGCGTCGACCATGCGCTGGAGGAGCGGGGGAGCGGCGTACAGGGGCTCCTTGTACTCGGCGTACATGGAGTCGGCGACCGAGGCGACCGTGTCCAGGCCGATGAGGTCCGCGAGCTTGAGCGGGCCCATCGGGTGGGCGCAGCCCATCTCCATGCCGTTGTCGATGTCCTCGCGGCTGGCGATGCCCGACTCGAACATCCGGATCGCCGAGAGGAGGTAGGGGATCAGCAGCGCGTTGACGACGAAGCCGGAGCGGTCCTGGGCGCGGATCGGGTGCTTGCCCAGTATGTCCTGGACCACGGCCTCCGAGCGCAGAATCGTCTCGTCGGACGTGGTCAGCGCGGGGATCAGCTCCACGAGCCGCTGCACCGGCGCCGGGTTGAAGAAGTGGATGCCGATGACCTGGTCCGGGCGGGAGGTCGCGACGGCGAGCTTCACCAGCGGGATCGAGGAGGTGTTGGAGGCCAGGATCGCGTCCGGGCGGGTCACCACCTGGTCGAGCACCTGGAAGATCTCGGTCTTGACCTGCTCGTTCTCCACGACGGCCTCGATGACGAGGTCGCGGTCGGCGAACTCGCCGAGGTCCGTGGTGAAGCTGAGCCGGGCCAGGGTCTCGTCGCGCTCCTCCGCCGTGATCTTGCCGCGCTCGGCGGCCTTCGACAGGGAGTTGTGGAGCCGGGTCCGGCCGATCTCCAGCGCCTCGCCGGTCGTCTCGGCCACCTTGACGTCGAGGCCGCTGCGCGCGCACACCTCCGCGATGCCCGCGCCCATCTGGCCGCAGCCCACCACTCCGACGCGTGCAATGTCGGCCATAGAGTCCGTCACCTCGTGCCTTTCGCTGTTCCCGTTCGGCGGCTTCCGTCTGGTTCCGGGCTCCACCACGACTCCCCGACGTTACTCCGCGCCTTACCAGGGATAGCAGGCCGGGGCGTGCATGCTCGGCTCTGGACACCCCCTGTGCCCGGATTGAGCGGATACGGCGGGGCTTCGACGTGTACGGAGAGAGAGCGGGTGCGACGCGATGCGAGGGATGGCCCGGAGAGGGTTCGTGACGGGGGCGGCCGGGGCGGTCGCCGGGGCGGTGGGGGCGGCGGCGGTGGCCGGTGACGCGGTCGCCGGGCCCGGGCGGGCGCCGGCCCTGCCCGGGCCGGCCGCCGGACGCGATGTGGTGCGGCGCGAGCTGCGCGGGGTGTGGGTGGCGACCGTCGCCAACACGGACTGGCCGTCGCGGCCGGGCCTGTCGGCCGCCGCGCAGCGGGACGAGCTGACCGCCCTCCTCGACCGGGCCGTGGAGCGGAAGCTGAACGCGGTGATCCTCCAGGTCCGCCCGACCGCCGACGCGCTGTGGCCCTCTGCGTACGAGCCGTGGGCCGAGTGCCTGACCGGCACGCAGGGCAAGGACCCCGGCTGGGACCCGCTGGGCACCGCCGTCCGGGAGGCGCACGCCCGTGGCCTGGAGCTGCACGCCTGGTTCAACCCGTACCGGGTCGCCAACCACACCGACCCGTCCCGCCTGACCGCCGCCCACCCGGCGCGCCGCAATCCCGGCTGGGTGCTTCCGTACGGCGGAAAGCTCTACTACAACCCGGGCCTGCCCGAGGTCCGCGCCTTCGTGCAGGACGCGATGCTCGACGCGGTCCGCCGCTACGACGTCGACGCCGTGCACTGGGACGACTACTTCTACCCGTACCCGGTGGCCGGCCAGGGCTTCGCGGACGGCGCTGCCTACGAGAAGTACGGCGCCGGATTCCCGGATCGGGCGGCCTGGCGCCGCGACAACACGGACCGGCTGGTGCGCGAGATGTCCGAGCGCGTCAAGGCGCTGAAGCCCGGCGTCCGCTTCGGCGTCAGCCCCTTCGGCGTCTGGCGCAACGCGGACACGGACCCGGCGGGCTCGCGGACGAGGGCGGGGGTGCAGACGTACGACGATCTGTACGCGGACACGCGCGGCTGGATCAAGAAGGGCTGGCTGGACTACGTGGTCCCGCAGCTGTACTGGCACATCGGCGACGCCGCCGCCGACTACGCGGAACTCGTGCCGTGGTGGTCGGACACGGTACGCGGGACGGGCGTCGACCTGTTCATCGGCGAGGCCCTGTACAAGTGCGGCGACCCGGCCCAGCCGGCCGCCTGGCAGGACCCGGCGGAGCTGTCCCGCCACATCGACCTCGCGGCCCGGCACGACCAGGTCCGCGGCCACGCGTACTTCTCGGCGAAGAGCGTGGCGGCGGACCGCATCGGCGCGATGGACCGCGTGGTCGCCGACCACTACCGGTCGCGCGCCCGGCCGCCGCGTTAGCGCTTACGTGATGTCCGCGTCCCGGCCCGCCGTGCAGCCCGTGTGCTGGACGACGGTGTCGGGGCCCGGTGCGAGCAGATGTTCGTGTCCGTCGTCGAAGCGGACGCGGTACGGGGGAGTGCCCCGGTTCCCGAGCACTTCCACGATCTCCGCGACCCGGTCGTGCTGCCCCACGGTCCTGCCGTGCGTCAGCAGTCGGTCGCCCTTGTGTGCCTCCATCGGGAGTGACCTCCTCGGGGGTGGCGTGCGGTGCCGTGCTGCTGACCAGTCTAGGGGGTGTCTTGTCGATCAGGGCCGGATCAGGCCGCGGCGTCTGGTGCGGTGCCTCGCAAGGCGCCGGAGCGTCTCGGCTGGGGTCTCCCCTGCTCGAACGGAGTTGGGAGCTTGGGGAAGGAGCTATTGGGGCGGTTCGGCAACGCCGCGAGGTGCCGTGCCAGGCGTCGCGGACCCGGCCGTGATCGGCAAGACACCCCCTAGGACCGCGTGCGCGACGCGCGCTGGGTGAGCGCGATGCAGACCAGGACCGCGACGGCCGCCGCCGGGGCCGCCGCCGCGACCTCCTCGCCCAGCAGGAAGAACGACCAGAACAGCGTCAGCAGCGGCTGGGCGAGCTGGAGCTGGCTGGCCCGGGCGACCCCGATCTCGGCCATGCCCCGGTACCAGACGTACAGGCCCAGGAACGTGGAGCCGGCCGCCACCCAGACCAGCCCGACGACCCCGTGCACGCCGAGCCGCACCGGCTCGTACGCCAGCGCGACGGCGGCGCCCGCGAGGTTGAGCGGCAGCGTGAGGATCAGCGCCCAGCCGGTCACCTGCCAGCCCGGCATCACCTTCGCCAGCCTGCCGCCCTCCGTGTATCCGGCCGCGCACACCAGCAGCGCCCCGAACAGGAAGAGGTCCCCGGCCGACACCGCCCCGCCGCTCTGCGTCACGGTGAAGGCGATCACCACGGCCGCCCCGGCCACCGCCGCCGCCCAGAAGGCGCGGGGCGGGCGCGTCCCGGTCCGCAGCGAGGAGAGGACCGCCGTGGTCAACGGGAGCAGCCCCACGACCACCGCGGCGTGCGAGGTCGTGGACGTCCGCAGCGCCAGCGTCGTCAGCAGCGGGAAGCCGACCACCACCCCGCCGGCCACGACGGCGAGTCCCGCCCAGTGCTCCCTGGCCGGCACCCGGACCCGGGCCGCGAGCAGGAATCCCCCGGACAGCACCGCCGCGAGCAGGCTGCGCAGCGCGACCAGGGACCAGGGGCCGAAGCTCTCCAGGCCCCAGGCGGTGGAGGGGAAGGTCAGCGAGAACGTCACCACACCCAGCAGCGCGAGCAGCGTGCCCCGGCGGGCCGGGACGGAAGCCGGAGCGGACGGGCGGGGGCGGTCCTCGGCGGGGGCGACCGCTATCGCGTTCTGCGCAGTAGCGCTACTCTCTGCTCTCATGCATGAGCGTAGCAGTGTGGCGGACCTGGTCACAGCCCTGCGGTCCGAGCTGGACCGCTACTCCCCGGGTGAGAAGCTGCCGTCCAGCCGGGCCCTGGTCGAACGCTTCCGGGCCGGCCCCGTCACCGTCTCGCGGGCCGTCGCCCAGCTCGCCGCGGAAGGGCTCGTGGTGACCCGCCCCGGTTCCGGTGCCTACCGGGCGCAGCCGTCCGCCCGTCCGGCGCCCCCGGCCGGTGACACCTCCTGGCAGGAGGTCTCGCTCAGCGGCGACGGCTCCCCGGAGGCGGTGCCCCGCAGCGTCGACGCGTCCGGCCTCCTGGTCAGCCTCGTCCCCCCGCCCACCGGGGTCATCGAGCTCAACGGCGGCTATCTGCACGCCTCGCTCCAGCCCGAACGGGCCCTGGCCGCCGCCCTGGCCCGGGCCGGCCGCCGCCCGGGCGCGTGGAGCCGCCCGCCGGTCGACGGGCTCACCGAACTGCGCGCCTGGTTCGCCCGGGACATCGGGCCCTCGCTCGGCGCCGCCGACGTGCTGATCACCGCGGGCGGGCAGAGCGCCCTGGCCACCGCGCTGCGGGCGCTCGCCCCGCCGGGTGCGCCGGTGCTCGTCGAGTCGCCCACGTACCCCGGCATGCTGGCGGCGGCCCGCGCGGCCGGGCTGCGGCCGGTCCCGGTCCCGGTGGACTCCGAGGGCGTCCGGCCCGACCTGCTCGCCGCCGCCTTCCGGGCGACCGGCGCCCGCGTCTTCGTCTGCCAGCCGCTCTTCCAGAATCCGACGGGCACGGTGCTCTCCGAGGCCCGGCGCCCCGAGGTCGTCCGCATCGCCCGGGAGGCCGGGGCCTTCGTCGTCGAGGACGACTTCGCCCGCCTCCTGGCGCACGACGACGCGGGCCCGCTGCCGGTGCCGCTCGCCGCCGACGACCCCGACGGCGTCGTCGTCCACAGCCGCTCGCTCACCAAGGCCGCCTCACCCAGCCTGCGGGTGGGTGCGCTGGCCGCCCGGGGCCCGGCCCTGGAGCGGCTGCGCGCCATCCAGATCGTGGACAGCTTCTTCGTCCCCCGGCCGCTCCAGGAGGCCGCTCTCGAACTGGTCGGCTCGCCCGCCTGGGCCCGCCACCTGCGCGCCGTCTCCGCCGAACTCGGCGCCCGCCGTACGGCGATGACGGCGGCGCTGCGGACCGCCCTGCCGGGCCTCGGGCTGCCCCGGGTCCCGTCCGGCGGCGGCTACCTCTGGCTGACCCTGCCCGGCTCCGAGGCGGGCACGGACGAGTCCGCGATGGTCCAGTCCGCCCTGCGCGCGGGGGTGGCCGTCGCCCCGGGGCGCCCGTACTTCCCGGCCGAACCCCCGGCCCCGCACATCCGCCTGAGCTTCGCCTCGGTCGCCGGGCCGCCGGAGATCACGGAGGGCGTACGACGGCTGCGCAGCGCCTGGGAGGGCACCCCGGCCGCCGGGCCACCCGGCCCCTGACCCACTCGGGCGCAGGACCCTTCGTCCGGATCGTGCCGGGCTCGCGGGCTGATCAGAACGAAGGGCCCCAGGTGTGCACGAACGCCCTCTTGACCCGGGTCGCGTTGCGCCTCACGATCGCGGCCATGAGTGTTCGGGTCACGCTCCTCGCCGCGGCGCGCGGCTCCGCCCTGCTCGGCGAGCGCTTCGATGACGACCGGCCGCTCGACGAGGCCGGCTGGTACGCGGTGCAGTTCGCCGCCCCGGCCCTGGCGCCCCTGGGCTCCGCCGAGCTGCGCTACTGCTCGCCGACCCCGCGCAGCCGCGCGACCGGCGAGGCGCTGGGCTTCCGCCCGCTGGTGCAACCGGCCCTGCGCGACTGCGACATGGGGCGCTGGCGGGGCCGTACGCTCGCCGAGGTCACCACCCTCGAACCGGCGGCCGTGGACGCCTGGCTGGCGGACCCGCGCTCCGCGCCGCACGGTGGGGAACCGCTGCTGGCGTTCATCTCGCGGATAGGCGGCTGGCTGGACACCCGCCCCGCCTGCGACGGCGCGATCGTCGCCGTCGCCGAACCGGCCGTGGTCCGGGCCGCCCTCGTCTACGCGCTGAAGGCCCCGCCGGCCACGTACTGGAACGTCGACGTCGGCCCGCTCTCCACCGTCACCCTCACCGGCCGCTCCCGCCGCTGGTGCCTGCGCCTGGAGTAGCGGCGGCGGCCCCGCCCTCCGTGTCGATGTGCGGCAGCACCCGGTCCAGCCATCTCGGCGACCACCACGCCGCGCGGCCCAGCAGCGTCATCACGGCCGGGACGAGCAGCAGCCGTACGACCGTGGCGTCGATCAGCACGCTGACCGCGAGGCCCAGGCCGAGCATCTTGACCACGATGTCGTCGCTGAGGATGAACGCCGCGAAGACGCTCACCATGATCAGTGCCGCGCAGGTGATCACCCGGGCCGTGATCTCCAGGCCGTGCGCCACCGCGTCCCGGCTGTCCCGGGTGCGCAGCCACGCCTCGTGCACCCGGGAGATCAGGAACACCTCGTAGTCCATGCTCAGCCCGAAGACGATGGCGAACATCATCATCGGCACATAGCTCTCGATCGGCACCGTCCCGGACACGCCCAGCGACGGGCCGCCCCAGCCCCACTGGAAGACGGCCACCACCACTCCGTACGAGGCGGCGATCGAAAGGAGGTTGAGGACGGCGGCCTTCACCGCGACCAGCACACCCCGGAACACGATCAGGATGATGAGGAAGGCGAGGCCCACCACCACGGCGATGATCCCCGGCAGCCGGGCCGCGATGATCGCGAGGAAATCCTCCTGGGCGGCGGTCGTCCCGGTCACGTAGCCCGAGGCGGCCGTCCCCGACACCCCCTCCGGCAGCACGTCGTCCTTGAGGCGCTCGAACAGCTCCGTCGTCCCCGCGTCCTGCGGGGCGTCCTTCGACACCGCGGTCCCGACGAGCAGCGCGTCGTCGCTCGTCGGCCGGAGCGCGCTGATGCTCGCCGCGCCCGGCACGTCCGTGAGCGCCTTCTTCAGGTCCGACGCGAGCGCCGAACGGTCCGCGTCCGGCACCGGGCGCTGGTCGACCACCAGGGTCAGCGGCCCGTTGGCACCGGGCCCGAACGCGGTGGAGATCAGGTCGAACGCGCGCCGGTCCGTGAAGCTCGTGGGATCGGCCCCGTCGTCGATGTGCCCGAGCCGGATCGAGAACAGCGGGACGGCCAGGACGCCCACCACGACCGCGCCGGCGACCAGGAACCACCACGGCCGCCGCTCGACCCGGCGCGCGTAGCGGTGCCAGCCGCCCTGCTGCGCGACGCCCGCCCCGGCCCCGCCCTCGGCGACCGGCGGCCGGACCCGGAAGCGGTCGATCCGCCGGCCCACGAGCCCCAGCAGTGCGGGAACCAGGGTGAGCGCGCCCAGGACCGCGGTGACGACGGTGACCGCGGCGGCGGCCCCGAGCTTGCCGATGAACGTCACGCGCGAGACGTACAGCCCGGCGAGCGCGACGACGACCGTGCAGCCGGAGACCAGGACGGCGCGCCCGCTGGTGGCCACCGCCCGCCCGGCGGCGCGCACGGGGTCGTCGCCGTCCATGACGAGCTGGCGGTGGCGGGTGATCAGGAAGAGCGCGTAGTCGATGCCGACGCCGAGCCCGATCATGGTGGCCAGCGTGGGCGAGACACTGGCGAAGGCGGTGAGCGCGGCCAGCAGTCCGAGGCAGCTCACCCCGACGACCACCGCGATCAGCGCGGTGACCAGCGGCATGCCCGCGGCGAGGACACTGCCGAAGCCGATGAGCAGGACGACCACAGCGACCACGAAGCCGATGGCCTCACTGGTGAAGTCCTTGGTCTCGGGCCGGGCCAGCTCACCGAGCGGACCGCCGTACTCCACCTGCACCCCGGCGCTCCGCAGCGGCTTCACCGCCGTGTCGACCCGGTCGAGGTAGGAGTCGTCCAGCGAGGTCGGGTTCACGTCGAAACGGACGGTGATGTACGCGGTCTTCCCGTCCTTCGACAGCGCGGTGGAGGTGTCCGAGGGCGACGAGGGCAGCGGGTTCTGGGCGGACAGCACGTGCGGCAGCTTCGCCAGGTTGTCCACCGCCTGGCCGACCTGACCGCTCACGTCCGTCAGAGGTTTCTGCGCGTCGTGCAGGACCACCTGCGCCCCGGTGCCGCCCGCCGCCGGGTCGTGCGCCCGCAGCAGGCCGGCCCCGGTGCTGGACTGCGTACCGGACAGATCGAAGTCGTCGGAGTACGTGCCTCCGAAGGCGCTCTGCAGGACGTGCAGCCCGCCGAGGGCCAGCAGCCACAGCACCAGGACCACGACGCAATGGCGGGCGCACCACTCACCGAGCCGGAGGAGCCGCCCGCGCCGCCCCGCTCCTGCCTCGTACGTACTCACCCGGAGAACGTAGAGGCCGCGCGCGGGGCGGCCGGTGCGACACGTTCAGCCGCCGGCGCGGTTCCACCGCACGGAGGTCAGCCCTCCTGGCCGGGCGTCTGCTTGCCGGCCGTGAGGACGGCCAGCGCCTCGGCGATGGCCCGCTCGGCGGCCGCCTTGTCGATGCCGAGGCCGCTGAGCACGCCGGAGCCGTCCTCGTGCTCCAGCAGGGCGAGCAGGATGTGCTCGGTGCCGATGTAGTTGTGTCCCATCCGCAGGGCCTCGCGGAAGGTGAGCTCCAGCGCCTTGCGCGCGTCACCGTCGTACGGGATCAGCTCGGGGATCTCGCCCTCGGTGGCCGGGGGCAGCGCCTCGGTGGCCGCCTGCCGGACGGCGTCCAGGGCCACGCCCTGCGCCTTGATGAACGCCGCCGCGAGTCCTTCGGGCTCGCTGAGCAGGCCCAGAACGAGGTGTGCGGTGCCGATCTCGGGGTTGCCGGCGGCCCGGGCCTCGTTCTGGGCGGCCATCACCACGTTCTTGGCGCGCGCGGTGAAGCGGCCGAAGCCCTGGCTCGGGTCGAGGGCGGTGCCCTCGCCGGGGTCCTTGGCGACGAAGCGCTTCTGGGCGGCCTGGCGGGTCACGCCCATGCTCCTGCCGATGTCGGTCCAGGAGGCGCCGGAGCGGCGGGCCTGGTCCACGAAGTGGCCGATCAGGTGGTCGGCGACGTCGCCGAGGTGGTCGGCGGCGATGACGGCGTCCTGGAGCTGTTCGAGGGCGTCGGAGTGGACCTTCTTGATGGCGTCGATCAGGTCGTCGAGACGGACGGGCTGCGAAGGGACTACGGGATTCGTCATGTGTCAACCGTAAGTTGACAGTCGTGGGGTGTCAACTATCGGTTGACAGTGCACGTGTCCCCGCACGCAGAAACGCGCCGCCCGACGGGAAACGTCGGACGGCGCGTTCGGTGTGCCGGGGATCCGGGATCAGAGGATGCCGGAGTCCGCGATGGTGATCTTCGCCTGGGTGCGGCCGCTCTGCGAGCCGAGGCCCTCGATGCGCTTGACGAGGATCATGCTGTCCTCGTCGGCGACCTCACCGAAGACGACGTGCTTGCCGTCCAGCCAGGACGTCACGATCGTGGTGATGAAGAACTGCGACCCGTTCGAGTTCGGGCCGGCGTTGGCCATCGAGAGCAGCCCCGGCTTGGTGTGCGCCAGCTCGAAGTTCTCGTCGGGGAACTTGTTGCCGTAGATGCTCTTGCCGCCGGTGCCGTCGCCGCGCGTGAAGTCGCCGCCCTGGAGCATGAACTGCGGGATGACACGGTGGAAGGAGGAGCCCTTGTAACCGAAGCCGTTCTGGCCGGTCGCCAGCTGGCGGAAGTTCTCGGCGGTCTTGGGAACGATCTCGTCGAACAGATTGAAGACGATCCGCCCGGCGGGCTCGTCGTTGATGGTGATGTCGAAGTAAACCTGGCTCGTCATACGACCATCCTGACATCCGCCCGGATGATCCCGACGCCCGGGCCGTCAGACACCGGTGCTCCCGTCGATCCGCTCGCGGAGCAGATCGGCGTGACCGCTGTGGCGGGCGTACTCGCCGATCATGTGGTGGAAGATCCAGCGGAGCCTCACCTCGCCGCCCATGAAGGGCGCCGAGTCCTCCAGCGAGCGCCCGGCGCAGACCGTGCGGGACACGGCGATCTCCTCCTGCCAGGCCGCGAGGGCCTGGGCGAGGGTGGTGTCCCCGGCGAGGCCGAACCCTCCGCTGTGGACCCCCGGACCGGCCGGCGGGCCGTGCAGCGGCGGCACGTCCTCACCGTTCAGAATCCGCCGGAACCAGTTCCGCTCGACCTCCGCGAGGTGCTGGACGAGTCCCATCGGCGTCAGCGACGACGGCGGTACGGAGGCGCTGCGCGCCTGCTCGTCGGTGAGGTCCTCGCACTTCTGTGCCACGGTGGCCCGGTAGAAGTCGAGCCAGCTCTCCAGGCCGGTGCGCTCGTCGGCGTCGAGGGGCGGCATCGGGCGTTCGGTGTGCGTCATGCTCCCCGATGCTGCCAGGCGGGTCCGACAACGGGGCGGTCACGGCCTCCGGCGGGGCTTGCCGCGCTTGGCGGCGGCGCCGCGAGCGCCCTTGGCGGTCCTGGAGCCGCCGGAGCCCCCCGCCCCGCCCCGGGTGCCCTTCCCCGCCCCCGTACCGGAAGCGCGCTTCGGCTTGGCCTTGTCCTTCGACTGGGCGGCCGGCGCCGCACCCGCGCGGCCGCGCGAGCTGTTCACCGTACGGCCGCGGACGATGCCGATGAAGTCCTCCACCTGGTCGGTGGTCTGCTCCTGCGGCCAGGACAGCGCGACGCGCGACTCCGGCGCGTCCGTCAGCGTCCGGTACGTCAGGTCCTTGCGGTGGTGCAGCCGGGCCAGCGACTGGGGGACCACGAGGACCCCGATGCCCGCCGCGACCAGCTCGACGGCGTCCGCCGTGCTCGCCGGCCGCTCCAGCGCCGGGCGGCCGGGCAACTGCTCCCAGGGCAGGGCGTCGTCCATCGGGTGGAGCACGATCTCGTCGGCCAGCTCCGCGACCGAGAGTTCGTCCACGGCCGCGATGAGGTGGTCCTTCGGGACCACGACGACCGTGGTCTCCGTGTACAGCGGGATCGCGCTGAGATCAGTGCCCTCCACCGGCAGCCGGAGGAACGCCGCGTCGGCGCCATGGGCGCGCAGCAGCTCCTGGGCACCGTGGGCGGGGACCTGGACGAGTTCCAGCGGGATGTCCGGCAGGCGCTCGTTCCAGATCCGCACCCACTTGGCGGGGGTCACTCCGGGGACGTACGCCAGCCGGAACGAGGGGGTTGCTCCGGGGCCTGTCACCCCGCCAGGTTACCGGCCGTGGTCGAGGACGCCGCACGCGCTGGATACCCTTGACCTCATGAAGTCCCACCAGACCGCCCAGACGATGAAGCCCGCGACCGCGGCGAAGAAGCTGGGTGTGTACCTCGACGCCACCCCCGCCGAATTCCAGGAGGGTGTCGTCTCGCGCGCCGAGCTGGCGGCCCTCCAGGCCGATCCGCCCCAGTGGCTGCGCGACCTGCGGAACAACGGCCCGCACCCCCGCCCCGTCGTCGCGTCCAAGCTGGGCGTCTCCATCTCGGGCCTGGCCCGCGGCGGAGTCACCGAGGCGCTGACCACCGAGCAGATCGAGGCCCTGAAGCAGGACGACCCCGAGTGGCTGCGGAAGGAGCGCGCCACCCAGGCGGACGTCCGCAAGGAGAACATCCGCATCAAGGAGCGGAACGCCGAGCGCGAGGCGAAGGGGCGCGACGAGCGCGCCTAACACCCGCAGCACGTACGGGGGCCCCTTCCGCAACGGCGGAAGGGGCCCCTCGTACGTGTTCAGCTACTGACGCCGGGCCCGTTGTCACCGGCCAGGTTCAGGCCGAACCGGGACTTCTTCGCCAGGAGCCCCAGGTCGACCGGGTTGAACGCGACGGCGCCGGTCGTCGTCGGCCCCGCCGAGGTGCCGCGCAGCGACCACACCGCACCGCCGTCCGCGATCGCCTCCAGGTCCTCACCGGGGGCGCCGACCGTCAGATCCGCCTTGCCGTCCTTGTTCACGTCCAGCAGCCGCACCGAACCGCCGAAGTGGTCGCCCGTCTCCGCCACCCCGGGCATGCCCGCCGTGTCCTGGTGGAACGACTTGGCTCCGGTGCCGCTCAGCCCGCCGGGCCCGCCCTTGAGCAGGATCACCGCGCCCGCGCCCGCCCTGGACTCCAGGGCCTCGAACGGAACGCCCACCGCCAGGTCGTCGTAGCCGTCGCCGTTGACGTCGCCCGCGTTCATCCGGGCGCCGAACTGGTCGCCCTTCTCGCTGACCCCGGGGACGCCCGCCGTGTCCTGCGTGATGATCCGGGACCGGGTGGCGCCCGGAACGGTCGCGGAGCCGTAGAGGATCCGGATGGTGCCCGGGTCCGTGGGGTAGTCCTCCTCGTTGGCGTTCGGGACCAGCCGGAGGGCCAGGTCGTCCTTGCCGTCGTTGTCGAAGTCGCCGACGGCCGGGACCCGGCCGCTGTCCAGCCGGCTGTAGGTCGTGGACAGGCCCTGCGGGGTGCCGAGCCACAGCCGGGTGCCCTCGACGTTCCCCTCCCACCCGTAGAAGGTGATCAGGTCGTCGATGCCGTCACCGTTGAAGTCGCCCTTGGCGGGGGTGCTCATGCGGCTGTCCGACGTGAACATGGGCACGAACTGTTCGCGCGCGGGCTCCCCGGACCGGTTGAACGGCCCGTAGAGCACGCTCCGCTGGTCGAAGTACTCGTCCTGCGAGCCGTGCGCCATCATCAGGTCCGCGTCGCCGTCGCCGTTGAAGTCGCCGGCGATCAGGTTGTTCCCCATGTCGCCGCTCTCGGGGCCGGGAACGCGCACCGAGCCCTCACCCGTCATGCCGCCGGTGCGGCCCCACAGGATGATCACGGAGCCGTAGTTGTCCAGCTCCGGCAGCCATTCGTTGGAGTACAGCGCGAGGTCCGTAAGACCGTCGTGGTCCAGATCGGCCGGGTACATCTGGACGCCGAGGCTGTGGCCCTCCCCGGCTTCGCCCGGCACGCCCGGCGTGTTCTGGTTGATGGTCGTCGTGCGGGCGGGGCCGATGCCCTGGGCGGAGCCGTAGGCGATGGTGAGGTAGCCGGCGGAGAGCTGCCCGTCCACCGTCGCGTTGGGAGACCCGACGACGACGTCCTGGTATCCGTCGCCGTCGAAGTCCTCGCGGATCGTGGTGCTTGCCGTTCCCCCGGCCGTGCCCGCGTGCGCGCCCCCCGGCGCCGCGACGGCGACGCCGCCGGTCAGCGCCGTGGCGGCACACACGGCCACGGTCAGCATGGTGCGAATGCCCACAAAATTCTCCTTGGTCGCGTACGGGGAGCCAATGGCGTACGAGGTGTGAGGGCTCGCATAGGAGACACGCACGACGCGGAGAAGGTTGCACGGCGAACGGAAGGTGAACTCGGCCCGGGGGCACGGCAGTCGGGGGCGGCAGGTGACCGCCCCCGGGTCCGTTCCTAGCGGCCGGCCAGCAGGGTGAGCGTGTCGATCACCCGGTTGGAGAAGCCCCACTCGTTGTCGTACCAGGCGGACACCTTGATGTGGCGTCCGTCGACCCGGGTGAGCTCCGAGTCGAAGATGGAGGACGCCGGGTTGCCGGTGATGTCGGCCGACACGAGCGGGTCCTCGGAGTATTCGAGTACGCCCGCGAGCGGGCCCTCGGCCGCCTTCCGGTAGGCGTCGAGCACCTGGTCCCGCGTCACGTCGCGGGCCACGGTGGTGTTCAGCTCCACGATCGACCCGACCGGGACCGGCACCCGGATGGAGTCGCCCGACAGCTTGCCGTCGAGCCGGGGCAGCACCAGTCCGATGGCCTTCGCGGCGCCGGTCGTGGTCGGCACGATGTTCACACCGGCGGCGCGGGCGCGGCGGGCGTCGCGGTGCGGGCCGTCCTGGAGGTTCTGCTCCTGGGTGTAGGCGTGCACGGTCGTCATGAAGCCGTGCTCGATGCCGGCGAGGTCGTCCAGGACCTTGGCCAGCGGGGCGAGCGCGTTGGTGGTGCAGGAGGCGTTCGACACGATCGTGTGCAGTTCGGGGTCGTACGCGTCGCTGTTGACGCCGTAAGCGAGCGTCACGTCCGCCCCGTCCGACGGCGCGGCGACCAGCACCCGCTGCGCTCCGGCGTCGAGGTGGGCGCGGGCGGCCTTCGCCGAGGTGAAGCGGCCGGTGGCCTCCACGGCGATGTCGACGCCCAGCTCGGCCCAGGGCAGCCGCGCGGGCTCCCGCTCGGCGAGCACCTTGATGCGGCGGCCGTCCACGACGAGGGTGTCCCCGTCCACGGTGACCGGGCGGCCGAGGCGGCCCGCGGTGGTGTCGAACGCCAGCAGCCGGGCGAGGGTGGCGGGCTCCGAGAGGTCGTTGACGGCGACCAGGTCGAGGTCGCTGTCGCGTTCGAGCAGCGCGCGCAGCACGTTGCGTCCGATGCGGCCGAATCCGTTGATGGCGATGCGAGTCACGTGAGATGTCCCTTCTCTCTTCGCCCTCCACGATCGCGCTCGCCGCACGCCCCGGACAGCGGCGTGATCGCCACGGTCCGCAAGGATCCCGCCAGTGGGGCGTGGCGGCGGTCCACCTCCCCTTCGCCCCTATTCGCCCCGGGTGAAGGTGCGCCGGTACTCGCTCGGGGTGGTGCCCAGGATGCGCTGGAAGTGCAGCCGCAGGTTCGCGCCGGTCCCGAGCCCCACATCGGCGGCGATCTGCTCGACGGCCCGCTCCGAGCGTTCGAGGAGTTCGCGGGCCATGTCGATACGGGCCCGCATCACCCACTGCATCGGGGTGTACCCGGTGTCCTCCGCGAACCGCCGCGAGAACGTGCGCGGCGAGACCGCCGCGTGCCGGGCCAGCGCGTCGAGCGTGAGGGGTTCACCGAGCCGGTGCAGGGCCCATTCCCGGGTGGCCGCGAACCGCTCGCCGAGCGGCTCGGGCACGCTGCGCGGCACGTACTGCGCCTGCCCGCCGCTGCGGTACGGGGCGGCGACGAGCCGCCGGGCCGCGTGGTTGGAGGCGGCGATCCCCAGGTCGCCGCGCAGGACGTGCAGGCAGAGGTCGATCCCGGACGCGGCCCCGGCCGAGGTGAGGACGCTGCCCTCGTCCACGAACAGCACGTTCTCGTCCACCCGGATCAGCGGGTACTTCGCGGCGAGCGCGCGCGTGTAGTGCCAGTGCGTGGTGGCCCGGCGGCCGTCGAGCAGACCGGTCGCGGCGAGCGCGAACGCCCCGGTCGAGATGGCGGCGAGCCGCGCCCCGCGCCCGTGCGCGGCCACGAGGGCCTCGATTACGGCCCGCGGCGGATCCTCCCGGTCCGGCTGCCGGTACCCGGGCACGAAGACGATGTCCGCCCAGGCCAGCGCGGCGAGCCCGTGCGTGACGTGGTACGCGAGACCGTCGCCCCCGGTCACCAGCCCGGGGGCCGCCCCGCACACCCGTACCTCGTACGGCATGCTCGCCCGGGTCGTGAACACCTGGGCCGGGATGCCCACGTCGAGCGGCTTCGCCCCGTCGAGGACGAGGACGGCGACGCGGTGCAGACGGGGTGCGGGGGAGGGCATGGGCGCGAGCGTACGTGCCGCGCCGCCGCGATCAGTCGAGGCAGAACTCGTTGCCCTCGACGTCCTGCATGTTGAGGCAGGACTCGTTCTCCTCGTCGGCCAGCAGCAGCTTCCCGCGCACCGCGCCGAGCGGGAGGAGCCGCGCGCACTCGGCCTCCAGCACGGCAAGCCGCTCCTCGCCCCTGAGCCCGGTACCCACCCGGACGTCGAGGTGCAGCCGGTTCTTGGCGACCTTGCCCTCGGGAACCTTCTGGAAGTACATGCGCGGACCGGCCCCGGTGGGATCGGAGGCCGCGAACCAGGTGTTCCGCTCCTGCGCCGGCAGCGAGGCGTTGTACGCGTCCCAGGAGTCGAACCCCTCCGGCGGCTCCGGCGCCACGTATCCCAGCACCGCGCACCAGAAACGCCCCACGCGCTCGGGGTCCGCGCAGTCGAAGGTCACCTGGAACTTCTTGATCGTTGACATGGGAGTCACCCTAGACGCGGCCCCGCACGGCGATTCAAGCGGATTCTTTGCATAAAAGTGCATCACTGCGTATAGTCATGCCATCGATGAGGAGGCTTTTCATGGCGGTACGCGCAGCAGTGGCAGGAGCGAGCGGTTACGCGGGCGGGGAACTGCTCCGTCTGCTGCTCGCCCACCCCGAGGTGGAGATCGGCGCACTCACCGCCAACTCCAACGCGGGCCAGCCCCTCGGCGCCCTCCAACCGCACCTGCGCCCCCTGGCGGACCGCGTCCTCCAGCCGACCACCGCCGACGTGCTCGCCGGGCACGACGTCGTCTTCCTGGCCCTGCCGCACGGCCAGTCCGCCGCCGTGGCCGAACAGCTCGGCGACGAGGTCCTGGTGGTGGACATGGGCGCCGACTTCCGGCTCCGGGACGCCGGCGACTGGGAGAAATTCTACGGATCGCCGCACGCCGGCACCTGGCCCTACGGCCTGCCCGAACTCCCCGGTGGCCGCTCCGCCCTCGCGGGCAGCATGCGGATCGCGGTGCCGGGGTGCTACCCGACCGCCGTGTCGCTCGCGCTGTACCCGGCGTACGCGGCCCAGCTCGCCGAGCCCGAGGCCGTGATCGTCGCCGCGTCCGGGACCTCCGGCGCCGGCAAGGCGGCCAAACCGCACCTGCTCGGCTCCGAGGTGATGGGCAGCATGTCGCCGTACGGGGTCGGCGGCGTCCACCGCCACACGCCCGAGATGGTCCAGAACCTCAGTGCCGCCGCCGGCGAGCCGGTCACCGTCTCGTTCACGCCGACCCTCGCGCCCATGCCGCGCGGCATCCTCGCCACGTGCAGCGCGAAGGCGAAGCCCGGGACGAGTGCCGAGAGCGTACGCGCCGCCTACGAGAAGGCGTACGCGGACGAGCCGTTCGTGGACCTGCTGCCCGAGGGGCAGTGGCCCGCCACCGCCGCCGTGTACGGCTCCAACGCGGTGCAGGTCCAGGTCGCGTACGACGAGGCGGCCGGGCGGATCATCGTGATCAGCGCCATCGACAACCTCGCCAAGGGCACCGCGGGCGGGGCCCTGCAGTCCATGAACATCGCCCTCGGACTGCCCGAGGACACAGGTCTTTCCACGATCGGAGTCGCACCGTGAGCGTCACGGCAGCACAGGGATTCTCGGCGGCGGGCATCGCCGCCGGAATCAAGGAGAACGGCAACCCGGACCTGGCCCTCGTGGTCAACGACGGTCCGCGCCGCGCCGCCGCGGGCGTCTTCACCTCCAACCGCGTCAAGGCCGCGCCGGTCCTCTGGTCCGAGCAGGTCCTCAAGGGCGGCGAGGTCTCCGCCGTCGTCCTCAACTCCGGCGGCGCCAACGCCTGCACGGGCCCGCAGGGCTTCCAGGACACCCACGCCACCGCCGAGAAGGCCGCCGAGGTGCTGCAGGGCCACAGCGCGGGCGAGATCGCCGTCGCGTCGACCGGGCTCATCGGCATCCTGCTCCCCATGGACAAGCTGCTCCCGGGCATCGAGAAGGCCGCGGCGGCGCTCAGCCAGCACGGCGGCGAGAAGGCCGCCATCGCCATCAAGACCACCGACACCGTGCACAAGACCGCCGTCGCCGGCGGCGAGGGCTGGACCGTCGGCGGCATGGCCAAGGGCGCCGGCATGCTCGCCCCGGGCCTGGCCACCATGCTCGTCGTGCTCACCACCGACGCCGACGTGGACGCCGCCGGTCTCGACGCCGCCCTGCGCGACGCGACCCGCACCACCTTCGACCGGGTCGACTCGGACGGCTGCATGTCCACCAACGACACCGTGCTGCTCCTGGCCTCCGGCGCCAGCGGGATCGCCCCGGAGCAGAAGGAGTTCGCCGAGGCCGTCCGGACCGTCTGCGACGACCTGGCCCGGCAGCTCATCGGGGACGCCGAGGGCGCCTCCAAGGACATCCGCATCGAGGTCGTCAACGCCGCGACCGAGGACGACGCCGTCGAGGTGGGCCGCTCCATCGCCCGCAACAACCTCCTCAAGTGCGCCATCCACGGCGAGGACCCCAACTGGGGCCGGGTGCTCTCCGCCATCGGCACCACCAAGGCAGCCTTCGAGCCGGACGCGCTCAACGTCGCGATCAACGACGTGTGGGTCTGCCGCAAGGGCTCGGTCGGCGAGGACCGCGACCTGGTCGACATGCGCTTCCGGGAGGTCCGGATCACCGCCGACCTCGCCGCGGGCACCGAGTCCGCCGTCATCTGGGCCAATGACCTCACGGCGGACTACGTCCACGAGAACAGCGCGTACAGCTCATGACGACGGCGCGGAAGCACACCGCACTCCCGAAGGCGCAGATCCTCATCGAGGCCCTGCCCTGGCTGACCCGGCACAACGGCAAGACCGTCGTCATCAAGTTCGGCGGCAACGCCATGATCGACGAGGAGCTGAAGGCGGCCTTCGCCCAGGACGTCGTCTTCCTGCGCCACGCGGGCCTCAAGCCCGTCGTCGTGCACGGCGGCGGCCCCCAGATCAGCGCCCAGCTCGACAAGCAGGGCCTGGTCAGCGAGTTCAAGGCCGGCCTGCGCGTCACCACGCCCGAAGCGATGGACGTCGTCCGCATGGTGCTCGCCGGTCAGGTCCAGCGCGAGCTCGTCGGCCTGCTCAACCAGCACGGGCCGCTCGCCGTCGGCATGACCGGCGAGGACGCCCACACCATCACCGCCATACAGCACCGGCCCACCATCGACGGCGAGCTCGTCGACATCGGCCGGGTCGGCGAGATCACCGCCATCGACACCGGCGCCATCCAGGCCCTGCTGGACGACGGCCGCATCCCGGTCATCTCCTCCATCGCCCGGTCCGCCGAGGACAACCACGTCTACAACGTCAATGCCGACACCGCGGCCGCCGCACTCGCCGCCGCGCTGAACGCCGAGACGCTGATGGTCCTCACCGACGTCGAGGGCCTGTACGAGGACTGGCCGAACAGCGACGACGTGATCAGCCGGCTCACCGCCACCGAGCTGGAGAAGCTGCTGCCCGAGCTGTCCAGCGGCATGGTGCCCAAGATGCAGGGCTGCCTGCACGCCGTACGCAACGGAGTGGAGACCGCCCGCGTCATCGACGGCCGGGTCCAGCACTCGATCCTGCTGGAGATCTTCACCGACGAGGGAATCGGCACGATGGTCGTGCCCGACGCACAGGGGGAGTCATGAGCAACGCCGAGCTTTCGCAGCGGTGGCAGCACGCACTGATGGACAACTACGGCACCCCGAAGCTGTCCCTCGTGCGCGGCGAGGGGGCCCGCGTGTGGGACGCGGACGGCACCGAGTACCTCGACTTCGTCGGCGGCATCGCGGTCAACGCCCTGGGCCACGCCCACCCGGCCGTGGTGGAGGCGGTCACCGCCCAGATCTCCACCCTCGGGCACGTCTCCAACCTGTACATCGCCGAGCCCCCCGTCGCGCTCGCCGAACGGCTCCTCTCGCTCTTCGGCCGCACCGGCAGGGTCTACTTCTGCAACTCGGGTGCCGAGGCCAACGAGGCCGCCTTCAAGATCGGCCGGCTGACCGGGCGCACCCACATGGTCGCCACCGACGGCGGCTTCCACGGCCGGACCATGGGCGCCCTCGCGCTCACCGGCCAGCCCAAGAAGCGCGAGGCGTTCACCCCGCTCCCCGGCGACGTCACCCATGTGCCGTACGGGGACGTGGAGGCGCTGCGGTCCGCCGTCACCACCGAGACCGCGCTCGTGATCATCGAGCCGGTCCAGGGCGAGAACGGCGTCGTGGTCCCGCCCAAGGGCTATCTGGAGGCCGCCCGGGAGATCACCCGGGCCACCGGCACCCTGCTCGTCCTGGACGAGGTCCAGACCGGCATCGGCAGGTGCGGCACGTGGTTCGAGCACCAGGCCCACCAGGGCGTCGAGCCCGACGTCGTCACCCTCGCCAAGGGGCTCGGCGGCGGACTCCCGATCGGCGCCGCGGTCGCCTTCGGCGCGGCGGCCGACCTCCTCGCACCCGGCCAGCACGGCACGACGTTCGGCGGCAACCCGGTCGCCTGCGCCGCCGGCCTCGCGGTCCTGGACACGCTGGCCGCCGACGGCGCCCTCGATCAGGTGAAGCGGCTCGGCGAGCGCATCCGGGAGGGCGTGGAGGCGCTGAACCACCCGCTGGTCTCCCACGTCCGGGGCTCCGGGCTGCTGCTGGGTATCGTGCTCACCGAGCCCCTCGCGCCCCAGGCGCAACAGGCGGCTCAGGGGGCCGGTCTCCTGGTCAACGCGCCCGCGCCCGATGTGCTGCGGCTGATGCCGCCGCTGACCATCGGGGACGCGGAGGTGGACGCGTTCCTCCGGGCGCTGCCGGGTGCCCTCGACGCGGCATACGGGGACGGACGATCCGGAGAGAAGTACTCCGGAGAATGAGGCGACGACGATGACCGAGGCGCAGGAATCCGAGTTCGGCGGGCCGTCGGTGCCGCAGACCCGCACGGCGCGCCACCGCCGGATCGTGGACATCCTCAACCGGCAGCCGGTGCGCTCGCAGAGCCAGCTGGCCAAGCTCCTCAGCGACGACGGGCTGAGCGTCACCCAGGCGACGCTCTCCCGTGACCTGGACGAGCTGGGCGCGGTGAAGATCCGCAACACCGGCGGCGAGCTGATCTACGCGGTGCCGAGCGAGGGCGGTTTCCGCACCCCGCAGGCCCCGCTGGGCGGCTCGGCCAAGGAGGAGCGGATGCGCAGGCTCTCCGCCGAGCTGCTGATCTCGGCGGAGGCCTCGGCCAACCTGGTGGTGCTGCGTACGCCCCCGGGCGCCGCGCAGTTCCTCGCCTCGGCCATCGACCAGGCCGAACTGCACGACATCCTCGGCACCATCGCGGGCGACGACACGCTCATGCTGATCAGCCGCGATCCGGCCGGCGGGCAGGCGCTCGCCGACCATCTGCTGCGGCTTGCGCAGAACGAGCGCTAGTAGTTGGTGATCGCGGTCGCGCCGGCGACGGTGCCGATCGCGATGTGCGGGCTGCGGGCCGGGTCGGCCCAGGCCAGGATGCGGTCCATCGCGTCCGCCGGTACGGAGACGCAACCGGCGGTCGCGCCGGACCCGTTGACGTGCAGGAAGATCCCGGCGCCCCGGCCGCGTACCGGCTTGTCGTAGTTGAAGCCGATCACGAGCGCGCGGGCGTACTGCGTGGGGTACGCGGTGATCTGCTCGGACTCCGACGCCCGGCAGTCCGAGGGCAGCGGCTCGACCCAGCGGTTGTAGGCGGCGGCCTCGTTGTCCTCGCACCACCAGGACTTGGTGGTGGCCTGCCGGTACGAGTAGCGCGTGCCGGCGGGTGCGGCCTTGACCCCGAAGGCGTACGGCAGGTCGTAGAGGCCGGTCGGCGTCGTGTACGTGCTCTGCCGCCGGGTGCTGCCCTCGGTGAGCCCCTTCGAGCCGAACCGGGCGGCGGCGGTCCCGGCGGCGACCCACTTCCCGTCGCGCAGGTCCCACCAGGTGAGGGTGCCGGCGGTGGACGAGGTGGAGTCCGCCATGGCGGTGATCAGTTGGGTGCCGCCGCCCGTGTCGGTGAGCCGATTCGGCAGCGGGGCGGTGGCCAGCGGGGGCCGGCCGGCCCCGACGACGGTGCCGAGGGCCAGCAGAACGGCGGCGGTGGTCATAAGTCTTCGCATGCCACGGACTTTAGGCCGCTCACCGTCCGGCCGCCCCCGAAATGTCTCGTCAGCCGGCGTAGGGCCGGCCGGCCGCCCGCAGCAGCCGCTGCGCCCCCACCCGCACCGCCCGCCGCGACTCCGGGCTGTCGCGCTCGCGCAGCCACTCCACCGGGAACTCGGCCGCGTGGGGGAGCAGGGCCCGGGTCGCCGCCCGGACGACGGCGGATGACGGGTCGTCCAGCAACGGCATCAGCCCCTCCCTCCCCACCACGTCCAGCGCCCGCAGCCCGGTCACCGCCTGGGCGCGCACGGCCGGGTCCGGGTGGCGGACCAGCGCCCACAGCGTGTCCGCGTCCGCCTTCCGGTCCCCGCACTCGCCGAGCCCGGCCGCGGCCCCCGGCGCGACGGCCTCGCGGGTGCACAGCTCCCGGTACAGCGGCAGCGGATCGGTCCCGCCCTGGCGCACCACGTACCGGGCGCAGGCCCGCACCACGCCCGAACGGTCCGTCAGGTGGGCCCGCGCCTCCTCGTACCGTCCGGCGCGCCGCAGCGCGGTGACTCCGGCGGCCCGGACGCGGCCCGAGCGGCCCGTCAGCAGGATGTCGAGTACGCCGTCGTCGCGGCCCGTCCCGCGCACCGCGGCGACGGCCGCCTCGGCGCACAGGTCCTGGAGGACGGCATCCCCCGAGCGCGCGGCGATGCGGGCCAGCCGGACCGCCGGCAGCAGTCCGCGCTCGACGGCGACGCGGTGGGCGAACCGGAGCGTCGCCCGGTCGGCGCTTCCCAGGAGCGGGTGCAGGTGCTCGGCGGGGCCCTCGCGCAGCGCCCGGTCCAGCAGCTCCACGGCGAACCCGCCCCGCTCGCGCCGGCCCAGGAGCAGGATCAGCTCCGCCCGCGCGACGAGCCCGGCGGCGGGCGCCTCGGCGAGCAGGGCCCGGGCCCGCTGACGTACCGGAGCCGCCCAGTCCGTGCACCGCACCACGAGCAGGGGCAGCAGATCCGGGTAGCGGGCCACCCGGTCGAGCGCGGCCTCCCGGATCCGGCCGCTGGGGTGGCACAGGGCGAGGGCGGTCCCGGGTTCGGCCGGTGCGGCGTCCCGGGCCGACGCATCCCACCCGTCCGGGGCGTACCAGGGCGGATACCGCACCGCCAGGTCGAGTGCCACCCAGTCCTCAGCGGAGTCCCGACCGCAGAGCGCTTCGCGCAGGGGCCGGCCCTCGGCGAGGCGCCGCACCGCTGTCCATGCGTGGTCCATGATCCCCCCAGGTGGTCCGGCAACCGACCGTACCCGCGGCCGGGCACGCCCGGCATCCGCTTTGACAAAGCATGCAGAGCTCTGCATAGTTATGCCTATCAACGATCGTGGCACTTCCGAGGAGCACGTAGTGAGCAACGGCAACGGCAACGGCGACGTACGTCTCTGGGGCGCCCGCTTCGCCGACGGACCGGCCGAGGCGCTGGCCCGGCTGTCCGCGTCCGTCCACTTCGACTGGCGCCTCGCGCCGTACGACATCGCCGGCTCCCGTGCCCACGCCCGCGTCCTCAACAAGGCCGGTCTGCTCACCGAGGACGAGCTGAACCGGATGACCGCCGGGCTCGACCAGCTCGAAGCGGACGTGGCCGACGGCTCCTTCACCGGCACCATCGCCGACGAGGACGTCCACACCGCCCTGGAGCGCGGCCTGCTGGAGCGGCTGGGCCCCGACCTCGGCGGCAAGCTCCGGGCCGGGCGGTCCCGGAACGACCAGATCGCCACGCTCTTCCGGATGTACCTGCGCGACCACGCCCGCATCATCGGCTCCCTGATCGCCGGCCTCCAGGACGCCCTGGTCGGCCTCGCCGAGGCGCACCCGGACGTCGCCATGCCCGGCCGCACGCACCTCCAGCACGCCCAGCCGGTGCTCTTCGCCCACCACGTCCTGGCCCACGTCCAGGCCCTGTCCCGGGACGCGGAGCGGCTGCGGCAGTGGGACGAGCGGACCGCCGTCTCGCCGTACGGCTCCGGCGCGCTGGCCGGGTCCTCGCTCGGTCTCGACCCGGAGGCGGTCGCCGCCGACCTCGGCTTCGAGCGGGGCTCGGTGGGCAACTCGATCGACGGCACGGCGTCCCGGGACTTCGTCGCCGAGTTCGCGTTCGTCACCGCGATGATCGGCGTCAACCTCTCCCGGATCGCCGAGGAGATCATCATCTGGAACACGAAGGAGTTCTCCTTCGTCACGCTGCACGACGCCTTCTCGACCGGCTCCTCGATCATGCCGCAGAAGAAGAACCCGGACATCGCCGAGCTCGCCCGGGGCAAGTCGGGCCGGCTCATCGGCAACCTCACGGGCCTGCTGGCCACGCTCAAGGCCCTCCCGCTCGCGTACAACCGCGACCTCCAGGAGGACAAGGAGCCGGTCTTCGACTCCTGTGACCAGCTGGAGGTCCTGCTCCCCGCCTTCACCGGCATGATGGCGACGCTCACCGTCAACCGGGAGCGCATGGAGGAGCTGGCTCCGGCCGGCTTCTCGCTCGCCACCGACATCGCGGAGTGGCTGGTCAAGAAGGGTGTGCCGTTCCGCGTCGCCCACGAGGTGGCCGGTGAGTGCGTCAAGGAGTGCGAGCACCACGGCATCGAGCTGGACGAGCTGACGGACGAGCAGTTCGCGAAGATCTCCGAGCACCTGACCCCGGAGGTCCGTACCGTCCTCAACGTGGCCGGCGCCCTCGCCTCCCGCAGCGGTCGCGGCGGCACCGCCCCCTCCGCCGTCGCCGCCCAGCTGGCCGAGGTCAAGGCCGACCTCGCCGTGCAGCACGCCTGGGCGGACGCGCGTAAGTAGCCGGAAAGGCATCGCGGGCTACGTTGAAGGGTAGGCGCGTCCTGCCCGACGACGAGGAGCCCGCGATGCCGTTCGCCCGACTGTCCGAAGCGACCACCCCCACCGCCCACATCGGGCTCGGCCTGGCCGCCGTCGGCCGGCCCGGCTACATCAACCTCCACCGCGACCGCGATCTGCCCCAGGACCGCTCGCCCGACGCCCTGCGGGACCGTACGCACGAACTCCTCGACGCCGCCTACGCGCAGGGCGTCCGCTACTTCGATGCCGCCCGCTCCTACGGGCGCGCCGAGGAGTTCCTGGCCGGCTGGCTGGCCGCGCACCCCGAGGCGGACGACGTCGTCGTCGGCAGCAAATGGGGCTACACCTACACCGCCGACTGGGGCCTCGACGCGCAGACGCACGAGGTCAAGGACCACAGCCTCGCCGCGTTCGAACGCCAGCGCGCCGAGACCGCCGCCCTGCTCGGCGACCGGCTGGACCTCTACCAGATCCACTCGGTCACCCCGGACAGCCCGGCGCTCGCCGACAAGGAGCTGCACGCCCGCCTCGCCGAACTGGCCGCACAGGGCGTCAGCGTCGGCATCTCCACCAGCGGCCCCGCCCAGGCCGAGGCGATCCTCGCCGCCCTCGCCGTCACGGTCGACGGCGCCCCCCTCTTCCGTACGGTCCAGGCCACCTACAACGCGCTGGAGACCTCGGCGGGCCCCGCGCTCGCCGAGGCGCACGCCGCCGGGCTGACGGTCATCGTCAAGGAGGGCATGGCCAACGGCAGGCTCGCCGGTGACCAGGTGCCCGCCGTCGTCCGGGAGATCGCGGACGAGGAAGGGCTCGGGGCCGACGCGGTCGCCCTCGCCCTGGTGCTCCACCAGCCGTGGGCCGGCGTCGTGCTCTCCGGCGCGGCCACCGTCGCCCAGCTCTCCGGGAACCTCCACGCGACCGTCCCCGTCCTCGACGAGGAGCGCCGGGCCAGGCTGGAGGCCCTGGTGGAGGAGCCGGAAGCGTACTGGCGGCACCGGGCCTCGCTGCCCTGGAGCTGACACCGCCGGCACGACACTCGCCCGAATGAGACATTGGCGTCTCATTCGGGTTAGTCTCGTCTCATGACTCTTGATCGTGAGCAGGTGCTGCGCAGTGCCGCCGCCCTGCTGACCCGCAAATCCACCGCCACCATGGACGAGGTCGCCAAGGCGGCCGGCATCGGGCGTGCCACCCTGCACCGGCACTTCGCCGGGCGGAACGCCCTGGTCAGGGCGCTGGAGGAGCTGGGCATCCAGGAGTTCGAGGCGGCGCTCGACGCCGCCGCGATGGACGAGGGCACGAGCGAGGAGGCGCTGCGCCGGTTCGTCGTCGCCGTCGAGCCGAGCGCCGGACTGCTCTCCTTCCTCGTGACGGAGAACCAGCTCTGGGAGGACGGCGACCAGAACGCCGGCTGGGACCGGCTGGACGCCCGTGTCGCCGCCTTCTTCCGGCGCGGCCAGGAGCGCGGCGAATTCCGCATCGACCTGACTCCGGCCTGGCTGACCGAGGCGCTGTACGGGCTCATCGGCAGCGGGGCGTGGGCCGTTCAGGCGGGCCGGGTGGCCGCACGGGACTTTCCGTACATGATCGCCGAGTTGCTGCTCGGCGGCGCACGCCGGAGCGTGGAGCAATGAGCAGCGTCGAAGAGCACCCGGAGCCCCCCGTCGATCCGTACCGCCCCGGGCGGTGGATCGCGCTGGCCGTCCTCGTCCTCGCCGTACTGCTGGTGGCCGTCGACGCGACCGTGCTCGGCCTGGCGACCCCCTTCCTCAGCGAGGACCTGGAGCCGACCGGCACCCAGCTGCTCTGGATCGGTGACGTCTACTCCTTCGTCATCGCCGGGCTCCTGGTCTCCATGGGCAGCCTCGGCGACCGCATCGGCCGCAAGAAGCTGCTGCTCTGCGGCGCCACCGCCTTCGGCGCGGTCTCGGTGCTCAACGCCTACGCGCACACGCCCGAGATGATGATCGTGGCGCGCGCTCTGCTCGGCGTCGCGGGGGCCACCCTGATGCCGTCCACCCTGGCCCTGATCCGCAACCTCTTCCACGACCCCCGCGAGCGCAGCCTCGCCATCGGCATCTGGGGTGCGATGGCTTCGGCCGGCGCCGCAGTCGGGCCCGTCGTCGGCGGATTCCTCCTCGAACACTTCTGGTGGGGCTCGGTCTTCCTGATCAACCTGCCCGTCATGGCGGTGCTCGTGGCGGTCGGCATCAAGATGATCCCCGAGTCGAAGAACCCGGCGCCCGGACCGTGGGACCTGCCGAGCGTGGGCCTCTCGCTGGTCGGGATGATCGGGGTCGTCTACGCCATCAAGGAGATGGCCGCGCACGGCACGAGCTGGACCTCCGCCCTGGTGGGCGTCGTCGGCCTGCTGGCACTGATCTGGTTCGTACGCCGTCAGTTCCGGCTCCCCGCCCCGCTGCTGGACATGCGGCTCTTCCACCACCGGGGCTTCTCCGGCGCGGTCCTCGCCGACCTGCTGACCATCCTCGGCCTGTCCGGGATCGTCTTCTTCCTCTCCCAGTTCCTCCAGCTCGTCCAGGGCCGCGGCCCCCTGGAGGCCGGGCTCGCCGAACTCCCCGCCGCCGTGGGGGCCGTCACCGCGGGCCTGCTGGCCGGTACGGTCGCCCGGAGGTTCACCGTGCGGACCGTGGTGTCGGGCGGGCTCGGCGCGATCGGCCTGGCGCTCGCCGCGGTCGCCGCCGTCCACCGGGACACGGCCTACCCGCTGATCGGCGCGCTGCTCCTGATCGTCGGCGTGGGCGCGGGCTTCGCGTTCACCGTGACGTCCGACGTCATCCTCTCCAGCGTCCCCAAGGAGCACGCGGGCGCCGCATCCGCGGTCTCCGAGACGGCGTACGAACTGGGCGCGGCGCTCGGCATCGCACTGCTCGGCTCCATCGTGACCGGGGCCTACAAGAGCTTCCAGGCCCCGCCCGGCACCCCGCCCGCCGTCTCGGACGCCGCGCACGAATCACTCGGCGGCGCCGTGGAGTCCTCGCACCTGCTGCCGCCGCACGAGGCCCACGCGCTGGTCTCCTCGGCCCAGGACGCGTTCGTGGACGGGCTGCACCTCGCCTCGGTCGTCGGCGCCGTCGTCCTCGTGGCGACGGCGGCCGCCGCCTGGTTCCTGCTGCGCGGGCAGGAGCTGGAGGAGGGCATCGTGCACGAGTAGGACCGGGCCCGCCTGCGCGAGAGGGCCCGCCCCCGAGACCGGGGGCGGGCCCTCTCGTACGCTTCGCCGGGTCAGGCGGCCTTCGCCTTGGTCGCGTACATGTCCACGTACTCCTGGCCGGACAGGCGCATCACCTCGGCCATCACGGAGTCGGTCACCGCCCGCAGCACATAGCGGTCGCGGTCCATGCCCTCGTAGCGCGAGAACTCCATCGGCTCACCGAAGCGCACCGTCACCTTGCCCGGCCGGGGCAGACCCGAGCCGCCGGGCTGGAGCTTGTCCGTGCCGATCATCGCGAACGGCACCACCGGCGCACCCGTCATCAGCGTCAGCCGCGCGATGCCCGTACGGCCCCGGTAGAGCCGGCCGTCGGGGGAGCGGGTGCCCTCCGGATAGATCGCGAACGCCTTGCCCTCCTCCAGGATCCGGCGCCCCGTCATCAGCGCGGCGACACCGCCGCGCCCGCCGTCCCGGTCCACCGGGATCATGCCGACGCCCGTGAAGAACCAGGCCATCAGCCGGCCCTTGAGTCCCTTGCCCGTCACGTACTCGTCCTTGCCGATGAAGAACACCGGACGGTCGCAGCAGATCGGCATGATCATCGAGTCGATGAACGTCAGATGGTTGCCCGCCAGGATCACCGGCCCGCTGCCCGGAATGTTCTCGATGCCCTCCATCCGGGGACGGAACATCAGGCGCAGGATCGGTCCGAGCACTGCCTTGATGAGTGCGAGACGGGACAACGCTTCCTCCGGTGTAGTGGCCGGGCCGGCCGGGGTGACGGATTGTAAAGGTCCATGCAGGTGAGGACGATACTCGCGGGTACCGGCCGATCGCACATCGGGTTCACGCATCGGATACACCGTGTTGACGTGTGTTCGCGCCATGTTCGTCCAGGTGCCGCCCCCAGGACCGTACCTCTGCCTACGCTCGATCCTCGCTCGACAGGTGCCGTACATCACATGTGAGGAGCATTCATGACAGAGCGTGCACAGGCCGCGCCGGGACGCCGGACCGTCATCGGGGCGGGGGCAGCCGTCCTCGGCACCGCCGCCCTGGGCGTCACCACAACGGCGCAGGCGGCCGACCGGAACGGCGGACACGGGGGCCACGGCGGCCACCGCCTCGACCTGCCGGTCCCGACCGTCATCGGCCACCGGGGCACCAGCGGCTACCGCCCCGAACACACCCTGGGCTCCTACCAGCTCGCCCTGGACATGGGTGCGCACATCATCGAGCAGGACCTCGTCCCCACCCGCGACGGCCACCTCGTCTGCCGCCACGAGAACGACATCACCGCCACCACCGACGTCTCCGCGCACCCCGAGTTCGCGAACCGCCGGACCACCAAGACCGTCGACGGCGTCCCCCTCACCGGCTGGTTCACCGAGGACTTCACCCTCGCCGAGCTCAAGACGCTCCGCGCCAAGGAGCGCATCCCGGCCAATCGCCAGAAGAACACGCTGTACGACGGCCGCTGGGAGGTCCCCACCTTCGAGGAGGTCCTGCGCTGGGCCGACCGCGAGGGCCGCCGCCGCGGGAAGCCCGTCTGGCTGTACGTCGAGACCAAGCACCCCACCTACTTCCGGGGCCTCGGACTCGGCCTGGAGGAGCCGCTCGCCAAGCTGCTGCGCCGCTACGGACGCCACCGCGCCCAGTCGCCGGTGATCCTCCAGTCCTTCGAACCCGGCAGCGTCCAGCGCCTGGCCCGGCTCGTCGCGGCCCCGCGCATCGTCCTGCTCTCCGGCACGGGCACCAAGCCCTGGGACTTCGAGGTGTCCGGCGACCCGCGCACCACGGACGACCTGGTGAAGCCGGCGGGCCTGAAGTGGATGGCCTCCTTCGCGCAGGGCATCGGTCCCACCCTGGACCTGGTCATCCCCAAGGACGCCACCGGCCGGCTCACCGAGCCCACCACCCTGGTGCGCGACGCCCACGCGCAGGGCCTCGTCCTCCACCCGTACACGATGCGCAACGAGAACACCTTCCTGCCCGCCGACTTCCGGCGCGGCAGCGACCCCAACGCGTACGGGGACGCGTTCGGCGCGTTCGCCGCGTACTTCGCGACCGGGATCGACGGCATCTTCTCCGACAACCCGGACACCGCCCTGCTCGCGGCGGCGGACTTCACGGCGCAGAAGGCGAGGAACGCCAAGAACTAGAGCGGCGGGCCCGACTCCCCGTCAGTAACCGGCTCCCGTCACATCGCAGGGGAGTTGGCTATGTCACAGGGGAGTTTGGGCCCCATCCGTTCCCGATGCCTTGGATGTCTGCGCAGAATGCTCGCGGCGGAGGTTGTCGCTCCTGAACCGTGGGAAAGGAGCGGGAGACAACCGGCGGATCAGGTGAGCGGGAGGCATGCGCACATGGGCATGAGCGTGACCATCTCGGCGGCGGACGTGCGGGACGCCGAAGAGATTCTGAAGCTGCAGTACCTCTGTTTCCAGAGCGAGGCGGAGCTGTACGGCAATTACCGCATCGACCCGCTCGTCCAGACCCTCGACTCGGTACGCGCCGAGATCGCGGAGAACCTGGTCTACGTGGCACGGCTCGGCGACCAGGTCGTCGGCTCGGTGCGGGGCTCGACCGACGACGAGGGTACCGGCCAGATCGGCAGGCTCTGCGTCCACCCCCGCCTGCGCGGCCACGGGCTCGGCGCCCGGCTGCTGCGCGCGGCGGAGGCGGGCCTCGCCGACGAGCGCGCCGCCACCCGCTTCCGGCTGCACACCGGCCATCGCAGCGAGGCCAACCTGAGGCTCTACCAGCGCGCGGGCTACGCCGCCGTGGGCAACGCCCCGGGCAGCGACGGGGTCATGATGATCCTGCTGGAGAAGGAGGCCCAGGCCCCGACCGCGTACGTGGCCAGCGCCTAGTCGTACACGCGCCGCGCGCGGGCTCTCAAGCGGTCCGGGCGCGGCGCAGCCACATCATCCCGGTGACCGGCAGGATCACCGGGATGAACAGGTAGTCCCGGCCGCAGTACGACCACACGGTCGCGTCGGCGAACGCGGACGGCTCCACCAGCGTCCACGTGCCCACGATCAGCACCCCGGCCAGCTCGGCCGCGCAGCACACCAGCGCCGTCCGGCGCGCCCGCTCGCCGCCGCGCACCAGCGAGTACGTGATGAAGCCGTAGACGAGCGCGGCGACCGCCGACAGCACATAGGCCAGGGGTGCGCGGCCGAAGTCCAGGATCATCTGGACGATCGAACGGGACGCCGCGGCCACGGTGAACACGCCGTAGAACCAGACGAGGACCCGGCCGGGACCGGTGCCGAGGTCGAAGGGCCGCTTCTCGCCGGGCGCCGCCTGCGTGGTGTCGGTGTCGGTCACGGTCAGCTTCCCCAGATGTCGTAGAGCCGTACTTCGAGGACGGCCAGGACGACCGCGCCCGCCGCCACCGTCACCGAGCCCCAGCGGGTCCGTTCGCTCAGTGACAGGAACCCCGCCGCCGGTACGGCGAGGAACGCCCCGGCGAGGTACGCGATGAAGATGGTCATGCCCTGCTCGGGCCGCTCGCCCCGGGCCAGCTGCACGATCCCCGTCACCAGCTGCGCCAGGGCCAGCAGCGAGACGACGGCCATGCCGATGAAGTGCCAGTCCTTGGTGGGCTGGTCCCGGTAGGCGGCGTATCCGCACCAGGCGGCGAGGGCGAGGGCGGCCACGGCGACCGCGACCGTCAGGGCGTCGAGCATGAGCCGAGGGTATTACGGCGCGCCGGGCCCGCCGTCCTCGCCCCCGGTTCGCCGGGGATCGTGGCCTTGACCACAGGGTGCGCTGCGTCCGGGCGCCGGGGGAGGGGCTTGGCCGGGTCTGCGACGAGCGCATCGTCGCAGGTCAGAGCGGTGTGACTGGAAAGCTTCGGCTGATACGGGACCGCCGCGCCGGCCCATCCATGGCTGTCCGCTATCCGGACAACCGGTCCGGCGGCGAACTCACGTCTGTTTTACTTGGGCCCATGACCACGACGAGCAGCCGCACCCTTGCGACCGAGGCGATCACGACGCCCGGTGCTCGTTGTATGGGTCGAATGCGCGCCTTCTGAGGGCCCACGACCGAGCCTCGCGCCCCGAAGCGAGATCCTTCCCGGCCGCCCGTACGGGCCCCGGCCCGCGGTGACCGCCGCGCCCGGACGCCCCGGGAACCGCTCGGAACGTCCGATCGAAAACGTCCGGATCACCCCCGGACGCATGCCCCGTGCCCGGCGGACACCGCGCCGCGCACTCGACAGTGACGGAAACCCCTGTGATCACCACGACGGGCCTCACGAAGGTCTACCGTTCGCGCGACCGCGAGGTCACCGCCCTGGACGGCGTCGACCTCCACGTACGCGAGGGCGAGGTGTACGGCGTCATCGGCCGAAGCGGTGCCGGCAAGTCGTCCCTCATCCGCTGCGTCAACCTCCTGGAGCGCCCCACCTCCGGCACCGTGACCGTGGCCGGCCAGGACCTCACCGCCCTCGCGGGCCGGGGCCGCCGGGCCGGCAAGGAGCTGCGCGAGGCGCGCAGCCGCATCGGCATGGTCTTCCAGCACTTCAACCTGCTGGCCTCCCGCACCGTGCAGCGCAACGTCGAACTCCCCCTGGAGATCCTCGGCGTCACCGGCCGCGAGCGCTCCCGCAAGGCCCTCGAACTCCTCGACCTGGTCGGCCTCGCCGACAAGGCCAAGGCCTACCCGGGCCAGCTCTCCGGCGGCCAGAAGCAGCGCGTCGGCATCGCCCGCGCCCTCGCCGGCGACCCCAAGGTGCTGCTGTCCGACGAGGCGACCTCCGCCCTGGACCCCGAGACCACCCGCTCCATCCTCCAGCTGCTGCGCGACCTCAACCAGCAGCTCGGACTCACTGTCCTGCTCATCACGCACGAGATGGATGTCGTCAAGACCGTCTGCGACTCCGCCGCGCTGATGCGGGGCGGCCGGATCGTGGAGTCCGGCACCGTCGGTGAACTGCTCGCCACCCCCGGCTCCGAGCTGGCCCACGAGCTGTTCCCCGTCGGCGGCACCGCCTCCGCGCCCGACCGCACCGTCGTGGACGTCACCTTCCACGGCGAGGCCGCCGCCCGCCCGGTGATCTCCCAGCTCTCCCGTACGTACAACATCGACATCTCGATCCTCGGCGCCGCCATGGACACTGTCGGCGGCAAGCAGATCGGGCGCATGCGCATCGAACTGCCCGGCCCGTTCGAGGAGAACGTCGTCCCGATCGGCTTCCTGCGCGAGCAGGGCCTCCAGGCCGAGCTCGTGGACGCCGCACCCGTCTCCGTACCCGCACCGCTCACCAAGGAGGTGGCGAAGTGACCTGGTCCGAAATGCAGCCGCTGCTGTCGCAGGGCACCGTCGACACCCTCTACATGGTGCTGTGGTCCGCCCTCGTCACCGTCCTGGTCGGACTGCCCCTCGGCGTCCTCCTCGTCCTCACCGACAAGGGCGGACTGCTCCAGAACACCCCGGTGAACAAGGTCGTCGGCGTGATCGTGAACATCGGCCGCTCGCTGCCGTTCATCATCCTGCTGATCGCCCTGATCCCGTTCACCACCTGGGTCGTCGGCACCTTCATCGGCCCCACCGCCATGATCGTGCCGCTCGCCGTCGGAGCCATCCCGTTCTTCGCCCGGCTGGTCGAGACGGCGGTGCGCGAGGTCGACCACGGGCTCGTCGAGGCGGTCCAGTCGATGGGCGGTTCCATCCCGACGATCGTGCGCAAGGTCCTCCTCCCGCAGGCCCTGCCCTCCCTGGTCTCGGGGATCACCACCACCGTCATCGTGCTCATCGGCTACTCCGCGATGGCCGGCGCGGTCGGCGGCGAAGGGCTCGGCTCCAAGGCCGTCACCTACGGATTCCAGCGCTTCGACAACCGGTTCATGCTGATCACGGTCGCGCTGCTGATCGTCATCGTGACCCTCGTCCAGTTGATCGGCGACCTCGCCGTCCGCCTGCTGGCCCGCCGCGGCCGCACCTCCTGACCTTTCTCCCCACCAAGCCCGCACTCCTTGTCCGGGCGCACCACCATCACCACCTGAAAGAGGCACTTTTCGTGCGTACCAGCATCAAGATCACCGCCGCCGCCGCGGCCACCACCGCCCTCGCCCTCGGCCTCACCGCCTGCGGCACGGACTCCGACCCGTCGTCCAAGAGCGGCGACACCTCCAAGGCGCTCGTCGTCGCCGCGTCCCCGACGCCGCACGCCGACATCCTCGGCTTCGTCAAGAAGAACCTCGCCGAGAAGGCCGGCCTCAAGCTGGAGGTCAAGGAGTTCACGGACTACGTCCTGCCGAACACCGCCACCGAGACCGGCCAGGTCGACGCCAACTTCTTCCAGCACCAGCCCTACCTGGACGACTTCAACAAGAAGAACGACACCCACCTGGTCTCCGTCGGCACCGTCCACCTCGAACCCCTCGGCCTCTACTCCAAGAAGGCCAAGAGCCTCGACGCCATCAAGGCCGGCCAGACCATCGCCGTCCCCAACGACACCACCAACGAGGGCCGCGCGCTCCAGCTGCTCGCCGAGAACCACCTCATCACCCTCAAGGACGGCGTCGGCACCAGCGCCAAGCTGAGCGACATCACCGACAAGAAGGGCCTGAAGTTCAAGGAGCTGGAGGCCGCCACGGTCCCGCGCGCCCTGAACGACGTGGACGCCGCCGTCATCAACGGCAACTACGCGATCGAGGCCAAGCTCAAGCCCGCGAAGGACGCCCTCGTCCTGGAGAAGGCCGACGGCAACCCGTACGCCAACATCGTCGCCGTCAAGAAGGGCAACGAGAAGGACCCGCGTGTCCAGAAGCTCGTGAAGCTCCTCCACTCCGACGAGGTCAAGAAGTTCATCGACGACACCTACCAGGGCTCGGTCGTCCCGGCCTTCGGTGACGCCAAGTCCTGACCCGTACGCGGCACTTGCCCCAGGAGCCCCGCACCCCCCGCCCGGGGGGTGCGGGGCTCCGCCGTACCGACCCGGCCATGCACGCGCCCCCGGCGATGCTGCATGCTGTGCATTTACACGGTCTTCGGCATGGAGCTGCGCATGACTTCCACCTTCCCGGACATCTCCATCAGCACGGACCGGCTGGTGCTGCGCCCATTCGACATGGCGGACATCCCCGCGTACATCGAGATGATGAACGACGAGCTGGTCACCGCCTGGACCGACGCACCCCACCCCTACACCCAGGTCGACGCCGAACGCTGGGTGCGCAGAATCGCTCCGGCACACCGCACCAAGGGCGACGGGATCGCCCTGGCCGTCACCGAGTTCCTCACCCAGCGCCTCGTCGGCTCCGTGCGGCTGCGCAACACCGACTGGCGCACCCTGTCCACCGAGGCCGCCTACATCACCGCGCCCTGGGCCCGCGGCGAGGGCTACGCCACCGAATCCGTGCTCGCCGTCGCCCAGTGGCTCTTCCGCGACCAGGGCTTCGAGCGCATCGAACTGCGCACCGCGGCCGACAACACCGCCTCCCAGCAGGTGGCCCAGAAACTCGGCTGCATCAGCGAGGGCGTCCTGCGCAACGCCCGCATAGCGCGCTCCCAGACGGAGGACGGCGGATGGACCGACATCCGCACCGACCTCATCGTCTGGGGCCTGCTCCCCGAAGACCTCGAAGGCGTCGCCGAGCAGCTCGCCGACGCCGGCGGCTACGGCACCTACAACGACTGGAACTGACCGGCGACGGGGCCCCGGCAGCCGGCCGGAGGGCACCCGGTAACCTCACCCTGCCCGCACCCGGGCAACCTGCCCCGCCTGCGACGACTCCAGGAGAATGACACCAAGATGGCCGACCGGGTCACAGTGATCGGCTGGGACGGCTCGCCGCTGAACAGAGCGGCCACCGCAGCGCTCTCGGCCGCGACCCTGGTCGCCGGAGCCGCCCACCACCTCGCGCTGCCCGAAATCCCCCGGAGCGCCGAACGCATCCGCCTCGGCTCCGTCGACCTCGCGGCCCGCCGCATCGCGGGCCACCGCGGCAGCGCCGTCGTTCTCGCCGACGGCGACCCCGGCTTCTTCGGCGTCGTCCGCACCCTGCGCGTCCCGCAGCACGGCCTGGAGGTCGAGGTCGTCCCGGCCGTGTCCTCCGTCGCCACCGCCTTCGCCCGCGCCGGCATGCCCTGGGAGGACGCCCAGACGGTCGTCGCCCACCCCCGCACCCTGCGCCGCGCCGTGAACGTCTGCCGCGCCCACCACAAGGTCGCCGTCCTCACCTCGCCCGGCGCCGGACCCGCCGAACTGGCCCTGCTCCTCGAAGGCGTCCACCGCACGTTCGTCATCTGCGAGGAGCTGGGCACCGACCGCGAACAGGTCACCGTCGTCACCTCGGACACCGCCGCCGACCACGTCTGGCGCGACCCCAACGTCGTCATCGTCATCGGCGGCGGCCCCGAACACCAGGCCGACGGCGCCTGGATCGCCGGCCGCCACCCCGCCTACCCGCAGGGAGTACGGGGATGGGCCCTGCCCGCCGGCGCCTACCCGGACCCCGGCGCGCGCCCGGCGGGGGAGGGCGGGGAGGGCGAGCAACCCGTCCTGCGCGCCGCCCAGCTCGCCCACCTCGGCCCCCGCACCGGCGACCTCGTCTGGGACATCGGCTCCGGGGGCGGCGCGCTGGCCGTCGAGGCGGCCCGCTTCGGAGCGGCGGTCCTCGCCGTGGACAGCGACCCCGACGCCTGCGCCCGCACCACGGCCGCCGCACGCGCCTTCGGCGTGCAGCTCCAGGTCGTCGAGGGCCGCGCCCCGCACGTGCTGGAACGGCTGCCCGAGCCCGATGTCGTACGCATCGGAGGCGGCGGAGTCCCTGTCGCCACCGCCGTCGCGGACCGTCGTCCGGAGCGCATCGTCACGCACGCCTCCACCCGCGACGAGGCCGAGGCACTCGGTGCCGCACTGGCCGGAAACGGCTACACGGTCGACTGCTCGCTCCTCCAGTCCGTGGAACTCGACACGGCCGCCTGGTCGGAGCGCGAACGCACGGTCGTCTTTCTGCTTTCCGCACTTCGTTCGGACCTTGCCCCCTGACCCGTCGGCAAGCGGTGCGAGGTAGGCTGGCCGATCGTCGCACCGCTCCCGGACGTTCGTCGCTTCGTTCGTCAATGTCCGGAAAAGGGGACCGTTTTGGTCCCCGTTGTGGTACGGCAGCACCCTGGGACGCGCAACGTGGCGCAGTCCACAGCGGGCCGTGGCGAAATGAGCTGCCGCGGCGGCGAACGACCGCGAGAATGCAGGATGTCCGCGACCGATTCGTGCCGCGCGGCGCGCCCGCTCGTTCCACCGGACGAGCACCGCGTGCCGTGTCCGGGCGTCCCCGGGCGAAGGGCCGAAGGAGCACTGACGATGGGCGAGGGGAACGCATGAGTGACACCGGCCGGATCCCGGGCGAGGGACTGCCGGAGAACGCGGGCACGGTGGAGCAGCCGGGCGCCCCCGCGCCCGACTCCTACACCTACCTCGAACCCTCCGCGCACACCCCCGAGGACGACGACCTCCTCCTGATGCCGAGCGCCCAGGGCGCCTGGGGCGAACCCCAGCCGGCCGCTCAGCCGACGGATCCCTACACGGACCCCGCCGCGCAGGGCGCCTACCAGCCGCACCTCCACCCCCAGCCGGCCGACCCGGCGCACGCCCAGGGCCCCGTCCAGCTCCAGGAGCAGGCCCCCGCGTACGCCATGCACCAGGCCGCCGCCGCGCCGCTGCCCGAGACCGGCCCCGGCACGCACGAGTCCGGAGGCCGCGACTCCGGCTCCGTCGACCTCGGCGCCGTCCGCATCCCCGCCCCCGCCGCGCAGCCGCCCGTGCGCCGCCCGCTGCACCGCGGCCCGGCCTCGCCCGAGCCGTCCTACGGGGGTACGGCGGGGGCCGGTGTGGTCCGCTCCCTGGCCGACCGCGGCCCCGCCGGCGCACCCCCCGCCCGCCACGCGGGCCCGGTGACGGCCGAGCCCGAGTACTTCGGCCCCCAGCCGACGGACCAGCCCCTCCCGGGCCCCCAGCTGGGCGAGATCCCGCCGCAGACGGCCCACCAGTGGACGGCCCCGGAGGCGCCGGTCGCCGAGCAGCCGGTCGTGGAGCCCGTGGCGCCGGAGGCGCCCGTCGTGGAGCCCGCGCCCGTTGCCCCGGCGGCCGAGGCACCGGCGCCCGAGGCACAGGTTGCCGAGACGGAGGCCCCGGCGCCGGTCGCCGAGCAGCCGGTCGCAGGGCCCGTGGCGGAGCCCGAGCCGGTGGCCGTGGCGGAGCCGGCCCAAGTCGTGGCGCCGGAGCCCGTCGCCGTGGTGGAACCCGAGCCGGTCCCGGTCGCGGAGCCCGCACCTGCCACCGAGCCGCCGGCGGAGCCCGTGCAGGCGGCCGAGCCGGAGCCCGTGCGGGCCGCCGAGCCGGAGCCCCTTCCGGCCGCGCAGCCGGAGCCGGTGGCCGTGGTGGAGCCCGTGGCGGCCCCCGAACCGGAGCCCGCACCGGCCCCGGCCGCCGAACCGGAGCCCGTCGCGGTGGCGGAGCCTGTGGCGGCCCCCGAGCCGCAGCCGGTCCCGGTGGTCGAGCCGGAGCCCGTACCGGTCGCCGAGGCGGCACCGCTCGCCGAGCCCGTACCGGCTGCCGAGCCGCAGCCCGAGGCCGCGGCCGAGCCCGTGCCGGCCCCCGAGCCGCAGGCCGCCCCCGAGCCGGAGGCCATCCCCCCGGCCGCCGAACAGCCGATACAGCCGGAGGCACCCGCCCCCGAGCCCGGCCCCGAGGTCATCGAGACCCCGGACCTCAGCGACGAGGCGGAGCCCGTACCGGCCGAGGCCCCCGAAGCGGCGCCCGCCACGCCCCCCGCGCCCGGCTACGACGACGCCGAGCGCGAAGCGGTCCTGCGGGTCATGCGGGAGCGCCGGGACATCCGCAACGGCTTCCGCAGCGACCCCATCCCGCACGAGGTGCTGCTGCGCGTCCTGGAGGCCGCGCACACGGCGCCCAGCGTCGGCCACTCGCAGCCGTGGGACTTCGTGGTCATCCGGTCCGCCGAGACGCGCCGCTCGATGCACGAGCTGGCGCAGCAGCAGCGCGAGGCGTACGCGAAGTCGCTGCCGAAGGCGCGGGCGAAGCAGTTCAAGGAACTCAAGATCGAGGCGATCCTCGACACCCCGGTCAACATCGTCGTGACCGCCGACCCGACGCGGGGCGGCCGCCACACGCTGGGCCGGCACACACAACCGCAGATGGCGCCGTACTCGTCGGCGCTCGCCGTGGAGAACCTGTGGCTGGCGGCACGCGCCGAGGGCCTGGGCGTGGGCTGGGTCAGCTTCTTCGACGAGCGCGAGATGGTGCGCGCGCTGGGACTGCCGGAGCACCTGGAGATCGTGGCGTACCTCTGCGTGGGGTACGTGGACGAGTTCCCCGAGGACCCGGAGCTGATGCAGGCGGGCTGGTCGAAGCGGCGCCCGCTGTCCTGGGTCGTCCACGAGGAGACGTACGGCCGCCGCGCCCTGCCCGGCGAGGCGCCGCACGATCTGCTCCAGGAGACGATCTCCAACATCCGCCCGCTGGACGCCAAGGCGCTCGGCGAGGCGTGGGAGCGCCAGAAGCGGATGACGAAGCCGGCCGGTGCGCTCGGCATGCTGGAGATCATCTCGGCGCAGCTGGCCGGGCTCTCCCGGATGTGCCCGCCGCCGATCCCCGAGCCGGCGGCCGTCGCGGTGTTCGCGGGCGACCACGGGGTGCACGCGCAGGGCGTCACGGCGTGGCCCCAGGAGGTCACCGGCCAGATGATCGCGAACATGCTCGGCGGCGGGGCGGTGTGCAACGCGTTCGCGTCCCAGGTGGGCGCCGAGGTGTGCGTGGTCGACGTGGGCGCGGTCGCGGAACTGCCCCCGATGCCGGGCCTGCTGCCCCGGAAGGTACGGGCGGGCACGGCGGACTTCACCACGGGCCCCGCGCTCACCCGCGAGGAGGTCCACGCGGCGATCGAGGTCGGCATCGAGACCGCCCGCGACCTGGTGGCGGCGGGCAACAAGGGCCTGCTGACCGGCGAGATGGGCATCGCGAACACGACGGCGTCGGCCGCGCTGATCTGCGTGTACACCGGGATGGACCCGGCCGAGGTCACGGGCCGGGGCACGGGCATCAACGACGAGATGCACGCCCGCAAGATCGACGTGGTGCGGCGCGCGCTGGAACTCCACCAGCCCGACCCGGCGGACCCGATCGGCGTCCTGGCGGCCGTCGGCGGCCTGGAGCACGCCGCGATGGCCGGCTTCCTGCTGGGCGGCGCGTCGCTGCGCACGCCGGTCATTCTGGACGGCGTCAGCGCGGGCGCGGCCGCCCTGGTGGCCCGGGCGATCGCCCCGGAGGCCCTGGCCGCGTGCATCGCGGGCCACCGCAGCGCGGAGCCGGGCCATGTCGCCGCCCTCAACAAGCTGGGCCTGCGCCCGCTGGTCGACCTGGACCTCCGCCTCGGCGAAGGCACGGGGGCGCTGCTGGCGCTGCCGATCGTGCAGAGCGCTGCGCGGGCGATGCACGAGGTGGCGACGTTCGACTCGGCGGGCGTGACGGAGAAGTAGCACGGCTCGTTGCGGGGGCTCTGCCCCCGTACCCTCGCTGCTCAACCGCCGCAGGGGCTTGATTTTCGCCTCCGTCGTCGCAGATGTGCGGCGACGGAGGCAAATCCGGCCTCGCCGGCGTTTGAGGCGCGGGGTCCGGGGCGGAGCCCCGGTTTCGGGAAGGGGCGGGGAGGGGACATGGCCCGCCGCAGGCGCCGCCGCCCACCCCGTATCGTGATCCCCACCCACCCCATTCACGCCGCTCCACCGCCGCAGCGGCCCGCGCTTCCGCACCGCCCCGAGGAGCCCGCACCACCATGGCCACGCACGCCGATCGCCCCGCCTACCCCGTCGGACTGCGCCTCAACGGGCGCCGCGTAGTCGTCGTCGGCGGCGGCCAAGTCGCGCAGCGCCGCCTCCCCGCCCTCATCGCGGCCGGCGCCGACATCGTCCTCGTGTCGCCGTCCGCCACCCCCTCCGTCGAGGCGATGGCGGACGCCGGCGAGATCCGCTGGGAGCGCCGCAGGTATGCCGACGGCGACCTCACCGACACCTGGTACGCGCTCATCGCGACCGATGACGCCGCCGCCAACGAGGCCGCCTCCGCCGAGGCCGAACGCACCCGCACCTGGTGCGTCCGCAGCGACGACGCCGAGGCGGCCACCGCCTGGACGCCCGCCACCGGCCGCAGCGAGGGCGTCACCGTCGCCGTGCTCACCGCCGGCGCCCACGGCCGCGACCCGCGCCACTCCGCCGCCGTCCGCGACGCGATCGTGGAGGGCCTGCGCGACGGCAGCATCGCCGCCCCGCACCACCGCACCCGGACCGCAGGCGTCGCCCTCGTCGGCGGCGGCCCCGGCGACCCGGACCTCATCACCGTCCGGGGTCGCCGCCTCCTCGCCGAGGCGGACGTCGTCATCGCCGACCGCCTCGGCCCCCGCGACCTCCTGGACGAGCTCCCGCCGCACGTCGAGGTGATCGACGCCGCGAAGATCCCGTACGGCCGCTACATGGCCCAGGAGGCCATCAACAACGCGCTGATCGAGCACGCCAAGGCCGGCAAGGCGGTCGTCCGGCTCAAGGGCGGCGACCCGTTCGTCTTCGGCCGGGGCATGGAGGAGGCCCAGGCGCTCGCCGCCGAGGGCATCCCGTGCACCGTGGTGCCCGGCATCTCCAGCTCCATCTCGGTCCCCGGCGCGGCCGGCATCCCCGTCACCCACCGGGGCGTCGCCCACGAGTTCACCGTGGTCAGCGGACACGTCGCCCCCGACGACGCACGCTCCCTGGTCGACTGGGCGGCCCTCGCCCAGCTGCGCGGCACCCTGGTGCTCCTGATGGCCGTCGACAAGATCGGCGTCATCGCCCGTACGCTCGTGGAGCACGGCCGCTCGCCCGAGACCCCGGTCGCCCTCGTCCAGGAGGGCACCACGGCTGCCCAGCGCCGCGTCGACGCGACCCTCGCCACCGTGGCCGAGCGGGTGGCCGCCGAGGACGTCCGCCCGCCCGCCGTCATCGTGATCGGCGCGGTCGTGGAGGTCGGCGCCGACCTCGCGACGAGCGGCGAGTAGCCCGCGTAACAGCCCCCGACCGTCGGCACCCCCACCGGACAAGGCAGCACCATAACCGTGGCTGAACCCCTCACCATCGACACCCCCGACGACCCCCGCCTCGGCGACTACGTCGGCCTCACCGACGTGGAACTCCGGCGCAGGAAGGAGCCCGCCGAGGGCCTCTTCATCGCGGAGGGCGAGAAGGTGATCCGCCGTGCCCGGCAGGCCGGGTACACGATGCGGTCCATGCTGCTCTCGGCGAAGTGGGTCGACCAGATGCGGGACGTCATCGAGGAGAGCGACGCCCCCGTCTACACGGTCGCCCCCGACCTCGCCGAACGCGTCACCGGCTACCACGTGCACCGGGGCGCCCTCGCCTCCATGGAGCGCAAGCCCCTCCCGGCCGCCGGCGACATCCTCCGCACGGCCCGCCGCGTGGCCGTCATGGAGGCCGTCAACGACCATACGAACATCGGCGCGATCTTCCGCAGCGCCGCCGCCCTCGGGATGGACGCCGTCCTGCTCTCGCCCGACTGCGCCGACCCGCTCTACCGGCGCTCCGTCAAGGTCTCGATGGGCGCGGTGTTCTCCGTACCGTACGCCCGGCTCGACACCTGGCCGCAAGGGCTGGAAGCCGTACGCGAAGCCGGGTTCACGGTGCTCGCGCTGACGCCCGCCGAGCGGGCCGTCAGCATCGAGGAGGCGGCGCCGCACCGGATGGACCGGGTCGCCCTGATGCTCGGCGCCGAGGGTGACGGCCTCTCCGCCCGGGCCCTCGCCGCCGCCGACCGCTGGGTGCGCATCCCGATGGCCCACGGTGTGGACTCGCTGAACGTCGGCGCGGCGGCCGCGGTCGCCTTTTACGCGGTGGCCACGGGTCGCCCCGAGAGCTGACTACGGCCGGCTCTGGGTCTGGGCCTGGGGCTGGGTCTGGCTCGGGCCGTGCCCGAGGTCCACGCCCAGCCCCCGGGCCGGGCCCTGGCAGCCCTGCGCCGCCGCGATCCCCAGCGCCACCAGCAGCGTCACCACCACGAAGACGACGAGCCGCTGCCGCAGCAGCTTCGGGTTGGCCGGGCGCCGCCCCGTCGAGGTGGTCCGGGTCCCGGGCCGGGTGCCCGGCCTGCCGTTCGTCCCGTTGGTGCCCTGCGGACGCCTGGCCGGCCGCGCCGTCCCACGCGGCTGCTGCTGCGCCGGCCGGCCGCCACCGGTGCGGGCGGGGGCGGAACGCGCCGCCGAAGGCCGGTTCTGCGGGCGCGACCCCGGCGCCGGACCGGCCGCCCGGCGGGTCTGCTGCTCGGTGTACGGGCCGTCCAGCCGCCCGGTCGGGCGGTCCGCCTCCTGGGCCGAGCGCTGGACCGGCGGCCGGCTCTCGTGCAGCCCCTGCGCCTCGCGCGCCGCGATCTCCTTGAGCCGCATCGACAGCTGGAGCGTGCTCGGCCGCTCCTCCGGGTCCTTCGCCAGGCAGGCGCTCACCAGCGGCGCCAGCGCGTCGTGCACATCGAAGAGCTGGGGCTCCTCGTGCACCACGCGGTACAGCATCACCTCGGAACTGCCGTGTCCGAAGGGCGAGTCGGCCATCGCCGCGTACGCCAGCGTCGCCCCGAGCGAGAACACGTCCGTCGCCGGCGTCACCGCCGCGCCCCGCACCTGCTCGGGCGCGAGGAAGCCGGGCGAGCCCACCGCCGTACCGACGTGCGTCAGCGTGGACGCGCCCGTCGACCAGGCGATCCCGAAGTCGATGATCCGGGGGCCCTTGGGGGAGAGGAGGATGTTCGACGGCTTCAGGTCCCGGTGGACCACCCCGGCCTCGTGCACCGCGACCAGGCCCTCGGAGAGCGCTGCCCCGATCGAGGCCACCTCCGCGGCCGACAGCGGGCCCTCCTCGGCCACCTTGTCGTGCAGCGAGGGCCCCGGAACGTACTGCGTGGCGAACCAGGGGCGGTCCGCCTCCAGATCGGCGGCGACCAGCCGGGCCGTGCACCCGCCGCGGATCCGCCGGGCGGCGGACACCTCGCGCGCGAACCGTGACCGGAACTCCTGATCCTCCGCCAGGTCCGGGCGGATCACCTTCAGTGCGACGCGCTGGCCCCGCCGGTCCGAACCCAGGTAGACGACCCCCATCCCGCCGGCCCCGAGCCGCCGGTGCAGCCTGAACGAGCCGACGACACGCGGGTCCTCGCGCCGGAGCCGCATCATCGCCATGTCTGCCCATCCCCGCTGCCTGGTACGCCTGACGAGGCACAGCTTACGTACCCGCCGCCCGGGGTGCTCAGAGGCCGCGCCCTCAACGGAGATTCGATTGTCAGTGGCGGGTGGGAGACTTGAGGAGTGGTCAGGGAGCCGCGGATCCAGGCGCCCCGGCCCGTGCGAGATCTCAAAGGTCCGTCGCAGAAGGGGGATTGGATCAGTGAAGGGCGATCGAGTCGAGATAGTGGTGGACGCCGGGGACAGCACCCGGGCCTACGAGGTGGTGGCCTCCCGGGCCGGCCGCCGGGTGGAGACCGCGGTCCGCCGGGGCGTGGTCGAAGTGAGTGAAGTCACCCGAAACGGGTCCGTGGTGCGCACGGCCCGCTTCATGGCGACCAGGGTCCTCGCCCTGGTCGAACAACCGGTCCCCAGGGAGGACAGCTCCGAGCGTCCCCTCCGGGAAGACCCCAACCCCGCGTAGCCCGTCTCCACCCAGGGGAGTACGCCGACCGAGCGCGGCTCATCCTCCGGGAGGCCCGGGATTCGGTACGCGGGCATGACGCCGCCCGCCCCCCGGATCCCTAATGTTGTGTCCAAGCGGCGGGCGTCGCACTCGTCCCCCGAGGTCAAACGCCCGCCGCCTCACATCAGGTCAGGAGAGGAACCATGGCTGACACGGCAGCACGGACGGTGGTCCGCACGCGGACACGCGGCTCGTACGCCGCGTCCGGCCGCCGCCACCCGCTGGTGGCGACCGCCATGGTCCTTCCCCTGGCGGCCCTGCTCGTGGTCGTCTTCGGCGGCTGGGAAGCAGTGGTCACACAGGCGTCGTCCGTGGGCGTGATGCTGGGGCGCTGAGCGGCGCCCCGGGTCCGGAAGAGCGGTCCGGACCGGGACATCCGGCCAACAACCCCGTGGGGACGGGGGTGCGGCGGACGGCAGCGTTTGTCCGGTCAGCTGGGGAGCTGACCGGACATCGCGCTGCCCGGGCCCACATGCCTCCGACCGCCACCCGTCCGCGTACGCCATGCCGGAGCGCCCCTGCCGCCCCGACCCGGACCCCGGCGCCCTCCCTGCGTGTCCGCCGTGACAGCCGGTGCCCGGCCGCCGGACGCCGCCTGAGCGGACACCGACGCCGCACGGCGCGCCGCCCCCTCGGCGGCCGGCCGCTCAGGGGCGGCGCGGTCCCTGCGCGTACCCTCGGCCGGGGCGACCGCCCCAGCCCGTTCCGCGCCACCGGGGAGACCGTGACCACCGCACTCGTCCGCGCGCTGGGGGACCTCGCCCACCGGGCGGCCCATCCCGCCGGCTGCGGCCCCCGGCCCTGCCCGCCGCCCGTCGTGCTCGCCGAACGCGACGACGGGGTCGTCGTCCGCAGCGGCCCGGTCGTCGCCAAGGCGCACGCCGCCGATACGGACACGGCGGGCTTGGCCGCACGGCTGCGCCTGGCGGCCGGGCCGGGGCGGGACGGCATCCTGCTGGCACCCCTGCCCGTGACTCCCGGCGGCCTCCTCACCGAAATGCACGGCCGCCCCGTCACCCTCTGGCCGCACGGCGGGCCCGTCGACCCGGGCGACCCCGACGCGGCGCCGTGGGAGGAGGCCGGGATGCTCCTGGCGCGGCTGCACCGGACCGGGGTCCCGGGGCCGCTCCCCGCCATGCGAGGCCCGGCCAAGGCGGCGCTCGCCGTCGACCGGATGCGTATCGCCCGCCCCGGCGACCCGGCCGTCGCCCCCGTGCTCGCGGCCTGGCGCGGGCTGCCGGGCTGGGCGAGGGGCGAGGCGCCACCGCCCGGCCGGGGCACGCACCTCTGCCACGGCGACCTCCACCTGGGCCAGCTCGTGCGCCACCCCGCCCCGCACGGCCCCTGGCTTCTCATCGACGTGGACGACGCCGGGCTCGGCGACCCCTCCTGGGACCTCGCGCGCCCCGCCGCCTGGTACGCGGCCGGGCTGCTCCCGCCGGACGTCTGGCTCCGCTTCCTGGATGCCTACCGGGCCGGCGGGGGCCCCGCCGTACCCGCAGAGGGCGACCCCTGGCCCGCCCTCGACGTCGCGGCCCGCGCGCTGACCGTACAGACGGCCGCGCTCGCCTGGGCCAAGTCGACGGCGGAGGGCCGGGCTCCGGATGAGGTGGAACAGGTGATGATCGACGCCTGTGCCCGAATTGCCTCGCTCCCGCCCGAGTTGGCGGCCGAGCGCACGTCGTAGGGTGAACCGACCGTCGGCGGGCATGCATTCCGGCGACGGCGAACCAACGGCGAGGAGTGAGCCCGAACATGCAGTGTCCCAAGTGCCACGCGCAGATGCACACGTACAACCGCAATGGCATCCAGATCGAGCAGTGCAGCGGCTGCCGGGGGATATTCCTGGACTACGGCGAGCTGGAGACGCTGACCCGCATCGAGTCCCAGTGGGCCCAGCAGGCCCCGCCACCGGCCGCCCCGCCGCAGGCGTACCCCGCCGCCCCCGCGCCCGCCTGGGGCGCCCCGCACCACGGTGGCCACCACGGCCACTACCGGCAGAAGAGCTTCGGCCGCATGCTCTTCTCCTCCTGACCGAGCACGACGAAGCCCCGGTCGCCGAGACGACCGGGGCTTCGTGACAGTGCGCGATACTGGGATTGAACCAGTGACCTCTTCCGTGTCAGGGAAGCGCTCTCCCGCTGAGCTAATCGCGCAGGTGAACCTGCGTGTACTGCGTGCGCGATACTGGGATTGAACCAGTGACCTCTTCCGTGTCAGGGAAGCGCTCTCCCGCTGAGCTAATCGCGCGGGTGATCCTTACGGACCGGTGATCCTTGCGGATCAGTGGACGATACTGGGATTGAACCAGTGACCTCTTCCGTGTCAGGGAAGCGCTCTCCCGCTGAGCTAATCGTCCTTGGAGGTGGAGACGGGATTTGAACCCGTGTAGACGGCTTTGCAGGCCGTTGCCTCGCCTCTCGGCCACTCCACCAGGGGCGGGAGTCCGGGAAGAATCCCCCGCCTTCTGCGAGCGGACGACCAGGTTCGAACTGGCGACCTCAACCTTGGCAAGGTTGCGCTCTACCAACTGAGCTACGTCCGCTTGTCTTTCCCGGTCCGCTTGCGCGTCCCGGCGACGTGTTGAACTCTAGCGGATTCCCGGGCCAGTACAAAAACGCGTTTGTGCAGCGTGCTGAGGTGCGCTCGCCCCGGCGCGGGTCACCGTGCGCCGTCCTACACTCGCGGACGTGCACGACCTCGCTCCCATGGCCCGCTTCGGCGGCCTCGTCGCCTCCGGTCTGCGGGATGTCACCAGTGATCCCGCCGCCCTCGACTCGTCCGGCTTCTGGGCCGTCTGCGCGGGCTTCGAGGGTTCCCTGACCTGCGCCCGCTTCGACACCGTGCGCCCCGCCCCCGTGCCCGCCCCGGTCCCCGGCGCCTGGCGCGGCCCGGCCGCCGGCGACTGGACCTCCTCGCTCGACCGGGCGGCCTACACCGAAGGCGTACGGCGCATCCGCGCGTACATCGCGACCGGCGAGGTCTACCAGGCCAACCTCTGCCGCGTGCTGACCGCGCCCCTGCCCGGACCGGGCCCGGCCGACGTGGACGCCCTCACCGCGTTGCTGGCCCGCGGCAACCCGGCCCCGTACGCCGGAACGATTCGGCTCCCCGCGCACGGCGTCGAGATCGCCACCGCGTCCCCCGAGCTCTTCCTGCGCCGGGACGGCCGCACGGTCGAGTCCGGGCCCATCAAGGGCACCGGGCGCACCGAGGCGGATCTGCTGGAGAAGGACCACGCCGAGAACGTGATGATCGTGGACCTGGTCCGCAACGACCTGGGCCGGGTCTGCGCCACCGGCTCGGTGACCGTCCCCGGCCTCTGCGCCGTCGAGAAGCACCCCGGTCTCGTCCACCTCGTCTCCACCGTGCGCGGCCGCCTCACCGAGGGCGCCGGCTGGCCGGAGATCATCGCCGCCGCTTTCCCGCCCGGCTCGGTCACCGGCGCCCCCAAGTCCAGCGCGCTGCGGATCATCGGCGAACTGGAGACCGCCCCGCGCGGCCCGTACTGCGGCGGCATCGGCTGGGTGGACGCCGACCGCGGGACCGCTTCGCTCGCCGTCGGCATCAGGACCTTCTGGACCGACCGCACCGGACCCGCACCCCTGCTGCGCTTCGGCACCGGCGCGGGCATCACCTGGGGCTCCGATCCGGAACGCGAGTGGGACGAGACCGAACTGAAGGCGTCCAGGCTGCTCGCTGTAGCGTCGGGCGCATACGAAGCAACCGGAAGGACCGCACCATGAGGATCTGGGTCAACGGCGAGCTGCGCCCCGCCGACGACGCCCGGGTGTCCGTGCTCGATCACGGGCTCACCGTCGGCGACGGCGTCTTCGAGACGCTCCGGGTCTCCCAGGGCCGCCCCTTCGCCCTCACCCGCCACCTCGACCGGCTGGCCCGCTCCGCCCGGGGCCTCGGCCTGCCCGCCCCCGACCCGGACGAGGTGCGCCGCGCCTGCGCCGCCGTCGTGGAGGCCAACCCGGTCGGACTGGGCCGGCTGCGGATCACGTACACCGGCGGCATCTCGCCCCTCGGCTCCGACCGCGGCAACGAGGGCCCCGGACTCGTCGTCGCCCTCGGCGAGGTGACGCGCCGCCCCGACACCACGGCCGTCGTCACCGTGCCCTGGACCCGCAACGAGCGGGGCGCGCTCACGGGCCTCAAGACCACCTCGTACGCGGAGAACGTCGTCGCCCTCGCCCGCGCCCACGAGCAGGGCGCGTCCGAGGCGCTGTTCGCCAACACCGCCGGGCTGCTCTGCGAGGGCACCGGGTCCAATGTCTTCGTCGTCCTGGACGGGCAGCTCCACACCCCGCCCGTCGCCTCCGGCTGCCTGGCCGGAATCACCCGCGCGCTCACCGTGGAGTGGACCGGCGCACAGGAGACCGACCTGCCCTTCGACGTGCTGGGGCGGGCCGACGAGGTCTTCCTGACCTCCACCCTCCGCGATGTACAGGCCGTCCACCGGGTCGACGGCCGGGAGCTGCCGGGCGCACCGGGACCGGTGACCGCCAAGGCGATGCGGATCTTCGAGGAGCGCGCGGCCGACGACCTCGACCCGTGACCGGCAACGGCCCGTCCGCGTAAATACGGGTGACGGGTCCCCGCGCAGGGGATAGAAACCACCTGATGACGACGACACTGCGGCCTGCCGGGCCGATCCAGTCAGGCGCCGACGGCGCACAGCGGCGCGCGTACGACGTGTGCGACAACGGACGCCCCGTCGGCTCCGTCGAGCTCGCCGTCGAGCCGGGTGCGGGCGGGGCGACGGGCCTGATCAGAGCCCTGCGGATCGACGAGGCGGTCCGCCGTCGCGGCCGGGGCACCATCGCCGCGCTGGCCTCCGAGGAGATCCTGCGCGGCTGGGGCTGCACCCAGGTCTGTACGGAGGTGGCCGCCGGGGACACCGCGGGGCAGCGGCTCGCCGCCGTGCTCGGCTACACCGAGCGCAGCCGCAACATGGTCAAGACGCTGCCCGGGGAAGCCCCGCCCCTCCCGGACGGGCTCACCGCGCACCCGATGACGCCCGAGGAGTTCGCCGCCTGGGAGCGCGACGCGATCGCCGCCTACACGGAGAACCTGGTGAGCCGGGGCGTCCCGCGCGAGGCGGCGCCCGCCGCGGCCCGCGCCTCCCACGCCCGCCATCTGCCGGACGGCCTCGCCACCAAGGGGGCGCGGCTCGACCATCTGCGCCACGAGGGCGAGACGGTCGGCCATGTCTGGGAGGCGCCGTTCGAGATGCACCCCGGCCTGCGTATCGGCTACGTGTTCGACGTGGAGGTGGCCGAACGGTACCGGGGGCGCGGCTACGGACGCGCCCTGATGCTCCAGGCCGAGCGGATCGCCCTGGCGGCGGGCGAGCGGCGCATCGGCCTGCACGTCGTCACGGCCAACACCCCGGCCCTGCGGTTGTACGAGTCGCTGGGCTACGAGACGACCCGGCACAACCTGGCCAAGCCGCTGTAGCTCCCGCCTCCTCAGCCCTGTCCGGCCAGGAGCCGGTCGGCGATCTCCTCGATCCGCTCGCGCAGCCCGTCCTGGCTCCTGCCGCCGTCCAGGCGCTCCCCGCCGATCACGTACGTCGGCGTGCCGGTCACCCCGATCGCCTTGCCCTCGGCCTGGTCCGCGTCCACGATCAGCATGTGCCGGCCGTCGATGAGCGCGGTGTCGAACTCCTCCGCGTCCAGACCCAGCTCCCCGGCCACCTCGACCAGCAGCTTCTCGCCCCGGTCCCCGAGGTCACCGGTGCGTGCGAGCACCGCCTCGACGTACCGCCAGCCGTCGCCCTGGGACACGGCCTCCTCGGCGGCCTGCGCGGCGGCGTAGGCGTGCTTGTGCTTCTCCAGGGGGAAGTGCCGCAGCCGGATGTCCAGCCGGTCGCCGTACCGGGCCCGCAGGGCGTGCACATCGGTGAGGGCGTGGTGGCAGTCGGGGCACTGGAGCTCGCACCAGACGTCGAGGACGACCGGTGCGGCGGGGGTGGAATCGCTCATGGGGCCAGTCTCGCAGGGTGCACGGCAGGCAGGCCGCCCGGCACCTGGGGAGGAGCCCGGCCCTGAGATCTCCCTGATACGGGCCCGGGGCATGGCCGCCCGCCCGGTGGCCGGTGCAGGATGGAAGGGACGTATCCCCCTGCGCCAGGAGGCACCGATGCTTGCCGAGACCATCTGTTCCGCGGTGTCCGCGGCGGGCCTGGGCATCGCGGCCGTCACCGCTTACCGCAAGCGGTTCCTCACCGCGACGAGGATCGCCGCCTACTCGCTGGTGCCGGTCGGCCTGGTGCTGACGGGGGTGGTGAAGTGGGTGTCGGACATCGCCTTCAAGCCGAGCGTCTGGCTGGGCTTCGGCCTGCTGGGCATCGCCTGGCTGCTCTTCATGATCACGCGCGCGGTCGAGCGCCGGGGCGGCGGCAGCCGCAAGGAGCGCCGGGCCGCCGCCCGGGCCGCCCGGGGCGAGGCCGTGGAACCGGCCGCGTCGGCTCCCTCGCTCGGTGCGGGTTCCTCGCCGCAAGCCACGCGTACGCGCGGCAAGCAGGGCAAGCAGTCCTCCTCGGCCGGAGCCGGCGAGGACTTCAGCGACATCGAGGCCATTCTGAAGAAGCACGGCATCTGACACCCCAAGCCTTCCGGTCGGGCCCCGCCGCACCACGCGGCGGGGCCCGACCCGTCTCACCAGGTGAATCGCTGCGCGCGGGTCGCCCGCGATTCCTTGACCCTGCCCGGCGACGCCGCATAGCGTCCCGCTGGGCCGTGAACGTATGCGTTCGGGCCCCATCACACCGGGGGCGGGACACGCGGACCTGCGGCGGACGCCGCCCCCTTCCGCGTGCCCGAAACGGAGAAGCGATGGCCCTGTTCGACCTGCCCCTGGACCAGCTGCACGGCTACCGGCCCCACCTCGACGAGCCGGAGGACTTCGACGCCTTCTGGCAGCTCACCCTGGACGAAGCCGCCGCCCACCCGCTGGACGCCGAGTTCGCGCCCTACGACGGCGCGCTGGCCGCGGTCGACTCGTACGACGTGTCGTTCGCGGGCTGGGGCGGACACCGGATACGCGCCTGGCTCAACGTCCCGGCGGGCGTCGAGGGCCCTCTGCCGACCGTGGTGCACTACCTCGGCTACGGCGGCGGGCGCGGGCTGCCCCACGACCACCTCGTGTGGCCCTCGGCAGGCTGGGCCGCGCTGATCGTGGACACCCGGGGCCAGGGCGCGGTCAACCACCACTCGGCGGGCGCCACCCCGGACCCGTACGGTGCCGCCAACCCGCAGGCGCCCGGCTTCATGACCAACGGCATCCTCGACCCGGAGACGTACTACTACCGCCGGGTGTTCACGGACGCGGTGCGCGCCGTCGAGGTCGCCCGCAGCCACCCGGCCGTCGACCCCGCCCGCATCGTCGTGAACGGCGCCAGCCAGGGCGGCGGCATCGCCCAGGCCGTATCGGCCCTCAGCCCGCACGTGCAGGCCGCGTTCGTGGACGTGCCGTTCCTGACGCACTTCCGGCGGGCCGTCGAGATCACCGACGAGGACCCGTACCAGGAGATCGTCCGGTTCCTCGCCACCCGGCACCGCGCGGACGCCCAGGTCTTCCGCACCCTGTCCTATTTCGACGGCGTCAGCTTCGCGGCCCGCGCGACCGTGCCCGCGCTCTACTCGGTCGCCCTGATGGACGCGATCTGCCCGCCCTCCACGGTCTTCGCGGCCTACAACCACTGGGCGGGGCCCAAGGAGATCGAGATCTACCCCTGGAACGGCCACGAGGGCGGCACCGGCGTCCAGCGCCAGGCGCAGCTGCGGATGCTGCGCGAGCTGCGCCGGGCCGACGGGCCGGAGGGGGAGCGGAGTTAGGAAATGTGCTGGGCGCTCGCACGCCGGAGCGATTAACGAAGCCCCCATGACGAGTGAAATCCCGTCCTGAAGAGGCATGTTGGTACGGAGCACCCCCGGGACTGCGTCATGATCGTCCCGAAATGGTGGACATCTCTCGGGGCGACGCCCCCGCACCCCCCGGCGAAGAGCCGCGCGGCTGCCTCTTCGCGCTTTCCCAGCCCCCTCTGATGATCTTCCTCACGGTCATCGGCACCCTGTTGCTGATGGCCGCGTTGCACGATCTCTTCCTGCTGTGAGCCGTCAGCCGGCCGCTTCCCGGCGGCGCGCCCGGTACGCGGCCACGTGCAGGCGGTTACCGCAGGTGCGGCTGGAGCAGTAGCGACGGGAGCGGTTGCGCGAGAGGTCCACGAAGGCGTTCCGGCAGTCCGGCGCCTCGCACCGCCGCAGCCGCTCCGTCTCGCCCGCCACGATGATGAAGGCGAGCGCCATGCCGCAGTCGGCCGCCAGGTGGTCGGCGATCGAGGCGTCCGGCGAGAAGTAGTGCACATGCCAGTCGTAGCCGTCGTGGGCGGTGAGCTGCGGGGTGGTGCCGGCGGCGGCCACCAGGGCGTTCACCAGCCCGGCCGCGGTGCGCGCGTCCCCGGCGGCGAAGACCTCGGCGAACCGGGCGCGCACGTCGTGCACGGCCTTGAGGTCCTGCCGGTCGAGCACGCCGATCCCGCTCACCCGGTGGCGTACGGCGAACGCGTGGAGCGCCGCGACGTCGGCGAGCCCGTCGGCAGGCGCGCTGTCCCCTTCCGGCTCGCTCTCCGGCGCGGTGTTCACCAGATCGACCACTAGGTCGAGGGCGATCCGGGTGTCGTGGGGGATCAGCACGCTTTCGCTCCCTGGCCTCCGGCGTGCGGGTGCCCGCCGATGCCGGACGACTCTACTGGCTCGGCCGGGACGCGGACCGGCGCCGGTCACCACGGTGGATCCGTGGCACCGGCGCCGGTGTCAGCCGTATGAGGTTGTCCGCGCGACGCCGTCTCCCCGAGTCGGACGGCGTCCCGCAGCTCTCGGCCTGGCTCAGCTCTCGGCCAGGATGTGTGAGAGCTCCGTATCGAGGTCGAAGTGACGGTGTTCGGTGCCCGGTGGAACCGCGGCGTCGGTCCGCTTCAGGAACGACTCCAGGGCCCGTGCCGGGGCCTCGAGCAGTGCTTCGCCCTCTGGGGAGCTCAGCGCGATGCAGACGACGCCCTGGCCGTGACTTCGGGATGGCCAGACACGTACGTCTCCGGTGCCGGTGGGCCGGTGCAGCCCCTCGGCAAGGAGGTCGCGGGCGAAAACCCACTCGACCGTCTCCTCCGCTCCGGTGTGGAAGGTGGCGTGCACGGCATACGGATCGGCCGTGTCATACCGCAGGCCCGCGGGTACAGGCAGTGAGGACTCGCTCGACACAACGAGGCGCAGGTGCAGCTCGCAGCTGACCGTGGTGTTCATAAGCGCCAGGGCCTTTCGCTCAGTGTGCGCTCGGGGATTCGCACGTCGGCGAAATCGACATGCCACCTACGGTGGCGTTGTAAACCCCTCTGACCGTTTTGAGATGCTTCGGGTAGCTCGTACAGCGGTGTGTAACTTTGCGTCATGCGGCCATTCAAGTGAACGCGAGCCGGTCCGGTAGGTTGGATCCATGAACGCGGAGAGTGACGAGCGGGACGGTGCCGCCGCGGCGAAGGCACCGGATTCCGCCGCGGGGGAAGCGCCCCGTGATGCGACGGGGGACGTCATACCGGAAGTGACCAAGGAGGAACCGGCGCTCGGCTCCAGAGCACCCGGTTTCATCAAGGCGTCCCGGGCGCTGCACATCAGCTGGCAGGTCGGCGTCTTCGTCGTCGGCCTCGCCGTCGTGGTGGCCGGCATCATCATGCTGCCGCTGCCGGGCCCCGGCTGGCTGGTGATCTTCGGTGGCATGGCGATCTGGGCGACCGAGTTCGTCTGGGCCCAGCTGGTGCTGCGCTGGACCCGGCGCAAGGTCACCGAGGCCGCCCAGCGGGCGCTCGACCCGAAGGTCCGCCGGCGCAACATCGCCCTCACGGTGATCGGGCTCGTGATCATCGCGGTGCTCGTCGGGATCTACGTGTGGAAGTTCGGGATCGTCATGCCCTGGAAGATCCACGAGTGACCTCCGGGCGGTCCCCGGGATGGTCGGGGGGCGCCGCTGACATGGGGTAATGTTTGCGGTGCGCCCGGGCGATTAGCTCAGTGGGAGAGCGCTTCGTTCACACCGAAGAGGTCACTGGTTCGAACCCAGTATCGCCCACCCGGACCGACGGCCCGGAAGCTCCAAGAGCTTCCGGGCCGTCGGCGTTCCCGCCCTCACCTCATCCGCCCCAGCGCCTCCTTCAGCCGCCGGGCATCCCGCAGCCGCTTCTCGTACGTCGCCCCCACCGCCAGCAGCAGTACTCCGGCCAGTGCCGGCACCACCCACCGCGGCAGCGCCCCCGCGACCTGCACCACGTACGGCGCCAGCTCGTGCAGCGCGTCCAGCGCCAGCACCGCGCCGCCCAGCACCAGCAGCGCCTGGAGCCGCAGCCGCGCACCCGCCAGCGTCACCCCCAGGGCCGCCACCCCCAGCAGCAGCGGACGCGTCCAGTGCGGGTCCGTCCAGGCCGCGCCCAGCGACGGCACCAGCGTCACCGCGAGCCCCGCCCCGTACGCCGTCCACGACGACGCCGAGGGGTCGCGGCGCCGGCGCAGCACCCCGACCACCAGTGCCGGCACCGTCACCGGCAGGGTGTACGCCTCCGGGGCCGACACCCCCGACACCGCGAGCCGCACCCACGCCGCCGAAACGAACAGCGCCGTCGCCAGGTACCCCGCGACCACACGCCGCTCCGGGCGCAGCGCCGTCCCCGCCGCGAGCACCCCGCACAGCGCGAGCACCAGCGCCAGGAACCGCGCGTCGGCCACCGCCATGGCGACCGCCACCACGCCCGCCGCCGCACCGGTCACCTCGACCGGCACGGCCACCGGGTGGCCCTTCAGCCGCGCCCCCACCAGCACCGTCACCGCCGTCACCGCCGGCACCGGCACAGCCGCCTCGTACACCGCGAGGCCCAGCGAGGCCCCCAGCGCGGCCATCGGCACCACCGCGCACACCACCGCCGCACAGGCCGCCGCCGACACCGCCACCGGCGAGGCGCCCGCCTGCCGGTCCAGGGCCACCGCCAGCGCCACGAACACCATCACCAGCAGACCGAACGCCGTGTACGTGGCCGCCTCCGTCGCCAGCGAGAGCAGTGCCGCGCCCACCGCACCGGCCGCCACGACAACGCCGGCCGTCACCGCCACACCCCGTGCCCCGGCCCGCAGCCCGGCCACCACCAGGCCGAACGCCGCCACGGCCAGGACCAGCTGCCCCGCCTGGGCTGCCGCGAAGGACAGGTCCAGCGCGGCCGGCAGCACCATCAGCCCCGCCCAGCCGAGCGCCACCGCGGCCGACCCCGCCGCACCCCGCCACGCGGGCCCGGGCGCCGGCACCGGCCCGGCCCACCGGACCAGCCCCTCCCACCAGCGGTACGCGGCACCGAGCGCCACGGCCACCAGCAGCAGCACCACCGGGGCGGACACCATCGCGTCCCACGGCAGGTCCGTCGCGCCCGCCGCGCCCCGGGCCCCGCCGCGCGGCGCACCGGACCAGACCGCGCCCAGCCGCGTCACCGGACCCGCCGCGACCACCGTCACCGGCGTCAGCGACACCAGCACCGCACCGGCCGCCACGACTGCCGACGCCCACCCGACCCCCCGGGCCGCCGCGACGCCCAGCGGAGCCCGTACAGCCGTCATCAGCGCCCCGGCGCACAGCAGGTACACCAGCACCGGCCAGCCGCTCGGAACCGCCGGGGCGGGCACCCCGCCCACCGCCGCCACGGCCGCGAGACCGGCCACCAGTCCGCCGGCCGTCGCGAACGCCATCGGAGCCCGGCGCGCCCCCGCCAGGGCGAGCGCCGCACCGGCCAGCAGCAGCGCCCCCGGCACCACCGCACCGGCGGGCCCGGCGGCCGTCAGCGACTCCACCAGCGCCACGAGCAGCCCCGCCCCGCCCGTCGCGCACAGGGCCACGCACGCCACGACCCGTACCGAAGTCCGCCCGGCCGTCAGCGCCACCACGCCGTCCAGCGCGGCCGTCACCAGCAGCGCCGCCGAGAACCACAGCGCCCCGCCGTCCGCCGCCCACACCCACAGCACCAGCGGCAGCTGCGCCGAGACGACCGCCAGCGGAAGCGGCAGCCGCAGCTTGCCCAGGAGCAGTCCGTAGGCCGCCCACAGCAGCGCGAGCACCGCCGCCGCCGTCCCCGCGTACGCGGCACCGTTCGTCCCCGGCAGGGCCGCCACGTACAACGCGTACGCGTCGAGCGCCATCAGCAACGACGCCACCGCCACCAGCGCCTCCGCGGTCGCGGCCAGGCCCCGGCGCAGCAGCGTCACCGGAGCGGCCAGCGCCCCGGCCGTCACCGCGGTCAGCACCGCGCTGCGCCCGCCGATGCCCAGATCGCCCCAGCTGACCAGGGTGAACGCCAGGGCGGCGACCGCGAGCAGCAGCCCGCCGAGGACCAGCAGCATGTTCTGCACACTGCGCTTCGAGGCCGGGCGCGCCGGGCCGAATCCGCCGGAGCCCGGACCCCAGGGCGCGACCGGCCCCTGCGGCGGTCCCCAGGGAGCGGGACCGGTGGCTTCCAGCGCCCGCAGCAGCCAGGCGCGGCGGGTCAGCAGCTGCGCCCGTCGGGCGTCCAGCCGGGCCAGTTCACTATCGAGGAGCGCCAATTCCTCGGCGGGCGGCGGCACATGTTCCATGGACGCGAGTGTGCTGCGCGCCACGCGGGCGAACATGCGTCCGCGTACTCAGATACCCGCCTGAGTACGCGCATCCTGGAGCAATGAACTGGAACCACTACCGATTCGTCAGCGCATGGGAGTTCCGCGCGCCGCCCGAGGCCGTGTACGCCGAGCTCGAACGCGTCGAGGACTATCCGCGGTGGTGGCCGCAGGTCCGCGAGGCCACCCGGTCCGGCAACGACTCCGGCACCACCCGCATCCGCTCCGTCCTCCCGTACGACCTCGTCACGACCGTGCGCGAACAGCGCCACGACCCGGCACACGGCGTCCTCGAAGCCGCGCTCGGCGGCGATCTCGACGGCTGGGTCCGCTGGACGGTCACCCCGCACGGCACCGGCACCCGCGTCCTCTACGAGCAGGAGGTCGAGGTGCGCCGGACGCTGATGCGGGTCCTCGCACTGCCCTGCCGGCCGGTGTTCCGCGCCAACCACGCTCTGATGATGCGAGCCGGGCGGCGCGGGCTCGCGGCCAGGCTGGCAGCGGTTTGAACCGGGGCCGCCCGGCCCTGTATGGTTCAACCCGTTCCCGGGCGATTAGCTCAGTGGGAGAGCGCTTCGTTCACACCGAAGAGGTCACTGGTTCGAACCCAGTATCGCCCACCCCGGAGAAGCCGGTCCTTCAGCACCATCGACGGACCGGCTTCCGCATGTCCGGCCGCTTCCGCTCCTCACGCGGCAGTGCGCAGCTCCGGGCGCAGCGGCCAGGCCGGGTCCACCGTCTCCGGCGTCCCGCTCCGCGCGAACCACGCCTGGAGCCCCCGCGCCTGGGCGGCGTGCCACACCGCCTGGAGCGTGTGCAGCTCCGCCGGGGTCAGCCGTTCGAGCCGCGTCGAGAAGCGCCGCCCCACCGCCCGGACCAGCTGCAACGAGGCCGCCGCGTCCGCCGCCGCGTCGTGCGCCCCGTCCAGCAGCACGCCGTACAGCTCGCACAGGTCCGTGAGGGTGCGCCGGCCCTTGCGGTAGCGGTCCAGGTGCTTGTCCAGCACCCGGGGGTCCAGCACGCACAGCGGCGACCGCTCCAGGTACGCCTCCAGCGACGACGCCCGGTGCCGCTTCAACTCCCGGTCCAGCAGCGTCAGATCGAACGGCGCGTTCATCACGACGAGCGGCCGCCCCGCCGCGCACTGCTCGGCCAGCGCCCGTGCCATCTCCTCGACCGCCGGCGCCGGCCAGCGGCCGTTGCGCTGGAGGTGGTCGTCGGTCAGTCCGTGGATCTCCGTCGCCCCAGGGGGCACCGGCACCCCCGGATTCACCAGCCAGCGGGTGACGCGCACCGGGCCGTCCGCCCGGTCCTGGATCACCAGGGCGGCCGAGACGATCCGGTCCTCCTCGACGTCCACACCCGTGGTCTCCGTGTCGAAGGCGGCCAGTGGCCCTTCGTACCAATGAATCATCCCCGAACTCCTCGCGCACGCACGGCAGATGGCGGGATTCCTCCGCCCGGTCCGGTGATACCCGCACCCTTTGCCTGATACGCCGTTTGCGCACGGTCCCGTGCGGTGACAACACAAGTACCGGCAGCGGAAGTTGACCGCCCGGCACCTCTCTTCCCCATCGGTACGGCCCGGAAGGCTTACGGAGCCATGGCGCTCGCGCAGCCCGAACCGAGCGGGCTGCTGCCTCAGCGGACCGCACCGCTGCGCGGCGGACTCGCCACCACCGCCTGCATGGAGACCCTCCAGGTGGGCTACCTCCACGCCGTCGCCGCGGCGGCGGGCTGCTCGCTGTCGCAGCCCTTCCCCGACAACGGCATCGACTGGCACGTCAGCCACGGTTCCCCCGGTCACCTCGTCGACGACGAGGTGACCATCAAGGTCCAGCTGAAGTGCACCTATCAGATACCGGCCCGGCCGCCCGGCCCGACCTTCGCCTTCACGCTGGACAACGCCCACCTGGTGAAGCTCGCCCGGACGCCCGTCTCGGTGCACAAGATCCTCGTCGTGATGCTCGTGCCGCGCAGCCAGGACGACTGGCTGCGGGCCGGCCCGGACAGCCTCGACCTGCGGCACTGCTGTTACTGGACCAATCTGGCCGGACATCCCGTGACCGGCCGCCACCGGACCACCGTGCGGCTCCTGACCTCGCGCGTCTTCGACGACCGGGCGCTCTGCGAGATCATGACCCGTGTCGGGGCGGGAGGGAGACCCTGATGCACGAGTCCGTACGCGCCCGCGGCGAGGCCGCCCCGCCCTCCTGGGGCCTGCCCGACCCGGCCCGCGTCGACCCCGCCGTCCTCGGCGCCCTGCTCGCCCGGCACGGCTGGCAGCGGCGCGGACCGGGCACCGGCCCCTACAGCCGCTGGACCCCGCCCGGCGGCACCGCCAGCCTGCTGGTGCCCCGCACCAGGGCCTTCCCCGACACCGAGGACCTGCTCGCCGAGGCGCTGACCGCGCTCTCGCGCAGCGCCGCCCCCTCCGCTCGCGAGATCCTGGTCGCTCTCACCGTCCCCAGCGACGAGATCCGCTGGCGCCGCGAGGTCCCCGAACCCGCCGCCGGGGCCGCAGACTGGCTCGGCGCGGAGCAGTTGCACGGCGCCGCCCGCCGGATCCTGCTGGCCGGCGCGCTCGCCGTCCGGGGCCCGGCCGGCTATCACGGCGCCCGTCGCCGCGACCGCGCCCTCGCCGCCCTCGGCCCCGTGCTGACCGGCCCCGGGCCCGGCGGCCGGTCGCTCACCGCCTTCGTCCCCGTCGACCCCGGCCGCCCCGTGGCCGTCCGGCTCCACCACGCCCTGCACGCCACCCGCGAGGCGGTGGACTACCAACGGGCCACCGGCGGCATGGAGGCCTTCGACAACGCCGTCGCCGCGGGCGTCAGCCGGGAGCTGACCGAGGCTGTCGTCGCCCTCGTCCGGGGCTCCGAGGGCGCCGCGATCGCGCTGGACTGGGCGCCCGCCGCCGGAACGCCCGCCGGCTGCCCCGCCCGCCCCGAGCCCGTCGCGTTCTCCCCGGGCGACCTGCCCGCCCTGCGCCGTGCCGGGGCCCGCTACCTCCGCGACGAGCCCGCCGTCACCGTACGGATCACCGGGGCCGTCGTCCGGCTGCGGCGGTCCGGGCCGCGCGGGGCGGGGATCGTACGGCTGCGGGTGCTGGCCGGGGCCGAGGTGCCGCACGTCCGGATCGAGCTGGACGAGGAGGCGTACCGGATCGCGGGCCAGGCCCACCTGGTCGGGCTGCCGGTCCGGGTGGAGGGACGGCTGGAGAGCCGGGGCGGCTTCCGGCGGCTGACCGGGGCCTCGCAGGTCGTCCCCGTGCAGGTGGACGACGAGGAGCGGGACCGGCTGATGAAGTCGCTCCAGGAGAACGTGGACTTCTTCGAGGAGGCGTGTGCGGGGGAGTAGGGCCTTTCGCAATGGGGGCCCTCGGCTCGGTACGATTCCTTCTGCACGCGCCAGAGGAGTGCGGTGCGCCCCCTGAGTCAGGAGAGACCGGTGTCAGACGTCCGTGTGACCATCCAACGCGATTCCGAGCGGGAAGAGCGCGTGGTGACGACGGGCACTACGGCTGCCGAGCTCTTCCCCGGCGAGCGCACCATCGTCGCGGCCCGCGTCGGCGGCGAGCTGAAGGACCTCGCGTACGAGCTCAAGGACGGCGAGACCGTCGAGCCCGTGGAGATCTCCTCCGAGGACGGCCTCAACATCCTGCGCCACTCCACCGCGCACGTCATGGCCCAGGCCGTGCAGGAGCTGCACCCCGAGGCCAAGCTCGGCATCGGTCCGCCGGTCAAGGACGGCTTCTACTACGACTTCGACGTCGAGAAGCCGTTCACGCCCGAGGACCTCAAGGCCATCGAGAAGAAGATGCAGGAGATCCAGAAGCGGGGCCAGAAGTTCTCCCGCCGGGTCGTGACGGACGAGGCCGCCCGAGAGGAGCTGGCCGACGAGCCGTACAAGCTGGAGCTCATCGGCATCAAGGGCTCCGCCTCCTCGGACGACGGCGCGGACGTCGAGGTGGGCGGCGGCGAGCTGACCATCTACGACAACCTCGACCCGAAGACCGGCGAGCTGTGCTGGAAGGACCTCTGCCGGGGTCCGCACCTGCCCACGACCCGGTTCATCCCGGCGTTCAAGCTGATGCGGAACGCCGCCGCGTACTGGCGGGGCAGCGAGAAGAGCCCGATGCTCCAGCGCATCTACGGCACCGCCTGGCCCACCAAGGACGAGCTGAAGGCGCACCTGGAGTTCCTGGAGGAGGCCGCCAAGCGCGACCACCGCAAGCTCGGCAACGAGCTGGACCTCTTCTCCTTCCCGGACGAGATCGGCCCCGGCCTCGCCGTCTTCCACCCCAAGGGCGGCGTCATCCGCCGGGCGATGGAGGACTACTCGCGCCGCCGGCACGAGGAGGAGGGCTACGAGTTCGTCTACTCGCCGCACGCCACCAAGGGCAAGCTCTTCGAGAAGTCCGGCCACCTGGACTGGTACGCCGACGGCATGTACCCGCCCATGCAGCTCGACGACGGGGTGGACTACTACCTCAAGCCGATGAACTGCCCGATGCACAACCTGATCTTCGACGCGCGCGGCCGCTCGTACCGTGAACTGCCCCTGCGCCTCTTCGAGTTCGGCACGGTGTACCGGTACGAGAAGTCGGGCGTCGTGCACGGCCTGACCCGCTCGCGCGGTTTCACGCAGGACGACGCGCACATCTACTGCACCCGTGAGCAGATGGCGGAGGAGCTGGACCGGACGCTCACCTTCGTCCTGAACCTGCTCCGCGACTACGGGCTCACCGACTTCTACCTGGAGCTGTCCACCAAGGACCCGGAGAAGTATGTCGGCTCCGACGAGACCTGGGAAGAGGCCACCGAGACCCTGCGCCAGGTCGCCGAGAAGCAGGGGCTGCCCCTGGTCCCGGACCCGGGCGGGGCCGCGTTCTACGGCCCGAAGATCTCCGTGCAGTGCAAGGACGCCATCGGCCGGACCTGGCAGATGTCGACCGTGCAGCTCGACTTCAACCTGCCGGAGCGCTTCGACCTGGAGTACACCGGCCCGGACGGCTCCAAGCAGCGCCCGGTCATGATCCACCGCGCGCTGTTCGGCTCCATCGAGCGCTTCTTCGCGGTGCTGCTTGAGCACTACGCAGGTGCGTTCCCGGTCTGGCTGGCCCCGGTCCAGGCGGTCGGTATCCCGATCGGCGACACCCACATCCCGTACCTCCAGGAGTTCGCGGCCAAGGCCCGCAAGCAGGGGCTGCGGGTGGACGTGGACGCCTCCTCGGACCGCATGCAGAAGAAGATCCGCAACCAGCAGAAGAACAAGGTTCCGTTCATGATCATCGCGGGTGATGAGGACATGGCCAACGGCGCCGTCTCCTTCCGCTACCGCGACGGTTCGCAGGAGAACGGCATCCCGGTCGACGAGGCCATCGCCAAGATCGCCAAGGCCGTCGAGGACCGCGTCCAGGTCTGACCCGAGCCATTCCAGGGGCCCCCGGCCGAGCTACCCGCTCGCCGGGGGCTCCTGCTCGTCCTGCCTCCGGAACACCTGGATCAGCCACGAGGAGAACGCGCCCGTCACCGCCCCCAGCAGCGCCAGGCCGCACGCCATCAGGCCCGCCGCGATCACCCTGCCGCCCAGGGTGACCGGCACCACGTCCCCGTACCCCACCGTCGTCAGCGTCGCGCACGCCCACCAGACCGCGTCCCCGAACGTGCGGATCGAGGCGCCCGGGGCGTCGTGCTCCCAGTGGTACACGCTGAGGGCCGCCGAGAGGCCGAGGAGCACGGCGGTCAGACCGGCGTACGAGATCACCCGCGCGTACAGGCTGAGGCGCGGGCGGTCGCGCTTCTCCTGGACGGCCGTGTAGACCTGCACCATGCGCAGCGGACGCAGCAGCGGCAGCACCAGGACGAGGGTGTCGAGCCAGCGCACACGGACGAAGCGGGGGCCGAGACCGCTGAGCCGCAGGCGTACCGCGTAGTCCAGCACGAACAGCAGCCAGGTCGCGCCGACGAGGGCGAGGGAGATGTCGTGCCAGGGCTGGGCGTCGTACGGGGCGAGGACGCGGAACGCGTAGCCGGCGAGGAAGACCACGGAGGCGGCGAGGAGCGGGACCTCGGTGCGCCGCTCCCAGCGGGTGAGAGCGGGAGGGGGCAGGTCCTGGGTGCGCGCGCTCATCGGCCCAGCATCGCGGTGCGTGAACGGGATCGGCCCCGGCGACACGCTCTGCACAGGTGAAGCAATATGCTGGCCGGCATGACGAGTGAGCCCGAGCAGCAGATCGGAGTGGGGACGCCCGACGCGTTCCAGCGCCTGTGGACGCCCCACCGGATGGCGTACATCCAGGGCGAGAACAAGCCGACCGGCCCGGAGGCGGGGGACGGCTGCCCGTTCTGCGGGATTCCGGAGAAGTCGGACGAGGACGGGCTCGTCGTCGCGCGCGGTGCGAAGGTGTACGCCGTGCTGAATCTGTATCCGTACAACGGTGGGCACCTGATGGTGGTGCCGTACCGGCATGTCGCGGACTACACCGAGCTGGACGGTCCGGAGACGGCGGAGCTGGCCGATTTCACGAAGCGGGCGATGCGCGCGCTGCGGGCCGCCTCGGGTGCGCACGGTTTCAACATCGGGATGAACCAGGGTGCGGTGGCGGGGGCGGGCATCGCCGCGCATCTGCACCAGCATCTGGTGCCCCGGTGGGGCGGTGACGCCAACTTCATGCCGGTGGTGGGGCACACCCGGGTGCTGCCCCAGCTGCTGGCGGACACCCGGAAGATGCTGGCGGACGCCTGGCCGGCCGCTTGATCCTTCCTTGCTTCCTGCTCGTCGTGCGGGGCGCTCCGGATTTCTTCCGGGGCGCCCCGTTCGCGTACGCGGGGGTCACGCGTCGTAGAGGTCGGCCTTGCCGGGGGTGGGCTGCTGGACGAGTCCGCTCAGGACCGACGAGCGGGTGTTGAAACGCTCGGTGTCCACACCGTGCTCCTCCAGGACCTTGATGGCGGCGTTGTGCACGACGCGCAGGACGGGCGTTGCGGCGCGCATCGCGTCGTCGGCCATGAAGCGGTGGCGCCAGGGCTTCTCGGCCCAGGCGTGGCGGAGACCGAAGGGCTCGGGCAGGGCGATCTTCCCGCCGAGGTGGTCCAGGAGCGGCGGATACCAGGTGAAGGGGGCGCGCAGGGCGAGACGCGTGACCTCGTGGGCGTCGACCAGCGCGAGTGCGATGTCGCGGGTCTCCCAGAACCGGACGGTCTTGTTGACGGTCCGGGTCTTCGCGGCGGGCTTGGAGGTGAAGAGGGAGTGCACGGGACCGAGCGCGTGTCCGGTGACCTCGATGCGCAGGGTCTCGTAGAGGACGGTGACGGTGATCATCATGGTGATGACGAGCTGGCCGTCCCAGAGGGTGAACTGCACGCCGAGGTAGTGCCGGTTCCCGCCGCCGAACTGCTGGTGGTTGCAGATCCGCTGTATCTCGTGGGGCTTGATCTGGTACGTGGCGACGTCCTCGCCCTGCGGGCGGGTGACGGCGTCGGCGTTCTCCCCGATGGGGGTGACGATCCAGTGGTTGACGGAGGGGGTGGGGAAGCCGCCGGTGTTCAGCGGGCCGCGTTCCAGCAGTTTGAGCTGGTCGTGGATGACGCGGATGACGTCCCAGCTGCGGAACTGGTGGATCTCCTTGCCGGGCTCCTTGGGGACGAGGTCCTCGGCGAGGTGCCAGCTGCCCCAGCGGGTGCCCATGCCGAGGATGCCCTTGGGGCCCGCGTAGAAGACGGAGTTGGACTGCTGTTCGGCGGAGAGCTTCTCCAGGCCCTGGCGCAGGGCCTCGCGGGCGGTCTCGCTGGGGTTCTTCGGGACCGTCTCGGGGATCTTGGCAGTGACGCCGCCGCCGGAGAGCAGGCCCTCCCAGCGGGCGCGCATGTCCTGGGCGGACTTCTCCGCGATCCGTTTGGCGATGTACCAGCCGATGACCGGGGCGACGAACATCGCGCGCAGGTAGAGGCCGAGGAACCCGGTCAGCGGCAGCCGGATCATCAGGAAGACGATGCCGATGCCGACGAGGGGCAGCAGGCTGTTGCCGAGGGTGGTGAGGAGCCGGTCCTTGGTCTTGGCGAAGCCGTCGCGCACCCGGAAGACGATGACCCACAGCAGCATGCCCGGCAGGAACAGGAAGCCGAACAGCACGGTGACGGCGGTGAGCCGGGTGTCCCGTGCCTTGCGGAGGCTGTTGGCGGAGAGGCAGTGCTCGACCACGGTCTGCGGGTCGGTGCCGAAGGACTGGATGAGGTCCTTGCGGGCGCCGCCGAGCATGCGCTCCTGTACGGCGCGGGCGAACGCCTCGCCGAGGTTCGGCTTGAAGTAGTCGGACTTGAGGAAGCCGGAACGGCCCCCCTTCACCTCGGACTTGTGCCACTCGCTGTTGGCTTTGAGGATCTCCTCCACCGGGCTGTCGCGGTACGCCGCGGAGGCGAGGGCGTTGGTCGCCACCGCCGCGCCTCCCGAACCCTGGAGCGGAATCTGCGCTCCGGGTGAGAAATCGAATCCGTTGCTGGCCACTGTCGCCCCCACTCGCCACCGAGGAACCGCTCCTGCGGCTGTTTCCCAACTGCCGTGCCCGGCACACTTTCTGAGCTGGGGTCTCAGCGTATCGTCCGGATACGTCCGCCGTCCGGCCCTGTGGACAACGTTCGGGGGAGCGGGCGCTTTCGCGTCACCCCTGCTGGGCGAGGACGCGGTCGGCGAGCTGCGGGGGCATGGGTTCGTGGCGGGCGTACGAGCGGTCGAAGCGTCCGGTGCCGTGGGTGAGGGCGCGCAGGTCCACCGCGTACCGGCCGATCTCCAGTTCGGGCACGTCGGCGCGGACGAGGGTGCGTCCTGAGCCGGACTGCTCGGTGCCGGTGACCCGGCCCCGGCGGCCGGAGAGGTCGCTCATGACCGGGCCGACGTAGTCGTCGGGCACCAGGACCCCGACCTCGGCGACGGGTTCCAGGAACCGGACGTGTGCCTCGGCGGCGGCCTCGCGCAGGGCCAGGGCGCCGGCGGTCTGGAAGGCGGCGTCCGAGGAGTCCACGGAGTGCGCCTTGCCGTCGCGCAGGACGACCCGGATGTCGACCAGAGGGTGCCCGGCGGCGACGCCCCGGGCGGCCTGGGCGCGGACGCCCTTTTCGACGGAGGCGATGAACGGGCGGGGCACGGCGCCGCCGACGACCCGGTCCACGAATTCGACGCCGGAGCCGGCGGGCAGGGGTTCGACGTCGATCTCGCAGACCGCGTACTGGCCGTGGCCGCCGGACTGCTTGACGTGGCGGCCGCGTCCGGTGGCCGGTCCGGCGAAGGTCTCGCGGAGGGCGACGCGGTGCGGGACGGTGTCGACCTGGACGCCGTAGTGGTCGCGCAGCCGGTCCAGGGCGACGTCCAGATGGGCCTCGCCCAGGCACCACAGGACGAGCTGGCCGGTGTCCGGGTTCTGTTCGAGGCGCATGGCCGGGTCCTCGGCGACGAGGCGGGCCAGGCTGTGGGAGAGCTTGTCCTCGTCGGCCTTGCTGTGGGCCCGGACCGCGAGCGGCAGCAGGGCGTCGGGGCCGGTCCAGGGTTCGAGGAGGAGGGGGTGCCCGGTGCCGGAGAGGGTGTCGCCGGTCTCGGCGGTCTCCAGCCGGGCCACGCAGGCCAGGTCGCCGGCGACGCACGCGGCCAGCGGCCGCTGCTGTTTTCCGAAGGGCGAGGTGAGGGCGCCGACCCGGGTGCGCGCCTCGTGGCAGGGGCGGTCCTCGTGCGTGGGGGAGCCGAGACCGTGGCCGTAGACGTGCACGGTGTCGTCGGGGCGCAGGGTGCCGTTGAAGACGCGGACGAGGGAGAGCCGCCCGACGTAGGGGTCGGAGGACGTCTTGACGACCTCGGCGACCAGGGGCCCTTCGGGGTCGCCGTCGAGGGCGGGGAGCCGGGAGCCGTCCGGGGTGGTGACGGCGGGCAGCGGGTGTTCGAGGGGGGTCGGGAAGCCGCCGGTGATCAGGTCGAGGAGTTCGACGGTGCCGATGCCCTGGCGGGCGCCCTCGGCGGCGGGGGCGGCGGCGAGGACGGGGTGGAAGGTGCCGCGGGCCACGGCGCGTTCGAGGTCGGTGATCAGGGTGCCGGTGTCGATGGCCTCGCCGCCGAGGTAGCGGTCCATCAGGGTCTCGTCCTCGCTCTCCGCGATGATCCCCTCGATGAGCCGGGCCCGGGCCTCGGCCAGGGGGCCCTGCTCGTCGCCGGACGGGGGGTGTTCGGCGCGCTCGCCGCCGGCGTAGTCGAAGATCCGCTGGGTGAGCAGGCCGGTGAGGCCGGTGAGCGGGGCGTGCCCGTCGGCGGCCTCGGGGCCGAGCACGGGCAGGTAGAGGGGGAGTACGGCGTCGGGGTCGTCGCCGCCGTAGAGCTCCCCGCAGATCCGGGTCATCGCGTCGAACGGGGTGCGGGCGGTGTCGAGGTGGGTGACCACGAGGGCGCGGGGCATGCCGACGGCGGCGCACTCCTCCCACAGGGCGCGGGTGGTCGCGGCGACGGCCTCGGCCTCCTGGGCCGCCGAGACCACGAAGAGGGCCGCGTCCGCCGCGCGCAGCCCCGCCCTGACCTCCCCGACGAAGTCGGCGTACCCGGGGGTGTCCAGCAGGTTGATGCGGTGCCCGTCCCAGTCCACGGGGACCAGGGAGAGCTGGACGGACCGGCTCTGGCGGTGCTCGGTCTCCTCGTGGTCGGAGACGGTCGTGCCGTCCTCGACCCGGCCCGCGCGGCCGAGGGCGCCCGCGGTCTGTGCGAGCGCCTCGACCAGGGTGGTCTTGCCGGAACCGCTGTGGCCGACCAGTGCCACGTTGCGCAGGGCGCGGGGGTGGTGGCCGGCCGCCGGTGTCCCTCCGGCGGCTCCGGTGCGTGCGTGTGCCTTGTCGCCCATGATCATGCCTCCCGTCGGTGGCGCACGGGCACGCGCTCAGGGGCGGCGACGCCCGCGGTCATTCGAGCTTGGCACTGCCTCGGGGCCGCGTCCATATGTCGCGCCCGCACCGGCCCGGGGTGCCCGGACGGTGACCGCTGCCGGGCGTGACTAACATGGGCGCGGAGGGTGCTGAAGGCCCTGGCCGGGCTCGCGGCGCCCGGCACGCACGTCTGCGGCGTTGCCGAAACGCCTTCATGGCTCAGCCATGGAGACGCTCCGGCGCCTTGCAGCCGCACGCACCGGCCACCGCTCCCTGATCCGGCCAGGGCCTTCAGCACCCTCCAGCCGGTGACCGACGGGGTCACGCGGCCCAGCTACCCCTCGGGAAGGCCATGCTGAACAAGTACGCGCGTGCCTTTTTCACGCGTGTCCTCACGCCGTTCGCCGCACTGCTCCTCCGCCTCGGCGTGAGCCCGGACGCGGTCACCCTGATCGGCACGGCCGGGGTGATGGCCGGTGCGCTGGTCTTCTTCCCGATGGGGGAGTTCTTCTGGGGCACGATCGTCATCACGATCTTCGTGTTCTCGGACCTCGTCGACGGGAACATGGCGCGCCAGGCGGGCATCTCCAGCCGGTGGGGCGCGTTCCTGGACTCCACGCTCGACCGGGTCGCCGACGGTGCGATCTTCGGCGGCTTCGCCCTCTGGTACGCGGGCAGCGGCGACGACAACGTCCTGTGCGCGGTCGCCATCTTCTGCCTGGCGAGCGGCCAGGTGGTCTCGTACACCAAGGCGCGCGGTGAGGCGATCGGGCTGCCGGTGGCGGTCAACGGGCTCGTGGAGCGTGCCGAGCGCCTGGTGATCTCGCTGGTGGCGGCCGGTCTCGCCGGTCTGCACAAGTTCGGGGTGCCGGGCATCCAGGTCCTGCTGCCGGTCGCGCTGTGGATCGTCGCCGCCGGCAGCCTGGTGACGCTGATCCAGCGGGTCGTCACCGTGCGCCGTGAGTCCGCCGAGGCGGACGCGGCGGACGCGGCCGGGGAGTGAGCGTGGCCGGCGCCGAAGCGCGGCCCGGCGCGAAGGAGCGGCTGAGCGACGCGCTGTACGGGCTGGGCTGGGCGGCGGTCAAGACGCTGCCCGAACCGGCCGCCCGGGCCCTCTTCCGTACCCTCGCCGACCAGGTGTGGAAGCGGCGCGGCAAGAGCGTGCTGCGCCTTGAGGCCAATCTGAAGCGGGTCGTGCCGGACGCCGATCCGGCCCGGCTGGCCGCCCTGTCCAGGGCCGGTATGCGTTCGTACATGCGCTACTGGATGGAGTCGTTCCGGCTGCCCACCTGGAGCCCGGAGCGGATCAAGGCGTCGATCGACGTCACGGACGCGCACCGGCTGACGGAAGGGCTCGACTCGGGGCGCGGAGTGATCCTCGCCCTGCCGCATCTCGGGAACTGGGACCTGGCCGGGGCGTGGGTGACCACCGACCTCAAGGTGCCGTTCACCACGGTCGCCGAGCGGCTGAAGCCGGAATCGCTGTACGACCGGTTCGTCGCCTACCGCGAGGGCCTGGGCATGGAGGTGCTGCCGCACAACGGCGGTGCCGCGTTCGGGACGCTGGCCCGGCGGCTGCGGTCGGGCGGCCTGGTCTGCCTGGTCGCCGACCGCGACCTGTCCTCGTCGGGCATCGAGGTGTCGTTCTTCGGCGCCACGGCCCGGATGCCGGCGGGGCCCGCCCTGCTGGCCCAGCAGACCGGCGCCCTGCTGCTGCCGGTGACGCTCTCGTACGACGACACACCGGTGATGAAGGCGCGGATCCATCCGCCGGTCGAGGTTCCGGAGTCAGGTGACCGGGCCGCGAAGACGTCCGTGATGACACAGGCCCTGGCCGACGCGTTCGCCGTGGGCATCGCCGCTCACCCGGAGGACTGGCACATGCTGCAACGGCTCTGGCTCGCCGACCTCGAACCCCGTGGAGACCGGAGCGGAGACCCGACGTGAAGATCGGCATCGTCTGCCCGTACTCCTGGGACGTCCCGGGCGGGGTGCAGTTCCACATCCGCGACCTGGCCGAGCATCTGATCCGGCTCGGCCACGAGGTGTCCGTGCTGGCCCCGGCCGACGACGAGACGCCGCTGCCGCCGTACGTGGTCTCCGCGGGCCGGGCCGTGCCGGTCCCGTACAACGGCTCGGTGGCCCGGCTGAACTTCGGGTTCCTGTCGGCGGCCCGGGTGCGGCGCTGGCTGCACGAGGGCACGTTCGACGTCATCCACATCCACGAGCCGACCTCGCCTTCGCTGGGGCTGCTGACCTGCTGGGCGGCACAGGGCCCGATCGTCGCCACGTTCCACACGTCCAACCCGCGCTCCCGGGCGATGATCGCCGCGTACGCGATCCTGCAGGCCGCGCTGGAGAAGATCAGCGCGCGGATCGCGGTCAGCGAGTACGCCCGCCGGACCCTGGTCGAGCACCTGGGCGGCGACGCCGTGGTCATCCCGAACGGGGTGGATGTCGACTTCTTCGCGCGCGCCGAGCCCCGTCCCGAGTGGCAGGGCGGCACGATCGGCTTCATCGGCCGCATCGACGAACCCCGCAAGGGCCTGCCCGTGCTGATGCGCGCGCTCCCCGCGATCCTCGCCGCCCGCCCGGACACCCGGCTCCTGGTGGCCGGCCGCGGCGACGAGGAGGAGGCCGTCGCCTCGCTGCCCGAGGAGATGCGCTCGCGCGTGGAGTTCCTGGGCATGGTGAGCGACGAGGACAAGGCGCGGCTGCTGCGCAGCGTCGATCTGTACGTGGCGCCCAACACCGGGGGCGAGAGTTTCGGGATCATCCTGGTCGAGGCCATGTCGGCGGGCGCGCCGGTCCTCGCCAGCGATCTGGACGCCTTCGCGCAGGTCCTGGACCAGGGCGCGGCGGGCGAGCTCTTCGCCAACGAGAACGCGGACGCGCTGGCCGAGGCGGCGGTCCGGCTGCTGGGCGACCCGGAGCGGCGTGCCGGGCTGCGCGAGCGGGGGAGCGCCCATGTGCGGCGCTTCGACTGGTCGACGGTCGGGGCGGACATCCTCGCGGTGTACGAGACGGTGACGGACGGCGCCGCCTCGGTGGCGGCCGACGAACGCACGGGGCTGCGCGCCCGGTTCGGGCTGGCCCGGGAGTGACCGGCCGGGGCCCGCGCCCCGGTAGCCTTGCCGCCCGTGACCGTAACCCTCATCATCTGGGCCGTCGTGGTGCTCGTCGCGATCGGCCTGTACCTCAGCTGGACCGCCGGCCGCCTCGACCGGCTGCACACCCGGATCGACGCGGCCCGGGCCGCCCTCGACGCGCAACTGCTGCGCCGGGCCTCGGTCACCCAGGAACTCGCCACCTCCGGCGTCCTCGACCCGGCCGCGTCGATCGTGCTGTACGAGGCCGCGCACGCCGCGAGGCAGTCGCCGGAGGACCACCGCGAGGTCGCCGAGAGCGAGCTGAGCACCGCCCTGCGCGCCGTGTTCGGTGAGAGTGCGCAGGTGGAGGCGGTACGGGAGATCCCCGGGGGCCAGGAGGCGGCGTCCGAGCTGGCGGCGGCGGTGCGACGGGTGCCCATGGCGCGCCGCTTCCACAACGACGCGGTCCGGGCCGCGCGGGCGCTGCGCCGCCACCGCACGGTGCGGTGGTTCCGGCTGGCGGGGCACGCCCCGTTCCCGCTGGCGTTCGAGATGGACGACGAGCCGCCGGTGGCCCTGGCGGACCGCCCGGGCAGCTGACGGACGGTGCTCCGTCCCCGTACGCGGGGGCCGAGGCGAAAACGATCCACCGGCCTCCTATTGGCCCTTGCTGTGGACTGGTGCGGGGGCGTTTGCTCGGGACTGCGTCATTCGGCGCGTCCGCATTCGCTCCCCCCAGTGAGGTCATCCGTGTCCACGCTTCCCAGCACCCCGCAGTCCGCCGACGCCCCGGCCACCGGCACCGCCCGCGTCAAGCGCGGCATGGCCGAGCAGCTCAAGGGCGGCGTGATCATGGACGTCGTCAACGCCGAGCAGGCGAAGATCGCCGAGGACGCGGGCGCCGTGGCCGTCATGGCCCTGGAGCGGGTGCCGGCGGACATCCGCAAGGACGGCGGCGTGGCCCGGATGTCCGACCCGAACATGATCGAGGAGATCATCGAGTCGGTGTCCATCCCGGTGATGGCCAAGTCCCGCATCGGTCACTTCGTGGAGGCGCAGGTCCTCCAGTCCCTCGGCGTCGACTACATCGACGAGTCCGAGGTCCTGACCCCGGCCGACGAGGTCAACCACAGCGACAAGTTCGCCTTCACCACCCCGTTCGTCTGCGGCGCCACCAACCTGGGCGAGGCGCTGCGCCGTATCGCCGAGGGCGCGGCCATGATCCGCTCCAAGGGCGAGGCCGGTACGGGCAACGTCGTCGAGGCCGTGCGCCACCTGCGCCAGATCAAGAACGAGATCGCCCGGCTGCGCGGCTTCGACAACAACGAGCTGTACGCCGCCGCCAAGGACCTGCGCGCCCCCTACGAGCTGGTCAAGGAGGTCGCGGAGCTGGGCAAGCTGCCCGTCGTGCTGTTCTCCGCGGGCGGCGTCGCCACCCCGGCCGACGCCGCGCTGATGCGCCAGCTCGGTGCCGAGGGCGTCTTCGTCGGCTCCGGGATCTTCAAGTCCGGCGACCCGGCCAAGCGCGCCGCGGCCATCGTGAAGGCCACCACCTTCTACGACGACCCGAAGATCATCGCGGACGCCTCCCGGAACCTGGGCGAGGCCATGGTCGGCATCAACTGCGACACGCTGCCCGAGACCGAGCGCTACGCCAACCGCGGCTGGTAGTCACCGATGAACGACACCCCTGTGATCGGAGTCCTGGCCCTCCAGGGCGACGTACGGGAACACCTGATCGCCCTGGCCTCGGCGGACGCCCTGGCCAGGCCGGTCCGGCGGCCCGAGGAGCTGGCGGAGGTGGACGGCCTGGTCCTGCCCGGCGGCGAGTCCACCACCATGTCCAAGCTGGCCGCCCTCTTCGGCATGCTGGAACCGCTGCGCGAGCGCATCGCGGCCGGTATGCCGGTGTACGGCACCTGCGCCGGGATGATCCTGCTCGCCGACAAGATCCTCGACCCCCGGTCCGGCCAGGAGACGCTGGGCGGCATCGACATGATCGTGCGCCGTAACGCTTTCGGGCGGCAGAACGAGTCCTTCGAGGCGGCCGTCGACGTCGCCGGGATCGACGGCGGGCCGGTCGAGGGCGTCTTCATCCGGGCCCCCTGGGTGGAGTCCGTGGGCGCCGGGGCGAAGGTCGTCGCCGAGCACGGCGGTCACATCGTGGCCGTACGGCAGGACAACGCCCTCGCCACCTCGTTCCACCCCGAACTGACCGGGGACCACCGGCTCCACGCGTACTTCACCGAGATGGTGCGCGCGGCCGGGTGACTCGATCCCGGTAGGATCTCTCGGGTTCGTACGGAATTTGGTGACGCGAAGGAGAAGGCAGATGTCCGGCCACTCTAAATGGGCTACGACGAAGCACAAGAAGGCCGTGATTGACGCCAAGCGCGGCAAGCTCTTCGCGAAGCTGATCAAGAACATCGAGGTCGCGGCCCGCACCGGTGGTGTGGACCCCGAGGGCAACCCGACCCTCGTGGACGCGATCCAGAAGGCGAAGAAGAGTTCGGTCCCGAACAAGAACATCGACTCCGCGGTCAAGCGCGGTGGCGGTCTCGAAGCGGGCGGCGTCGACTACCAGACGATCATGTACGAGGGTTACGGCCCCAACGGTGTCGCGGTGCTCATCGAGTGCCTCACCGACAACCGCAACCGCGCCGCGTCCGACGTCCGGGTCGCCATGACCCGCAACGGCGGCTCGATGGCCGACCCGGGTTCCGTCGCGTACCTCTTCAACCGCAAGGGCGTCGTCATCGTCCCCAAGGGCGAGCTGACCGAGGACGACGTGCTCGGTGCCGTCCTCGAAGCGGGCGCCGAGGAGGTCAACGACCTCGGTGACTCCTTCGAGGTCGTCAGCGAGGCCACCGACATGGTCGCGGTCCGCACCGCGCTCCAGGAGGCGGACATCGATTACGACTCGGCCGAGGCCAACTTCCTGCCCACCATGCAGGTCGACCTCGACGAGGAGGGCGCGCGCAAGATCTTCAAGCTGATCGACGCGCTGGAGGACAGCGACGACGTGCAGAACGTCTTCGCCAACTTCGACGTCAGCGACGAGGTCATGGCGAAGGTCGACGCCTGAGCCGCGTCTGACACAGCCGTTGTGGACGGGCCGGCGGGGACACACCCCGTCGGCCCGCCGCATTGTCGGTGCCGACCGATAGCCTGCTGGAACAGTTGACCGATCGGCAGGGAGGGGCGGACCGTGCGGGTGCTCGGCGTGGACCCAGGTCTCACCAGGTGCGGGGTCGGCGTCGTCGAAGGCGTCGCGGGTCGCCCGCTCACCATGCGCGGCGTGGGCGTCGTGCGCACCCCGGCCGACGCGGAGCTCGGCGACCGCCTCGTGGCGATCGAGCGCGGCATCGAACAGTGGCTGGACGAGCACCGCCCCGACTGCGTCGCCGTGGAGCGGGTCTTCGCCCAGCACAACGTGCGTACGGTGATGGGCACCGCCCAGGCCAGCGCCGTCGCCATGCTCTGCGCCGCCCGGCGCGGCCTCCCCGTCGCCCTGCACACGCCCAGCGAGGTCAAGGCCGCCGTCTCCGGCAGCGGACGCGCCGACAAGGCGCAGGTCGGCGCCATGGTGACCCGGCTCCTGCGGCTGGACGCCCCGCCCAGACCGGCCGACGCCGCGGACGCCCTGGCACTCGCCATCTGCCACATCTGGCGCGCCCCCGCCGCCAACCGCCTCCAGCAGGCGCACGCGGCGGCCACCGCCGCCCGCACCCCGCGCGTCCCGCGCACCGCAGCCCCACCCGTCCGGAAGGTCCCCCGATGATCGCCTTCGTCACCGGCCCCGTCGCCGCGCTCGCCCCGACCACGGCCGTCATCGAGGTCGGCGGCATCGGCATGGCCGTCCAGTGCGCACCCAACACCCTGGCCGCCCTGCGCGTCGGCCAGGAGGCCAGGCTCGCCACCTCACTCGTCGTCCGCGAGGACTCGCTGACCCTCTACGGCTTCGCCGACGACGACGAGCGGCAGGTCTTCGAGCTGCTCCAGACCGCCAGCGGCGTCGGCCCCCGGCTCGCCCAGGCCATGCTGGCCACGCACACCCCGGACGCCCTGCGGCTCGCCGTGGCCACCGGCGACGAGAAGGCGCTCACCGCCGTCTCCGGCATCGGCAAGAAGGGCGCCCAGAAGCTGCTGCTGGAGCTGAAGGACCGGCTCGGTGAACCGCTCGGCACCCACGCCCCCGGCCAGGGCATCGGCGCCGCCGTCTCCGCCTCCTGGCGCGACCAGCTCCAGGCCGCCCTGATCGGCCTCGGCTACGCCACCCGCGAGGCCGACGAGGCGGTCGCCGCCGTCGCGCCCCAGGCCGAGGAAGCCCTCGCCGCCGGGGGCCGGGCACCCGTGCCGCAGCTGCTGCGGGCCGCCCTGCAAACGCTCAACCGGGCGCGCTGAGCGGCGCGGGCCCCCTTCTCCGCCCGGCCGGCCACCCCCGGACCGGGCACCGATACATCCGAGGCGGACAGACGAGATGAACTGGGACGACACCGGAGCCGACATGGACGACCGGCTCGACGAGCGGCTGGTCGACGCCGGCGCGGACGGCGACGACACCGCGGTCGAGGCGGCGCTGCGCCCCAAGGACCTCGACGAGTTCGTCGGCCAGGAGAAGGTCCGCGAACAGCTCGACCTGGTCCTCAAGGCCGCCCGCGCCCGCGGCGCCACCGCCGACCACGTCCTGCTCTCCGGCGCGCCGGGACTCGGCAAGACCACCCTCTCCATGATCATCGCGGCGGAGATGAACGCCCCGATCCGGATCACCTCGGGCCCCGCCATCCAGCACGCCGGCGACCTCGCGGCGATCCTCTCCTCGCTCCAGGAGGGCGAGGTGCTGTTTCTGGACGAGATCCACCGCATGTCCCGGCCCGCCGAGGAGATGCTGTACATGGCCATGGAGGACTTCCGGGTCGACGTCATCGTCGGCAAGGGCCCGGGCGCCACCGCGATCCCGCTGGAGCTGCCCCCCTTCACGCTGGTCGGCGCCACCACCCGGGCCGGCCTGCTGCCGCCCCCGCTGCGCGACCGCTTCGGCTTCACCGGGCACATGGAGTTCTACGCCCCCGCCGAGCTGGAACGGGTGATCCACCGCTCCGCCCGCCTGCTCGACGTCGAGCTGGACGCCGAGGGCGCCGCCGAGATCGCCGGGCGCTCCCGGGGCACGCCCCGCATCGCGAACCGGCTGCTGCGCCGCGTGCGGGACTACGCCCAGGTCAAGGCCGACGGCCGGATCGACCGGGAGATCGCGTCGGCGGCCCTCGGGGTGTACGAGGTGGACGCCCGGGGGCTGGACCGGCTGGACCGGGCGGTGCTCGGGGCGCTGCTCAAGCTGTTCGGCGGCGGTCCGGTGGGCCTGTCCACGCTCGCGGTCGCCGTGGGGGAGGAGCGCGAGACCGTCGAGGAGGTCGCCGAGCCCTTCCTCGTACGGGAAGGACTGCTGGCCAGGACGCCGCGCGGACGGGTCGCCACCCCGGCCGCCTGGGCCCACCTGGGACTCGTGCCACCGCAGCACGGCGTAACGGGACAACAGGGCCTGTTCGGGGCGTGATGCGTCACAGGTTGACCGGAAGCGGAACCACGGTGCCATGCTGGGCGTTGTTCCATCGATGCGGACTCGCTTAGACTCCGCCGATGCCGCCCGTAAAGGGTCGGTGTACCCACCCCCGTAGACCAGGCCGTTCTCCAGTGCGGTCGTGCGAAGGAAATTCGTCCCGTGAATCCCGTGACTCTCCTCCCCTTCATCGTGCTCATCGGGGCCATGTTCCTGATGACGCGGTCCGCCAAGAAGAAGCAGGCGGCGGCTGCGACCATGCGCAATGAAATGCAGCCCGGCACCGGCGTCCGCACGATCGGGGGCATGTACGCCACCGTCAAGGAGCTTCACGACGACACGGTCCTCCTCGAGGTCGCGCCCGGCGTCCACGCCGTGTACGCGAAGAACGCGATCGGCGCCGTCCTGGACGACGCGGAGTACAACCGCATCGTCCACGGCGACGACCCGGAGCTCGACGTCGACGGCCCGGTCGTGCCGGACGACGCCTCCTCGCTGACCGAGGCCGACGACGCGAAGACCGACCTGGTCAAGAAGACCGACTCGGACGACGACGCCGACGCCGAGGCCGCGGACGGCAAGAAGTCCGAGGGCAAGGCCGACGGCGAGGCCGACGCGAAGTAACACACAGCGACGCGGGGATGCCGTGAGCCCACAGGCGTCCGGCACCCCGGTCCGTGCGTGCCTTCGCAGGGGCGGGTCCCCACTAAACTTCGTGGCCGCTTGGGCGCATACCCGGCGCGGGGCGGTTGGACAGGGAGAAACGACAAGGTGGCAGCACCGAAGAAGGGCCGAGGCGCGGCCGGCGGTCAGGGGAAGCCAGGGCGCGCCCTGGCGCTGATCCTGATCGCCATGGTCGCCCTCACCGGCGGGATGTTCCTGGCCCACCAGCCGACGCCGCGACTCGGCATCGACCTGGCGGGCGGCACCTCCATCACGCTGGAGGCCAAGGCCGAGCCCGGCCAGGAAAAGGCGATCAACAAGACCAACATGGACACCGCGGTCGACATCATGAACCGCCGTGTCAACGGTCTCGGGGTCAGCGAGGCCGAGGTCCAGACCCAGGGCGATCGCAACATCATCGTCAACATCCCCAAGGGCACGAACTCCGCCGAGGCCAGGGAGCAGGTCGGCACCACCGCCAAGCTGTACTTCCGGCCGGTGCTGACCGTCGCCCAGGGCGCGCCCACCCCGGAGCCCAGCGCCTCGCCCTCCGGCAAGGCCAGCGGCTCACCCTCGCCGAAGGCCTCCGCCTCGGAGAAGGCGACGGACGGCGACAAGGCCACCAGCCCGTCCCCGTCCGCCACCACCCAGGGCCGCGCGGTCACCGGCGCCCTGAAGGCCGACTCCTCGCCGTCGCCGAAGGCCAGCGCCACGCCGAAGGCCAGTGAGTCCGCGTCCGCCGAGGACCAGGCCGCCGCCGCCAAGCTCCAGAAGCAGTTCGAGTCGCTCGACTGCTCCAGCAAGGCGTCCCGCTCCAAGGCCGCCCAGGGCGGCAAGGCCGGCGACACGGTCGTGGCGTGCAGCCAGGAAGGCGACGCCAAGTACGTGCTCGGCCCGGCCGAGGTGTCCGGCACCGAGGTCAAGACGGCCAAGGCCGCCTTCGACCAGCAGCGCGGCATGTGGATCGTCCAGATGGAGTTCACCGGCAAGGGCTCCAAGCAGTTCCAGACGATCACCAAGAAGCTCTCCACGCAGCAGGAGCCGCAGAACCAGTTCGCCATCGCGCTGGACGGCGAGGTCGTCTCCGCCCCCCGCGTCAGCGAGCAGCTGAGCGGCAGCGCCGAGATCTCCGGCAGCTTCAACCAGGACTCCGCCGAGGCCCTGGCCAACCAGCTGTCCTACGGTGCGCTCCCCCTCTCCTTCAAGGAGCAGAGCGTCACCACCGTCACCGCCGCGCTCGGCGGCGAGCAGCTGAAGGCCGGGCTCATCGCCGGCGCCATCGGCCTCGCCCTCGTGGTCATCTATCTGGTGGCCTACTACCGCGGCCTGGCGTTCATCGCCCTGCTCAGCCTCCTGGTCTCCGGCATCCTCAGCTACACGATCATGTCGCTGCTCGGCCCGGCCATCGGCTTCGCGCTGAACCTGCCGGCCGTCTGCGGTGCCATCGTGGCCATCGGTATCACCGCCGACTCCTTCATCGTGTACTTCGAACGCGTACGGGACGAGATCCGCGAGGGTCGTACGCTGCGCCCCGCCGTGGAACGCGGCTGGCCGCGCGCCCGGCGCACCATCCTGGTCTCCGACTTCGTGTCGTTCCTCGCCGCCGCCGTCCTCTTCGTGGTGACCGTCGGCAAGGTCCAGGGCTTCGCGTTCACGCTGGGTCTCACCACCCTGCTCGACGTCGTCGTGGTGTTCTTCTTCACCAAGCCGCTCATGACGATCATGGCGCGCAAGAAGTTCTTCGCCAGCGGCCACCCGTGGTCCGGTCTGGACCCGAAGCGCCTCGGTGCCAAGCCGCCGCTGCGCCGCTCCCGTCGTGTCAACGCCCCCACCGAACCGAAGGAGGCGTGAGATGTCGCGACTCGGGAATCTCGGCGCCCGTCTCTACCGAGGCGAGGTCGGCTACGACTTCATCGGCAAGCGCAAGATCTGGTACGGCGTCTCCGTCCTGATCACCATCACGGCCATCCTCGGCCTGGTGGTCAGCGGCCTGAACATGGGCATCGAGTTCAAGGGCGGTGCCGTCTTCACCACCCCGAAGACGAGCGTGTCCGTCTCCGAGGCGGAGGACCTGGCGTCGGAGGCCTCCGGTCACCAGGCCATCGTCCAGAAGCTCGGCAACGGCGGTCTGCGCATCCAGATCACCGAGGTCGACACCCAGAAGTCCGACGAGATCCAGGACAAGCTCGCCAAGGACCTCGACGTCCCGCGCGAGAAGATCGCGGCCGACCTCGTCGGTCCCAGCTGGGGCGAGCAGATCGCCAACAAGGCGTGGACCGGCCTCGGCGTCTTCATGGTCCTCGTCGTGATCTACCTGGCCATCGCCTTCGAGTGGCGGATGGCGCTGGCGGCCCTCGTCGCTCTGGTCCACGACATCACCATCACGGTCGGTGTCTATGCCCTGGTCGGCTTCGAGGTCACCCCGGGCACCGTGATCGGTCTGCTGACCATCCTCGGTTACTCCCTCTACGACACGGTCGTCGTCTTCGACAGCCTCAAGGAGGGCACGAAGGGGATCACCAAGCAGACCCGGTGGACCTACAGCGACGTCGCCAACCGCTCCATCAACAGCACGCTGGTCCGCTCGATCAACACCACCGTCGTCGCGCTGCTGCCGGTCGCCGGTCTGCTGTTCATCGGTGGCGGCGTCCTCGGCGCGGGCATGCTGAACGACATCTCGCTCGCCCTCTTCGTCGGCCTCGCGGCCGGTGCGTACTCCTCGATCTTCATCGCCACCCCGCTGGTCGCCGACCTCAAGGAACGCGAGCCGCAGATGAAGGCGCTGAAGAAGCGGGTCCTCGCCAAGCGCGCGGCCGCCGCCGCCAAGGGCGAGACCGAGGAGGACGACCGGGGCGAGGGCGACTACGAGGACGCCGCGCCGGCCGGTGCCGTCGTCGGACAGCGCCAGCAGCCGAGGGGCCACGGCCGGACCCCGGGGAAGCGCTGATGACCAGCACCACCGACAGCACCAGGGAGCTCCTGCTCAGCCGCATCCGTGACGTGGCGGACTACCCGAAGCCGGGCGTGATGTTCAAGGACATCACCCCGCTGCTCGCGGACCCGGTCGCCTTCACGGCCCTCACCGACGCCCTCGCGGAGCTGTGCCTGCGGCACGGCGCCACGAAGATCGTCGGTCTGGAGGCCCGCGGCTTCATCCTGGCCGCGCCCGTCGCGGTCCGTGCCGGCCTCGGCTTCGTACCGGTCCGCAAGGCCGGGAAGCTGCCGGGTGCCACGCTCAGCCAGGCGTACGAGCTGGAGTACGGCACCGCCGAGATCGAGATCCACGCGGAGGACCTGTCCGCCGACGACCGGATCATGGTCATCGACGACGTGCTCGCCACCGGCGGCACCGCGGACGCCTCCCTGGAGCTCATCCGCCGGGCCGGTGCCCAGGTCGCCGGGGTCGCCGTCCTCATGGAGCTGGGCTTCCTGGCCGGCCGGGCCCGCCTGGCCGACAGCCTGGGCGGGGCCCCGCTGGAGGCCCTGATCACGGTCTGAGGACCGCCCGCACCACCGTCGAGGGGTACCCGGGAACAACCGGGTGCCCCTCGGCGTTTTCAGGGCTCTCACGGTCCCCGGGGGAGGACCGGCCGCCGGGTCGTTACGATGGCCCTTCCGGGTGTGTCCGGATCCGCACGAGGAGCGCTCTTGCCAGACGAGGCCCAGCCAGTCGCCGCCCCGCAGCCCGACAAGCCGGAGGCGGCCTCAGCCACGCCCGCGAAGCAGCAGTCCGCGGAGAAGCCGAAGCCTCCGGCGCCCCAGCCCGGCACGGGCCCGGCGTCCGCCGAGGCCAACGGCCCCGCGCCCGCTTCGCCCGCCCAGCCGGCCGCGCCCGCCCCGACCGCGCCCAAGCCCCCCGCGAAGCCCGCCGCCGGGTCCACCTCACCCACCGGCCCGGCCTCCCGCTCCGGCGGCTCCTCCAACCGCGTCCGGGCCCGCCTCGCCCGTCTCGGCGTCCAGCGCTCCAGCCCGTACAACCCGGTCCTCGAACCGCTGCTGCGGATCGTCCGCGGCAACGACGCGAAGACCGAGACCTCCACGCTGCGCCAGATCGAGCGGGCCTACCAGGTCGCCGAGCGCTGGCACCGCGGCCAGAAGCGCAAGAGCGGCGACCCGTACATCACGCACCCGCTCGCCGTGACGACGATCCTCGCCGAGCTGGGCATGGATCCGGCCACCCTGATGGCCGGACTGCTGCACGACACGGTCGAGGACACCGAGTACGGCCTGGACACCCTGCGCCGCGACTTCGGCGACCAGGTCGCCCTGCTGGTCGACGGCGTCACCAAGCTGGACAAGGTCAAGTTCGGCGAGGCCGCCCAGGCCGAGACCGTGCGCAAGATGGTCGTCGCGATGGCCAAGGACCCGCGCGTCCTGGTCATCAAGCTCGCCGACCGCCTGCACAACATGCGCACCATGCGGTATCTCAAGCGGGAGAAGCAGGAGAAGAAGGCCCGCGAGACGCTGGAGATCTACGCCCCGCTCGCCCACCGCCTGGGCATGAACACCATCAAGTGGGAGCTGGAGGACCTCGCCTTCGCGATCCTCTACCCCAAGATGTACGACGAGATCGTGCGGCTGGTCGCCGAGCGCGCGCCCAAGCGCGACGAATACCTCGCCATCGTCACCGACGAGGTCCAGGCCGACCTGCGCGCCGCCCGCATCAAGGCCACGGTCACAGGACGGCCCAAGCACTACTACAGCGTCTACCAGAAGATGATCGTGCGGGGCCGCGACTTCGCCGAGATCTACGACCTGGTGGGCATCCGCGTCCTCGTGGACACCGTCCGCGACTGCTACGCGGCGCTCGGCACCGTGCACGCGCGATGGAATCCGGTCCCCGGCCGGTTCAAGGACTACATCGCGATGCCCAAGTTCAACATGTACCAGTCGCTGCACACCACGGTGATCGGTCCCAGTGGCAAGCCCGTCGAGCTCCAGATCCGTACGTTCGACATGCACCGCCGCGCCGAGTACGGCATCGCCGCGCACTGGAAGTACAAGCAGGAGGCCGTCGCGGGCGCCTCCAAGGTCCGCACCGACGTCCCCAAGAACACCGGGCGCGGCCAGGACACCGTCAACGACATGGCGTGGCTGCGCCAGCTCCTGGACTGGCAGAAGGAGACCGAGGACCCCAGCGAGTTCCTGGAGTCCCTGCGCTTCGACCTCTCGCGCAACGAGGTCTTCGTCTTCACGCCCAAGGGCGACGTCATAGCGCTGCCGGCCGGGGCCACCCCCGTCGACTTCGCGTACGCCGTCCACACGGAGGTCGGCCACCGCACGATAGGAGCACGGGTCAACGGACGGCTCGTGCCGCTGGAGTCCACGCTCGACAACGGCGACCTGGTCGAGGTCTTCACCTCCAAGGCGGCCGGCGCCGGGCCCTCCCGCGACTGGCTGGGCTTCGTCAAGTCGCCCCGGGCCCGCAACAAGATCCGCGCCTGGTTCTCCAAGGAGCGTCGCGACGAGGCGATCGAACAGGGCAAGGACGCCATCGCGCGGGCCATGCGCAAGCAGAACCTGCCGATCCAGCGCATCCTGACCGGCGACTCGCTGGTCACCCTGGCGCACGAGATGCGCTACCCCGACATCTCGTCCCTCTACGCCGCGATCGGCGAGGGCCATGTCGCCGCCGCCGGCGTCGTGCAGAAGCTGGTCCAGGCCCTCGGCGGCGAGGACGCGGCCAACGAGGACCTGGAGGAGAGCACCCCGCCCTCCCGCAGCCGCACCAAGCGCCGCTCCAACGCCGACCCGGGGGTCGTGGTCAAGGGCGTCGACGACGTGTGGGTCAAGCTCGCCCGCTGCTGTACGCCCGTGCCCGGCGACCCCATCATCGGCTTCGTCACCCGGGGCAGCGGCGTCTCCGTGCACCGCGCGGACTGCGTGAACGTCGACTCGCTCTCCCAGCAGCCCGAACGCATCCTGGACGTCGAGTGGGCGCCCACCCAGTCCTCGGTCTTCCTGGTCGCCATCCAGGTCGAGGCCCTGGACCGCTCCCGGCTCCTGTCGGACGTCACCCGGGTCCTCTCGGACCAGCACGTCAACATCCTGTCCGCGGCCGTCCAGACGTCCCGGGACCGGGTCGCCACCTCGCGCTTCACCTTCGAGATGGGCGACCCGAAGCACCTCGGCCACGTCCTGAAGGCGGTACGGGGCGTGGAGGGCGTCTACGACGTCTACCGGGTGACCTCGGCCCGACGCCCGTAGCACGCGACAGAAGAGGGGCCCTTCCGCGTGGTGCGGAAGGGCCCCTCTTCTGCGGTACGGAAGCCGGATCAGCCGCCGAACTCCTCCAGGCCCTTGAGCGCCTGGTCGAGCAGGGCCTGCCGGCCCTCCAGCTCACGGGCCAGCTTGTCCGCACGGGCGTTGTTGCCCGAGGCGCGGGCCGCGTCGATCTGGCCGCGCAGCTTGTCCACGGCCGCCTGGAGCTGACCGGTCAGACCCGCGGCGCGCGCCCGCGCCTCCGGGTTCGTCCGGCGCCACTCGGTCTCCTCGGCCTCCTGGAGCGCCCGCTCCACCGCCTGCATCCGCCCCTCGACCTTCGGACGGGCGTCACGCGGTACGTGGCCGATGGCCTCCCAGCGCTCGTTGATGCCCCGGAACGCGGCCCTGGCCGCCTTCAGGTCCGTCACCGGCACCAGCTTCTCGGCCTCGTCGGCGAGCTCCTCCTTCAGCTTGAGGTTCTCACCCTGCTCCGCGTCGCGCTCCGCGAAGACCTCGCCACGGGCGGCGAAGAAGACGTCCTGGGCACCGCGGAAACGGTTCCACAGCTCGTCCTCGGCCTCGCGCTGGGCGCGGCCCGCCGCCTTCCACTGGGTCATCAGGTCGCGGTAGCGGGCGGCCGTCGCCCCCCAGTCCGTGGACCCGGAGAGCGCCTCGGCCTCGACGACCAGCTTCTCCTTGACCTTGCGGGCCTCCTCGCGCTGGGCGTCCAGCGAGGCGAAGTGGGCCTTGCGGCGCTTGGAGAACGCCGAGCGGGCATGCGAGAAGCGGTGCCACAGCTCGTCGTCGGACTTGCGGTCGAGCCTGGGCAGGCCCTTCCACGTGTCCACGAGGGCGCGCAGCCGCTCGCCCGCGGAGCGCCACTGCTCGCTCTGCGCCAGCTCCTCGGCCTCGGCGACCAGGGCCTCCTTGGCGTGCTTCGCCTCGTCGGCCTGCTTCGCCTTCTGCGCCTTACGCTCCTCGCGCCGCGAATCGACCGTCGCGACGAGCGCGTCCAGCCGCTTGCGCAGCGCGTCCAGGTCGCCGACGGCGTGGTGCTCGTCGACCTGGGTGCGCAGGTGCTCGATGGCGGCCGTCGCGTCCTTCGCGGACAGATCGGTGGTCTTCACCCGCCGTTCGAGGAGGCCAATCTCGACCACAATGCCCTCGTACTTGCGCTCGAAGTAGGCCAGGGCCTCCGCCGGCGAACCGGCCTGCCACGATCCGACGACCTGCTCGCCGTCGGCTGTACGCACGTACACGGTGCCGGTCTCATCGACACGGCCCCACGGGTCGCTGCTCACAGCGCCTCCTCCACCTGATGCCCGTGAGGGGGTCACCCCCCTGGCATCGTCCACAGTTTCCTGGGGCGGGCACCGCCCGCCCTGCACGACGCCAATCTAGGCGACGGGCCGCCCGGCTGTCCGCACTCCGCACGGCCGGATTTATTCGCCGCCCGGCGGGCCCGCCCCCGGAATCACACCTTGTCGACGGTCAGCTTCGAGATGTTCACGGCCTTCTTCGGCGCACCGTCGGGCCCGCCGCCGTCCACCCCGGCCTTGCCGACGGCCTGGACGGCCTTCAGCGACTTCGCGTCCATCGTGCCGAACGGCGTGTACGTGGGCGGCAGCTTGCTGTCCTTGTAGACCAGGAAGAACTGGCTGCCGCCGGTGTGCGGCTGGCCGGTATTGGCCATCGCCACCGTGCCCGCCGGGTACGTCACCGAGCCCTCCGCGCCCGCCTTGCCCAGCGCGGTCAGGTTCTCGTCCGGGATGGTGTAGCCCGGACCGCCGCTGCCGTCGCCCTTGGGGTCGCCGCACTGGAGGACGTAGATGTTCTCCGTGGTCAGCCGGTGGCACTTGGTGCCGTCGAAGAACTTCTTGTCGGCCAGCGACTTGAAGGAGTTCGTCGTGTGCGGGGTCTTCGACGCGTCCATGGTGAACGCGATGTCGCCCTGGCTCGTCTTGAGCGACATCGTGTACTCGGCCTTCTTGTCGATCTTCATCGCCGGCTCCGGCTTCGCCTCCTCCGTGGGCGACGGCGACGCCTCGGCCGACGGGCTCTGGCTCGCCGCCGCGTCCGTCTTGTCCTTGTCGTCGTTCCCGCTGGTGGCGAGGTACGTAGCGCCGCCGATGACCGCCACCACGGCGACCGCCGAGGTGATGGCGAGCGTCAGCCGCCTCGTACGCTGCCGGGCCTCCTCCCGGCGCCGCTGCTGCCGCTCGTACTTCTCCCGGGCGAGCTGCCGCCGCCGCTGATCGCTGGTGACCACCGGGTGTTCTCCTTGTACGTCGTGTGTTCGGGCCTGGGTCGCCCCGTACCGTATATGGGTTAGCTGTGGAATGAGGAGCGCCGGTAGGCTCTGAACTGCTGTGACCTCGCGGTCGCTCTTCCGCGTTGGACTACCGATTGAGGACGATCGTGCTGATTGCCGGGTTCCCCGCCGGTGCCTGGGGGACCAACTGTTACCTGGTCGCCCCCGCCGCGGGTGAGGAGTGCGTGATCATCGACCCGGGCCACCAGGCCGCCGCCGGAGTCGAGGAAACGCTGAAGAAGCATCGGCTCAAGCCCGTCGCCGTCGTCCTCACGCACGGCCACATCGACCATGTCGCCTCGGTCGTCCCGGTGTGCGGCGCGCACGACGTCCCCGCCTGGATCCACCCCGAGGACCGCTACATGATGAGCGACCCCGAGAAGGCGCTCGGCCGCTCCATCGGGATGCCGCTCATGGGCGAGCTGACGGTGGGGGAGCCGGACGACGTCCAGGAGCTGACCGACGGCGCCCGCCTGCGCCTCGCCGGCATGGAGTTCGGCGTCTCGCACGCGCCCGGCCATACCAAGGGGTCGGTGACGTTCAGGATGCCCGAGACCCCGGAGGTCCCCCCGGTCCTCTTCTCGGGCGACCTGCTCTTCGCCGGCTCCGTCGGACGCACCGACCTGCCCGGCGGCGACCACGCCGAGCTCCTCGAGTCGCTGGCCCGTGTGTGCCTGCCGCTCGACGACTCGACCGTGGTGCTGTCCGGCCACGGCCCCCAGACGACCATCGGCCGCGAGCGCGCCGCCAACCCGTTTCTGACCGGGATGACCGGTGCGGACGCGCCCCGACGAGGAATGTGACGAGAGCGACATCGTGAGCACCTTCAAGGCCCCCAAGGGCACGTACGACCTGACCCCGCCGGACTCCGCGAAGTACCTGGCGGTGCGCGAGGCCATCGCCGCCCCCCTGAAGAACTCCGGCTACGGCTACATCGAGACCCCGGGCTTCGAGGACGTGGCCCTCTTCTCGCGCGGCGTCGGTGAGTCCACCGACATCGTGACGAAGGAGATGTACACCCTCACCACCAAGGGCGGCTCCCAGCTCGCCCTGCGCCCCGAGGGCACCGCCTCGGTGCTCCGCGCGGCGCTGGAGGCCAACCTCCACAAGCTGGGCAACCTGCCGGTCAAGCTCTGGTACTCCGGCTCGTACTACCGCTACGAACGCCCGCAGAAGGGCCGCTACCGCCACTTCTCGCAGGTCGGGGCCGAGGCCATCGGCGCCGAGGACCCGGCGCTCGACGCCGAGCTGATCATCCTCGCCGACCAGGCGTACCGCGCGCTGGGCCTGCGCGAGTTCCGGATCCTGCTGAACTCGCTGGGCGACAAGGAGTGCCGCCCCGTCTACCGGGACGCGCTCCAGGGCTTCCTGCGCGAGCTGGACCTGGACGAGGAGACCCGGCGGCGCATCGAGATCAACCCGCTGCGCGTCCTCGACGACAAGCGCCCCGAGGTCCAGAAGCAGCTCACCGGCGCCCCGGCGCTGCGCGACTTCCTCTGCGACGCGTGCAAGGCGTACCACGAGCAGGTCCGCGACCTGCTCAACGAGGCGGGCGTGATCTACGAGGACGACGAGAAGCTGGTCCGCGGCCTCGACTACTACACGCGCACCACCTTCGAGTTCGTCCACGACGGTCTCGGCTCGCAGTCGGCGGTCGGCGGCGGCGGCCGCTACGACGGGCTCTCCGAGATGATCGGCGGTCCCGCGCTCCCGTCGGTCGGCTGGGCGCTCGGCGTGGACCGCACGGTCCTCGCCCTGGAGGCCGAGGGCATCGAGCTGGACCTGCCCTCCACCACCAGCGTCTTCGCGGTCCCGCTCGGCGAGGAGGCGCGCCGGGTCCTGTTCGGCGTCGTCACGCGGCTGCGCCGGGAGGGCGTCGCCGCCGACTTCGCGTTCGGCGGCCGGGGGCTGAAGGGCGCGATGAAGAGCGCCAACCGTTCGGGCGCCCGCTTCACGATCGTGGCCGGCGAGCGCGACCTGGCCGAGGGCCACGTCCAGCTCAAGGACATGGAGTCCGGCGAGCAGACGCCGGTGCCCGTCTCCGACGTGGTCGAGACGGTCCGGGCGCGCCTGGCGTGAGATGTGCCGGGGGCGGGCGGTGCGCCCGCCCCCTCGCGTCAACGCGGTGAGCGCGGATTCATCCCGCACGGTGATTCCGTCCTTGCGGGATGTGACGTCCGGGAGAGCGGTGCGCGGGGCGCGATCCGCCTCGTCGCGGCTGCGGGGCCCGGGATCCGCTTCCGGACAGGCCCGCCGCGATGCGTACGTCTTTATGTGCATCGAACGGAAGAGCGGCCGAGCTGTGCGGCACAATGACCCTGCCCCAGCAGGCTACTCAGTGACGGAAACGGCGATATGACGACTGCAGCGGTTGACCATCCCTCCTCCGACCAGGACGAGAGGGGCGGGCAGCGGACCATCGGCGGCAGCCGCGCGCTGGCCATCCTGCTCATGATCACGGGCGCCGCCGGAACGCTCGCCGCATGGGTCATCACGCTCGACAAGCTCAAGATGATGGAGGACCCCTCCTTCGTCCCCGGGTGCAGCCTCAACCCCGTGGTCGCCTGCGGCAACATCATGAAGAGCGAGCAGGCGTCCGCCTTCGGCTTCCCCAACCCCTGGCTCGGCATGGTCACCTACCCGGTGATCATCGGCATCGGCCTGGCACTGCTGGCCGGAGCCCGCTTCCGCCCCTGGTACTGGCTCGGCATGAACGCGGGCACGCTCTTCGGCGTCGGCTTCTGCACCTGGCTCCAGTACCAGTCGCTGTACAACATCAACTCGCTCTGCCTGTGGTGCTGCCTGGCCTGGGTCGCCACCATCCTGATGTTCTGCTACGTCACCACGCACAACATCCGGCACGGCATCATCCCCGCGCCCTCCTGGCTGCGCAACGGCCTCACCGAGTTCCACTGGGTGCCCCCGGTGCTCTGGATCGGCATCATCGGCATGCTCATCCTGACCCGCTGGTGGGACTTCTGGACCAGCTGACCCGCCCCCGCGCCGCCGGGCCGCACCCTCGGCCCGGCCCTGTTGTCAGTGGGGTGGCATAGGCTTCGAGACGTGGAGCCCGACCTCTTTACCGCCGCTGCCGAAGACCGCCAGGAGAAGGACCCGTCCAGCAGCCCGCTGGCCGTCCGGATGCGTCCCCGTACGCTGGACGAGGTCGTCGGCCAGCAGCATCTGCTCAAGCCGGGCTCGCCCCTGCGCCGCCTGGTCGGCGAGAGCGGCGGCGGACCGGCCGGCCCCTCGTCGGTCATCCTCTGGGGCCCGCCCGGGACCGGTAAGACCACCCTCGCGTACGTGGTCAGCAAGGCGACGAACAAACGATTCGTCGAGCTCTCCGCGATCACTGCGGGCGTCAAGGAAGTCCGCGCCGTGATCGAGGGCGCCCGCCGCGCCACCGGGGGCTACGGCAAGGAGACCGTTCTCTTCCTGGACGAGATCCACCGCTTCTCCAAGGCCCAGCAGGACTCCCTGCTCCCCGCCGTCGAGAACCGCTGGGTCACCCTGATCGCCGCGACCACGGAAAATCCGTACTTCTCCGTCATCTCCCCGCTCCTCTCGCGCTCGCTGCTGCTGACGCTGGAGCCCCTGACCGATGACGACCTGCGCGGCCTGCTGCACCGCGCCCTCACCGACGAACGCGGCCTCGGCGGAGCGGTGAGCCTCCCGGAGGAGGCCGAGGAGCACCTGCTGCGCATCGCCGGGGGCGACGCCCGCCGCGCGCTGACCGCCCTGGAGGCCGCGGCCGGTGCCGCGCTGTCCAAGCGGGAGGAGGAGATCACGCTCCTCACCCTGGAGGAGACCGTCGACCGGGCGGCCGTGAAGTACGACCGGGACGGTGACCAGCACTACGACGTGGCCAGCGCCCTGATCAAGTCGATCCGGGGCTCCGACGTGGACGCGGCCCTGCACTACCTGGCCCGCATGATCGAGGCGGGGGAGGACCCGAGGTTCATCGCCCGGCGGCTGATGATCTCGGCCAGCGAGGACATCGGCCTCGCCGACCCGACGGCGCTGCCCACCGCGGTCGCGGCCGCCCAGGCGGTGGCCCTGATCGGCTTCCCCGAGGCGGCGCTCACCCTCAGCCACGCCACCATCGCCCTGGCCCTCGCCCCCAAGTCCAACGCGGCGACGCTGGCGATCTCCGCCGCCCGCGAGGACATCCGCAAGGGGCTGGCCGGTCCGGTCCCGGCCCATCTGCGCGACGGCCACTACAAGGGCGCGGCCAAGCTGGGCCACGCCCAGGGCTACGTCTACCCGCACGATGTCCCCGGCGGTATCGCCGCCCAGCAGTACGCACCGGACGCGGTGAGCGACAAGCAGTACTACCGCCCCACCCGCTACGGCGCCGAGGCGCGGTACGCGGACGTGGTGGACCGGGTCAGGGAGCGGCTCGGCCGGACGGACGACGAGGACGGGGCGGGCGGTACGGCCTGAGCCCCGCGCACGCTCCTCAGCGGGCGGCGGCCGCGAAGAGCGTGTGCATGGCGTGGCTGAGTTCCACCACGTCCCGCACCGGCTCGGGGAACTCGAAGCGGGCGTCGAAGCAGCCGCCCTCCTGCTCGCAGAAGCGCACCCGCAGCCCGAACCGGTCCAGCACCAGCGGCACCACGGCCGGCCGGTGCTCGGGGCAGGAGCACACGGCGCGCTCGCCGATCAGCTCGCACAGCGACGCCAGCTCCTCCGAGTGCGACGAGTAGAGGTGCTGGAGCAGCTCGGCCTCGTGGAGGGCGAGCGGGTCGGCGGCGGCGTCGCGGAAGCTCTCGGCGTCGACCTCCTCCACGCCCCACAGGTCGTCGATGTGCGCCTCGTCCGTCTCCAGGCGCAGCATCGTCCGGCCGGGGCCCGCCATCCCGGGGACGGCGGTCAGCCAGCCGCTGACCCGGGCCCGGCCCCGGATACGGTGGGGTACGGAGACCGGCGCGACGTCCGTGATCTCCAGCACGGCCGGCAGCTCGTCGTCGAGGGCGTGCGTCGCGGCCCGTACGGCCGGGGAATCCGCGGGGAATTCCAGGAACAGGTCGCCGTCCGGCCCCACGCCCCGGGACAGCGGCATGAGCTGGTCCGAGCCCGCCGCTTCGAGCCCGGGAACGAGCAGTACCGCGGAGCAGGTACTCTGTACGAGAGTTCGTGTGCGCTCGGCTGCTGACGGCATCCGAGTGTTTTCAAGCCCGCTGGGACGCGGCTGACCACGATCTGATCGGTCCTCCGTCATCTCGACGCCATCAGGCGCGTCGATGCTGTCTGTGCTGTCCGTGACGTGTGTGGTGTTCCCAGGGCGAGACATGCGATCTCCTTGAGTAAGGTGAGCCTAACCTAACCTACAACGGAGGTCTGGAGAACGTGCCTAATCAGTCGCGTCCCAAGGTCAAGAAGAGCCGCGCGCTCGGCATCGCGCTGACGCCGAAGGCGGTCAAGTACTTCGAGGCCCGCCCCTACCCGCCGGGCGAGCACGGCCGCGGCCGCAAGCAGAACTCGGACTACAAGGTCCGTCTGCTGGAGAAGCAGCGTCTGCGTGCGCAGTACGACATCAGCGAGCGCCAGATGGCGCGCGCCTACGACCGCGCCAAGAAGGCCGAGGGCAAGACGGGCGAGGCGCTGGTCGTCGAGCTCGAGCGCCGTCTCGACGCGCTGGTCCTGCGTTCGGGCATCGCCCGGACCATCTACCAGGCCCGCCAGATGGTCGTCCACGGCCACATCGAGGTCAACGGTGGCAAGGTCGACAAGCCGTCGTTCCGCGTCCGCCCCGACGACGTGGTCCAGGTCCGCGAGCGCAGCCGCTCCAAGGTCCCCTTCCAGGTGGCCCGCGAGGGTGGTTACGACACCGACGGCGAGACCCCGCGCTACCTGCAGGTGAACCTGAAGGCCCTGGCCTTCCGCCTTGACCGGGACCCGAACCGCAAGGAAATCCCCGTGATCTGCGACGAGCAGCTCGTCGTCGAGTACTACGCCCGCTGATCCAGGCGTAGCCGCTCTTCACCGGCGCTCAGGCCCGCCCCTTCCCGGTCCCCGGGGAGGCGGCGGGCTTTCGCGTTCTCCCGCGTCCGGAGCGCCCGGGCGACCGCCGCGTCCGGCGCCAGCTCCCCGCCCGCGCCGAGCGCCGCCGCGTACCGCGCCCCGCCCAGCTCCCGCAGCGCCAGCTCCTCGCAGCGGGCCCTCGGTGCCCCGTAGTACGCCGAGCCGAACAGCGGCAGGCCGACCGAGGGCCAGATCCGGTCGGCGGCCCCCTGGAGCAGCGCCGCCTCGGCCGCGTCCCCCTCGGTGACCGTGACCAGGGCCAGCAGTTCGAGGACCAGGACCGTGCCGAGCAGGTCGTGGAAGCCGTGGCTGATGGCCAGCGATTCGAGGAGCAGCCGCCGGGCCCGCTCCGGGGCGCCCCGTTCCAGGGACGCGTAGGCCAGGACGTACAGCGCGTAGCTCAGGGCCCACCGCTCGCCGTGGTCCTCGCAGATGTCCCGGACCTCCTCGCAGATCGCGACGGCCCGCTCCGCATCCCCCAGGAAGCCGGTGGCCATGGCCAGTTCGACCTGGGCCATCAGGACGTTGCTGTTCAGCTCGCCCAGCTCCCGGTAGCGGCCGAGCGCGTCGTCCAGGAGGCCCCGGGCGCGCTCCATGTCGTCCGTGACCAGCGCCAGGCACCCGGTGCGGTGCACGGCGTACGCGGCCGCGGTGGCGTCGCCCGCCGCCTCGGCCTCCTCCCGGCACTCCGTCAGCGCGGAGATCGCCCCCACCGGGTCCCCCTGGAGGACGGCCACGTATCCCAGCACCCACAGGGCCTTCAGCCGCGAGGAGTCGTACGGGGTGTCCTCCTCCAGTACGTGCTCCAGCCAGTGCCGGCCCTCCGAGAGGCGCCCGCAGCCCACCCACAGGAACCACAGCGTGCCCGCCAGGTACTGCGCCAGGTGCGCCTCCTGCGGGCTCTCCAGCGAGCACTCCATGGCCCGGCGCAGATTCGGCAGGTCGCTCTCGGCCCGGGCGGCCACCTCCGCCTGCCGGGGACTGAACCAGTCCAGCTCGCACCAGGTCGCCAGGCCCAGGAACCAGTCGCGGTGCCGTCGGCGCAGCCGCTCGGTGTCCCCCGTGGCGGCCAGCCATTCGGCGCCGTACTCGCGCACGGTGTCCAGCATCCGGTAGCGGGTGCCGGCGGGGGAGTCCTCGCGCAGCACCACGGACTGGGCCAGCAGCCCGGACAGCACGTCGAGCACCGAATCGGCGGGCAGGTCCGGCCCGCTGCAGATGTACTCGACGGCCTCCAGGTCGAACTGCCCGGCGAAGACCGAGAGCCGGGCCCACAGCAGCCGCTGCGGCGGCGCGCACAGCTCATGGCTCCAGCCGATGGCCGTCCGCAGCGTCTGGTGCCGCTCCAGGGCGCCCCTGGTCCCCCCGGTCAGCAGCCGGAAGCGGTCGTCCAGCCGTTGCAGCACCTGCTCGGTCGACAGGGCCCGCAGCCGCCCCGCCGCCAGCTCCAGGGCCAGCGGGATGCCGTCGAGCCGGCGGCACAGCTCCTGGGCGTGGGCGAGGCCGTGCCCGGTCAGCCGGAAGCCGGGCCGCACCCCGGCGGCCCGCTCGGCGAACAGCCGGAGCGCGTCCTCGTCGGTCATGGTCGCGAGCGGGTGGACCGCCTCGCCCGCCAGCTCCAGCGGCAGCCGGCCCGCCGCGAGGACCCGCAGCCGCGGGGCGCGGCGCAACAGCTCCCGTACCAGCGCGGCGCAGTCGTCCACCAGGTGTTCGAAGCCGTCGATCACCAGCAGGAGGCCGCGGTCCGCGCAGTGCTCCACGATCGCGGCGCGGGGCGGCCGGGCGGTGTGGTCGGTGAGTCCCAGCGCCTCGGCCACGGCGTGTTCCAGCAGCCCGGCGTCATGGACGGCGGACAGCTCCACCAGCCACACCCCGTCGCAGTACCGTTTCTCCAGCAGCGCTGCCGCTCTGGTGACCAGACGGGTCTTGCCGACGCCGCCCACCCCGGTCACGGTGACGAGCCGCGATTCCTCCAGAGAGCGGGCGAGCGCGTCCAACTCGCTCTCCCGCCCCACGAAGTCGTTCAGCTCCGCGGGCAGATTGCCCGGGTGCGGAGGTGCGGCGGTGTCGTCGGCGGCGGCCGGGGTACCGGAGTCGCCGGCGGGCGGAGAAGGGCGCTGAGGGCGTCGCATGAGACACGCAGAGTACTGGCTTGAAAGCGCTCCGTACAATCTCGTCCCGCTCATCCCCGCCCCACACCCGGTCCACGCGGTGCGGGGCGTGAGCCCCGGCGCGATAGGCTCGGGGGAAGGTGACCGGCCGCCCTGAACGGCCCTCGCCGCAGAGCAGGAGAACAAGACAGAGACTGACGACAAGCCAGAGAGCGCGGTGCACTGTGTCCGGTGGTGAGGTGGCCGGGATCATCGTGGCCGTCTTCTGGGCGATCCTGGTTTCGTTCCTCGCCGTCGTGCTGGTGAGGCTCGCCCAGACGCTCAGGGCGACCACCAAACTCGTGGCGGACGTGACCGAACAGGCCGTCCCCCTGCTCGCGGACGCCTCCGCGACCGTACGCTCCGCGCAGACCCAGCTCGACAAGGTCGACGCCATCGCGACGGACGTGCAGGAGGTCACCTCCAACGCCTCCGCGCTCTCCACCACGGTCGCCTCCACGTTCGGCGGGCCCCTGGTCAAGGTCGCCGCGTTCGGCTACGGGGTCCGGCAGGCCATCGGCCGCCGGTCCGCCCCCGAACCGGAGGCGCGATCCCGGCGCTCGGTGATCGTCGGCCGGACCGTCCCGTCCGCGCGCGGCAGGAAGCGCGGCGGCCGAAATTCCCGCGGATCTAAGGACTGACGCAGCGATGTTCCGCCGTACGTTCTGGTTCACCGCCGGCGCAGCCGCCGGAGTGTGGGCCACCACCAAGGTCAACCGGAAGATCAAGCAGCTGACCCCCGAAAGCCTCGCGGCGCAGGCCGCCGACAAGGCGATCATGGCCGGTCACAAGCTCAAGGACTTCGCGCTGGACGTCCGCGAGGGCATGGTCAGGCGCGAAGCCGAACTCGGCGAGGCGCTGGGCCTCGAAGCGGCGGACGCCCGCGAGCTGCCCCCGGCGCGCCGGCCGGCCGTCGAGGCGGCCGACGCGGACCCGCACCCGGCCCCCGCCACCTACCGCAAGCTCCCCTACCACTCGTACAACCGGAATGAGGACCACTGATGGAGTCGGCAGAAATTCGTCGCCGCTGGCTGAGCTTCTACGAGGAGCGCGGTCACACCGTTGTCCCTTCGGCGTCGCTCATCGCGGACGACCCGACTCTGCTGCTGGTCCCCGCCGGCATGGTGCCGTTCAAGCCCTACTTCCTCGGTGAGGTCAAGCCGCCCGCGCCGCGCGTCACCAGCGTGCAGAAGTGCGTGCGCACGCCGGACATCGAGGAGGTCGGCAAGACCACCCGGCACGGCACCTTCTTCCAGATGTGCGGCAACTTCTCGTTCGGCGACTACTTCAAGGAAGGCGCCATCGAGTACGCCTGGGAGCTGCTGACCAGCTCCGTGGCGGACGGCGGCTTCGGTCTCGACCCCGAGCGCCTGTGGATCACGGTCTACCTGGACGACGACGAGGCCGAGGCCATCTGGCGCGACAAGATCGGTGTCCCGGCCGAGCGCATCCAGCGCCTGGGCAAGAAGGACAACTTCTGGTCCATGGGCGTCCCCGGCCCGTGCGGCCCGTGCTCCGAGATCAACTACGACCGCGGCCCCGAGTTCGGCGTCGAGGGCGGGCCGGCCGTCAACGACGAGCGCTACGTGGAGATCTGGAACCTGGTCTTCATGCAGTACGAGCGCGGCGCGGGCGAGGGCAAGGACGACTTCCCGATCCTCGGCGACCTGCCCTCCAAGAACATCGACACCGGTCTCGGCCTCGAACGCCTCGCGATGATCCTGCAGGGCGTGCAGAACATGTACGAGACCGACACCCTGCGCGTCGTCATGGACCGCGCCACCGAGCTGACCGGGGTGCGCTACGGCGCCGCCGAGTCCACCGACGTCTCGCTGCGCGTGGTCGCCGACCACATCCGCACCTCCGTGATGCTCATCGGCGACGGCGTCACCCCCGGCAACGAGGGCCGCGGCTATGTGCTGCGCCGCATCATGCGCCGCGCCATCCGCAACATGCGCCTGATGGGCGCCACCGGCTCCGTCGTCCGCGAGCTGGTCGACGTCGTGGTCAACACGATGGGGCAGCAGTACCCGGAGCTGATCACCGACCGCAAGCGCATCGAGACCGTCGCGCTCGCGGAGGAGGCCGCGTTCCTCAAGGCCCTCAAGGGCGGCACCAACATCCTGGAGACCGCCGTCACCGAGACCAAGGCCGCCGGCGGCACGGTCCTCGCCGGCGACAAGGCGTTCCTGCTCCACGACACCTGGGGCTTCCCGATCGACCTCACCCTGGAGATGGCCGCCGAGCAGGGGCTCTCCGTGGACGAGGACGGGTTCCGCCGCCTCATGCAGGAGCAGCGGGCCAAGGCCAAGGCCGACGCCAAGGCCAAGAAGACCGGCCACGCCGACCTCTCCGCCTACCGCGAGGTCGCCGACAACTCCGGCGTCACCGAGTTCACCGGCTACACCATGACCGAGGGCGAGTCGACGATCGTCGGCCTCCTCGTGGACGGTGTCCCCTCGCCCGCCGCCACCGAGGGCGACGAGATCGAGGTCGTCCTCGACCGCACCCCGTTCTACGCCGAGGGCGGCGGCCAGCTCGCCGACCAGGGCCGCATCCGGCTCGACAGCGGCGCCGTCATCGTGGTCCGCGACGTCCAGCAGCCGGTCCCGGGCGTCTCCGTGCACAAGGGCTCCGTCCAGGTCGGCGAGGTCACGGTCGGCGCGTCCGCGTACGCGGCCATCGACTCCACCCGCCGCCGCGCCATCGCCCGCGCGCACAGCGCCACGCACCTCACGCACCAGGCGCTGCGCGACGCGCTCGGCCCCACGGCCGCCCAGGCCGGTTCGGAGAACTCCCCGGGCCGCTTCCGCTTCGACTTCGGCTCGCCGGCCGCCGTTCCGGGCACGGTCCTCACCGACGTCGAGCAGAAGATCAACGAGGTCCTGGCCCGCGAGCTCGACGTGCAGGCCGAGGTCATGTCGATCGGTGAGGCGAAGAAGCAGGGCGCCATCGCGGAGTTCGGCGAGAAGTACGGCGAGCGGGTCCGGGTCGTCACCATCGGGGACTTCTCCAAGGAGCTCTGCGGCGGTACGCACGTCCACAACACCGCCCAGCTCGGCCTGGTCAAGCTGCTCGGCGAGTCCTCCATCGGTTCCGGCGTGCGCCGCATCGAGGCCCTGGTCGGCGTCGACGCGTACAACTTCCTGGCCAAGGAGCACACGGTCGTCGCCCAGCTCCAGGAGCTGGTCAAGGGCCGCTCCGAGGAGCTGCCGGAGAAGATCGCGGGCATGCTCGGCAAGCTGAAGGACGCCGAGAAGGAGATCGAGAAGTTCCGCGCGGAGAAGGTCCTCGCGGCCGCCGCCGGTCTCGTGGACTCCGCGAAGGACGTCCGGGGCGTCGCCCTGGTCACCGGCCAGGTGCCGGACGGCACCTCCGCCGACGACCTGCGCAAGCTCGTCCTCGACGTGCGGGGCCGCATCCAGGGCGGCCGCCCGGCGGTCGTCGCGCTGTTCACGACGGCCAACGGGCGCCCGCTGACCGTCATCGCGACCAACGAGGCGGCCCGCGAGCGCGGCCTCAAGGCCGGCGACCTCGTCCGTACCGCCGCCAAGACCCTCGGCGGCGGGGGCGGCGGCAAGCCGGACGTCGCGCAGGGCGGCGGCCAGAACCCGGAGGCGATCGGCGACGCCGTCGCCGCCGTCGAACGCCTCGTCACCGAGACGGCGTGACGCCGGGCATGACGCAGATGCGCCGCGGTCGCCGGCTGGCGATCGACGTCGGGGACGCCCGGATCGGGGTCGCCTCGTGCGACCCCGACGGGATCCTCGCGACGCCGGTGGAGACCGTGCCGGGACGTGATGTCCCGGCCGCCCACCGGCGGCTGGGACAGATCGTCGCGGAGTACGAACCGATCGAGGTCGTCGTCGGACTGCCGCGCTCCCTGGGGGGCGGCGAGGGCCCTGCCGCCGTGAAGGTCCGGGCGTTCGCCGATGTGCTCGCCCGAGCGGTCGCACCCATTCCGGTGCGTCTGCTGGACGAGAGGATGACCACAGTGACGGCGAGCCAGGGGCTGCGTGCCTCGGGCGTGAAGTCCAAAAAGGGCCGATCCGTCATCGACCAGGCTGCCGCTGTGGTGATCCTGCAGAACGCTCTGGAGTCGGAGCGCGCTTCGGGTAATCCGCCGGGCGAGGCCGTCGAAGTAGTGGTCTGATCGCAATACGGTAACGTTCCGCGCGATGCGGCGGTGTTCGAACAAACACCGCACAGCAAAGAGACGGAACATCGTCTCGCGGCTCAAGGGGATCGATGACTGAGTATGGCCGGGGCCCCGGCTCCGAACCGTGGCATCCCGAGGATCCCTTGTACGGGGACCAGGGGTGGGGCGGCCAGCAGCCTGCCCACGGCCAGGCCCAGTACGACGGCCAGAACCAGTACGACGGCACGACCCCGTACGGCGCCCAGCAGCAGTATCCGCAGGGCCAGTACGACCCGTACCAGCAGCAGCCGCAGGACCCGTACGGCGGGCAGTACCAGCAGCAGGACCCGTACGCGCAGCAGCAGCCGCAGCACCATCAGCAGCAGGACCCGTACGCCCAGCAGCAGTACCAGCAGCAGGCGTACGGGAACCAGCACCCGCAGGATCCGTACGGGCAGCAGCCGCAGCCCGGCTACGACACCGGCTGGGACACCGGCCGGCAGGCGGTGCCGCCGTACGAGGGCGAGCCCGTGGCCACGTACGGCTACGGCGAGACGAACGACTACTACGGCACCCCTGACGCCTACCCGCCGCCGCAGCCCCCCGGCCGCCGCGAGGCCGCTCCCGCCGAGGCGCCCGAGGCGGCCCCGGACTGGGACCCGGAGGAGCCGCCGGAGGAGACCCACCCCTTCTTCACGGGCGTGGACGAGAAGGACAGCGGCAAGAAGCCCCGGGACGACGACTACGACGACGATGACGACGACCGCGACAGCAGCGGGGGCGGCGAGCGCCGGGGCAAGGGCAAGAAGAAGAAGGGCCGCAGCGGCTGCGCGTGCCTGGTCGTCTCCCTGGTCCTGGTCGCCGGCGTCGGCGGCGCGGGCTACTTCGGCTACTCGTTCTACCAGGACCGCTTCGGCCCCGCCCCGGACTACTCGGGCAGTGGCTCGGGCTCGGTCGAGGTGGAGATCCCGAAGGGCGCGTTCGGGTACGACATCGGCAACATCCTGAAGAAGGCCGGCGTCGTGAAGAGCGTCGACGCCTTCGTCTCGGCCCAGAACGAGAACCCGAAGGGCAAGGGCATCCAGGCGGGGGTCTACCTCCTGCATTCGCAGATGTCGGCGTCCGAGGCCGTGAAGATGATGGTGGACCCGAAGAGCCAGAATCTTCTGATCATCCCGGAGGGCACGCCGAACCGGCTGGTGTACGCCTCCATCGACACCAAGCTGGGCGTCGCCAAGGGAACGACCGCCAAGGTGGCCGAGAAGGAGGCGGGCAGCCTCGGCCTCCCGGACTGGGCCAAGGGCCACAAGGGTGTCCTCGACCCCTTGGAGGGCTTCCTCTACCCGGCGGCGTACCCGGTCACGAAGGGGATGAAGCCGGAGACCGTCCTCAAGTCGATGGTCTCCCGCGCCAACGAGGAGTACGAGAAGGCAGACCTGGCGGAGAACGCCGAGAAGCTGAAGCTCAAGGACCCCTGGCAGCTGATCACCGTCGCCAGCCTCGTCCAGGCCGAAGGCAAGTACAAACACGACTTCGGCAAGGTGGCGCGTGTCGTCTACAACCGCCTGAAGCCCGGCAACGTCGAGACCAACGGTCTGCTCGACTTCGACTCCACCGTGAACTACGCGAAGAAGCAGAGCACGCTCGACATCGGAGCGGTCTCGGACCTCCGGAACTTCAAGCACCCGTACAACACGTACTACATTCACGGCCTGCCGCCCGGTCCCATCAACAACCCCGGGGACACGGCCCTGCAGTCCGCCATGAAGCCCACCCCCGGCCCCTGGTACTACTTCGTCTCGGTCACCGAGGACAAGACGCTCTTCGCCGTGACCAACGAGGAGCACGAGCGGAACCGCGAGAAGTACAAGAAGGAGCAGTCGGGTCAGTGAGCACCCAGCACCGCGCCGCCGTCCTCGGCTCGCCCATCGCCCACTCGCTCTCCCCGGTCCTGCACCGGGCCGCCTACGCCGAACTCGGCCTCGACGACTGGTCGTACGGCCGGTTCGAGGTCGATGAGCAGGCGCTGCCCGGGTTCATCGAGGGGCTGGACGGGAGCTGGGCCGGGCTCTCGCTGACCATGCCGCTGAAGCGGGCCGTCATCCCGCTGCTCGACGGGATCACCGACACCGCCGCCTCCGTCGAGGCCGTGAACACCGTGGTCCTCGGCGAGGACGGCCGACGCACCGGCGACAACACCGACATCCCCGGCATGATCGCGGCCCTGCGCGAACGCGGCGTCGACAAGGTCGAGTCCGCCGCGATCCTCGGCGCGGGCGCCACCGCGTCCTCCGCGCTGGCGGCGCTGTCCGGCATCTGCGCCGGACCCGTCACCGCGTACGTCCGCAGCGCGGCCCGCGCCGACGAGATGCGCGGATGGGGCGAACGGCTCGACGTCGACGTCCGCATCGCCGACTGGGCGGAGGCCGACCGGGCGCTGACCGCGCCCCTCGTCATCGCGACCACCCCCGCAGGGGCGGCGGACGCGCTGGCCGGGGCCGTACCGGAGCGCCCCGGCACGCTCTTCGACGTGCTGTACGAGCCGTGGCCGACCCGGCTCGCCTCCGCCTGGACCGACCAGGGTGGCGCAGTCGTCGGAGGTCTCGACCTCCTCGTGCACCAAGCGGTCCTCCAGGTCGAGCAGATGACGGGCCGCTCGCCCGCCCCGCTCGCCGCCATGCGCAAGGCCGGGGAAGAGGCCCTGGCCGCCCGCTGACGCCCGCCCGGCCCCGCTCGCGCCGTCCGTCTGATGGACCGGCGGCGGGGCCGGGGCCCCGGTCGTGGGAGGATCGGAGGCGGCGGGCCAGGGCCGCGCACCCGGTCGCGCCGCTGGATTTCAGGCGCGAGCATGAGGAGCACCGTTGAGCAGGTTGCGCTGGCTGACCGCGGGGGAGTCGCACGGCCCCGCACTGGTGGCGACGCTGGAGGGCCTTCCCGCCGGCGTCCCGGTCACCACGGAGATGGTGGCGGACGCGCTCGCCCGGCGACGGCTCGGCTACGGCCGCGGTGCGCGGATGAAGTTCGAGCAGGACAAGGTCACCTTCCTCGGCGGTGTCCGGCACGGCCTCACCATGGGCTCCCCGGTCGCCGTGATGGTCGGCAACACCGAGTGGCCCAAGTGGGAGCAGGTCATGTCGGCCGACCCGGTCGACCCCCAGGTGCTGGCCGAGCAGGCCCGCAACGCCCCGCTGACCCGGCCCCGCCCCGGCCACGCCGACCTCGCCGGCATGCAGAAGTACGGCTTCGACGAGGCCCGGCCGGTCCTGGAGCGCGCCAGCGCCCGGGAGACCGCGGCCCGGGTCGCCCTCGGTGCCGTCGCCCGGTCCTACCTCAAGGAGACCGCGGGCATCGAGATCGTCAGCCACGTCGTGGAGCTGGCCGCCGCCAAGGCGCCGTACGGGGTCTACCCGGTCCCCTCCGACGTGGAGCGGCTCGACGCCGACCCGGTGCGCTGCCTCGACGCCGACGCGAGCAAGGCGATGGTCGCCGAGATCGACCAGGCCCACAAGGACGGTGACACCCTCGGCGGCGTGGTCGAGGTGCTGGCGTACGGCGTGCCCGTCGGACTCGGCTCGCACGTGCACTGGGACCGGCGGCTCGACGCCCGCCTCGCCGGGGCGCTCATGGGCATCCAGGCCATCAAGGGCGTCGAGGTCGGCGACGGCTTCGACCTCGCCCGGGTGCCCGGGTCCAAGGCGCACGACGAGATCCTGGTGACCGAGGACGGCATCAAGCGCGCCTCCGGCCGGGCCGGCGGCACCGAGGGCGGCCTCACCACCGGTGAGCTGCTGCGCGTCCGCGCCGCGATGAAGCCGATCGCCACCGTGCCGCGCGCCCTGGCCACCGTCGACGTCGTCACCGGTGAGCCCGCCAAGGCCCACCACCAGCGCTCCGATGTCTGCGCCGTCCCGGCCGCCGGGATCGTCGCCGAGGCGATGGTCGCCCTGGTCCTGGCCGACGCCGTCGCGGAGAAGTTCGGCGGCGACAGCGTCACCGAGACCCGCCGCAACGTGACGTCGTACCTCGACCACCTCCAGATCCGATGACCGGACCCCTGGTCGTCCTCGTCGGACCCATGGGCGTCGGCAAGTCCACGGTCGGCGAACTGCTCGCCGGCCGGCTGGGCACCGGCTACCGGGACACCGACGCGGACGTCGTCGCGACGGCCGGCAAGCCCATCGCGGAGATCTTCTACGACGAGGGCGAGGACCACTTCCGCGCGCTGGAGCGGGAGGCCGTCCGCGCCGCCGTCGCCGAGCACACCGGCGTCCTCTCGCTCGGCGGCGGCGCCGTCCTGGACGGGTCGACCCGCGCGCTGCTCGCCGGCCACCCGGTCGTCTACCTCTCGATGGACGTGGACGAGGCGGTCAGGCGGGTCGGGCTCAACACCGCCCGCCCGCTGCTCGCGGTCAACCCGCGCCGGCAGTGGCGCGAGCTGATGGAGGCCCGCCGCCACCTCTACACCGAGGTCGCCCGCACGGTCGTCGCCACCGACGAGCGCACACCCGAAGAGGTCGCCCAGGCGGTCCTCGACGCACTGGAGCTGCCGGACGGGGCCCCGTCCGGCCGGGAGAACACACCATGACCCAGCAGGCACCCATCCGCGTCCGCATCGCCGGCAGCGCGGGCACCGACGCGTACGAGGTACTGATCGGCCGGCAGCTCCTCGGCGAGCTGCCCGGGCTCATCGGTGAGCGGGCCAAGCGCGTCGCGGTCCTCCACCCCGAGGCGCTCGCCGAGACCGGCGAGGCGGTCCGCCAGGACCTGGCCGACCAGGGCTACGAGGCCATCGCGATCCAGCTGCCCAACGCCGAGGAGGCCAAGACAGTCGAGGTCGCCGCCTACTGCTGGAAGGCGCTCGGCCAGACCGGCTTCACCCGCACCGACGTCATCGTCGGCGTCGGCGGCGGCGCCACCACCGACGTGGCGGGCTTCGTCGCCGCCTCCTGGCTGCGCGGGGTGCGCTGGATCGCCGTACCGACGACCGTGCTCGGCATGGTCGACGCGGCCGTCGGCGGCAAGACCGGCATCAACACCGCCGAGGGCAAGAACCTCGTCGGCGCCTTCCACCCGCCGGCCGGGGTCCTCTGCGACCTGGCCGCCCTGGACTCGCTGCCCGTCCACGACTACGTCTCCGGCATGGCCGAGATCATCAAGGCCGGCTTCATCGCCGACCCGGTGATCCTCGACCTGATCGAGGAGGACCCGCAGGCCGCCCGTACGCCCGCCGGACCGCACACCGCCGAGCTCATCGAGCGCTCGATCCGGGTCAAGGCCGACGTCGTCTCCAGCGACCTCAAGGAGTCCGGACTCCGCGAGATCCTGAACTACGGCCACACCCTGGGCCACGCGATCGAGAAGAACGAGCGCTACAAGTGGCGCCACGGTGCCGCCGTCTCCGTCGGCATGGTCTTCGCCGCCGAACTGGGCCGGCTGGCCGGCCGCCTGGACGACGCCACCGCCGACCGGCACCGCGCGATCCTCGAATCCGTCGGGCTGCCGCTCACCTACCGGGGCGACCAGTGGCCCAAGCTCCTCGAGAACATGAAGGTCGACAAGAAGTCGCGCGGCGACCTGCTGCGCTTCATCGTCCTGGACGGCCTCGGCAAGCCCGCCGTCCTGGAGGGCCCCGACCCGGCTGTCCTGCTCGCCGCCTACGGGGAGGTCGCGGCATGACCCGCCGGGTCCTCGTGCTCAACGGCCCCAACCTCGGCCGGCTCGGCTCCCGCGAGCCCGACGTCTACGGCTCCACGTCGTACGCCGGGCTCGTGGAGGCGTGCCGCACCCTCGGCAAGGAACTCGGCTTCGACGCCGACGTGCGCGAGACCAACGACGAGGGCGAGCTGATCCGCTGGCTCCACGAGGCCGCCGACGGATCGATTCCGGTCGTCATCAACCCGGGTGCCTTCACGCACTACTCGTACGGGATGCGGGACGCGGCCGCCCAGCGCACCGCCCCGCTGATCGAGGTCCACATCTCGAACCCGTACGCACGGGAGGAATTCCGCCACACCTCGGTGATCGCCCCGGTCGCCACCGGGACCGTGGCCGGATTCGGCATCGGCTCCTACCGTCTCGCCCTGCGCGCCCTGGCGGACGAACTCACCGACTGAACAGGGCCCGTACAGGCTCCCGGGCACCTCAGACCCTCCCCGGCCGTTGTCCGTGTGGCGGCCGGGGAAGGTACGGTTGCCGTTGCACCAGCGCCAGTTGCCTGTACGAGACGGAGTTGCACCGGATGCAGCACGCAGTGGGGGCCCCGCTGCCTCCGCCCCAGGGTCCCGGAAACGGCCCCGTCGGCTGGCCGCACCAGGCCCAGCACCCCGGCCCGCCGCACCAGCCCCCGGCCGGTCCGCCCGCCGGGCACCCCGGCCCGCCGCCCGCAGGCCCGCCCGCGTCGCAGGGACACGGCTGGAACGGACCGGCGCCGCAGCAGGCCCCGGCCCCGGTCTCCCGCGAGACCACCGGGCACATCCAGCTGCCGGCCGGCAGACCCGTACCGCTTCCGGCGCCGCCCGCCGAGCCCGGCACGGGCAACGCCACGCTCGCGGTGCTCCTCATCGGCCCGGCGGGCGCCGGGAAGACCACCGTGGCCCGGCTCTGGGCGGCCCGCCGCCGGGTGCCCACCGCCCACGTCAGCCTGGACGACGTCCGGGAGTGGGTCTGCTCCGGCTTCGCGGACCCGCAGGCCGGGTGGAACGACCAGTCGGAGGCCCAGTACCGGCTGGCCCGCCGCACCTGCGGCTTCGCCGCCCGCAACTTCCTGGCCAACGGGATCTCCTGCATCCTGGACGACGCCGTCTTCCCGGACCGGCCGGTCGTCGGCCTCGGCGGCTGGAAGCGGCACGTCGGCCCCGGGCTCCTGCCCGTCGTGCTGCTGCCCGGCCTGGAGATCGTCCTGGAGCGCAACGCGGAGCGCAGCGGCAACCGCCGCCTCTCGGACGAGGAGGTCGCCCGCATCCACGGCCGGATGGCCGGCTGGTACGGCTCCGGGCTGCCGATCATCGACAACTCGACGTACGACGTGGAGACCACCGCCCGGGTCCTGGACGACATACTCGCCCGGTCCCTGGCCAGCCCCCCTTCCTGGTAGCCGGCGGCGCCCGGCCCGACCCCCGGTCGGACGCTCCCGCCGGGCGGGCCCGGCGCCGCGCTCGTACGCTCGACGCATGTCAGAGGTGTACGCCGTCCGACGCGGGCTGCTCCGCGACCGGTGCGCCGCAGTCGGATCCGCGGCCGCCCTGGTCTCCCGCCCCGCCAACGTCCGCTACCTGGCCGGGGGAGCGCCCCCGGGTGCCGTGCTGCTGCTCGGCCCCGGCGAGGACGTCCTGCTCTGCCCCCGCCCACCGACCGGTGACCCGGCCGACGGGCGCACCGACGAGCACGTGCGGGTCGATGCGCTGCCGGTGGCGGGCGGGGACCCCGTGGTCGCCGCCGCCGACCTGGCCGCGGCGGCCGGCGCGGAGTCGCTGGCGGTCGAGGAGCACGACCTGACGGTCGCCCGGCACCGGGCCATGGCCTCGGTCGCCCCCAAGCTGCGGCTGGCGGATCTGGGCGCGACGGTCGAGCAGTTGCGGATCGTCAAGGACGAGGAGGAGATCGGCTGCCTGCGGATCGCGGCCGAGATCACCGACCAGGCCCTGGGCGAACTCCTCGAATCGATCCTCGTCGGCCGCACCGAACGGCACCTGGCGCTGGAGCTGGAACGCAGGCTGGTGGACCACGGCGCCGACGGACCGGCCTTCGCGACCTCCGTCGCCACCGGCCCCAACTCCGGCCGGGGCCGCCACCGGCCCTCGGACCGGCGGGTCGAGGAAGGAGATTTCCTCTCGGTCTGCCTGGGCGCCAACTACCGCGGCTACCGCTGCGAGATCGGCCGGACCTTCGTCATCGGAACGGCGCCCGCCGACTGGCAGATCGAGCTGTACGAGCTGGTTTTCGCCGCTCAGCGGGCCGGCCGGGAGGCCCTGCTGCCCGGCGCCGAGTACCGCGACGTGGACCGGGCCGCCCGTCATCTGCTGGACTCCGCGGGCCACGGCGAGGGCCTGGCGCCCTTCACCGGCCACGGGGTGGGGCTCGAAATCGACGAGGACCCGCAGCTGGCACCCGCGGCCATGGGTAAACTGGACGCTTGTGTGCCGGTCACCGTCGAACCGGGGGTCCACCTCCCGGGCCGGGGCGGGGTCCGGATCGATGACACGCTCGTCGTGCGCCCCGAGGCGGACGGCGGACCCGAGCTACTCACCATTACGACCAAGGAGCTGCTCGCGCTCTAGCGCGCGTCCCTCGGTCGTTCCACCAGCTTCAGCCCAGGAGATTCCGCAACCGTGGCTTCCACGAACGACCTCAAGAACGGCATGGTGCTCAAGCTCGACGGGGGCCAGCTCTGGTCCGTAGTCGAGTTCCAGCACGTCAAGCCCGGCAAGGGCCCGGCCTTCGTGCGTACCAAGCTCAAGAACGTGCTCTCCGGCAAGGTCGTCGACAAGACCTTCAACGCAGGCATCAAGGTCGAGACGGCCACGGTCGACCGGCGCGACATGCAGTTCTCGTACATGGACGGCGACTACTTCGTCTTCATGGACATGGACACGTACGACCAGCTGATGGTCGACCGCAAGGCCGTCGGTGACACCGCCAACTTCCTGATCGAGGGCTTCACCGCCTCCGTCGCCCAGCACGACGGCGAGGTGCTGTACGTCGAGCTCCCGGCCGCCGTCGAGCTGAAGATCCAGCACACCGACCCGGGCGTGCAGGGCGACCGCTCCACCGGCGGCACCAAGCCGGCCACCCTGGAGACCGGTTACGAGATCGGCGTCCCGCTGTTCATCACCACGGGTGAGACGATCAAGGTCGACACCCGCTCGGGCGAATACATCAGCCGGGTGAACAAGTAGTCGTGGCTGCTCGTAACACGGCGCGCAAGCGCGCCTTCCAGATCCTCTTCGAGGCCGACCAGCGTGGCGAGTCCGTGCTGACGGTCCTCGCGGACTGGGTGCGGCACTCGCGGTCCGACACCCGTCAGCCGCCGGTCACCGAGTACACGATGGAGCTCGTGGAGGGGTACGCGCAGTACGCGGACCGCATCGACGACCTCATCGTCACCTACGCCGTGGACTGGGAGCTCGACCGCATGCCGGTCGTCGACCGGAACATCCTGCGACTCGGTGCCTACGAGCTGATCTGGGTCGACGGCACCCCGGACGCGGTGGTCATCGACGAGGCGGTGCAGATCGCCAAGGAGTTCTCCACCGACGACTCCCCGTCCTTCGTGAACGGCCTGCTGGCCCGTTTCAAGGACCTCAAGCCGAATCTCCGCCGGGAGCAGTGACCCGGCGGCGTTCCGCCGACGAAGGGCCCACGGCTTCGGCCGTGGGCCCTTCGGCATGTTCGCGCGGATCTCTCGCGCTTACGGCCCACGAGAAAAGCCGGGCCCGGCGGGGCACCCGTGCGGGGCCCCGCCGAACCCGGCGGCAACGTTTCTCCGAGGGGGCTGCTCAGCCCTCGTCGTGGGCGACGGCGCGGCGCGCGTCCGCGTCGAGCACGCCCCAGCTGATCAGCTGCTCAGTCAGCACCGAGGGCGACTGGTCATAGATCACGGCCAGCGTGCGCAGGTCGTCCTGGCGGATCGACAGCACCTTGCCGTTGTAGTCGCCGCGCTGGCTCTGGATCGTCGCCGCGTAACGCTGGAGCGGGCCGGCCTTCTCCGGCGGCACGTGCGCCAGGCGCTCCAGCTGGAGGACCAGCTTCGGCGGCGGCTCGGCGGCACCGCCGGGCGTCGTGCCCGGCAGGAGCTCCTGGACCGGGACGCCGTAGAAGTCCGCCAGCTCGGCAAGGCGCTGTACGGTCACGGCACGGTCGCCGCGCTCGTACGAGCCGACCACGACGGCCTTCCAGCGGCCCTGGGACTTCTCCTCCACGCCGTGGAGGGAGAGGCCCTGCTGGGTGCGGATGGCACGGAGCTTGGCCCCGAGCTGCTTTGCGTATTCGCTGGACATAAGGCTCCCCGGACGCTGGAACGTACGCGGCTGGACCGCGTGTCTGGTAACTCACTGTGAGGTTACGCAGCGTTACTTGGTCGCGTCAAGCTGAGATGGTCCGTACCGGCTTTCCCCAGGGGTGCGGGCGAGCTCCGGCACGGGCCCTGGTAACGTGGATGACGCAATTTCGACGTCCTTTAAGGTCCGTCCCGTGAGGCGGAGAAGGAGGTCCGTTTCTTATGGACGCACAGTACGACGCCACCGGCAATGCGGCACGCCCCGTTCTGGAGGCTCCCGACATCGCCCGGGTCCTGACCCGCATCGCCCACGAGATCGTCGAACGCGCCAAGGGCGCCGACGACGTGGTGCTCCTCGGCATCCCGACCCGCGGGGTCTTCCTCGCCCGCCGGCTCGCCGCCAAGCTCGAAGAGATCACCGGCCGCACGATGCCGGTCGGTTCCCTCGACACCACGATGTACCGCGACGACCTGAGGCTGCGCCCCGCGCGCGCCCTGGCCCGCACCGAGATCCCCGGTGACGACATCGAGGGCCGCCTGGTCGTCCTCGTGGACGACGTCCTCTTCTCCGGCCGCACGATCCGCGCCGCCCTCGACGCGCTCGGCGACCTCGGCCGGCCCCGCGCGGTGCAGCTCGCGGTCCTCGTGGACCGCGGCCACCGCGAACTGCCGATCCGCGCCGACTACGTCGGCAAGAACCTCCCCACGTCGCTGCGGGAGACGGTCAAGGTCCAGCTCGCCGAGGAGGACGGCCGCGACGCCGTGCTGCTCGGGGTCGAGCAGGCCGCCCCCGCGGTCGAGCGCTAGCTGCCCCTCCGTACGGCCGCCCGCCGTACGGCGGCTTCCGCGCGCCCGCATGCCTGAAACCTCCAGCCACCCGGAGAACACCCAGATGAAGCGCCACCTCATCTCGGCCGCCGACCTCACCCGCGACGACGCCGTCCTGATCCTCGACACCGCCGAGGAGATGGCCAGGGTCGCGGACCGGCCGATCAAGAAGCTCCCGACCCTGCGCGGCCGGACCGTCGTCAACCTCTTCTTCGAGGACTCGACGCGTACCCGCATCTCCTTCGAGGCGGCCGCCAAGCGGCTGTCCGCCGACGTCATCAACTTCTCCGCGAAGGGCTCGTCCGTCTCCAAGGGCGAATCCCTCAAGGACACCGCCCTGACCCTGGAAGCGATGGGCGCCGACGCCGTCGTCATCCGGCACGGCGCCTCCGGAGCCCCGTACCGGCTGGCCACCTCCGGCTGGATCGACGGAGCCGTCGTCAACGCCGGTGACGGCACCCACGAGCACCCCACCCAGGCCCTGCTGGACGCCTTCACGATGCGCCGCCGGCTCGTGGGCGCCGACGCCGGGCTCGGCAAGGACCTCGACGGCCGCCGGATCACCATCGTCGGCGACATCCTGCACAGCCGGGTCGCCCGCTCCAACGTGCACCTGCTGAACACGCTCGGCGCCCACGTCACCCTCGTCGCCCCGCCCACCCTGGTCCCGGTCGGCGTCGAGCAGTGGCCCTGCGACGTGAGCTACGGCCTGGACGAGGTGCTGCACCGGTCCGACGCTGTGATGATGCTTCGTGTGCAGCGCGAGCGGATGAACGCCGCCTACTTCCCGACCGAGCGCGAGTACTCGCGCCGTTACGGCCTGGACGGCGAGCGGATGGCGAAGATGCCCGAGCACGCCGTCGTCATGCACCCCGGGCCCATGGTCCGCGGCATGGAGATCACCGCCGAGGTCGCCGACTCCGACCGCTGCACGGTCGTGGAGCAGGTCGCCAACGGCGTCTCCATCCGCATGGCCGTGCTCTACCTGCTGCTCGGCGGCTACGAGTCAGCCGCCCCCGGCACCCCTACCGCCGCCCGTACCGAGGAGAACAAGTAACCATGAGCAAGATCCTTATCCGCGGTGCGAAGGTCCTCGGCGGCGAGCCTCAGGACGTCCTCATCGACGGCGAGACCATCGCCGCCGTCGGCACCGGCCTGGACGCCGGCGACGCCACCGTGATCGAGGCGGCCGGACAGGTCCTGCTGCCCGGCCTGGTCGACCTCCACACCCACCTGCGCGAGCCCGGCCGCGAGGACTCCGAGACCGTCCTCACCGGCACCAGGGCCGCCGCGGCCGGTGGCTTCACCGCCGTCCACGCCATGGCCAACACCTTCCCCGTCGCCGACACCGCCGGTGTGGTCGAGCAGGTCTGGCGCCTCGGCAGGGAGTCCGGCTACTGCGACGTCCAGCCCGTCGGCGCCGTCACCGTCGGCCTGGAGGGCAAGCAGCTCGCCGAGCTCGGCGCCATGCACGACTCCGCCGCCGGCGTGAAGGTCTTCTCCGACGACGGCAAGTGCGTCGACGACGCGGTCATCATGCGCCGCGCCCTGGAGTACGTGAAGGCGTTCGACGGCGTCGTCGCCCAGCACGCCCAGGAGCCCCGCCTCACCGAGGGCGCCCAGATGAACGAGGGCGTCGTCTCGGCCGAGCTGGGCCTCGGCGGCTGGCCCGCCGTCGCCGAGGAGTCGATCATCGCCCGCGACGTCCTGCTCGCCGCGCACGTCGGCTCCCGGGTCCACATCTGCCACCTGTCGACCGCGGGCTCCGTGGAGATCGTGCGCTGGGCCAAGTCCAAGGGCTGGAACGTCACCGCCGAGGTCACCCCGCACCACCTGCTCCTCACCGACGAGCTCGTCCGGTCCTACAACCCGGTCTACAAGGTGAACCCGCCGCTGCGCACGGAGGCCGACGTCATGGCGCTGCGCGAGGCCCTGGCCGACGGCACCATCGACTGCGTCGCCACCGACCACGCCCCGCACCCGCACGAGGACAAGGACTGCGAGTGGGCCGCGGCGGCCATGGGCATGGTGGGCCTGGAGACCGCGCTCTCCGTCGTCCAGCAGACGATGGTCGAGACCGGGCTCCTCGACTGGGCCGGCGTCGCCGACCGCATGTCGGCGCGCCCCGCGGCCATCGGGCGGCTCGACGGCCACGGCCGCCCCGTCTCGGCCGGTGAGCCCGCCAACCTCACGCTGGTCGATCCGGCATACCGTGGAGAGGTGGACCCCGCGGGCTTCGCCTCCCGCAGCCGCAACACCCCGTACGAGGGGCGCGAGCTGCCGGGCCGAGTGACCCACACCTTCCTGCGGGGCCGTGCCACGGTCGTCGACGGGAAGCTCGCGTGACAACTCAGACCCTGTACCAGCTCGCCGCCGAGCAGAAGTCGGCGGAAGTGACCGATTGGTCCGCCCGGATCAGCTGGGCGATCGGACTCCTCGTCCTCGTCGCGTTCGTCTACTGGCTGATGCGCCAGGGCTGGAAGTGGCGCGGAAACCTCCAGTCCGACCTGCCCGCCCCGGCCACCGTGCCGGAGGGCTTCGCGGACGGCGAGAAGCTGCTCACCCTCTCCGGCCGCTACCACGCGTCGACCACGGCCGGGCAGTGGCTCGACCGGATCGTCGCCCACGGTCTCGGCACCCGCAGCCGCGTCGAGCTCACCCTCACCGCCGAGGGGCTCGACGTCGTACGGCCCGGCGCCGCGGACTTCTTCGTCCCGGTCGCCGACCTGCGCGGCGCCCGCACCGAAAAGGCACTGGCGGGCAAGGTCCTGCCCGAGGGCGGACTCCTCGTCATCACCTGGGCGCTCGGCGACCGGCTGATCGACTCCGGATTCCGCTCCGACCACTCGGCCGAACACCCTGCCTGGGTCGACGCCGTCAACCACCTCACCAGCACTACGGAAGGCATCGCACGATGACGACCTCCACCCGGGGAGCCCAGGCTCCCGCCGTACTCGTCCTGGAGGACGGCCGCACCTTCCGCGGCCGCGCCTACGGGGCTGTGGGGGAGACCTTCGGCGAGGCGGTCTTCTCCACCGGCATGACCGGCTACCAGGAGACGCTGACCGACCCGTCGTACCACCGCCAGGTCGTCGTGATGACCGCCCCGCACGTCGGCAACACCGGCGTGAACGACGAGGACCCCGAGTCGAGGCAGATCTGGGTCTCCGGCTACGTCGTCCGCGACCCCGCGCGCACCCCCTCCAACTGGCGCTCCCGCCGCACCCTCGACGAGGAGCTGGCGGGCCAGGGCGTCGTCGGCATCAGCGGCGTCGACACCCGCGCCCTCACCCGCCACCTGCGCGAGCGCGGCGCCATGCGCGTCGGCATCTTCTCCGGCGAGGCGGTCACCGACGAGGCGGCGATGCTGGCCCGCGTCCAGGAGGCCCCCGAGATGAAGGGCGCCGACCTGTCCGCGGAGGTCGCCACCAAGGAGGCGTACGTCGTCCCCGCGATCGGCACCAAGAAGTTCACGGTCGCCGCGGTCGACCTCGGCATCAAGGGCATGACCCCGCACCGGATGGCCGAGCGAGGCATCGAGGTCCACGTGCTGCCCGCCACCGCCACCCTGGAGGAGATCTACGCGGTTGCCCCGGACGGCGTCTTCTTCTCCAACGGCCCCGGCGACCCCTCCACCGCCGACCACCCCGTCGCGCTGATGCGGGGCGTCCTGGAGCGGCAGACCCCGCTCTTCGGCATCTGCTTCGGCAACCAGATCCTGGGCCGCGCGCTCGGCTTCGGCACGTACAAGCTGAAGTACGGCCACCGCGGTATCAACCAGCCCGTGCAGGACCGCTCGACCGGCAAGGTCGAGGTCACCGCGCACAACCACGGCTTCGCCGTCGACGCCCCCCTCGACAAGGTCTCCGACACCGCCTACGGGCGTGCCGAGGTCTCCCACGTATGCCTGAACGACCAGGTCGTCGAGGGCCTTCAGCTGCTCGACCGGCCGGCCTTCAGCGTCCAGTACCACCCCGAGGCGGCCGCCGGCCCGCACGACGCCGCGTACCTCTTCGACCGCTTCGTTTCCCTGATGGAGGGCCAGCGTGCCTAAGCGCTCCGATATCCAGTCCGTCCTGGTCATCGGCTCCGGCCCGATCGTCATCGGGCAGGCCGCCGAGTTCGACTACTCCGGTACCCAGGCGTGCCGCGTGCTCAAGGCCGAGGGCCTGCGCGTCATCCTGGTGAACTCCAACCCGGCGACGATCATGACCGACCCGGAGATCGCCGACGCCACCTACGTCGAGCCGATCACCCCCGAGTTCGTCGAGAAGATCATCGCCAAGGAGCGCCCCGACGCGCTGCTGCCCACCCTGGGCGGCCAGACCGCGCTGAACACCGCCATCTCCATGCACGAGAACGGTGTGCTGGAGAAGTACGGCGTCGAGCTCATCGGCGCCAACGTCGAGGCGATCAACAAGGGCGAGGACCGCGACCTCTTCAAGGGTGTCGTCGAGGCCGTCAAGGAGAAGATCGGCTACGGCGAGTCCGCCCGCTCGGTCATCTGCCACTCCATGGACGACGTTCTCGCCGGTGTCGACACGCTCGGCGGCTACCCCGTCGTCGTCCGGCCCTCCTTCACCATGGGCGGCGCCGGCTCCGGCTTCGCCCACGACGAGGAGGAGCTGCGCCGCATCGCGGGCCAGGGCCTCACCCTCTCCCCGACCACCGAGGTGCTGCTCGAAGAGTCCATCCTCGGCTGGAAGGAGTACGAGCTGGAGCTGATGCGCGACCGCAACGACAACGTCGTGGTCGTCTGCTCCATCGAGAACTTCGACCCGATGGGCGTCCACACCGGCGACTCGATCACCGTCGCCCCGGCGATGACCCTCACCGACCGCGAGTACCAGCGGCTGCGCGACATCGGCATCGCGATCATCCGCGAGGTCGGCGTCGACACCGGCGGCTGCAACATCCAGTTCGCGATCGACCCCGCCGACGGCCGCGTCATCGTCATCGAGATGAACCCGCGCGTCTCCCGCTCCTCGGCGCTCGCCTCCAAGGCCACCGGCTTCCCGATCGCCAAGATCGCCGCCAAGCTGGCCGTCGGCTACACCCTGGACGAGATCCCCAACGACATCACCGAGAAGACCCCGGCCTCCTTCGAGCCGACCCTCGACTACGTCGTCGTCAAGGCCCCGCGCTTCGCCTTCGAGAAGTTCCCCTCCGCCGACTCCACCCTCACCACCACCATGAAGTCGGTGGGCGAGGCCATGGCGATCGGCCGGAACTTCACCGAGGCCCTGCAGAAGGCCCTGCGATCCCTGGAGAAGAAGGGCTCGCAGTTCACCTTCACCGGTGACCCCGGCGACAAGGCCGGACTGCTCGCCGAGGCGGTCCGCCCGACCGACGGCCGCATCAACACCGTCATGCAGGCGATCCGGGCCGGCGCCACCCAGGAGGAGGTCTTCGACGCCACGAAGATCGACCCCTGGTTCGTGGACCAGCTCTTCCTGATCAAGGAGATCGCCGACGAGCTGGCCGCCGCCGACAAGCTCGTCCCCGAACTGCTGGCCGAGGCCAAGCGCCACGGCTTCTCGGACGTCCAGATCGCCGAGATCCGCGATCTGCGCGAGGACGTCGTCCGCGAGGTGCGCCACGCGCTCGGCATCCGCCCGGTCTACAAGACGGTCGACACCTGCGCCGCCGAGTTCGCCGCGAAGACCCCGTACTTCTACTCCTCGTACGACGAGGAGACCGAGGTCGCGCCCCGCACCAGGCCCGCGGTGATCATCCTGGGCTCAGGCCCCAACCGCATCGGCCAGGGCATCGAGTTCGACTACTCCTGCGTCCACGCCTCCTTCGCGCTCAGCGACGCCGGCTACGAGACCGTGATGGTCAACTGCAACCCGGAGACGGTCTCCACCGACTACGACACCTCCGACCGCCTGTACTTCGAGCCGCTGACGCTGGAAGACGTGCTGGAGATCGTGCACGCGGAATCCCTGGCGGGCCCGATCGCGGGCGTCGTCGTCCAGCTCGGCGGCCAGACCCCGCTGGGTCTGTCGCAGGCGCTCAAGGACAACGGCGTGCCCGTCGTCGGCACCTCCCCGGAGGCGATCCACGCCGCCGAGGACCGCGGCGCCTTCGGCCGCGTCCTGGCCGAGGCCGGCCTGCCCGCCCCCAAGCACGGCACCGCCACCACCTTCGCCGGGGCCAAGGCGATCGCCGACGAGATCGGCTACCCCGTCCTCGTACGCCCGTCGTACGTGCTCGGCGGGCGCGGCATGGAGATCGTGTACGACGAGGCCCGGCTCTCCGCGTACATCTCCGAGTCCACCGAGATCAGCCCCACCCGGCCGGTCCTGGTCGACCGCTTCCTCGACGACGCCATCGAGATCGACGTCGACGCCCTCTACGACGGCACCGAGCTCTACCTCGGCGGCGTCATGGAGCACATCGAGGAGGCCGGCATCCACTCCGGCGACTCCGCCTGCGCACTGCCCCCGATCACCCTCGGCGGCCACGACGTCAAGCGGCTGCGCGCCTCCACGGAGGCCATCGCCAAGGGCGTCGGCGTCCGCGGCCTGATCAACATCCAGTTCGCGCTCTCCGGCGACATCCTCTACGTCCTGGAGGCCAACCCGCGCGCCTCGCGGACCGTGCCCTTCACCTCGAAGGCAACCGCGGTCCCGCTCGCCAAGGCCGCCGCCCGGATCTCGCTGGGCGCGACCGTCGCCGAGCTGCGCGAGGAGGGTCTGCTGCCGAAGACCGGCGACGGCGGCACGCTGCCGCTGGACGCGCCGATCTCCGTCAAGGAGGCCGTCATGCCGTGGTCGCGCTTCCGCGACATCCACGGCCGGGGCGTCGACACCATCCTCGGCCCGGAGATGCGCTCCACCGGCGAGGTCATGGGCATCGACTCGGTCTTCGGCACCGCGTACGCCAAGTCGCAGGCCGGCGCCTACGGGCCGCTGCCCACCAAGGGCCGCGCCTTCATCTCGGTGGCCAACCGCGACAAGCGCTCGATGATCTTCCCGGCCCGCGAGCTGGTCGCCCACGGCTTCGAGCTGCTGGCCACCTCCGGCACCGCCGAGGTCCTCAAGCGCAACGGCATCAACGCCACGGTCGTGCGCAAGCTGTCCGAGGGCGAGGGCCCGAACGGCGAGCGGACCATCGTCCAGCTGATCCACGAGGGCGGTGTCGACCTCATCGTCAACACCCCGTACGGCACCGGCGGCCGGCTCGACGGCTACGAGATCCGCACCGCGGCCGTCGCCCGCTCCGTGCCCTGCCTGACCACGGTCCAGGCGCTCGCCGCGGCCGTCCAGGGCATCGACGCCCTCAACGGCGGGGACGTCGGCGTCCGTTCCCTCCAGGAACACGCGGAACACTTGACCGCGGCCCGCGACTAGGCAGCCCACAAGGGGGACACCGGAAACGGTGTCCCCCTCTTCATGAGGACACCGTGATGTACAAGTTCTTCTTCCAGCTGGTCTTCAAGCGCATGGACCCCGAGCGCGCCCACCACCTGGCCTTCCGCTGGATCCGCCTGGCCGCCCGCGTCCCCGTGCTGCGCACCTTCGTGGCCGCCGCTCTCGCCCCCCGCTACGAGGCACTGCGCACCGAGGCCCTGGGCCTGCGGATGCACGGCCCCTTCGGGCTCGCCGCCGGCTTCGACAAGAACGCCGTCGCGATCGACGGCATGGCGATGCTCGGCTTCGACCACGTCGAGATCGGCACCGTCACCGGGGAGCCGCAGCCCGGCAACCCGAAGCAGCGCCTGTTCCGCCTGGTCGCGGACCGCGCGCTCATCAACCGCATGGGCTTCAACAACGAGGGCTCGGCCGCCGTCGCCGCCCGCCTCGCCGCCCGCACCCCGGTCTTTCGCACCACCGTCGGCGTCAACATCGGCAAGACCAAGGTCGTCCCCGAGGCCGAAGCCGCCGCCGACTACGTGAAGTCCACCGAGCGCCTGGCCGCCCACGCCGACTACCTCGTCGTCAACGTCTCCTCGCCCAACACCCCCGGCCTGCGCAACCTCCAGGCCACCGCGTCGCTGCGCCCGCTGCTCACCGCCGTGCGCGAGGCGGCCGACCGCACCGTCACCCACCGCCGCGTCCCGCTGCTCGTCAAGATCGCCCCGGACCTCGCGGACGAGGACGTCGACGCGGTCGCCGACCTGGCCGTCGAGCTGGGCCTGGACGGCATCATCGCCACCAACACCACCATCGCCCGCGAGGGCCTGGGCCTGAAGTCCCCGGCGGCCCTGGTGAAGGAGACCGGCGGCCTGTCCGGCGCCCCCCTCAAGGAGCGCTCCCTGGAGGTCCTGAGCCGCCTGTACAGCCGTGTCGGCGACCGCATCACCCTGGTGGGCGTCGGCGGCATCGAGAACGCCGAGGACGCCTGGCAGCGCATCCTGGCCGGCGCCACCCTCGTCCAGGGCTACAGCGCCTTCATCTACGAGGGCCCGTTCTACGCCCGCGCGATCCACAAGGGCCTGGCGGCGCGCCTGGCCGCCTCCCCGTACGCCACGCTCGCCGACGCCGTCGGCGCGGAATCCCGGAAGGCCGCGAAATGACCCTGGAACCCTTCGGCGCCCGGCTGCGCCACGCCATGGACACCCGAGGCCCGCTCTGCGTCGGCATCGACCCGCACGCCTCCCTGCTCTCCGCCTGGGGCCTGAGCGACGACATCGCGGGCCTGGAGCGGTTCACCCGTACGGTCGTCGAGGCGCTGGCCGACCGGGTCGCCGTGCTCAAGCCGCAGTCCGCGTTCTTCGAGCGGTTCGGCTCGCGCGGCATCGCCGTCCTGGAGAAGGCCGTCGAGGAGGCGCGCGCGGCCGGGGCCCTGGTCCTGATGGACGCCAAGCGCGGCGACATCGGCTCCACCATGGGCGCCTACGCGGCGACCTACCTCGACAAGGACTCGCCGCTCTTCTCGGACGCGGTCACCGTCTCGCCGTACCTCGGCTTCGGCTCGCTGCGCCCCGCGCTCGACGCGGCTGCGGTCTCCGGCGCCGGCGTCTTCGTCCTCGCGCTGACCTCCAACCCGGAGGGCGCCGAGGTGCAGCGCGCCACCGCCGCCGACGGCCGTCCGCTGGCGCAGCTGATGCTCGACCACATGGCCGCCGAGAACGCGGGTGCCGCACCGCTCGGCTCGGTCGGCGCGGTCGTCGGCGCCACGCTGGGCGACGCGGGCGTGGACCTCGCGATCAACGGGCCGCTGCTGGCGCCGGGCATCGGCGCGCAGGGGGCGACCCCGGCCGATCTGCCGGGCGTCTTCGGCGACGCGGTCCGCAATGTGGTGCCCAGCGTGAGCCGGGGCGTGCTGCGCCACGGCCCGGACGTGGCGGGGCTGCGCGGCGCCGCGGAACGGTTCGCGGACGAGGTCCGCGCGGTCGTCTCGGACCGCTGACTCTGGCACGTAACCGTGTGTTGACGGAATCCTGACGAAAAAACTCGGTGGTTATGCCTGAAAAGTCCCGGTCGGCAGAGGCTGACCAGGACTTTTCGTCTGTTCTCGCTGACTCCGGCGGCCTTGGCCGCTAGTCTCCGTCGAGAGCCGACGCGCACGGGGTGTTCGCGGCTCAGCAGGTGAGGGGCGATCCCGCTGCCTCACCGGTCCGTATCCGACAGATCGACATCCGAGGTGACGTAGGCGTGGCTCTTCCGCCCCTTACCCCTGAACAGCGCGCAGCCGCGCTCGAAAAGGCCGCCGCGGCTCGCCGGGAGCGGGCCGAGGTCAAGAATCGACTCAAGCACTCCGGCGCCTCCCTCCACGAGGTCATCAAGTCGGGCCAGGAGAACGACGTCATCGGCAAGATGAAGGTCTCCGCCCTGCTGGAGTCCCTGCCCGGTGTGGGCAAGGTCCGTGCCAAGCAGATCATGGAGCGGCTCGGCATCTCCGAGAGCCGTCGCGTGCGGGGTCTTGGCTCCAACCAGATCGCATCCCTGGAGCGCGAGTTCGGCGGCACCGCCGCCTGAGTTCTCAGGCACCCCTGAGAACCTGGATAATCGCTCCATGGCTGCAACATCCCGGGGGACGTCCCCCGTACCCCCGGACGTACGTCCGCGGCTGACCGTGCTCTCCGGCCCCTCGGGGGTCGGCAAGAGCACGGTCGTCGCGCATATGCGCAAGGTCCACCCCGAGGTGTGGCTCTCGGTGTCGGCGACGACCCGCAAGCCCCGCCCCGGCGAACGCAACGGCGTCCACTACTTCTTCGTGGACGACGAGGAGTTCGACAAGCTGATCGCCAACGGTGAGCTGCTGGAGTGGGCCGAGTTCGCCGGCAACCGCTACGGCACGCCGCGCCGCGCCGTGCAGGAGCGGCTGGAGGCGGGGGAGCCGGTGCTCCTGGAGATCGACCTCCAGGGCGCCCGGCTGGTCCGCCAGTCCATGGCCGACGCCCAGCTGGTCTTCCTCGCCCCGCCGAGCTGGGAGGAACTGGTCCGCCGGCTCACCGGCCGGGGGACCGAGGCTCCCGAGGTGATCGAGCGCAGGCTCGGCGCCGCCAAGGTGGAACTGGCCGCCGAAGCGGAGTTCGATACGACGCTCGTCAACACCTCCGTCGAGGACGTGGCACGTGAGCTGCTAGCCTTGATGCTGGAGGCTTCCGGCCACCGCGCCGCCGGCGAGTGAAACACCGGCAGCGGGGGCCCGGCACCAAGGCCCCTGACTGTCAAAGAATTCTTTGATCTTCATCCCCTTCGGAAGGCAGAGCGTGTCCTCTTCCATCACCACGCCCGAGGGCATCATCAACCCGCCGATTGATGAGCTCCTCGAAGCAACCGACTCGAAGTACAGCCTCGTGATCTACGCCGCCAAGCGCGCGCGCCAGATCAACGCGTACTACTCGCAGCTCGGTGAGGGCCTCCTCGAGTACGTCGGTCCGCTCGTCGACACCCACGTGCACGAGAAGCCGCTCTCGATCGCGCTCCGCGAGATCAACGCGGGCCTGCTCACGTCCGAGGCCATCGAGGGCCCCGCGCAGTAAGCAGCGACGACGCACCTTCACCCCGGGCCCGGCGGATCATCCGCCGGGCCCGGGGCCTTTCCTTTGGATCAGGCTGGATCGGGGAGCGGGGTGTGTCCGGGCCGACCGTCCGGTGCGGGCACCCGTGAGGCAGCATGGGAGGCGTACGCAACCGAGTGCGGGGAGACGCAGTGGACAAGCCGAAGGTCGTTCTGGGGGTCAGCGGTGGCATCGCCGCGTACAAGGCGTGCGAGCTGCTGCGCCGGCTGACCGAGTCCGGCCACGACGTACGGGTCGTCCCCACCGAGTCCGCCCTCCACTTCGTCGGCGCCGCCACCTGGTCGGCGCTCTCCGGCCACCCCGTCTCCACCGAGGTCTGGAACGACGTCCACGAGGTGCCGCACGTCCGGATCGGACAGCACGCCGACCTCGTCGTCGTCGCCCCCGCCACCGCCGACATGCTCGCCAAGGCCGCCCACGGTCTCGCCGACGACCTGCTCACCAACACCCTGCTCACCGCCCGCTGTCCGGTCGTCTTCGCCCCGGCCATGCACACCGAGATGTGGGAGCACCCGGCCACCCGGGAGAACGTCGCGACGCTGCGCCGCCGGGGCGCCGTCGTCATCGAGCCCGCCGTCGGCCGTCTCACCGGCGTCGACACCGGCAAGGGCCGGCTCCCCGACCCGGGCGAGATCTACGAGGTCTGCCGCCGCGTCCTCGCCCGGGGCACGGCCGCCCCCGACCTCGCGGGCCGGCACGTGGTGATCAGCGCCGGCGGTACGAGGGAACCCCTCGACCCGGTCCGCTACCTCGGCAACCGCTCCTCCGGCAAGCAGGGCTACGCGCTCGCCCGCACCGCCGTCGCGCGCGGCGCCCGGGTCACCCTGGTCGAGGCCAACACCGGGCTGCCCGACCCGTCCGGCGCCGACGTCGTCCGCGCCGGCACCGCGACACAGCTGCGCGAGGCCGTGCTGAAGGCGGCCCGGGACGCCGACATCGTGGTCATGGCGGCCGCCGTCGCCGATTTCCGGCCCGCCGAGTACGCCACCGGCAAGATCAAGAAGAAGGACGGCCAGGAGCCCGCCCCGATCACCCTCGTCCGCAACCCGGACATCCTCGCCGAGGTCTCCGCCGAGCGCGCCACGCCCGGGCAGATCGTCGTCGGATTCGCCGCCGAGACCGACGACGTCCTGGCCAACGGCCGCGAGAAGCTGCGCCGCAAGGGCTGCGATCTGCTGGTGGTCAACGAGGTCGGCGAGCGCAAGACCTTCGGTGCCGAGGAGAACGAGGCCGTGGTGCTCGCCGCCGACGGCACCGAGACCCCCGTCCCGTACGGGCCCAAGGAGGCCCTGGCCGACACGGTCTGGGACCTCGTCGCGGCGCGCCTGGGATGAATTTCAGGTGACACGCCGGGGCGCACCTCGCTCCCACGACACGGTCCGGGACCTTGCGCCGGCGGGCTTCCGGGGGCCGAAGGGCCTGGTGGAACAGGTCACACGAGGGCCAAAGGGCGAGACATGTTGTCCCACGGCCGGAGCCGACCGATAAACTGCTCGCTGGACCATGCCGGGCGCAGCTCCCGGACCGTCCGGCCAATGATCAGCCAGCAGCCGCTGCAACCCCAGGGAGCGATGTGTCCCGCCGTCTCTTCACCTCGGAGTCCGTGACCGAGGGCCACCCCGACAAGATCGCCGACCAGATCAGCGACACCATTCTCGACGCGCTCCTGCGCGAGGACCCGTCCTCCCGCGTCGCCGTCGAGACCCTGATCACCACCGGTCTCGTGCACGTCGCGGGTGAGGTCACGACCAAGGCGTACGCCGACATTCCGACGCTGGTCCGCAACAAGGTCCTGGAGATCGGCTACGACTCCTCGAAGAAGGGCTTCGACGGCGCCTCCTGCGGCGTCTCGGTGTCCATCGGGGCCCAGTCCCCGGACATCGCCCAGGGCGTCGACACCGCGTACGAGAAGCGGGTCGAGGGCGACGAGGACGAGCTCGACAAGCAGGGCGCCGGCGACCAGGGCCTGATGTTCGGCTACGCGTGCGACGAGACCCCCGAGCTCATGCCGCTGCCGATCTTCCTCGCGCACCGGCTCTCCCGCCGGCTGTCCGAGGTCCGCAAGAACGGGACCATCCCGTACCTGCGCCCCGACGGCAAGACCCAGGTCACCATCGAGTACGACGGCGACAAGGCCGTCCGCCTCGACACCGTCGTCGTCTCCTCGCAGCACGCCAGCGACATCGACCTCGACTCGCTGCTCGCGCCCGACATCCGCGAGTTCGTGGTCGAGCACGTGCTGAACCAGCTCATCGAGGACGGCATCAAGCTCGACACCGAGGGCTACCGCCTCCTGGTCAACCCGACCGGGCGCTTCGAGATCGGCGGCCCGATGGGCGACGCCGGCCTCACCGGCCGCAAGATCATCATCGACACCTACGGGGGCATGGCCCGCCACGGCGGCGGCGCCTTCTCCGGCAAGGACCCGTCGAAGGTGGACCGCTCGGCCGCCTACGCCATGCGCTGGGTCGCCAAGAACGTCGTCGCCGCCGGTCTCGCCGCCCGCTGCGAGGTCCAGGTCGCGTACGCGATCGGCAAGGCCGAGCCGGTGGGCCTCTTCGTGGAGACCTTCGGCACCGCCGCGATCGAGACCGAGAAGATCGAGCACGCCATCGGCGAGGTCTTCGACCTCCGCCCGGCCGCGATCATCCGCGACCTCGACCTGCTGCGCCCGATCTACGCGCAGACCGCCGCGTACGGGCACTTCGGCCGCGAGCTGCCCGACTTCACCTGGGAGCGCACGGACCGGGTGGACGCCCTGCGCGCCGCCGCCGGTCTGTAAGCACCGCACTCAGCCGGTATTCCGCCGGAGCCCGGACGCCGTCACGGTGTCCGGGCTCCGGCGTTTCGCGGCCCGGGGTTACGAGGACGGCAGGCGCCGTTGTCCGAGGCGTCTGGTAGGGATGGAGCTGTGAGCAGCGAGAACGAGCGGTCCGACGAGCCCGGGGCGGGGGCGCCGGAACAGCTTGCGCTGATCCGGGAGGCCGTCCGCCGGGCCGATGTGCCGCGCGCAAAGCCGCGCACCTGGCGCGGTGCCGCCCTGGCCAAGGAGCTGCCCGTCGCCCGCGTCCTCGTCAACAAGGGCGCGCTCCACCTCGACCAGTACTTCGACTACGCCGTCCCCGAGGAGCTGGACGCCGACGCACAGCCCGGGGTGCGCGTCCGGGTCCGCTTCGGTGCCGGGGGCCGCCAGGTGCGCGGCGGCCGGCGCGAGGGCGGCGGACTCGTGGACGGCTTCCTCGTCGAGCGGCTGGCCGAGTCCGATTACAGCGGGGCGCTGGCCGCGCTCGCCTCCGTCGTCTCGCCCGAGCCGGTCCTCGGTCCCGGGCTCCTCGCCCTCGCCCGCGCCGTCGCCGACCGGTACGCGGGCAGCCTCGCCGACGTCCTCCAGCTCGCCGTCCCCCCGCGCAACGCGCAGGCCGAGGCCAAGCCGTCGCCCGCACCCCTGCCCGCCCCCGCGCCCCCCGCCCCCGGAAGCTGGGAGCGGTACCCGCAGGGGCCCGCGTTCCTCTCCGCGCTGGCCGGCGGGGGCGCCCCCCGGGCCGTCTGGACCGCGCTTCCCGGACCGCACTGGCCCGCCGAGATCGCCACGGCCGTCGCCGCGACCCTGTCCTCCGGGCGCGGCGCCCTCGTCGTCGTCCCCGACGGGCGGACCGCCGCCCGGGTCGACGCCGCGCTCACCGCCCTGCTCGGCGAGGGGCGGCACGCGCTGCTCACCGCCGGCTCCGGGCCGGGGAAGCGCTACCGGGAATGGCTCGCCGTGCGACGCGGCTCCGCCCGGGCGGTGGTGGGGACCAGGGCGGCGATGTTCGCTCCCGTCGCCGACCTCGGGCTCGTCGTCGTCTGGGACGACGGGGACTCCAGCCACAGCGACGACCGCGCCCCCTTCCCGCACGTCCGCGAGGTCCTGGAGCTGCGGGCCACGCACGGCCGGTGCGCCTTCCTGCTCGGCTCCGTCAGCTGCACCGTGGAGGCCGCGCAGCTCGTGGAGAGCGGGTGGGCGCTGCCGCTGCGCGCCGACCGGGAGCAGGTGCGGGTGGCGGCGCCCGTGATCCGCACCGTGGGCGACGGCGAGCTCGCGCGGGACGGGGCCGCCCGCGCGGCCCGGCTGCCCAGCCTCGCCTGGCAGACCGTCCGGGACGGGCTGCGCTGCGGTCCGGTGCTGGTCCAGGTCCCCCGCCGGGGTTACGCCCCCCGGCTCGCCTGCGAGCGCTGCCGTGAGCCCGCCCGGTGCCGGCAGTGCGCGGGGCCGCTGGAGGCGCCGGACCAGCAGGACCTGAACTGCGCGTGGTGCGGGCGGGCCGAGACGTCCTGGCACTGCGTGGCCTGCGGCGGGCGGCGGCTGCGCGCCCAGATCGTGGGGGCCCGGCGCACGGCCGAGGAGCTGGGCCGGGCGTTCCCGGCGGTCCCGGTGCGGACGTCCGGGCGCGACCATGTCCTCGACTCGGTTCCGGACCAGCCCGCGCTGGTCGTCAGCACGCCGGGCGCTGAGCCGGTCGCCGAGGGCGGATACACGGCGGCGCTCCTGCTCGACGGCTGGGCGATGGTCGGGCGGCCCGACCTGCGGGCCGGGGAGGAGGCGCTGCGGCGGTGGACGGCCGCCGCGGCACTGGTCCGGGGGCGGCCGGAGGGCGGCACGGTGGTCGTCGTCGCCGAGCCGACACTGCGGCCGGTGCAGGCGCTGGTCCGCTGGGACCCGGTCGGGCACGCCCGGCGGGAGCTGGCGGAGCGGGCCGAGCTGGGCTTTCCGCCGGTGTCCCGGATGGCTTCGGTGACGGGGGCGCCGGAGGCGCTGGCCGCGTTCTTCGCGGTGGCGCGGTTGCCTTCGGACGCGGAGGTGCTGGGGCCGGTGCCGGTGCCTGCCGCGGAGCCGGGGCGGCCCCGGCGGGCGTTCGAGGCGCCGGCGGGGGAGATCTGGGAGCGGGCGTTGGTGCGGGTGCCGCCCGGGAGCGGGGCGGCATTGGCCGCGGCGGTCCGCGCTGCGCGCGTGGAGCGTGGTGGGGGTGGGGTGCGGGTGCGGGTGGATCCGGTGGACATCGGCTGAGGTGGTGGCGGCGTGCGGGTGCGTGCCGCCTGGTGCCTTTGTCCTCACACGCCGCCGGACGGGCTGGATTTCGTGCGGCGGGCGTTTGGGTACGGGCGCCCCTAGGCCTCAAGCGCCGGACGGGCTCGATTTGCCGGCGTGCTTGGTTGTGCGCGGGCGCGGTCGGGGCGTGAGCCGGGCCGCCCCCTCGCTTGTGCGACGGGGCGGCCCGGCTCACCCCTGGGTCAGCCGTTGCGGGGGCCCGGGAAGGGGTTCGGGCGGTCCGTCGGGGGTTGGGGGGCCCGGGCTGCGGGGACCGTGGGGGCGCGTTGGGGGACCACCTCCGCGGGCTCCGGGGCCGTGGGCTGCTGGGTGGTCCGGCGGGATCCGTAGCGGCGGTGCACGGCCTGCTTGGTGACCCCGAGCGCGGAGCCCACCGCGTCCCAGGAGAAGCCTAGTGAGCGGTCGAAGTCCACGGCCGCCGTGACCAGGGTCTCGACGCTGTCCCGCAGTTCCTGGGCCAGTCTCACGGTGGGGGCCGGGGCCCTGCCGTATACGACGAAGCCCGCGGACGGGCCGGTGCGGCGCGGACGGTAGACGTTGCCCAGCTGTGCGGTGAGCGTGCGCAGTGCGTCCACCTGCCGCCGGACCCGCTCGATGTCCCGCACCAGGAGATGCAGGCTGGCCCGCGCTTGGGCGTCGTGGGTTGCGTGGTCGGCCATGAAGAAGCCTCTCGAACCGGCGTTGAAAGGGATCGGGCCGCACCAGGGCGGCTCGCTTCGGTCAATCTCTCTTGACCAACGCCGCACCGGGGGATCTGGTCACGCTCGGGGGGCGTATGCGCACCTGCAAGGGGCGCGCGACTGTGCGTACGCCCCCCGGCCCGCCGCCCCATAGACTTGTGCGTTGCTCGTCACCGTAACGTTTCGGCCTGAGAGTCCGGCCTGAGAGGCAGTCAGCCACCCATGAAGCTCGTCTTCGCCGGCACCCCCGAGGTAGCCGTCCCCGCACTCGACGCCCTGATCGCCTCCGGCCGGCACGAGGTGGCCGCCGTCGTGACCCGGCCCGACGCGCCCGCGGGGCGGGGCCGCCGGCTGGTGGCCAGCCCGGTCGCCGAGCGCGCCGAGGAGGCCGGGATCGAGGTGCTGAAGCCCGCCAGGCCCCGGGACGAGGACTTCCTCGCGCGGCTGCGGGAGATCGCGCCGGACTGCTGCCCGGTCGTCGCTTACGGTGCGCTGCTGCCCAGGGCGGCGCTCGACATCCCGGCGAAGGGCTGGGTCAACCTGCACTTCTCGCTGCTGCCCGCCTGGCGCGGCGCGGCCCCGGTGCAGCACGCGGTGATGTCCGGCGACGAGGTGACGGGGGCGTCCACCTTCCTGATCGAGGAAGGTCTCGACTCCGGGCCCGTCTACGGCGTTCTGACCGAGGAGGTCCGCCCGACCGACACCAGCGGCGATCTGCTGACCCGGCTCGCGTTCGCCGGCTCCGGGCTGCTCGCGGCGACCATGGACGGCATCGAGGACGGCACCCTGCACGCCGTACCGCAGCCCGCCGACGGTGTCACCCTCGCGCCGAAGATCACCGTCGAGGACGCCCAGGTCCAGTGGTCCGCGCCCGCCCTGCGCGTCGACCGGGTCATCCGCGCCTGCACCCCCGCCCCCGGCGCCTGGACGCTCTTCCGGGGCGAGCGCCTGAAGCTCGTCCAGGCCACCCCCGCCGTCGACCGGTCCGAGCTGGCACCCGGTGAGCTCTCCGTCGGCAAGAACAACGTGTTCGTGGGCACCGGGTCGCACGCCGTCGAGCTGCTGTGGGTGCAGCCGCAGGGCAAGAAGCCGATGCGCGCCGCCGACTGGGCGCGAGGGGTGCGCATCGTCCCCGGCGAGCTGGCCGGGAGCTGATCCCCGGGGGCGGGGACGTAGGCTGGGAGGGTTCCTCCTCATCACCTCCAGCGGAGCACCTTTCACGTGAACGACCAGCCGCGTCGCCGTCCCGCCAAGCCGCACCGCCGTCCCAAGAAGGATCCGGTCCGCTTCCTCGCCTTCGAGGTCCTGCGGGCCGTGGACGAGCGCGACGCGTACGCGAATCTCGTACTGCCCCCGCTGCTGAAGAAAGCCAGGGCCAAGGGCGACTTCGACCACCGCGACGCCGCCCTGGCGACCGAGCTGGTCTACGGGACGCTGCGCCGCCAGGGGACGTACGACGCGATCGTCGCCGCCTGCATCGACCGGCCGCTGCGCGAGGTCGACCCGCCGGTCCTTGACGTGCTGAACATGGGCGTGCACCAGCTCCTCGGCACCCGTATCCCGACCCACGCGGCGGTCTCCGCCAGCGTGGAGCTGGCCCGGGTGGTGCTGGGGGAGGGGCGCGCCAAGTTCGTCAACGCCGTCCTGCGCAAGGTGTCCGCCGACGACCTCGACGGCTGGGTCGCGAAGGTGGCCCCGGCCTACGAGGACGACGCCGAGGACCACCTCGCGGTCGTCCACTCGCACCCGCGCTGGATCGTCTCCGCGCTCTGGGACGCGCTCGGCGGCGGCCGCGCCGGGATCGAGGACCTGCTCGACGCGGACAACGAGCGCCCCGAGGTCACCCTCGTCGCCCGCCCCGGCCGCTCCACCACGGACGAGCTCACCGAGGAACTGGGCGCGGACAACTCGCTCCCGGGCCGCTGGTCGCCCTACGCCGTGCGGATGGCCGAGGGCGGCGAGCCCGGCGCCCTGACCGCCGTGCGCGAGGGCCGGGCCGGGGTCCAGGACGAGGGCAGCCAGCTCGTCGCCGCCGCCCTGGCCAATGCCCCGCTGGAGGGCGGCGACGCCCGCTGGCTCGACGGCTGCGCGGGCCCCGGCGGCAAGGCCGCCCTGCTCGCCGCCCTCGCCGCGGACCGCGGCGCCGCCCTGCTGGCCGCCGAGAAGCAGCCGCACCGCGCCCGCCTGGTGGAGCGCGCGCTGGCGGGCAACCCCGGCCCCTACCAGGTGATCACCGCCGACGGCACCCGCCCGCCCTGGCTCCCCGGCAGCTTCGACCGGGTCCTGGTGGACGTGCCGTGCTCCGGGCTCGGCGCGCTCCGCCGCCGCCCCGAGGCCCGCTGGCGCCGTCGCAAGGAGGACCTGGAGGGCTTCGCTCCGCTCCAGCGCGGGCTGCTCCGCGAGGCGCTGAAGGCCGTACGCGTCGGCGGTGTCGTCGGGTACGCGACCTGCTCGCCGCACCTCGCGGAGACCCGGGTCGTCGTGGAGGACGTGCTCAAGGGGCGCGGTGGGGCGCCCGTGGCGGCGGAGTGGATCGACGCCCGTCCGCTGCTGCCGGGCGTGCCCGCGCTGGGCGACGGGCCCGACGTCCAGCTCTGGCCCCATCTGCACGGCACCGACGCGATGTATCTGGCGCTGCTCCGCCGTACCGCCTGACCGCGCGCCCCCTCACCGGGGCGAAACGCCGGGAATGCGCGAACCGTAATGATCCCGTGAGCCTTTGGAGCGCACCGAGGCCGGGAAGTGACGCAGAACATGGCAGGCTTGGCCCATGGCCCAGATCAACCCGAGTATTCTCTCCGCCGATTTCGCGCGCCTCGCCGATGAGGCCAAGGCCGTCGAAGGTGCCGACTGGCTCCATGTCGATGTCATGGACAACCACTTCGTGCCCAATCTGACCCTCGGCGTTCCGATCGTGGAATCGCTCAGCCGGGCCACGGACACGCCGCTGGACTGCCATCTGATGATCGAGGACGCGGACCGCTGGGCGCCGCAGTACGTCGAGGCGGGAGCCGGGTCGGTCACCTTCCACGCCGAGGCCGCGGCCGCCCCCGTCCGGCTGGCCCGGGAGATCCGCGCCAAGGGCGCCCGCGCCTCCATGGCGCTCAAGCCGGCGACGCCCATCGAGCCGTACGAGGACCTGCTCCCCGAGCTCGACATGCTGCTGATCATGACCGTGGAGCCGGGCTTCGGCGGCCAGGCGTTCCTGGACATCATGCTGCCGAAGATCCGCCGTACCCGGGAGCTGATCTCCAGGCACGGGCTCGATCTGTGGCTCCAGGTCGACGGCGGCGTATCCGAGTCCACCATCGAGCGGTGCGCCGAGGCCGGTGCCGACGTCTTCGTCGCCGGCTCGGCGGTCTACGGCGCCGAGGACCCGGCCGCCGCGGTGCGGGCGCTGCGGGCCAAGGCCGACGGGGCCATCGGCGCGGCGGGCTGGGCCTGCGCGCACTGAGTCCGGGGCGGCCGGGGCGGGCGAGCGGCGCCCGGGCCAAGGGCAGATGAACGGGGTCCGACGGGGCCGGTCAGGGAGCGTCGTATCTGACAGGATGAACGGCGTATCAAGAGCGTGAACAGCAGTGAGGAGAACGCGGTGTCTGCAATGTCGGCGGGCCGGTCCGCCCTGCGGATGGGGCCCGCGGAGCTGGTGCAGGCGGCGGCCATGGCCCGCCGCTTCTACCTCGAGGGCAAGTCCAAGATCCAGATCGCCGAGGAGTTCGGCGTCAGCCGCTTCAAGGTCGCCCGGGTCCTGGAGACCGCCCTGGAGCGCGACCTCGTACGCATCGAGATCCGTGTCCCGGCGGAGCTGGACGCCGAGCGGTCCGACGCGCTCCGGGCCCGCTACGGGCTGCGCCACGCGGTCGTCGTGGAGTCCCCGGCGGAGGAGCAGGACGACGCGGCGGACCCGGAGAACCTGGGCGAGGTCGCGGCCGACCTGCTCGGGGAGCTGGTGACCGAGGGCGATGTGCTCGGGCTCGCCTGGGGCCGCTCCACCATCCACATGGCCGCCGCCCTCGACCGGCTGCCCCCGTGCACGGTCGTGCAGCTCACCGGGGTCTACGACGCGGGCACCGCCGAGCGCGGTTCGGTGGAGGCGGTGCGGCGTGCCGCCCAGGTCTCCGGTGGCGAGGCCCACCCGATCTACGCGCCGATGCTGCTGCCGGACCCGGCGACGGCCGCCGCGCTGCGCCACCAGACGGGGATCGCCCGCGCCTTCGAGTACTTCGACAAGGTGACGGTCGCGGCCGTCTCCATCGGTTCCTGGGAGCCGGGCATCTCCACCGTGCACGACATGCTCTCCGACGAGGAGCGCCGGCACTACGCCTCGCTCGGCGTCGCCGCCGAGATGTCGGCCCACCTCTTCGACGCGGACGGCCGCCGGGTCGGCCGGGACCTCGGCGAGCGGTGCATCACCGTCGAGGCGGACCGGCTGCGCCGGATCCCCGAGGTGGTGGCCATCGCGGGCGGACAGCGCAAGGCCGCCGCGATCGGCGCGGTGCTGCGGTCCGGCCTGGTCACCAGCCTGGTCACGGACACCGCGGCCGCCGACTACCTGCTGACGGAGTCCGCCGCCCCGCGCCGTCCGGCCCTGGAGCGGGCGGACCCGGACGGCGACTGAGACCTACGGGCCCGCGGGCCCGCGGTCGTACGGGAGAGGGGCGAGCGGTCCGTGACCGCTCGCCCCTCTCCCTTGTCTCCGTGTGCTCAGTCCTGGGGGACGCCCAGGACCGTGGATTCCAGATACTGCTCCGGCTGCTCGTACTGGCTGACGTCGGCCGGGTTGTACCGGGGCGTCTGCCGGGACCAGTCGAGATTGCCGCGCATCCAGCTGCGCATGCCGTCGAGATACGGCTCCAGCATCGGCGTCAGCTGCGGATACGCCTCCAGCAGCTCGGTCTCCGCCGTCAGGAAGCGCTCCGTCTCGACGGCGATCTCCGCGCAGACGTGCTCCAGTGCCTGCTGCTTGCCGTAGCCGCGGTGGTGGCGGACCAGGTGGACGAGGTTGTGGATCTCGCCGAGCACCTGCTCCTTCTCGTACGAATACACGTCGTTGGCCCAGCAGACGTGGTTGCAGGACGCTTCGAGCGCCGTGATGAACCGGGGGTCGTTGTGGATCGAGGAGGGTGCCTCGATGCCCGCGACGATCTCTATCAGGTCCATGCAGACGATGATCGCGCCGGTGTGGCGGCGCTTCTCTATGTACAGCTCCTCCGACGGCACGACGCCCGCCGCCCGGTTCCCGGCCTCCCAGGTGGTGGCGGTGGTGAGGTACTTCTTCAGGTGCCAGGCGAACCTGCGCCGCCAGTGCACCGCTGCGGTCGGCGTCGTACGTTGCCACAGGTCGATGAGGGCGACCACGGCGGCGGGCAGCTCCTCGTTCTCCAGCACGCCGGTGCGGGTGCCCTCGACCACCGCGAGCATGAGGGCGACGACGTCCCGGACCCGCTCCGGGCTGCGGCCGAGGTGGCCGTCGTCCAGCTGGTCGTCGACGAGGAAGAGCCAGACGAACCAGTCGGCGACCAGGTCCAGATTCTCACGGTCGGCGGTCGGGTAGACCATCCCGACGAACGCACCGAAGTCCGCCTGCTCGAAGCGCTCCCTGGCCGAATCCCGGTGCACCAGACCGGTGTTGCGGGTCCAGGAGTCCAGATGCTCCCGCACCTGGGCGACGTGCGGGTTCGTCCGCTGGGGGAACGGGCAGTAGATGTCCGGCAGTTCGTTCTCCACGGGCGGGTCGTGATCCTCTCCGGTCGTACGGGTGACGGAAGTTGAGCACGATCCGTCCGTTCCTCCGGGGCGTAGTGGTGACCCACGGGACCTGCGGGTTTGAAGCTACCTGACCCCTTGTCACCAGGTCCAGGGCAGATGATCGGGAATGGTTGAAAGCTGTTCGGGTAAGGTCCGGGGGTAAGGCAGGTGGCACGTGCCCGGGACTCCCGCAGCGGTCCTTCGTAGGAACATACGAGCGCGGGAGTCATTTGCTGTGTCTTCGTGGAAGCGACCTGCGCCATTTCGTATGAAAAAATGAGTGTTATGCGTTTTCTTGAGCCCGGCACCGGTCGCTATACAGAGTCCCCCTCCGTTCCGTACGACCTCACGTACGACGACGTCTTCATGGTCCCGGGCCGGTCGGCGGTCGGATCGCGCCAGGGTGTCGACCTGTCCTCGCCCGACGGCAGCGGCACCACCATCCCCCTGGTCGTCGCGAACATGACCGCCATCGCGGGCCGCCGGATGGCCGAGACCGTCGCCCGCCGCGGTGGCCTCGTCGTCATCCCGCAGGACATCCCGATCGAGGTCGTCACCGAGGTCATCTCCTGGGTGAAGACGCGCCACCTGGTGCTCGACACTCCCATCGAGCTGTCGCCGGGCCAGACCGTCGCCGACGCGCTGTCCCTGCTGCACAAGCGCGCGCACGGCGCCGGCGTCGTCGTCGACGCGGACCGCCGGCCCGTCGGCGTGGTCACCGACCACGACCTGTCCGGCGTGGACCGCTTCACCCAGCTCTCCGAGGTCATGTCCAAGGACCTGGTCGTCCTGGACGCGGACATCGACCCGCGCGACGCCTTCAACAAGCTGGACGGCGCCAACCGCAAGCTCGCCCCCGCCGTCGACGCGGACGGCCGCCTCGTCGGCATCCTCACCCGGAAGGGCGCCCTGCGCGCCACGCTGTACAGCCCGGCCACCGACGCGGCCGGCAAGCTGCGCATCGCCGCCGCCGTCGGCATCAACGGGGACGTGGCCGGCAAGGCCAAGCAGCTGCTCGACGCCGGTGTCGACACCCTCGTCGTGGACACCGCGCACGGCCACCAGGAGTCCATGATCAGCGCGGTGCGCGCGGTCCGGGCGCTGGACCCGCAGGTGCCGATCGTGGCGGGCAACATCGTCGCCGCCGAGGGCGTGCGCGACCTCATCGAGGCCGGCGCGGACATCATCAAGGTCGGCGTCGGACCCGGTGCCATGTGCACCACCCGCATGATGACCGGCGTGGGCCGCCCCCAGTTCTCGGCCGTGCTGGAGTGCGCCGCCGAGGCGAAGAAGTACGGCAAGCACGTCTGGGCCGACGGCGGGGTCCGCCACCCGCGCGACGTCGCCATGGCCCTCGCGGCCGGAGCGTCCAACGTGATGATCGGCTCCTGGTTCGCCGGTACGTACGAGTCCCCGGGCGACCTCCAGCAGAGCGCCGACGGCCGCCTCTACAAGGAGTCCTTCGGCATGGCGTCCGCGCGCGCCGTGAAGAACCGCACCTCCGACGAGTCCGCGTACGACCGGGCCCGCAAGGCGCTCTTCGAGGAGGGCATCTCCACCTCGCGGATGTTCCTGGACCCGGCGCGCCCCGGCGTCGAGGACCTGATCGACTCGATCATCGCGGGCGTCCGCTCCTCCTGCACCTACGCGGGCGCGGCCTCCCTCGCGGAGTTCGCCGAGAAGGCCGTCGTCGGCGTCCAGAGCGCCGCCGGCTACGCGGAGGGCAAGCCGCTGCACGCCAGCTGGAGCTAGGCCGTGGTCTACTGCCGGGGGGCGGCATCTGCCGCTCCCCGGCACAGTCATGCCCGGCTCCGGCCGGGCCACCGCAGAGAAGTGACCCGTACGACGTGCGACTGAACGACCTCGACGAACGCATCGTCCACGCCCTGGCCGAGGACGCCCGCCGCTCCTACGCCGACATCGGCTCGATCATCGGCCTGTCCGCGCCCGCGGTGAAACGCCGGGTCGACCGGCTGCGCGCCGAGGGGGCCATCACCGGGTTCACCGTGCGGGTCGACCCGGCGGCGCTCGGCTGGGAGACCGAGGGGTACATCGAGATCTACTGCAGCCGCAACACGTCTCCGGAGTCCATCAAGCAGGGCCTGGCCCGCTACCCCGAGGTCGCCTCCGCGTCCACGGTGACCGGCGACGCGGATGCGCTGGTGCAGGTGTTCGCGGCGGACATGCGGCACTTCGAGCAGGTGCTTGAGCGGATCGCGGGGGAGCCGTACGTGGAACGGACGAAGTCCGTGCTGGTGTTGTCGCCGCTGTTGCGCCGCTTCTCCTCCGGGTCCCCGGGGTAGGGCCGTCCGCTGGGCGGGCCAGGTCCCCCGGCGACGGTTCCGTCCTCAAACGCCGGACGGGCTGGACTGGGCTGGCCCCGGTCGCGAAGTGCGGGTCGGGCTGGAATGGGCTGTCCTTGCTCCTCGACGCGCGGGTCGGGCCGGAGTGACGCAATAAATCGCCGCGCCCCGCCCGAACCGCGCAACGGATCGGCTGTCGGTGCGCAACGGTCGCGTCTTGTTCGGGCCGAACGGCTGAACGTACCGTTTCTACGTCCCCGCCCCGCCCCGCATCGTCCGAGGTCAGCCATGCCGCCGTTGCGCACCGCCCTGCTCCAGAGCTGCGGGCGTCCCGGTTCGGTCGCCGGATCCGTCGAGCTGCTGGCGGACGCCGCCCGCCGCGCCGCCGCCACCGGGGCCCGGCTCCTGGTCTGCCCCGAGCTGTACCTCACCGGGTACGCCATCGGCGACGACGTCCCCCGCCTCGCCGAGGCCGCCGACGGGCCCGCCGCCCGCGCCGTCGCCGAGATCGCCGTGCGGCACGGGATCGCCGTCCACTACGGCTACCCCGAGCGCGAGGGCGACACCCTCTACAACTCCGCTCAGCTCATCGGTCCCGACGGCACCACGCTCGCCAACTACCGCAAGACCCACCTCTTCGGCGACTTCGAGCAGCGCTGGTTCACCCCCGGCGGGCAGCCCGTGGTCCAGGCCGAGCTGGACGGGGTCCGCATCGGCCTGCTGACCTGCTACGACGTCGAGTTCCCGGAGAACGTACGGGCGCACGCCCTGGCCGGCACCGACCTCCTGCTGGTCCCGACCGCGCTGATGCACCCCTTCTCGTTCGTCGCCGAATCCCTCGTCCCGGTCCGCGCCTTCGAGAGCCAGCTCTACCTCGCGTACGTCAACCGGACCGGTCCGGAAGGCGAGTTCGACTTCACCGGGCTGAGCTGCCTGGCCGGACCCGACGGCACCGTCCGCGCCCGGGCGGGGCGCGGCGAGGAACTGGTCACCGCCGACGTCGACCTCGCTCTCCTCGCGGACTCCCGGGCCGCCAACCCGTATCTCCGCGACCGCCGCCCCGGCCTGTACGGCTCCCTCGTCTGAGCCCGCCCCGCGCCCCCCTTCACGTCTTCGCCCGTCCCGCAAGGAGCCCGTACCCCATGACCGCCGTGCCCCCCGCCGTCCAGCACACCGAGGAAGCGGCCCCGCCGATCACCATGTTCGGGCCGGACTTCCCGTACGCCTACGACGACTTCCTCGCCCACCCGGCGGGGCTCGGCCAGATACCGGCGACCGAGCACGGCACCGAGGTGGCCGTCATCGGTGGCGGGCTCTCCGGCATCATCACCGCGTACGAACTGATGAAGATGGGCCTCAAGCCCGTCGTCTACGAGGCCGACCGCATCGGCGGACGGCTGCGCACCGTCGAGTTCGAGGGCTGCGCCACCGACGGCGAACCGCTCACCGCCGAGATGGGCGCGATGCGCTTCCCGCCCTCCTCGACCGCCCTCCAGCACTACATCGACCTCGTGGGCCTGGAGACGAAGCCGTTCCCCAACCCGCTCTGCCCGGCCACCCCCTCGACCGTGGTCGACCTCAAGGGCGAGTCCCACTACGCCAGGACCATCGACGAACTCCCGCAGGTCTACCGCGATGTGATGGACGCCTGGAACCGCTGTCTGGAGGAGGGCGCCGACTTCTCCGACATGAACCGGGCCATGCGCGAGCGCGACGTGGACCGGATCAGGGAGATCTGGTCCCGGCTGGTCGAGAAGCTGGACAACCAGACCTTCTACGGCTTCCTCTGCGATTCCGACGCCTTCAAGTCCTTCCGGCACCGCGAGATCTTCGGCCAGGTCGGCTTCGGCACCGGCGGCTGGGACACCGACTTCCCCAACTCCATCCTGGAGATCCTGCGCGTCGTCTACACCGAGGCGGACGACCACCACCGCTCCATCGTCGGCGGCAGCCAGCAGCTCCCGCTGCGCCTGTGGGAGCGGGAGCCGCAGAAGATAACGCACTGGCCGCTCGGCACCTCGCTGTCCTCGCTGCACGGCGGCGAGCCGCGCGGCGCGGTCACCCGGCTCAACCGCACGGCCGGCAACCGGATCACCGTCACCGACGCCTCGGGCGACATCCGTACCTTCCGGGCGGCCGTCTTCACCGGGCAGTCCTGGCTGCTTCTCTCCAAGATCGCCTGCGACGACGCGCTCTTCCCGATCGACCACTGGACGGCGATGGAGCGCACCCACTACATGGAGTCGTCCAAGCTGTTCGTGCCCGTCGACCGGCCGTTCTGGCTGGACAAGGACGAGACCACCGGCCGCGACACGATGTCGATGACGCTGACCGACCGGATGACCCGGGGCACGTACCTGCTGGACGACGGGCCGGACCGGCCGGCCAGCATCTGCCTCTCGTACACCTGGTGCGACGACAGCCTGAAGTGGCTGCCGCTCTCCGCGACCGAGCGGATGGACGTCATGCTGAAGTCGCTCGGCGAGATCTACCCGAACGTCGACATCCGCAGCCACATCACCGGCAACCCGGTCACCGTCTCCTGGGAGAACGAGCCCTGGTTCATGGGCGCCTTCAAGGCCAACCTGCCGGGCCACTACCGCTACCAGCGGCGGCTGTTCACGCACTTCATGCAGGACCGGCTGCCCGCCGACAAGCGGGGCCTGTTCCTGGCCGGTGACGACATCTCCTGGACGGCCGGCTGGGCCGAGGGGGCCGTGCAGACCGCGCTGAACGCCGTGTGGGGCGTGATGACCCACTTCGGCGGCGCGACCGACGCGACCAACCCCGGCCCCGGTGACCGCTTCGACGAGCTGGCCCCGGTCGAACTCCCGGAGGACTGACCGGGACCCCGGTCACGCGTCCGTGGCCGGGGGCTCCTTGTCGTACGCCGACGTGCCGGAGTCGAGCAGCGGCTCCTGCGTCTTCAGGTGCGCCGGGGCGAAGGCGCGCAGCACGTGGTAGCCGGTGATCACGACGATGGTGCCGAGGGCGATCCCGCTCAGCTCGAAGTTGTCCGTGATCTTCAGGCTGACCCCGCCGACGCCGATGATGATGCCCGCCGCGGCCGGCACCAGGTTCAGCGGATTGCGCAGGTCCACCTTGGCGTTCAGCCAGATCTGGGCGCCGAGCAGGCCGATCATGCCGTACAGGATGACCGTGATGCCGCCGAGCACCCCGCCCGGGATCGCCGCCACGACCGCGCCGAACTTCGGGCAGAGGCCGAAGAGCAGGGCGAAGCAGGCAGCGGCCCAGTAGGCGGCGGTGGAGTACACCCGGGTCGCCGCCATGACGCCGATGTTCTCGGAGTACGTGGTGTTCGGCGGCCCGCCCACCGCCGTCGACAGCATCGAGGCGGCGCCGTCCGCCGCGATGGCCGTGCCCAGCTTGCCGTCCAGCGAGCGGCCGGTCATCTCGCCGACCGCCTTCACATGCCCGGCGTTCTCCGCGATCAGGGCGATGACGACGGGCAGGGCGACCAGGATCGCCGACCACTCGAAGCTCGGCGCGTGGAAGGACGGCAGCCCGACCCAGTCGGCCTTCCCGACGCCCGACAGGTCCAGGCGCCAGTGGTCCACCGACTCCGCACCGCCGGCGGGGGAGTGGATCTTCCCGAAGACCAGGTCGAGCAGCCAGGACAGGACGTAACCGAAGACCAGCCCCAGGAAGATCGCGATCCGGGAGAAGAAGCCGCGCAGGCACACCACGGCCAGACCGGTGAACAGCATCACGAGCAGCGCCGTCCACTGGTCCTGCGGCCAGTACGTCGACGCGGTCACCGGCGCCAGGTTGAAGCCGATGAGCATGACCACCGCGCCGGTCACCACGGGCGGCATCGCCGCGTGGATGATCCGCGCGCCGAACCGCTGCACCGCGAGACCGGCCAGGAACAGCACCACGCCGACGACGAAGACCGCGCCGGTCACCACCGCGCTGTCGCCGCCGCTCGCCCGGATCGTCGCGGCGACCCCGACGAACGACAGCGAACAGCCCAGATAGCTCGGCACCTGGCCGCGCGTGGCCAGCAGGAAGATGGCCGTCGCGACACCCGACATCATGATCGCCAGGTTGGGGTCGAGCCCCATCAGGACCGGCGAGACGAACGACGCGCCGAACATGGCCACCACATGCTGGGCGCCCAGCCCGAAGGTGCGGGGCCAGGAGAGCCGCTCGTCGGGGCGGACCACCGCTCCCGGTGCGGGCGTCTTCCCGTCGCCGTGCAAGGTCCAGCGCACGCCGAGGCCCATGGTTGCTCCCTGTGTGTAGGTGCGTGAGCCCGTGCCGGCCCGGCATGGCGCTCATCGCGGAAAAGATCAGCGCCATGGTAGTGCCGCCCGGCCCGCGCCCCTCGGCCGGACCCACCCGTTCCGGTTCGCCGTTTCCGCGATGCCCGGGGGAGGGGGTCAGGCGCGCGGCTCGGCCGCCGCCGCGTCCCGCACCGCGCCCCCGGCCACCGGCTTGCGGTCACCGGCCCGCAGCACCCCGGCCCCCAGGACCAGGCCGAACGCCAGCACCGTCACCAGGCCGAACGACACGACCAGCGAGGTCGCCTCGGCCAGCGAACCGATCGCCGACGGGGCGATGAGCCCGGAGGTGTACGTGATCGTCGCGACGCCCGCGATGGCCTGGGCCGGCTTGGGGCCGCTGCGCCCGGCCGCCGCGAAGGCGAGCGGGACCACCACGGCGATGCCGAGCCCCATCAGCCCGAACCCGCACATCGCGAGCGCCACGTGCGGGGCGGTGACCACCAGGACCCCGCCGAGCGTCGCCAGGACGCCTCCGGCCCGGACCGTGCGCACCGCGCCGAAGCGGTCCACGACCCGGTCCCCGGCGATCCGGGCGACGGCCATCGTCAGCGCGAACGCGGTGGTGGCCACCGCCGCGAGACCGGCCGAGCTGTCCAGCGTGTCGCGGAGGTAGACCGCCGACCAGTCGAGGCTGGCCCCTTCGGCGAAGACCGCGCAGAAGCCCACCGCACCGATGATCAGGGCCGACCTGGGCGGCAGCGCGAAGCGCGGCGGCGGCTCCTCGTCCGGCTCGCTGCGCAGGTCGAACACCCACTGGCAGGCGGTCAGCCCGAGCAGGGTCAGCACCGCGGCGGCTATCACATGGTGCAGCCGGGCGTCCGTGCCCGCGTGGGCGGCCACCGTGCCCGCCGCCGAGCCCAGCAGGGCGCCCACGCTCCACATGCCGTGCAGCCCGGACATGATCGACTTGTCGAGGCGGTTCTCCACCTCGACCCCGAGCGCGTTCATCGCCACGTCGGACATGCCGGACGAGGCGCCGTACACGAACAGCGCCGCGCACAGGGTCAGCAGGTTGGGCGCCAGGGCGGGCAGCACCAGCGCCAGCGTCCACAGGGTCAGCAGACCGCGCAGGGCGGTCCGCGCGCCGAAGCGGTGGCTCACGGCGCCGGCCAGCGGCATCGCGACCGAGGCGCCGATCGCGGGGAAGGCCAGTGCGAGGCCCAGCTGGCCGGCGCTCACGCCCGCGTGGTCCTGGATCCAGGGGACGCGGGTGGCGAAGCTGCCGGTCACCGAACCGTGCACGGTGAAGACCGCCGCGATGGCATACCTGGCCCGCCGCACCTCCTTAGTGCCGAAGACCGTAGCCGTGGATGTGGTTGTCATACCGCCGTGCCCTCCCCTGAAGTTCTGTTCCACGATGCGGGCGATAAACTATCAGGAACCCTGCCTGATAAATAGACCGTCCGTACGACCCCGGTCCGGCGGTGATCTGGAAGGATTCCGGCATGCCCGCATCACCGAGCACCGCCCGGGCCATCAACGACCGGCTCGCCCTGCGGCTCCTCCAGCAGGACGGCCCCCTGACGGCCACGCAGTTGAAGACCCTGACCGGGCTCTCCCGGCCCACCGTCGCGGACCTCGTGGAACGGCTCCGGGGCGCGGGTCTGATCCATGTCGTCGGCGAGACCGGGGCCGACCGCAGGGGCCCCAACGCCCGGCTCTACGGCATCGTCGCGGACCGCGCGCTGCTGGCCGGGCTCGACGTGCGCACCGACAGCGTCGCCGTGGTCATCGCCGATCTGCTGGGCGCCACGCTGGCCGAGGCGACGCTGCCGGTCGGCGAGACGGAGGGGGAGGACGCCGTGGAGCGGGCCGTGGCGCTGCTGGCGGACACCGTCCGCAACGCGGGGAGCGCGCCCCTGCACAGCGTCGGTATCGGCGCACCCGGCCTCATCGACCCGGTCACCGGGGAACTGCGGGACAGCAGCGGGCTGCCGTCCTGGCACCGGAGCCTGGTCCGGGCGCTCCAGGAGCGGCTGCCGGCGACGGTGCTGGTCGAGAACGAGACGAACCTCGCCGCCGTCGCCGAGCACCGGGCCGGTGCGGCCCGCGGCCACGACACGTTCGTCCTGATCTGGCTCGGCCACGGAGTGGGGGCGGCGGTCATGCTCGACGGGAAGGTCCGCCGGGGGGCCTCGGGCGGCGCGGGGGAACTCGGCTTCCTGCCGGTACCGGGCACGGCGGGCACGCCCTCGGCCGTCAACTGCGACGGGGGCTTCCACTCACTGGTCGGCTCGGCGCCGCTCTGCGAACTGGCCGCGCGCCACGGGATCGCCGTCACGGAGAAGGGCCAGGAGCCCGGTGCGGCGGCGGCCGTCCGGGCGGCGCTCGCGGGGGAGGGCGACAGCGAGGGCTTCCTCGCCGCCCTGGCCGACCGGATCGCCCTGGGCGCCGCCGCGGTGGCCTCGGTCCTCGACCCCGGGCTCGTCCTGCTCTCCGGCGAGGTGGGCCATGCGGGGGGCGGCGTGCTGGCCGCCCTGGTCGAGGAGCGCCTGGCCGCGATGTCCCCGCTGCGCACCGGGGTGCGGGCGGGTCTGCTGGGCGGCACGGCGGTCCGCCGGGGGGCGCTGCTCGCGGCGCGGGACGCGGCGCAGGAGGCGATTTTCGCGCCGGGTGCTTGATCCCGGTACGCCGGTCCGGGGCGCTTGCGCGTCGCCCCGGACCGGCGTACCGGTTCCGTCCTCAATCGCCGGACGGGCTTTCAAGGACGGGGGTCAGCAGGTGCCCAGGTCCTGCCAGACGCCCCATTCACCGGTGGAGCCGGGCTTCTCGCCCTTCGTCCACCACTTCGCCTTCCACCGGTGGCCGTCCTGGCTCACCGTCGTACCGGCGCCGTACTCCGCGCTCGCGTTCCACGCCGCCGCCGCGCACGTGCCGCCCGACGGGTCGGGGCTCGGGCCGGTGGAGCCGGACGGGTCGGGCGTCGGCGTCGAGCCAGTGCCCGGCTCGACCACCGTCGTGCCCCGCGCCAGGTCCGCCGCCAGGGCGTACGACTTCCCGCCGAAGGTCACCGTCCAGTTGGACGGCGTGGACGTCGGCAGGTAGTACACGAAGTCGACCTGGACCGAGGCGCCGGGCGCCAGGCTCTGCCAGGACGGCAGCTTCAGCGAGACGCGGTTGTAGTCGCCCTTGAGCCCGCCGATGTTGTTCGCGGCGGTGTGGTCACTGCGCACGATCGTCGTGCCGAAGCCCGACTGGTCCTTGGCGTTGGCCGGTGCCGAGGTGGAGTAGTCGAACTGGAACTCCGTACCGCCCGGCAGCGTCGCCTTCGTGTGGTTGGTGATCGTCAGCTTGGGGCTGATCGGGTAGTTGGAGTCGCCCAGCGGGAACTGGCCGAAGGAGACGTCGATGTCCAGCGCCTGCGTCGGCAGGCCGATCGTGGAGCGCTTCGCTCCGTACGGCGCCGCTTTCCTGAAGGTGTCGTACATGGTCGAGGTGAGCGTGGAGCCGGGGCCGTACTGCCCCTTGGCCGCGTTCCAGCCGTAGTCGCCGGCCAGCTCCCAGATCATCGTGCCGCCGATGCCCTTGTCGGCCACGTAGTCCGCCTTGGCCTGCACGGACTGCTCGTCCTCGGTGGACAGGAAGACCTTCTTCTCGGCGTTCCACAGCCACGGGGCGACCAGCGTCGAGTCGTAGTTGCGGACGTAGCTGCCGGTCAGCTTCGTGTTCGCGGGGAACCCGTAGTCCGTGACGTAGTCGCCGACGATGCCCTTCTCCAGGTTCTTGGCGTGCCACATCGGGTTGGACCCGGCCGGCGACTCCTTGCCGTTGGTGTCCAGGTCGTGCCAGAGGTTGTCGATGCCTACGGCGCCGTCACCGCACTTGGTCAGCCCCGCACCGGCCGGGCAGTCGGTCGAAGCCGCCTTGCCCCACAGGCCGTTGGTGCCGCCCTGCACGTTCTTGAAGCCGCGGGTGTAGTACGGCAGGCCGATGTTGATACGGCCGGACGGCATCGAACCGCGGAAGTAGTGGTAGGCCCAGTCGGTGTTGAGGTAGCCGGTGCCGCCGTACTGCGAGGTGGAGTAGACACTCGCCTGGGCGAGCTCCGCGTCCTTGCCGTCGTCGAAGAGCGCCGCGTTGGGGCCGACGTACTCGTTCCAGGCGCCGTGCAGGTCGTACGACATGATGTTGACGTAGTCCAGGTACTTCTGGACCTGGAACGTCTCCATGCCGCGCAGCAGGTAGCCCGACGAGGGGGCGGCGACGCTGAGCAGGTAGTGGTGGCCGTCGGCCGCGGAGGCCCGGTCCAGCTTCTCGCGCAGGGTCTTCATCAGCGCGGCGTAGCCCTTGACCAGACCGGCGCGGCGGGCGTTGGACAGCGTCCAGTCCAGCGGGTTGCCCGCGTCCTTCATGGTCGTCGGGTACTCGTAGTCGATGTCGACGCCGTTGAAGCCGTACTTCCGGACGAAGTCGACCGCGGAGTCCGCGAAGGTGTTGATCCCGGTCTGGTTGACCGAGCCGTCGGCGTTGGTGGCCATCGCGTAGAAGCCGCCCGAGCCGACCCGCTCGCCGTCGTCGCCGAAGTAGCCGCCGGTCTCGGCCCAGCCGCCGACGGAGACCATCGTCTTCACGTTCGGGTACTGCTTCTTGAACTTGCTCAGCAGGTTGAAATGGCCCTTGTAGGGGAGGTCCGGGTCCATTTCGGCGCCCTTGACGCCCGGCCAGGTCATGCCGGTGGAGGCGTTTTCCGGCCCGTCCGCGCCCACCGAGAGCTTGTTGGCCCCGTCGACGTGGGCGAAGGCGTAGTTGAGGTGGGTGACCTTGTCCCAGGGGATGTCGGAGGCCAGGTAGGCGGGCTTGCCGTCCTTGCCGGTCCGCCAGTTGGTGAAGTAGCCGATGACCCGCCGGGGGTGGTCGGCGCCCATCTTCTCGCGGCCCTCGGAGTCGTACACGGAGCAGTAGGGGACGGAGACGCCCGGCGTCTCGTAGAGCCCGTCGGGACGACAGGACTCCTGGTCGGCGGCTTGCGAGGGGGTCGCGGCGAGCGAGCCGACGAGCAGCGCGGCGATGCCGGCGCCGGCGGCGAGGAGCGAGGCTCTCGCACGGGTGGGGGACAGCACGTTCGGTTCCTCCTGGGGAGGTCGGCAGAACACAACTGAACAAAGGGGGTGGGTCGTGCCTGGTCCCGGGCGTGCGCACACCGCGGAACCGCTCCTCGGAGGTGACGCAGAGATTAAGAGGACTAGACCAGTGCGTCAATAGGTCTGGACCAATCGCGTTCCCTCGTGGTTCATTCCTGCACGGATGTCCGAAAGGGGCCTTGTCACGTGCTGTCTGTGAGCCACTCCACAGCGTTCACCCGGTTGGCCTCTGCCGGGTCGTGGCACACTGATCGTGTACCAGCAGCAGCGCACTCCGGGGTCGGTGCAATTCCGAACCGGCGGTTACAGTCCGCGACCCGTCCGCATCCAGCGGCCGGTTGACCAGGTGAAATTCCTGGACCGACGGTTAAAGTCCGGATGGGAGGCAGTGCGCGGCGGGCCGTTTCGCGGGTACGCCGCCGTCGGCGGAGGTTCCGGATCACCGGACCCCTCCGTGTTTTCCGGCTTCAGGCGTCCCTGTCGTGCGTTCCGCTTCTTCTGTCGTCATCGACAGGCCCCGGAGTCCGTGCCCGAAGAGGCAGGAGGACCCGGTGGACACCGCAGCCGACATCACCGCCATGCGCCGAGCCATCGCGCTCGCCGCCCGCGGCCTCGGCTCCACCAGCCCCAATCCGGTCGTCGGATGCGTCGTCCTCGACACCGCCGGCGAGACCGCGGGCGAGGGCTTCCACCAGCGCGCCGGCGGCCCGCACGCCGAGATCCACGCCCTGCGCGCGGCCGGCGACCGGGCCCGCGGCGGGACCGCCTACGTCACCCTCGAACCCTGCAACCACACGGGCCGCACCGGCCCCTGCGCCCAGGCGCTCATCGAGGCCGGGATCGCCCGTGTCGTGTACGCGGTCGGCGACCCGAACCCACAGGCCACCGGCGGCGCCGACACGCTCCGCGCCGCCGGCGTCCGCGCCGAGGCGGGCCTCCTCGCCGACGAGGCCGAGGCGGGCAACGCCGCCTGGCTCACCTCCGTCCGCCGCGGCCGCCCGCACCTCACCTGGAAGTACGCGGCGAGCCTGGACGGCCGGGTCGCCGCCGCCGACGGCACCAGCCGCTGGATCAGCTCCGCCGAGTCCCGCGCCGACGTGCACCGGCTGCGTGCCGAGGCCGACGCGGTCCTCGTCGGCTCCGGCACCGCCCGCGCCGACGACCCCCAGCTCGGAGTGCGCGGCATCGACGGCGCGGTCCAGCCCCTGCGCGTCGTCATGGACACCCGCGCCACCGCCGTACGCCCCGGCGCCCGGGTCCTCGACGCCACCGCGCCGACCCTGGTCGCGGTCGCCGAGGACGCCGACACCGGCCACCTGCCCGACGAGGTGGTCCTGCGCCTTCCCCGCGCGGCCGGCGGGCCGGGACTCGACCCGGCCGCCCTGCTCGCCGCCCTCCACGAGCGCGGTGTGCGCTCCGTACTCCTCGAAGGCGGCCCGGTCCTGGCCGGTGCCTTCGTCGCCGCGGGACTCGTCGACAGGGTCGTCGGCTATCTCGCCCCCGTCCTCATCGGCGCGGGCCCCGCCGCCCTCGCCGACGCCGGAATCTCCACGATCAGCGAGGCGTTGCGCCTCGATGTGACGGAGACCGTCCGCATCGGCCCCGATCTGCGCGTCACCGCCGTCCCCGGCCCCGCCCGGAAGGAGAACTGAATGTTCACCGGAATCGTCGAAGAACTGGGCGAGGTCACCGCCGTCGAGCAGTTGGACGACGCCTCCCGCTTCCGCCTGCGCGGACCCGTCGTCACCGAGGGCGCCAAGCACGGCGACTCGATCGCCGTGAACGGCGTCTGCCTGACCGTCGTGGACCTCGGCGAGCACGAGTTCACCGCCGATGTGATGGCCGAGACGCTGAACCGCTCCAGCCTCGGCGCCCTGACGACCGGCTCCCGCGTCAACCTCGAACGCCCCATGGCGCTCGGCGGACGGCTCGGCGGCCACATCGTCCAGGGCCACGTCGACGGCACCGGCCGCATCCTGGAGCGCCGGCCCTCCGAGAACTGGGAGATCGTCAAGATCTCGCTCCCGGCCGCCCTCACCCGGTACGTCGTGGAGAAGGGCTCGATCACCGTCGACGGCGTCAGCCTGACCGTGGTGGACGCCGCACCCGACTACTTCACCATCAGCCTCATCCCCACCACCCTGGCGCTGACCACGCTCGGCATCAAGGGGCCCGGCGACCCGGTCAACCTCGAAGTCGACGTCATCGCGAAGTACGTCGAGCGGCTGCTCGGCCACGACGCGCCGCAGACCGCGGAGGACGCGAAGTGAGCGCCCTGCACTGGCTGAACTCCGAGGCGTTCACCGTCCTCGACCAGCACATCATCTGGTCCGACATGATCGGCAACACCGTCGGCCTGATCGCCCTCGCCCTCGGCTGGCTGCGCTCGATCTGGACCTGGCCCGCCCAGCTCCTGTCCGGTGTCGTGCTGGTCGCCGCCAACGTCTCCGTCCAGCAGGCGGGCAGCGTCGGCAAGCAGGTCATCGTCATCGCGGTCGCCGTCTGGGGCTGGCAGCAGTGGACCCGGGGCCGGCAGCAGGCCCAGGACGGCTCCATAGCGGTCCGCTTCGCCACCTGGCGCGAACGCGGCTACCTGGTCGGCGGGGCGGCCCTCGGCACCCTCGCGGTCGGCGGCCTGTTCACCGCCTTCCCCTCGCTCTCCTGGAGCCCGTGGGCGGACGCCTACATCTTCGCGGGCACGCTGGTCGCGATGCTCGCCCAGGCACGCGGCATGGTCGAGTTCTGGTTCGCCTGGCTCCTGGTCGACCTCGTCGGCGTCCCGCTGAACTTCCACAGCGGGCTCGCCTTCTCCGGTCTCATCTACGTCGTCTACGGCGCCCTCGTCCTGTGGGGCATGCGCGACTGGTGGCTGCGTACGCGGACACCCGCTCTGGAAGGAGCCACGGCATGACTGCCCAGCCCACCTGGTTGCACCGGGAACACGAAGTGCCCGCCGAGGACCTGGCCCTGGACCCCGTCGAGCAGGCCATCCGCGACATCGCGGCCGGCCGCCCCGTCGTGGTCGTGGACGACGAGGACCGCGAGAACGAGGGCGACCTCGTGATCGCCGCCGAGAAGGCCACGCCCGAGATCGTCGCGTTCATGATGAGCGAGTGCCGCGGACTGATCTGCGCGCCCATGGAGAGCGACGAGCTGGAACGGCTCGAACTGCCCCAGATGGTGGACCACAACACCGAGTCGATGAAGACCGCCTTCACCGTCTCCGTCGACGCCACGGCCGCCCACGGCGTCTCCACCGGCATCTCCGCCGCCGACCGCGCCACGACGCTCCGGCTGCTCGCGGGCGGCTCGGCAGGTCCCGGCGACTTCGTGCGCCCCGGTCACGTCTTCCCGCTGCGCGCCCGCTCCGGCGGGGTCCTCGTCCGCAACGGCCACACCGAGGCCGCCGTCGACCTGGCCCGGCTCGCCGGACTCCGGCCCGCCGGGGCGATCGTGGAGATCGCCGGTGAGGACGGCGTCATGCTGCGGCTGCCCCAGCTGGTGCCGTTCGCCCGCAAGCACGGCCTCACGATCATCTCCATCGAGGACCTGATCGCCTACCGCCGCAGCAACGAGCCCACCGTCCGCCGCGAGGCCGAGGTCCGGCTCCCCACCCGCTTCGGCGCGTTCACCGCGTACGGCTACCGCTCGACCGTGGACGGCGTCGAACACGTGGCGCTGGTGCACGGTGACATCGGGGACGGCGAGGACCTCCTGGTCCGGGTCCACTCCGAGTGCCTGACCGGCGACATCTTCGCCTCCGAGCGCTGCGACTGCGGCCCCCAGCTGCACGCCTCCATGGAGCGGATCACGGACGAGGGGCGCGGCGTCGTCGTCTACCTCCGCGGCCACGAGGGCCGGGGCATCGGCCTGCTCTCCAAGCTCCGCGCGTACGAGCTCCAGGAGCGCGGCGTCGACACGCTCGACGCCAATCTGGAACTCGGCCTGCCCGCCGACGCCCGGGACTACGGGGCGGGCGCCCAGATCCTCGCGGACCTCGGCGTGCGCAGCCTGCGCCTGATGACGAACAACCCGGACAAGACCGCCGCGCTCACCCGGCACGGCCTGACCGTCACCGGGCGCGAGCCGATGCCCGTCCAGGCCGGTGAGCACAACCTGCGGTACCTGCGCACCAAGCGCGACCGCATGGGACACGACCTGCCCTGGCTCGACGCGGTCCCCGCGTCCGCCTGCGGCAACCAGTAGCACACCCGTACAGAGAACCCAGGAGAGACATGAGCGGCAAGGGCGCACCCGAACTGTCCGTACGCAACTGCGGTGACCTCCGTGTGGCGGTCGTCGCCGCACAGTGGCACGAGAAGGTCATGGACGGGCTCGTCGACGGCGCCCTGCGCGCCCTGCACGAGCTGGGCATCGACGAGCCGACCCTGCTCCGGGTCCCGGGCAGCTTCGAGCTCCCCGTCGTCGCGAAGGTGCTGGCCGGGCGCGGGTACGACGCGATCGTCGCCCTCGGCGTGATCATCCGCGGCGGCACCCCGCACTTCGAATACGTGTCCCACGGCGTCACCAACGGCCTGACCCAGGTCGCCGTCGACACCGGCGTCCCGGTCGGCTTCGGGGTACTCACGTGCGACAACGAGGAGCAGGCGCTCGACCGCGCGGGCATCGAGGGGTCCAACGAGGACAAGGGGCACGAAGCGGTCACCGCCGCGGTCGCCACCGCCGCCACACTGCGCTCGGTCAGCGAACCCTGGCGCTGAGTGCGGGCGCGGCACCCCGTATTCTGAGCACATCATGGCGAACAAAACCTTCGAAGAGCTCTTCGCCGAGCTGCAGCTCAAGGCCGCCAACGGCGACCCCTCCACCTCCCGCACCGCCGAACTGGTGGAGAAGGGGGTCCATGCCATCGGCAAGAAGGTCGTCGAGGAGGCCGCCGAAGTCTGGATGGCCGCCGAGCACGAGAGCAAGGACGCCGCCGCCGAGGAGATCTCGCAGCTGCTGTACCACGTCCAGGTGATGATGGTCGCGCGCGGGATCTCCCTGGACGACGTCTACGCCCACCTCTGAGCCAGGCCCCGCACCCTCCCGTACGTCATCCCGCCACACCCTTCGCAAAGGAAACCCGACCTCATGCTGCGCATCGCCGTCCCCAACAAGGGTGCTATCTCCGGGCCTGCGATGGCGATGCTCCATGAGGCGGGCTACAAGCAGCGCAAGGAGTCGAAGGAACTCGTCCTGGTGGACCCCGCCAACGAGGTCGAGTTCTTCTACCTGCGCCCCCGCGACATCGCGATCTACGTCAGCTCGGGTCGCCTCGACATCGGCATCACCGGCCGCGACCTGCTGCTGGACTCCGGCGCCGAGGCCGAGGAGATCCTTCAGCTCGGCTTCGCCCGCTCCACCTTCCGCTACGCCACCAAGCCCGGGACCGTCGCGGGCCCCGAGGGCTTCGACGGCCTGACGATCGCCACCTCCTACGAGGGCATCGTCGCCCAGCACCTCGCCGAGGCCGGGGTCAACGCCTCCGTCGTCCACCTCGACGGCGCCGTCGAGACCGCCATCGAACTCGGCGTCGCCCAGGTCATCGCGGACGTCGTGGAGACCGGCACCAGCTTGCGCAACGCCGGCCTCGAGGTCATCGGCGAGCCCATCATGACCTCCGAGGCCGTCGTCATCCGGCGCACCGGCGCCCCCGCCGACGAGCCCAAGGTCCAGCAGTTCCTGCGCCGCCTCCAGGGCGTCCTGGTCGCCCGCAGCTACGTGATGATGGACTACGACTGCCGCGTCGAGCACCTGGAGCGCGCCGTCGCCCTCACCCCGGGCCTGGAGTCGCCGACCATCTCCCCGCTGCACCACGAGGGCTGGGTCGCCGTCCGCTCCATGGTCGCCGCCGCCGAGGCGCAGCGGATCATGGACGACCTCTACGACCTCGGCGCCCGCGCCATCCTCACCACCGCGATCCACGCCTGCCGGCTCTGACGGCGGGAGACGGAAGAAGAGCACGATGTCAGCCCCCACACCCCCGCCCGGCCCGCCGGTCCTGCCGGTCACCTTCCGGCCGACCCGCACCCGGGTGGTCCTGCTGACCGTCGGCGCGGTGATGTTCGCCGTCATCACCGTCGTCGCCTTCACCCTCGAACAGCTCAGCGGGGGAGAGCGGGTCAGCTTCGTCTTCACCGCGCTGCTCTTCTTCGGCGTCCTGGCGCTGCTCAGCCGCCCCAAGGTCGTCGCGGACGAGGAGGGCGTGACCGTGGTCAACCTCACGCGCAGCCGCCGTCTCTCCTGGGCCGAGATCGTCCGCGTCAACCTGCGGGTCGGCGACCCGTGGGTCTTCCTCGACCTCAGCGACGGCACCAGCATGCCCGCCCTGGGCATCCAGCCCGGCATCGCCAAACAGCGGGCCATCCAGGACGCCCGGGCCCTGCGCGCCCTCGCCGAGAACCACGGCACCGGCACGGACAAGGGCTAGGTTGCTAGGCCCTGTCGTCACATTGCCGTCGTCCGCCCGGCAGACGGGAATGTGACGACGGGGCCCAGGGGGCGTCTTGCCGATCATGGCCGGGTCCGGCCCCGGCCGACAAGCCGCGCCCCCGGCCCCCTGCCCCGTACGGCCTCACGTTGATTACTCTGGAGGGCGGTGGCGCCCCGTGCGCGCCCCGCCCCGCCCGAAGGCCCACGCGGCCGGCGGGGATTTTCCTGCGACCCGAGGAGTGACTCCCTCCAGCAATGGACGGATCGTCCGGTAGTACCTGCGCCGCCCCCTCCGTGGAGGCGGCGGCATGACAACCCCCCTGTTGCTGCTCAGCGCGGCATTCCTTCTCATCCTCGCCAACGGCTTCTTCGTGGCGGCCGAATTCGGTCTCGTCACCGTGGAACGCGCGGACGCCGAGCGCGCCGCCGCCGAGGGCGACCGGCGGGCCCGCACCGTCACCGACGCCCTGCGCGAGCTCTCCTTCCAGCTCTCCGGCACCCAGCTCGGCATCACCATCACCTCCCTGGTGGTCGGCATGCTCGCCGAACCGGCGCTCGCCCAGCTGCTGGACGGCCCCCTCGCCCTGACCGGGCTGCCCGACGGCGCCGTCCCCACCGTCAGCGTGGTGACCGGCATGCTGCTCGCGGCGGCCGTCCAGATGGTCATCGGCGAACTCGTCCCGAAGAACTGGGCGGTCTCCCGCCCGCTCACCGTCGCCCGGTTCGTCGCCGGACCGCAGGCCCGCTTCACCCGCCTCTTCCGGCCGGTCATCGGCGCCCTGAACACCGCGGCCAACCGGCTCGTACGCCTCCTCGGCGTCGAGCCCACCGAGGAGCTGGCCTCCGCCCGCACCCCGGGCGAGCTGGTCTCGCTCGCCCGGCACTCCGCCGAGGCGGGCACTCTCGAACAGGACACCGCCGACCTCTTCGTACGGACCCTGTCGCTCGCCGGGCTCACCGCCCAGCACGTGATGACCCCGCGCGTGAAGGTCAGCGCCCTGCAGACCTCCGCCACCGCGGAGGACGTCCTCAACCTCACCCGCGCCACCGGCCTGTCCCGCTTCCCCGTCTACCGGGAACGCATCGACGAGGTCGTCGGCATGATCCACCTCAAGGACGCCCTGGCCGTCCCGGCCCCCGACCGGCTGCGCACCACGGCCGGCCGGATCGCCGTGCCGCCGCTCCTGGTGCCCGAGACGCTGCCCGTCGAACAGCTCCTCCAGCGGCTCCGCAAGGAGCAGCCGATCGCCGTCGTCGTCGACGAGTACGGCGGCACCGCCGGGGTCGTCACCCTGGAGGACATCATCGAGGAGCTGGTCGGCGAGGTCCGCGACGAGCACGACGCCGAGGGCGCCGACCGCCCCGAGCTGGCCCCCGCCCCGCCGGAGGACGGCAGCCCCGCCTGGGACGCCGAGGGCAGCTGCCGGGTCCTCACCCTGCGCCGCATAGGACTCGACGTGCCCGACGGCCCGTACGAGACGGTCGCCGGGCTCGTCGCCGATCTGCTGGGCCGCATCCCCGCCCCCGGCGACCGGGCCGAACTCCCCGGCTGGCGGATCGCGGTCCGCCAGGTCGGCCACTACCGGGCCGAGAAGGTCCGCTTCGTCCGGGTGGCCGGTGCCGCCGGTCCGGACGCCTCGGAGCCGGCGGTCCTGGAGGCGGCGCGATGAGCCTCGTCCAGCTGGTCTTCGCCGGACTCCTGGTCCTCGCGAACGGCTTCTTCGTCGGCGCCGAGTTCTCCCTCGTCTCCGTCCGCCGCAGCCAGATCGAACCCCTCGCCGCGGCCGGTTCCGGCCGCGCCCGCCAGGTGCTGTACGGCCTGGAGAACCTGCCGCAGATGATGGCGGCGGCCCAGTTCGGCATCACCGTCTGCTCCCTGACCCTGGGTGCCGTCGCCGAACCCACCGTCGCCCACCTCCTGGAGCCGGTGTTCGCCGCCGTGCACCTGCCCGAGGGGCTGATCCACCCGCTCGGCTACGTCCTCGCGCTCGTCCTCGTCGTCTTCCTCCACCTCGTCATCGGCGAGATGGTCCCGAAGAACCTGGCGATGGCCGCGCCCGAGAAGACCGCGCTCTGGCTGAGCCCCGGCCTCGTCGGCTTCGCCCGGCTCTGCCGCCCGGTCACCGCGGCGCTCGGCGCCTGCGCCCGGCTGGTGCTCCGCCTCTTCGGCGTCGAACCCAAGGACGAGGTGGAGGCCGTCTTCACCAGCGAGCAGCTCAACCGCCTCGTGGAGGACTCCGGGCAGGCCGGCCTCATCGAGCCCGAGGCGCAGGAGCGCCTGGAGGACGCCCTGGAGCTGGGCAGCCGCCCCGTCACCGACGTCCTGCTGCGCCGGGCGTCCCTGGTGACCGTGGACCCCTCGGTCACCCCGCGCCGCATCGAGGAGCTGACGGTCCGCACGGGCTTCTCGCGCTTCCCGGTCTGCGCCGAGGGCGGCGGCCCGTTCATGGGCTACCTGCACGTCAAGGATGTCCTCGACCTGGAGGACCGGGAGCGTGCGGTGCCCCAGCAGCTGTGGCGCCCGATGGCCACCGTACGGGCCGAACTCCCGCTGGACGACGCCCTCACCGTGATGCGCCGCGCCGCCACGCACCTCGCCCAGGTCGCGGACGCCTCCGGCCGGGTGCTCGGCCTGGTCGCGATGGAGGACGTCCTGGAGACCCTGGTCGGCGAGGTCCGCGACCCGGCGCACCGGGTGGCGGAGCCGCGCCGCACGGAGGAGCGGACGACGGACCCGGACGGCGCCCTGGTGGGCTGAGCCGGACGCGGGCCGGCCACCGGGACGCCCCGGTGGCCGGCCCGCGCGGCTCACAGCGCCGGTGGCTCCTGCTGCCCCCGGCCCACCGGTCCGCGCCCCGACAGGACCTCGCCGTACGCCTGCATCAGGTCCGGCAGCCGCAGCGTGGCCAGGTCGTCCCGGGTGGGCGTCGTCGTGCAGCCGGAGAGCCGCAGATCGCGGTAGGCGCAGCTCTTCTCGTACAGCGTCCGCAGGAAGCGGCCGTTGCCCAGCTCGTCCAGCCAGCCCTGGTCCACCACGTGGCCGCTGATCGAGCGCAGCTCCTCCAGCGACTCCTCGTCCCACGCATCGCCGTTCTCGGCGGCCAGCACCTCACCGATCGCGGTGAGTTCGAGGGGCCGGTAGCTGGGGAAGTCCACCCGGGTGGTGAAGCGCGAGGAGAGCCCGGGATTGGTGGACAGCAGCCGGTCCATGCCCTCCGGATAGCCGGCCAGGATGACGACGAGGTGGTCCCGGTTGTCCTCGGCCCGCTTGAGCAGCACCTGAAGCGCCTCGTCGCCGTACGCGTCGCCCTTGCTGTACCCGGTGTTGGACAGGCTGTACGCCTCGTCCACGAACAGCACCCCGCCCAGCGCCGAGTCGATCAGCTCGTTCGCCTTCACGGCGGTCTGGCCCAGGAACTCGCCGACCAGGTCCGACCGTTGCGCCTCCACGAGGTGGTCTCCGCCGAGCAGGCCCAGCGCGTAGAAGACCCGGCCCAGGATGCGGGCCACGGTCGTCTTGCCGGTGCCGGACGGCCCGGAGAACACGAAGTGCCGCTTCGGCGGCTGGACGGGCAGCCCCTGGCCCGCCCGGAGGCGCGCCATGTTGAGCTGCGCCGAGAGGGCCTTGACCTGGCGCTTCACCGGTTCCAGGCCGACCATCCGCTCCAGCTCGGCCAGCGCCTCGGCCAGTAGCGCCGGGTCGCTCGGTCCGGCCGGGAACGGCTGCGACGCCGCGGACTTCGCCCGCGCCCCGCCGGGCAGCGGGGTGCCCCCGGCACCGGGCACGTCCTGCGGTTCACCGCCGGGCCGCAGCTCCCGCCCGTCCGCCGGGTCGGTGCCCAGCGGCGGGGCGCCCTCCGCGCAGAACGCGTCGGCCTCCACGCCGGTCAGGGACACCGCCGCGAGGCCCTGCACCTCGTCGGAGCCGTCGAGCCCGTCGTAGTCCGCGATGGCCGCGAGGCGCGCGGAGGTGTCCATGAAGGCCGGATCGATGCGGTGCACGGCGCGGTAGAGGGGGAGCGCGGCGGCGCTGCGGCCGGTGCCCTCGTGGGCGCGGGCCAGCCAGTAGCGCAGCTCCTTGCGCTGCGGCTGCTCGCTGCGGCACCGCATCAGGGCCGTCGCCAGCATCGGCTCCGCCTGCCGGTACATCTCCAGCCGCACCCGGGCCATCCCGCCGAACAGCCCCGCCTCGATGCCCAGCAGAGGGTCGTCGATCAGCTGCTCGGTGTGGCGTACGAGCTGCTCCCAGTCCTTGACCAGGTAGGAGCGGCAGGCGTGCAGGAAGCGGACCTGGGGGTCGGTCTCCACCGGCGGCAGGGCGGCCAGCGCCCGGTCGAGCTCGGCGACATGGCGGCCGTCCAGCCAGTGCGAGGCGTGGGCGAGCAGCAGATCGCGCGGGCTCTCCAGCACCGGCTGCACCCACCAGCCCAGCCAGTACCAGGAGTTGAGCGTGCGCCGGTAGCGAGTGCGCTGTTCACCGAAGCGGTCGCGGTGGCGGTGCATGTGCAGCAGCGCCGAAGCGGTGTCGACGCGCAGCGCGTGCAGTCCGAGCCAGGCGTCCGCCATGCCGGGGTCCCGGCCCACGGCCGCCCGGAACTCCTCCTCGGCCTGCGGATACGCGCCCATCGTGTAGGCGTCCACGCCCCGCAGCCAGGCGAGGTCGGCCGGGGCCTGCGCGCCCTGCGTACCGAAGTCCATCAGGTCCCCCACAAACGTGCCCCCAGGATGTCCCGCCGCCCGAAAGCCCGCCCCGGAGCCTGCCGTGGCGCGCCGAATCGCTGTGCCGTGGACGGGAATTGACCGCACCGAGAGGCATCGTACCTGTGCGGTGCGTATCCGACGAAGGGTGCCGCAGGTCGAAGAGGTGTCGTGACCCAGGGTGAGGAACGGGGCGCCTGACCGACGCCGCCGGCACAGGACGAAGCCCCCGGTCACGGGGGAACAACCGGGGGCTTCGCGTCTGTGGGGGCTCCGAAAAGCCGCACATTGAGAACGTAAGACCTGTACCGCCCCCGGGTCAAGCGGAGTTGAGGTACTTCCGAGCCGTTTTCCGGCGGCGCGAGAGTGCGGCGCGAGGCGGTCACACCGGGTGACGGAACGGTTCAGCGCCGCTGCCGCACGGGTCCCTTTCGCCACTCGTACCCCACGGGCAACTGCCGTACCAGAGCGTCGGCCCAGGGGCGCGACGGATCGGTCGTGAAGTGCGCCGTCTCGGCCGCCGTCCAGCCGTCCCAGAAGGAGTCCAGCGCCGGCCCGTCGCGCCGCCGGCCGCGCGCCCACGACTCCGCAGCGGGCAGGTCCATCCACAACAGCCGTGCCAGCAGCGGCCGCAGGGCGCGCCGACCGGCGCCGACGCCCTCGATCAGGACGACGGGCGCGGGCTCCAGGGTCCTGACCGGCCCGAAGGCCCGAGCCGTCCAGTCGTACGGCGCGTAGCGCGCGGGCGCGCCGTGCGACAGCGGCCCCGTCACCTGCTCGCGCAGCCGGTCCGTCCAGGCGAACAGTTCCTCGTGCGTGGCCAGATCGTCCAGGTGCAGCACGGGCGCCCCGCCGAGTGCTTCCGCGAGCCGGCCGGCGAAGGTGCTCTTGCCCGATCCCGCGTGCCCGTCGACGGCGACCAGCCGCACCGGCCCGCAGGACGGCGGGAGGGCGGAGAGCCGCGCGGCATGGGGCGCGAGAGCGTTCATGCCTCCAGACTACGAGCCGGGGCAGACGGTAGGCCGTTCGGCCCAGCCGCAGGTCACGCCAGTGGTAGAGACCAATATTGGTTGATCGGCACGGGTCGAATCGCTGGCCGAACCGGGACGCGACCCGCGATAGTTGGCCCACTGTCGTGCACCGCAGCCCCATTCCGCAGACGACGACCGGGGGTCTCGCCCATGCCCAGTCCCACCTCACGCCGCACCGTGCTCGCCGCCGCCGCCGTCGTGGCGGCCGCCGGTGCCGGAACGCTGTCGTCCGCCGCCTCGGCGGCCGCGGCCCCGCGCCGCGCCCGGCCCGCGCCGCCCTCGGTGGACAACCACGCCTGGACCACGTACACCGACTGGCGCTGCGGCGACCGCGCCGGGACCGGTGCGGTCGCCGGACGCCGTGCCGGTCTGGTCATCGCCCACCCGCTGGGCCGTACGGACTACACCGACCCGCACACCGGCACCACCGCCGCCTGGGAGTACGCGACCTGGACCTCGCCGGTCCACCGCTCCCGCGTCCCCGCGACCGAGGTGATCGCCTCCTGGAACGCCGAGACCCCGGCCGGCACCTGGATCCAGATCGAGCTGAGCGGCCGCTACTCGGACGGCACCGAGACCCCGTGGTACGTGATGGGGCGCTGGGCCGCCGGAGACGCGGACATCCGCCGCACCTCGGTGGACGACCAGAGCGACGGCAAGAGCTCCATCTGGACCGACACCTTCTCGGTGGACGACGCGGCGAGCGGGCTGCGCCTGCTGTCGTACCGCCTCCGGCTGACCCTGTACCGCACCCCGGGCAGCCGCCTCACCCCGACGGTGTGGCGGGTGGGCGCGATGGCCTCGGACATCCCGGACCGCTTCACGGTGCCCGCGAGCACCCCGGGCCTGGTCCGCGAGCTGCCGGTGCCGCGCTACTCGCAGAACGTCCACGTCGGCCAGTACCCGGAGTACGACAACGGCGGCGAGGCGTGGTGCAGCCCCACCTCCTCGCAGATGATCATCGAGTACTGGGGCCGCAAGCCCTCCGCCGATGACCTGTCCTGGGTGGCGCCCGGCATACAGGACCCCTCGGTCTGCCACGCCGCCCGCTTCACGTACGACAACCAGTACGAGGGCTGCGGCAACTGGCCGTTCAACGCGGCCTACGCTGCGACGTACCGCGACATGAGCGCCGCCGTGACCCGGCTCGGCTCGCTGAGCGACGTGGAGACCCTGGTCCGCGCCGGTATCCCGGTCATCACCTCCCAGTCCTTCCTGAAGGAGGAGCTGACGGGCGCGGGCTACGGCACGTCGGGCCACCTGATGACGGTCATCGGCTTCACCGCCGAGGGCGACGTCATCGCCAACGACCCGGCGTCCCCGAACGACGACGCGGTCCGCCATGTCTACCAGCGCCACGAGTGGGAGACGATCTGGCTGCGGACGAAGCGGTACGACGCGAGCGGCAACGTCAAGAGCGGGACCGGCGGGGTCTGCTACGTCTACTGGCCCGCGCGTCCGACGCCGGCGCAGCGGTGGGCGCTGCGGTCGTTCGGCCTGATCTGAGCCCGCTGCTCCGAGCCCGCCGCTCGAAGGGAGTCCCTGTGCGTGCCGTGACCGTCCGGCCCTCGGCCGCGAAGAGCCTTGGGGTCCGCGAGGTGCCCGACCCGGTGCCGGGCGCGGGGGAGCTTCTGGTCGACGGGATCTCCGTGGGGGTCTGCGGCACGGACCGGGAGATCCTGGCCGGCGGGCTCGGGCGGGCGCCGCGGGGCGAGGAGCGGCTGGTCATCGGGCACGAGTCCCTGGGCCGGGTGCGGCAGGCGCCCGCGGGCAGCGGCTTCGCGGCCGGGGACCTGGTCGTGGGCGTCGTGCGGCGCCCCGATCCGGAACCGTGCGGAGCCTGCGCCCGGGGCGAGTTCGACATGTGCCGCAACGGGCGCTACACGGAACGCGGGATCAGGGAACGGCACGGTTACGCCAGCCGGTTCTGGACCGTCGAGAGCGATTACGCGGTCCGGCTCGACCCGTCCCTGGAGCGCGTCGGCGTCCTGCTCGAACCGGCCACCGTGCTGGCCAAGGCGTGGGAGCAGGTCGAACGGATCGGCGCGCGCTCCTGGTTCGAGCCGGAGCGGGTCCTCGTCACCGGCGCCGGGCCGATCGGCCTGCTCGCCGCGCTGTTCGGCCGGCAGCGCGGGCTGGACGTCCATGTGCTCGACCGGGTGACCTCGGGGCCGAAGCCCGCCCTGGTGGCCGGCCTGGGTGCCACGTACCACAGCGGCTCGATCGACGAGGTGGCCGCCGCCCTCCGGCCCGACATCGTGATCGAGGGGACGGGCGCCGCGGACGTGGTCCTGGGCGCGATGCGGGGGACCGCGAGCTACGGGATCGTCTGCCTGATCGGTGTGTCGCCCGAGGCCCACCGGCTGCCGGTGGAGGCGGGGGCGCTCAACAACGAGCTGGTGCGGGGGAACGTCGCCGTGGTGGGCTCGGTCAACGCCAACCGGCGCCACTACCGGGCGGGCGCCGAAGCCCTCCGGCGCGCAGAGCCCGCCTGGCTGGAGCGGATGATCACCCGGCGGGTGCCGCTGCGGGACGCCACCGAGGCGTTCACCGCGCAGGACGGTGACATCAAGGTCGTCATCGACCTGGAGTGACGCCCACGGGCGCGGCGCGCGCGGTCAGCCGATGCCGTAGGCCGCCGCGATGCCCGCGATCACCAGGTCGAGCGCTTCTCCGTAGTGCTGCTCGTAGTCCGCGAAGATCTCGGCGCCCGCCGCGGCGGTCAGCGGGTAGGCGGCGAGCATCCGCGCGCGCTCGTCCACGTCGAAGCCCTCCCGGCGCAGGCCCGGCAGGGGCTCGGCGCCCTGCTGCTCGATGACGAAGCCGAGCGTGAACATGTAGGTCGTGGTGGCCGCCCGCACCGCCTGGGCCAGGGTGAATCCGGCGGCGGTGAGCAGGCGCAGGCTCTCCTCCATCTGCTCGGCGTGCACCGCGCCCGTGAAGCGCGAACCGCTGAACACCTTGGCGCCGTCCCGGTAGCCGAGCAGCGACGTCCGCAGGGCGTGGTTGGTCTTCCGCAGCAGCTCCCGCCAGGTGTCGGCCGGGTCGAGCGGGGTGCCGGCGAGCATGCGCCGGTACATCTCCGTCGCCATCTCGTCCAGCAGGGCCTGCTTGTCCTTGAAGTGCCAGTACAGGGCGGGCGCCTTGACGTCCAGCTCCTTCGCGATGGCGCGCAGGGTCAGCCCGTCCAGGCCCACCTCGTTCAGCAGGCGCAACGCCGTGTCCGCGACCCGTCGGCGGTCGAGGGGGGCGCGTCGTTCGGTACTCACGCTTGACAGCTTAACGCCGTTAAGGGCACTCTCGGAGCCATCGAGCACTTAACGGCGTTAAGGAGAATCGTCATGGACGCGGATGTCCTGATCGTCGGCGCCGGGCCCACCGGTCTCGCCCTCGGAGTGGACCTGGCCCGGCGCGGCGTGCACGCGCTCGTCCTGGAACGCGCGCAGGCGCTGTTCCCCGGCTCCCGGGGCAAGGGCCTCCAGCCCCGCACCATGGAGGTCTTCGACGACCTCGGCGTCATCGACGCGATCCACGCGGCGGGCGGCACCTATCCGGTCGGCATGGTCTGGCGCAACGGCGAACGCGTCGGCGAGCACCACATGTTCGACCCGGCCGAGCCGAGCGAGGACGCGCCGTACAACAAGCCGTGGATGGTGCCGCAGTGGCGCACCCAGGAGATCCTGGCGGCGCGGCTGGCGGAGCTGGGCGGCGAGGTCGTCCTCGGCCGCGAGGCCGCCGGCCTCACGCAGGACGCGGAGGGCGTCACCGTGCGTCTCGCCGACGGCGGTTCGCTGCGCGGCCGTTATCTGGTCGCCGCGGACGGCGGCCGGTCGGCGGTGCGCCGCGCGCTGGGCATCGGGATGACCGGAGAGACCGTCGACCCCGGCCCGACACTGGTCGCGGACGTCCGGATCACCGGCCTGGACCGCGACAACTGGCACATCTTCCCGCCGCACGACGGCGGCGACTTCCTCGCCGTCTGCCCGCTGGCCGGTACGGAGGACTTCCAGCTGACCGCCCGCTTCCCGGAGGGGACGGACGTCGACCTCGCCCCGGACGCCATCCGCAAGGTCCTCGCCGCGCGCTCGCACCTGCCCGCCGATGCCCTGACCGAGGTGCGCTGGGCCTCCGACTTCCGCCCCCGCGCCGCCCTGGCCGACCGCTTCCGCGCGGGCCGGGTCTTCCTGGCCGGGGATGCCGCCCATGTGCACTCCCCGGCGGGCGGGCAGGGCCTGAACACCAGTGTCCAGGACGCCTACAACCTGGGCTGGAAGCTGGGCGCGGTGCTGACGGACGGTGCCCCGGCGGCGCTCCTGGACAGCTACGAGGAGGAGCGCCGCCCGGTCGCCGCCCAGATGCTCGACCTGTCCACCGGCGTCCACCGCGGCGAGGTCCGCCGTGGCGACGCCACCCGCCAACTGGGCCTCGGATACCGCGATTCACCGCTCACCGAGGAGACGCGCGCCGCGGTCCCGGAGGGCGCGCTCCGCGCCGGTGACCGCGCCCCCGACGCGACCGTGGACGGCGTCCGCCTCTTCGACGCCTTCCGGGGACCGCACTGGACGCTGCTCGCCCTCGGGACGGACGCGCCCGCCGCCCGGGTCGCACAGCTGGTGACCGGCAGCGCCCCCGCCGCGTACGGCACCGGGCTCTTCCTCGTCCGCCCGGACGGGTACATCGGCTGGGCCGGCGCCACGCCGGACGGGCTCGACGCCTACCTGCGCCGGTTCGGTGCCGCCGGCTGGGGCAGCTGAGGCCGGAAGGCACGGACGAGGGGGCCGGGGCGCCCGCGGCGGGCGGCGGGCGGGTATTGCTGGTTCACTCGGAGTGTGTGCCCGGCGCGCCCGTGGTGGTGCGGGCCGGGCTGCCAGGAGGGCGACGGTCCGCGATGCCGAGACTCTTGATCGTGGAGGACGACCCGGCCTCGGCCCTGGCGTTGCGCCAACTGCTCGCGGGGGACGGGTACGAGGTGCTGCACGCCGCCGACGGCCGGGACGCGCTGCGGCTGCTGTTCGAGGAGCGGCCTGCCCTGATGCTGCTCGACCTCGGGGTGCCCGGGCTCGACGGCTGGCGGGTGCTGGCCCGGACACGGGACATGAGCGACCTCCCGGTCATCGTCCTCTCCGCCCGCGACGACCTCGCGGACCTGGTGCGCGGGCTGCGCGGCGGCGCCGACGACTACGTGGTCAAGCCGTTCCGGAACGAGGAGCTGCTGGCCCGCGTCGAGGCACTGCTGCGCAGGTCGGGCGCGCGGCGACGGCCGGGCGGCGAGGTCAGCAGCCACCTCAGGCTCCTCGCGGACCGGCGGACCGTCCTGTGGCACGGGGCCGAGGTGCACCTCAGCGACATCGAGTACCGGCTGCTGCAACTGCTGGTAAGCAACCGGGGTGCCGTCGTCACCACGGAAACCCTGCTCGACCGGGTGTGGCACGACACGACCGCGCTGGGCCGGGACAGGGTGAAGTTCGCCGTGCTCCGGGTGCGCCGCAAGCTGGCGTCGGCGGCCGGTGACGGCGTGCCGGACCCGGTCGAGTCGGTGCGGGGCGTCGGCTACCGCTTCGTCGGCGGCGCCGAGCCGGGACCTCGGTGAGTCCCCGGCCGGGACCTCGGTGAGTCCAGCCGGGGCCGAACGACCCTGCCGTACGTCCCCGAGGGCAGCCCCCGCACCGGAAGCAACCGTCCGACAACGTTGTCACACCCGTTTTGGCAACCGTGTTCATCAACACTCGGGGACATGGCTACCCTCCCCGCACACAGCGTCGCAGTCGTTCTCGGCACCCGCCCCGAGCTGGTCAAACTCGCCGAGCTGATCCGGGTACTCGGACCCGCCGCCCGGGTCGTGCACACCGGCCAGCACTACGACGAGGGCCTGTCCGGGGGCTTCCTCGACGAATTCGGGCTGCCCGAGCCGAGATTCCTCACCGGCGTCGGCGGGCGGCCCAGGGCGGTGCAGGTCGGCGCCGCGCTCACCGGTCTCGACCAGCGCTTCGCGGCCGATCCGCCGCGCGCGGTCGTCGTCCAGGGCGACACCAACGCCGCCCTCTCCGGAGCCCTCGCCGCCAACGCGCGCTCGCTGCCGCTCGTCCACGTCGAGGCGGGGCTGCGCAGCCACGACCGGAACATGCCCGAGGAGCACAACCGGGTCCTCATCGACCAGCTCGCCGACGTGCTCTGCGCCGCCACTCCCGACAACCGCGCCCACCTCGTAGAGGAGGGGATCGACGCGGACCGCATCGCCGTCACCGGCAACACCGTGGTCGAGGCCGTCCACGACCATCTGCCGGAGCCGGACGAGCGGGCCCGGCTCCTCGCGGACCACGGGCTCGAAGCGGACGGCTATGTCCTGGCCACCGTGCACCGCCCGGAGAACACCGACGACCCGGCCGTGCTGGCCGTCGTGCTCGGCGAACTCTCGGGTCTCGCCAAGCGGCTGCCCGTCGTCATGCCCCTGCACCCGCGCACCCGCGCCCGCATCGAGGAGGCGGGACTGTGGCCGCTGCTCGACGCGGTCACCGTCGTGCCGCCCACGGGCTACGGAGCCTTCCTGGCCCTCGCGCGGCACGCGGCGCTGATCATCTCCGACTCGGGCGGCATCCAGGAGGAGGCCACCGTCCTCGGCCGGCCGCTCGTCGTCGTACGGCGGTCCACCGAACGGCCCGAATCGCTCACCGACTTCGCGGACCTCGTGGAGCCCGGCCTCGGCATCGAGACCACCGCGCGCCGCAGGCTCGCCGAGGGCCCGGACGGCCTGCGGCGGCTCGCCCGGCTGCCCAGCCCGTACGGCGACGGCGGCGCCTCGCGCCGGATCGCCGGTCTCACCGCGGACGCGGCGCTGCCGGACGGGGTGCCCGGCCCGGTCCCCGCCTGAGCCCCGGAGTGCCCGCCCCCGTCCGCCGCCTCCCAGGAGCCCCGCATGGTCCTCGATCTCTTCCTCTACGTCTTCCCGTTCTTCCTGCTCGCCTGTTTCCTCCTCTACTGGGCCGGTGCCCGCCGCGCCTACGCGCGCCGGCAGCCCTCCCGTACCGGCGATCCCTCCGCCTTCACCTGGCACTTCTTCGTGCCCTGCCGTGACGAGGAGGCCGTGATCGAGACCACCGTGGCCCGGCTGCGCGCCGACTTCCCGGGCGGGCACGTCTGGGTGATCGACGACGCGAGCGAGGACCGGACGGGCCCGGTCGTCGGCGCGCTCGCCGCCCGCGACGACCGGGTCCACCTCGTCTCCCGGCGGCTGCCCGACGCCCGCAGAGGCAAGGGCGCCGCGCTCAACGCCGCGTACGCGGCTCTCTCCGGGGAGCCGGACCGGGACAGGGCCGTCGTCTGCGTGGTCGACGCCGACGGCAGGCTGTCGCCGGACGCGCTCGCCCACGCGGCGGGCCCCGACGCCTTCGGCGACCCGGAGACCGGCGGAGTGCAGATCGGCGTCCGCATGCGCAACGTCGAGGACGCCCGCCCGCTGCCCGGCCGTGGCAGGCTCGCCAACGCCTACGCCCGGCTCCTGATCCGCATGCAGGACGCGGAGTTCGCCGTGTCCAACACCGGCATGCAGCTGCTGCGCCGCCGCACCGGCTCGGTGGGCCTCGGCGGCAACGGCCAGTTCACCCGGCTCACCGCGCTCGACCGGATCGCGGCGGAGCACGGCCGCCCGTGGGCGCGCGCGGCGCTCCTGGAGGACTACGAACTGGGCGTCCAGATGCGGCTGGCCGGCTACGGCGTCACCCATCTGGCGGACACCTGGGTGACTCAGGAGGCCCTGCCGCGCACCCGGCGCTTCCTCACCCAGCGGACCCGCTGGGCGCAGGGCAACATCCAGTGCGTGCGGTACGCGGGCCGGATCACCGGGTCCCGGCACTACTCGGCCAGGGGCGTCCTGGAGTGCCTGTACACCTTCTTCCAGCCGGTCGCCCATCTCGCGACCCTGCTGCTGAGCGTCCTCATGCTGACCGCGCTCGTCATCGACGGCGAGGCCGCCCACGTGGTGCTCGCCGCCTGGCCGGTCGCGCTCGCCCTGGGACTGCTGTCGATCGTCCCGTTCGTGCTCTGGGGGCCGGTCTACCGCCGCGAGTTCGCCCCCGGTCGGTCCCGCCTCACCGGGGTGCTCTGGGGGATCGCGCTCTGGTTGTACGCGTACCACCTGTTCATCGTCTCGACGCGCGGCTTCGTCCGGCTGCTGCGGGGCCGTACCGGCTGGGCGAAGACCCGGCGCAACGCCGAGACGGCGGCCGACGGCCGGGTCGCCATCGAGGTCTGAGACGTCCCGAGACCGGGACGCCCACCGGAGGAGAGCCATGAAGAACCCGAGAATGCCGACCTTCACGTATCTCGACTGCGGCGGCGCGTGGGCCGTGCTCGGCGTCGCCCTGCTCGATCTGGTGCTGGGGGAGGAGGTGAGGCTGCTGGCCCTCTACGCGGTGGGCCCGGTCGTCGCCTCGGCGCGCGGCCGGGTCCCGGCCGTCGCCGGTACGGGCCTGTTCGCCGCGGTCTGGGCGGGGGTGCTGGCGTACCACGACGACGTGCTCGCTTCTCCCCGGGCGGGGGTGTCGCTGCTGGCCATCGCCCTGGTCACGGCGGTCGCGGCGGCCGCGGCGCGCGTCCGGCAGGGCCACGAACGCGGCCATGCCGTGATGCGCGACGTGGCCGCCACCGCCCAGGACGCCCTGGCCCCGCCGGTCCCCGAGACGGTGGGGCCCGTGCACATCGCGGCGTCGTACGAGTCGGCGGCGGACGCGGCACGGATCGGCGGGGACTTCTACGAGGTGGTGCCCGTCCGGGGTGGCGTACGGGTGCTGATCGGGGACGTCCAGGGGAAGGGGCTGCGGGCGGCCGGGCTCGCCGCGGCCCTGCTGGGGGCGTTCCGGGAGTACGCGGCGGTGTCGCCGAGCCTGGAGGAGGTCGGGGTACGGATGTCGTGCGCCCTGGCCCGGCGGCCCGACGACGAACGGTTCGCCACCGCCGTACTCGCCGAGCTGACCTCGGACGGCCGGATGAGCCTCCTCAACTACGGGCATCCCGCGCCGCTGCTGGTCCGGGCGGGCGGCGGTGCGGAGTGGATCGAGCCCGAGCGGCCCGGGATGCCGCTCGGACTCGACGATCTCGCGGACGGCCGGCCGGGGCGGCACCGGGAGGTGCTGCACACCGGAGACCGGGTGCTGTTCCACACCGACGGACTGGCCGAGGCCCGGGACGAGGGCGGCCGCTTCTACCCGCTGGGCGCGCACAGCGGACTGCTGCGCGACGCGCCGGTCGGCCGCTGCCTGGCCAGGATGCGCGAGGACGTGCACCGGCACGCCGCTCCGTGCGGGGCGGACGATTCGGCTTTGCTGCTGCTGGAGTTCGAGGGGCCGGCGGGGGCCGTCGGCGCCCCGCGAGGCGCCGGGGCCCACGTCCCCCTCCGGACGGCGGAGCTCGGGTGCGATGTGTGTGCCGTGCGGGACTGCCCGATCGCCGCGCGGCTGAGGGCCTGAAGAAGACACGCCGCCCTCCCCGCCACCGGTCGGCCGGTGGCGGGGAGGGCGGACGGGAGGAGCGTCAGGAAGGCAGCTGGGCCAGGACGACCTTGGTCGAGCCCCCGTCCTCGGTGTCCATGGCGTAGTACGCCACCTCGCCCCGGTTGTTGATGCCGATGCCCTCCAGCGGAACGAAGCGCGAGGAGCCGGTCATCGCCGACAGCGGGTACATCCGGCCCTCGGGGTCCCAGACGACCGCGGTGTCCGCGTCCGGCTCGGTCTCCGCCGTGCCCAGCACCCAGCCCGCGTCGTTCACCTGCAGGGCCTTGGCGTTGAAGCCGAAGTCCGGCAGCCGGGTCATCGTGCCCCCGGGCCTGATGACGAACGCGTCGTCACCGCTGACGCCGACGACGGCACCGGAGGCGTTGACCGACTCGGCGTAGCTGTCGGCCATGCCCGGCAGCGTGCCCAGGTCGGTGATCTTCCCGTCCGCGTCCCACTTGACGGCGCGGCGCTTCCCGCCGTTGGAGGAGTGGCCGACCACCACGCCCGCGTCGTTGACCGCGAGCGGCTCCGTCAGGCTGCGGCTCTGCGTGAGGTGCGGCAGCTTGCGGAAGCCGGTGTCCGCGTTCCAGACGAAGCCCTCGTTCACTTCGATGCTGCGGCCGGTGGCCGGGTCGGTGACATTGCCCGTGGCGTTGCCGACGACCGTACCGGCGTCGTTGACGGCGAAGCCGCGCGCGAAGCGGTAGGGCTCCCAGCCGGGCAGCGGGAGCGTGGTCAGCTTGCCGTCCGCGTCCCAGACCGCGGCCCGGGTGCCCTCGGTCAGCGTCAGCTGGCCGGTGGCGTACCCCTTGGTCCGGCTCTGGCCGAGCACGTGGCCTTCGCGGGCGGCCGCGCTGTCGAGCTGCGCGACACCGTTTCCGGTGTCCCAGCGGATCGGCCGGCTCCGGCCGCTGATCTGCTTCGATCCGGCCACGCGGCCGTTGTCGTCCAGGCTGAAGGCGATGGCCGGGCCGAAGGAGGCCGTGACCTCCGCGTGCGGGGCGGTGACCTTGCCGAGCAGTACGTCGGCGCTGCCCAGCACGGTGCCCGTGTCGGAGGCCAGCGAGAACCGCCCCACCATGCGACGGCCCGCCGGAGGCACGAGGTCCGCCACCAGACGCCCGCTGACCTTCACCGACTTGCCCGACGCCAGGCGGACCGGCGTGTCCTGGTCCACGGTCACCGAACCGAGCGACGAGGAGAACATCGTGTCCTGGATGTCGAACGCGGTGCTGCCCGACGGGACGTCCGTACCCGCGATGTACAGCAGGTAGTAGCCGGGCGCCGGTTTGTCGATCACGATCGACTCACGGGAGCCGCCGTTGGTGGAGGAGGCGACGAGCTGCCCCGACTGCGCGATCAGATACAGGTCCAGGTCGGCGTCCGGGTCGGACGCGTTGCCCATCGACACCTCAAGACGTGTCGCGTCCCTCGGCACCGTCACCTGCTTGCCGGTCATCTGCTGGTCGGCGACGGTCGGGTGGGCCTCGGAGAGCGCGCCCAGAGCGCCGCCCACCGCGTGCGCGGTCACCGGCGCGAACCGGTTGACGGCCGTGAAGCTCTTCTCGGTCGCCGCGTGCAGCGCCGCCTGGTCGATGACCGAGGACGCCGGGTCGAGCGTGGCCCCCTGCACGGTCGCGGTCAGCCGGTACGGGTTGGTGAGCATCGGCGAGGTCCGGCGGGCCTCCACCTCGAACTCCCAGACGCCGGGCATCGGCCGCCCGTACGTGCGCGAGCCCGGGGCGCAGTCCGCCTCGTCCGAGAAGTGGGTGTAGCAGCGGCTCACGGCGGTGTCCTCGACCGGCATGCCCTGCGGGTCGACCGCCAGGAACCGGGTCTGGCTGTCGCGGGCGACACCGGTCAGGTCCACCTTCAGCGCCGCCGCGCCCTCGGGCACGGAGACGAAGAAGGAGCGGGTGGCGTTGCGGTCGACCGCGCCGGCGGTGGACACCGCGTACGACGGCTTCGCCGGGTCGGCGGCGGCCACGACGGTGACCGGGACCAATCGGTCGACGCCGGGGGTGGCCGGGTCGTCCACGCGCAGCAGCGCCGAGTGCGCGCCGGTGGACCTGGCCTGGGCGCGGACGGTGACGGAGGCGGCCCGGCCCTGGTCCAGCCGCACCGTGCGCGGGGCGCTGAACGTACCGTCGTTGCCGAGCCAGGAGAGGTGGGCCTCACGGCTGCCCGAGCCGGTGCGGGTGAGCTTCACCGTGTAGTTCTTCGGCCGGTGGAGCGGCTGCCCGCCGTCGTCGGGGGAGCAGCGGTTGTAGACGCCGGTGCCGGTCTCGGGGGTGGTCAGCATGCCCGCGAGGACACCGCAGACCGGTGCCTCGACGGAGTACGCGGTCGGCTTCAGGCCCTTCGCCAGCAGCTTCCACGCCGCCGGTACGGAGACGAGGCCGGCACCCTGCGCGTACGCCGGCTGGTCCGGCAGATACGTCGCCGAGCCGGTCAGCGCGGACCGCAGCCCGGCCGGCGACACCTCGACGTGCGAGGCGGACGCGGCGGAGAGCAGGACGGCGACGGCACCCGCGGCCTGCGGCGAGGCCATCGACGTACCGTTGAACATGCCGTAGCCCGGGGGCAGTTCGTAACCGGCCTGGGGCACGCCCTCGCCGGGCAGCCAGGTCGGGATGGAGGAGACCGCGGCGCCCGGGGCGACGATCTCCGGCTTCATCCCGCCGTCCTCACGCGGCCCCCGCGCGGAGAACGGGAACAGCGACTGACGGTCCTTCACCTCGGAGCCGTAATCCGCCCACCAGGTGTCCTTGCTGACCGAGGCGCCCACCGCGATGACCTTGTCCGTCACCGCCGGGTCCGACACCGTGTTCATGCCGGGACCGTCGTTGCCGGCCGACGAGACGATGTGCACGCCGTACTCGTCGATCAGCCGGTTGTAGAGCACCGAGCGGACGTTGGCGCCGTCGTTGAGCGCGGGCAGCCCGCCGATCGACAGGTTGACGACGTCCACGTGCTTGTTCACGACGACGTCGATCATGCCCTCGGTGAGGGCGTACGAGGTGCACCCGGCGGCGAAGAGGCAGACCCGCTCGGAGACGATGCGGGCGCCGGGGGCGGCGCCGTCCATCGTGCCGCCGAACAGCCCGTGGCCCGCGGTGATACCGGCGACATGGGTGGCGTGGGCACCGGAGACGATGCCGATGTTCACGAAGTCGGCCTTCTTGCCGGTGCTCGTCCCGCCCCGCGCCGACAGGTCCACGTCGTCGCGGTACTCGACGGTGAACGGCATCGACTCGGCGAGGGCCGTGTCCGGGTCGTCCTTGCCGAACATGGCCCACGTGCCGGACTTCGCGTACGGCTCGACCACATCGGCGTCGTCGAAGGTCTGGTTCAGGTCGGCGTCCACCCACACCCGATGGTCCGCCCTGCGGTACAGGACGCCGAACACGTCCTTGTAGTCGCCGTCCCGGTTGACGTCGCCCTCCAGTTCGCCGCCCCAGGTGCCGGACTCCTTGAACAGCTGGAACTCGTAGTCCCCGTCGGGCGCCCTGTAGTCGACGCCGCCGTAGCGGAAGGTGCCGTCCTTCGCGGTGACCTTCAGCCGCATCTCCAGCCAGGTCGGGTCGCCGTCCGTCACCGGGTCGGTCGCGGTCACCCAGTCCTTGATCTTCGGCTGCCCGGTCGTGGTGGTGCGCAGCGCCGGGTGGGCGAGGTCGACGCCGGTGTCCAGGATGCCGACGGTGACGCCCCGGCCGTCCCAGGAGGGGTGGTCCTCGGTGAAGCCGGTGGCCCCGGTCTCGGCCACGGGCAGGTAGGGGTTGTCCGCCGGGGTGGTGCGGCCGGGGGCCTTCGGCGGGGTGGGACCGTGGCCGCCGTGGTCCTTCCTGTCCTGGGCGGCGACCGGTGACGGGTCGGGGATCTTGAAGGTCTCGTCGAGGTCGACGGCCCGGACCGAGGAGAGGGCGGCGAGCGCGGTGACCTTGCCGGTCGGCACGGTGGCGCGGACGTAGCCCAGCTTGTCGTCGGTCCTGGCGACCCGGCCGCCGAGGTCCGCGACCTTCTTGCGCAGCGCCTCGGTGTCGCCCTCGCCGGTGGCCAGCAGCACGGTGACCGTCCTGGCCTTCTTGCTCTCCGCCTTCTGGAGCAGCGTGCGGTCGTGGGCGCCCAGCTTGTCGCGTTGGGCGGTCAGGGCCTTCTTGGGCGCGTCCGGGACGGCCGTGCCCAACGGGTGCGGCACGTCGGCGGCTTGCGCGGGCAGCGCCGTCAGGCTCATCAGCGAGCCGGTCAGGCCGGCCGCCAGGACGGCGGCGGTGAACCGGCGTCTGCGGCGCGTGGTGGTGGGGCGGGACATGGGTGCCCTTTCGCATGGCGGGGGCCTCGGCAGGACCGGGACCACGTCGGGGACCTCCCGCCGGAGCCCCGGGCGCCGGCGGGAGGTCGTGGCACGGGTCTACCGAGTCCGGCCGGGGCGCCGCAGCACAGACGCGTGGCGGATGCATGACACGACGTGTTGTCGCCACATCCCGAACCCACCGCGTCCGATGGCGACTTGACGACAGGCGGAATCTCGCCACCGGTTCCCCATTCCCGCCGGAGGCCCAGGCGCCGACGATCATGCGATGCCCGTCCCCCGCAGCTCACGAGGTGAGGGGGACACCGTCCGTCCCCGTCCAGAGCGGAGCCCACGCATCATGACGCAAGCCCCGGGGCGCAGACACCTCGCCCTGGCCGCGGCGGCAACCGTGCTCGCCACCCTCGCGGCCACCGCCCCCGCCGCCTTCGCCGCACCCTCCACCACCGGTACGCCGGGTGCCACCGCCCTGCTCGCCTCCCTGGACGACCAGGAGCGGGGAGCCCTGCACCGGATGGCCGCCCTGGACCTGGGCGGCCTGCACCTCACCGACAAGGCCGCGCTGCGCAGCAGCAAGCCCGTCGACGTGATCGTCCAGCTGAAGACCCCGCCGGCCAGGACCGCCCGCCTGCTCGCCGCGGCCGAGGGCCGCACGGTCGGCGAGGACGCGGCGAAGGACGCCGTGACGAAGGCGCACCAGCGGTTCCGCACCGCGCTGGACGACATGTTCGCGAAGGGCGCCAAGACGGCCGAGGCCCCCAGGCCCGGCCGCACCTACACCCACAGCTTCGACGGGGTCAGCCTCCGGCTCCCCGGCGACCGTGTCGCCGAACTCCTCGACAACGACGAGGTCACCGCCGTCTGGCCGGACACCACGGTCAAGGCGCTCGACCGCCCCGCCCCCGCCGACGGCGGCGGGACGTCCGGCACCCCGGGGGCCTCCGGGACCACCGGCGACGACGGCGTGGCCCGGCTGCACGCCGAGGGCATCACCGGCAAGGGCGTCAAGGTCGGCATCATCGACACCGGCATCGACTACCGCCACCCCGACCTCAAGGCCGCGTACAGGGGCGGCTACGACTTCGTGGACGACGACGCCGACCCGATGGAGACCACGTACGCCGACTGGAAGGCGTCCGGCCGGGCCGAGACCAACCAGGGCTCCACGTACTACACCGAGCACGGCACGCACGTCGCCGGGATCGTCGCCGGCCGGGGTGACACCTCGCAGGAGCGCGCCGCGCACGGGGTGGCGCCCGGGGCCTCCGTGTACGCGTACCGGGTGCTCGGCCCGTACGGGAGCGGCCGTACGAGCGACATCATGGCCGCGATGGACCGGGCGGCCGACGACGGCATGGACGTCGTCAACATGTCGCTCGGCGCGGCCGTCAACGACCCGATGAGCCCGCAGGCGATAGCCGCCGACAACCTCGTGCTCGCCGGGATCACCACCGTCATCGCCGCCGGCAACAGCGGCCCGGGCGCCAACACCCTGGGCACCCCGGGCGCTGCCGCGCTGCCGCTCACCGTGGGCGCGCACGACGAACCGATGACCCTGCCGGAGTACCGCATCGGCACCGGTGCCACGACCGCCGACGGGCGGCTGCTGGCCCAGCCGTTCGGCGACGCGCTCTCCGGCCTGACCTCGGGCGACTACTCGGTCGCGGACGTGGGGACCGGCACGGGAGCCGGCTACAGCGGCAAGGACGTCAAGGGCGGCGCCGTCCTCGTGAAGCGCGGCGGGATCACCCTGGACGAGAAGGTGCGCCGCGCCGCCACCATGGGCGCCGTCGCCGTCCTCCTGGTCAACGACAACGCGGACGAGGGGCACATCCCGAACTACATCGGCGAGAGCCCCGGCTACGTGCCCGCCTTCTCGCTCACCGCCGCCGAGGGCGCCGCGCTGACCGCCGCGACCGCCGACGGCAGCGCCCGCCTCACCTTCACGGAGTCCGGCACCTTCGTGCTCGGCACCGGAGCGCTCGCGGACTTCAGCTCGCGCGGCCCGGCGTACGGCACCGGTGCCATCAAGCCCGAGGTCACCGCGCCCGGCGTCAGCGTGCTCTCGTCGGTCCCGGCGGACACCGTCGCGCCGGAGACCGGCGACTACACCGCCGCGTACGCCCGCCTCAGCGGCACCTCCATGGCCTCGCCGTACGTCGCCGGGGCCGCCGCGCTGCTGCTCCAGCACGACCACCGGCTCACCCCGGACGGGGTCAAGGCGGCCCTGATGAACACCGCCCGCCCGATGCCCGGCGAGGTGAGCGTCTTCGACGCGGGCGCCGGAGCGGTCGACCCGTACGCCGCCGTGCACACCGAGACCTCCCTCCAGGTCTCCGCGAAGACCCCGTACGTCTCCCTGGACGGCACCCGGTCCGAGCTGGACCACCGCACCGGCGCCCTCGACCTCGGGGTGCTCCCGGTCGGCCGGTCCACCCGCGTCGAGAAGCGGCTCGACCTGGTCAACAACACCGGCTCCAGGGGCCGATACGAGGTGGACGCCACGTTCACCCGGGGCAACGGGGCCTCCGGGGACGCCCGCGCCGCCGGTATCACCCTGAGTGCCGACCGCCAGGTGACCAGTAAGCCGCACGGCGGCACGCCCGTCCGCACCACGCTGCGCGTGCCGGGCGACGCACCGGCGGGCTACTACGAGGGCTTCGTCACCCTGACCCCGGTCTCCGGCAGGGGACTTCACACCCTGCGGATGCCGTTCGGGCTGCGCGTGGCCGAGTCCGGCTTCGCGGAGATCGACATGACCAAGCCGGTCATGTCCACCAACCAGTTCTCCGACGCCGGGTCCGTCGGCGGCGGCGCCGCCACCTTCAACCTGCGCATGGCCGGGCAGCTGACGAGCGTCGACATCTTCCTCGCCGACACCCGTGGCAAGGACCTCGGCTACGTCGGCGGCATCAACACCACCGGCCTCACCGAGGGCGTCCTCTACGGCCCCGCGACGGTCGGCGGCTGGTACTTCCCGGTGACCGGACGCGAGGCCACCCCGTTCGACCCGCGCGGCCGGTGGATCGCGGACGGCCACTACACGCTGCGGATCGTGGGCACGGACGCCTTCGGCGGGACCGACACCGAGCTGCGCGACATCTACGTCGACTCCCACGCGCCCGCCTACGACGACGCGTACGGCGCCTGGGACCCGTCCCACCCCGTGGTCGTCGAACGCCCGGCGGACGCCACGTCGTTCAGCTTCACGGGCTCGCTGCGCGACGGCGAGACCGGCGCGATCCGCAAGGCCGGCCTCGATATCGGCCAGGACGACAACGCCCTCTACTACTCCACGTACAGCCCCAACTCGCCCACCGGCCACGTCAACGCGGACGCGAAGGGCGATGTGAAGTTCCAGGTCCCGATCTCCGCGGGCCCGCCGACCACCTACGTCAAGATGTGGCCGGCGGACGCCGCCGGGAACATCGGTGACGTACGGGTGCTCAACCTGATGAAGGAGGGCATGCCGTACGTCGTCGCCGACGCCGACAGGCCCGCCGCCCGCGCCGGAGACCGGGTCACCTACACCCTCACCGGCCACAACCTGAAGAACTGGAAGCACTACAACTCCCAGATCCGCTACGACGACCGGAACATCCGGATCACCGGCATCGAACCCACCGCCGAGCTGGCCGCCCACGGCTCCTCGAAGATCACCACCACCGACGTGTCCGCCGGGGCCTCGTCGTACACGACCCTCGACTTCGACGTCTCCGACCCCGAGGGTCTGAGCGGTGACTCGATGCCGCTGCTGAAGGTGACGTACGAGGTGACGGGCGAGCACTGGACCACGGCGGCGGGACTCACCACGGGCACCACGAGCGCCACCGACACCGCCGGCACCAAGGTGCCGCTCAACATCCAGTTCTACGGCTCGGTCCGGATGCTGAACCCGGAGTCCACCTTCGGGGCCCGGCCCGCCGCCGAAGCGCTCCTGACCAAGGACTACGGCTACGACACCACGCGCGACTACAGCCTCGACGGCATCCGCACCGAGCTGACCGCGCCGGACGGCACCCGGCACACGCTGACGGCCGACGCGACCGCCCGGGTCTCGGCGGGCGACCTCGCGCCCGCCGTGAAGCCCTACCGCCTGGAGATCCGGGTGCCGGGACACTTCACCTGGAACGAGGACATCGAGCTCGGCCTCACCGGCTACGGGGCCGTGGCCGGGACCAGCGGCACTTCGGTGGCCTCCCTGGTCGCGGGCGACGTCAACGGCGACGACGTCATCGACGTCCGCGACGCCGCCGCCGTGTACGACGCCCGGGGCACCGCGAAGCGCGCCGCGGACATCAACCACGACGGGACCGTCGACGGGAAGGACCTCACCTGGGTGGTGACCAACTACCTTCAGCACAACAGCATGTCGGACCGCGTCACCGACCCGGTGAAGCGCCTGCACGGCCGGACGCTGGAGTACTACACCGCCCGGATGTGACGGCCCGCCGCCCGGGGTGCCGTTCGCACCCCGGGCGGCGGACTCACACCCAGTTGTTGCGCATCGCGTACCAGCCGAGCTGGACGCGCGAGGAGACCGAGGCCGCGTCCATCAGGGCGCGCAGCCTGCGCTGGACCGTACGGGGCGACGTGCCGAGCTGGTGGGCCGTCGCCGCGTCCGTCAGCCCGGACAGCATCAGCTGGAGCAGCCGCCGGTCGGCCGGGTCCAGATCACCGTCCTCCCGCAGATACGGCCGCGAGCGCTGCCACACGGACTCGAACAGCTCGACCGCCAGCCGGACCAGGGGCGGCCCGAGAATCATCGAACGGCCCGCCTCCAGCTGGACCATGGCGGTCTCCTCGTCCGCTATGAGGAGCTTGATCAGGGGCTGGTCCACCACCCGCACCTGATGACCGGCCGCCAGCCGCTCGTCCAGCGCCCGCAACGCCTCCGGCTCGGTGAGGAAGGCCCGGTCCACGACCACGCGGTACGCGGCGTGGGGATTGCCGTCCTTGCGCATCGGTGGCTCCGCGTCGGCGTCCCGCGCCTCCTCGGCCTCTTCCTCCTCCGGGGTCACGTGCGCCGGGTCCGCCAGCGTGGACGGGACCGGGGCGACCGTGTTGGCCCCCGACTGGAACCCCAGCAGCGACGTCCGCGCACCGTACTCCAGCTCGTACAGACGGCGGGCCTGGGCCTCGCGCCCCTCCCAGAACTCCACGAACTGCCCGGGCACCTCACTGCCGTCGGGCCGCCAGGCCGCGAGCAGCCGCACCAGCGAGTCATCGGCTCTGCGCAGGTCCTCCTGCAACCGGATCAGGGAGGAGCGCGCGGCGGCGGGCGGCCCGGGCGGCTGCTCGGCCGAGGGGAACGGTGGCACTTCTGGCTGGGACGACATGGCACAAGTGTCGCCACCTGCGGAGCGGCCTGGCAACGGACCCTCGCGCGGTGCCGGCGACCGGCTCCGCGCACGTGTCGGGATTACGCCATGGCAGCCACTCGCCAGCCCCAAGCCCCCCACGGAGCAGCGGTGTTGGCCACGCTGCTGCTCACCGGGCCCCTCCCTCCGAGGTCACCGGACACCTTCTCTCCTGGAGACCCACGATGAGACGTACGAGGCCATGGCGCCGGACAGCCGCCGGGCTCGCCACCGCCGCCCTGCTCGCGACGGCCGCCCCCGCCGCATCCGCCGGCACCCCGGCGGACACCACCCGGCCGCTCACCGGCGAACCCGGCCGCGCGGTGACCGTCACCCTGATCACCGGTGACGTGGTCGAGGCCCGGGTGGACGGCGCGGGGCGGGTCCTCTCGGCGGCCCTGCGCGGCGACTCCACCGGGCACGCCGCCGCGACCTGGCAGGACGGCAAGCGGACCTATGTCTTCCCGCAGGGCGTCGAACACCTCGTGGACGCCGGGCTCGTGGACGCCGCGCTCTTCGACATCGGGCGGCTCGTCGCCGACGGGTACGACGACGCGCACACGGACAGCCTGCCCGTCGTCGTGGAGTACGCGGGCGGTGCCGCGGCCCGGGGCCTGCGCAGCCCCGCCGTCCCCGGCACCCGGACCACCGCGACCCTGGAGTCCATCGGCGGCGCCGGACTCGCCGTCAGCAAGGAGTCCGCCGCCGACGCCTGGCAGAGGCTCGCCCCGAGCGCCCCCGGTGCCGCGAGCACCGAGCGCTCCACGGCCCGGACGACCGCCACCACCCGCACCGTCAGCAAGATCTGGCTCGACGCCAAGGTCAAGGGCACCGCCGTCACCGGCCTCGGCACCCCCACCGTGCCCCTCACCGGCGCCACCACCGCACACCGGGCCGGGCTCGACGGCTCCGGCGTCAAGGTCGCGGTTCTGGACACCGGGGTCGACGCCGGCCACCCCGACCTGGCCGGACGCGTCGCCGCGAGCGAGACCTTCGTCTCCACCCCGGCCACCGACGACCGCACCGGCCACGGCACCCACACCGCGTCCACCGTGGCCGGCACGGGCGCCGCGTCCCACGGCACCTACGCGGGCATGGCGCCCAAGGCGGACCTGCTCATCGGCAAGGTGCTCGACGACGACGGCTCCGGCTCGATCAGCGGCATCGTCAACGGCATGGAATGGGCGGTCGACCAGGGCGCCCGGGTCGTCTCCATGTCCCTCGGTTCCGACGGCGACACCGCCTGCGCCGGACCCGGCGTCGACGCCGTGGAACGCCTCAGCGACCGGGCCCTGTTCGTCATAGCCGCCGGCAACGCCTCGCTGCACGGCACCGTCTCCACACCCGGGTGCGCGCCCAGCGCCCTCACCGTCGGCGCCGTGGACCGGAAGAACGCCACCGCCTCCTTCTCCAGCCGGGGCCCCTCCGTCGACGGAGTGAGCGCCAAGCCGGACCTCGCGTCCCAGGGCGTCGGCGTCGTCGCCGCCAACTCCGGTGGCCGGGGCACCCAGGCGTACCAGGAGATGTCCGGCACCTCGATGGCCACCCCGCACGTCGCGGGCGGCGCCGCGCTGCTCCTCCAGCAGCACCCCGAGCTGACCCCGGCCGGGCTCAAGGCCCTGCTGACCTCGTCGGCCCGGTCCACCGACGCGCCGGTCCTGGAGCAGGGCGCGGGCCCGATGGACGTGGCCCGGGCGGTGACCCAGCCGGTCACCGCCCCGCCCGTGCCGCTCCTGGGCGACTTCGCGTATCCGCAGCGGAATCTCGCCCCGGTCGACAGGACGGTCACCCTCACCAACCTCACCGGCAAGGACGTCCGCCTCAGCGTGCGCGTCGAGGACGTCCGGGGCGACGACGGCAGCCGCGTCTCCGGATTCGCGCGCCCGGCCCGCACCACGGTCACCGTCCCGGCGCGGGGGACCACCGATGTGCCGGTCCGCGTCGACCCGGGCACCCGCCTCTCCGCCGGGGCGTACGGCACGGTCACCGGCCGCCTCGTCGCGACCGGCTCGCACGGGGTCCGCGTCACCGTCCCGTTCGGCGTGCACATGGAGGTCCCGTCGGCCGACGTCACCGTCAAGGGGACCGACCGGCACGGCGACCCGGCGTCCGCCCTCTCCACCTTCCAGCTCTTCGACGACCACCGCGACACGGCGAAGCGCTACACGATCGGCTACCCCGAGCCCGGCAGCACCACGATCCGGGTGCCGTTCGGCACGTACGCGCTGAGCGGCGTCATCCTGACCCGCGACGAGCCCGGCGACATCGGCAGCGTCGACTCGGTCAGCCAGCTCTACCGCGAGAGGCTGACGGTCTCCGGCGACACCGAGGTCACCCTCGACGCCCGCGACGCGCGGCGGCTGTCCTGGGACACCGAACGTCCCAGCCAGGCCGCCGGATTCGCCATCGGTCTCGCCCTCGGCCTGGACGACTCGCGCCGTCTCCGGGCCGGATACCTCACCTCCGTACCGTCCTACGTGAAGGCGCTGTACGCGGAGCCCGTGCACGGTGACGACCGGCTGACGTTCCTCGCCTCCGCCCGGCTGACCGCGCCGCGCGCCGCCCTCACCGCCGGCGGCCGGGTCCTCGACTCGCTGCCGGTGCAGAAGGGCACCGAGTTCGACGGCAAGGGCTCGGCGCCGGTGACGTACATCGGCAAGGGCACCGACGCGAACTTCGCCGCCCACGACCTCAAGGGCCGCATCGCCCTCGTGGACGCGGGCACCGGCGGCGGGAACGCCTTCCTCTGGGACCAGGCCGCGCAGCGGGCCGGTGCCGTGGGCGTCGTGGCCGCTGTCCCGGACAGCGAGGGGCGGTTCCAGCTGACGGGTGCCGAGGGCCTGCCGCAGGCCACCATCACCTGGGCCGACTCCCTGGCGGTCCGGGCCGCGCTGGACAAGGGCGACGTCTCGCTCACCTGGTCGGGCACGGCGACGGCGCGGAGCCCCTACGTCTACAACCTCGCCCTCGCGGGGCGCGGCTCCATCCCGACCGGCACCCAGCGCGTCCGCGACCGCGACCTCGCGGCCACCGACGCCCGCTACCACGTACAGGGCGCCGACGACGCGACGTACTGGTCGGACGTGAAGGTCGGCGCCCCGGGCATCCCCGCGGTCTGGGCCGGCGGCACCACCCTGCCGCTGCACGCGCCCCAGCAGCGCACCGAGTACTTCACCCCGTCCGGCCGCGACGGGATCACCTGGACCACCCTGATGCGCCGGGACCTCGGCCCGTACGGCGGCACCGCCTACGACGGGCCGCGCGGAACGGACAAGGGCCGCACCACGTCCCAGTGGTACAAGTCGCCCTACGGACCCGTCCGCAACACCTACGCCCAGCCCCTGATGAACCGTGAGAGCAACCGCCTCGGCTACACGATCGCCCCGTTCGGCGACGCGGGCGGGCACGACTCCACCCTCGCCATGACCGACTCCGGCACCCGCCGGCTGCTGGTCGACGGCGAACCGCAGGCGATGGTCTCCGGCACCTTCGACCTGCCCGACAGGAAGGCGGAGGTCACCTTCCAGCAGCAGTGGCAGCGCCGCGCGGGCACGCTCGACCGCACCGGCCTCGCCTACGCCACCGACTGGGTCTTCACCACCGACGCCTCCGACCAGGGCGCCCAGCACCTGCTGATCCCGGTCCTCGACGTACCGTCCGACCTGCGCAACTCCCGTCCGGCGGGGGAGCCGGCCACGATCGGCCTGAGTGCCGTCACCGACGACTCGGCCCAGCCGGCCACGCTGCGGAAGGCGAGCCTGGAGTACGCGTACGGCACCGAGTCCACCGTCGACGCGGTCACCACCTGGCACCGGACCCACGCCACGGCCGGCCGTGACGGGTGGCAGGTCCGCATCCCGGGCGACGCGCCCGCCGGAACGTTCGTCCACCTGAAGGTCACGCTCACGGACAAGGAGGGCGCCCGGGTGAGCCAGACCATGATCCGGGCCTATGAGGTGCGCTGACCACGCGTGTGGTCTGCGGCACACCCGCCCCCGCCCCCTCGTACGGTTTCCGCACGTCGTGGGGGCGGGGGGCAGGGACGGCCGCCCCCGCCAGTGACGGACGTCTCTACCCCCGGACCCGCCGGGCTGGCACTGTGGTCGGGTCCCGGCCGGGTGCTGGGTACACCTTCTGCCGGCCGACCGAACGAGATGCCATGAGCGCGAACGCCGCCACCCTCACCGCCGCCCGCCGCCGCGCCCGTACCGGCGGTCCCGACGACGGCCCCAAGCTGCTGGAGCACATCGCGGGCTGGACCCTCGTGGTCGTGGTCGCCATGCTCGTCACGCAGCTCGGCCTGCTCTAGACGACATCAGGGGCGGGGAGCCCGCAAGGCTCCCCGCCCCTGACGTTCACCGCGTCACCGGGTCAGTCGATCGCCTTGATCAGCTCGCCGTCGGTGGTGTCACCGCTCAGCTCCCAGAAGAAGGTGCCGCCCAGGCCCTGCTGGTTCTTGTACGCCATCTTGGTGCCGATGGTGGCGGGGGTGTCGTAGCTCCACCAGTCGCTGCCGCAGTGCGCGTACGCCGTGCCCGCGACGGTGCCCGTGGCGGGGCAGGTGTTCTTGAGGACCTTGTAGTCCTCGATGCCCGCCTCGTACGTACCCGCGGCCGCGCCCGTGGCCGTTCCGCCCGGCTCGGCCTGCGTGACGCCGGTCCAGCCGCGCCCGTAGAAGCCGATGCCGAGCAGCAGCTTCGAGGCCGGGACGCCCTGAGCCTTCAGCTTGTCGATGGCCGCCTCGCTGTTGAAGCCGTCCTTCGGGATGCCCTCGTAGGAGCTCAGCGGGGAGTGCGGGGCCGTCGGGCCCTTCGCGTCCCAGGCGCCGAAGAAGTCGTACGTCATCGGGTTGTACCAGTCGACGTACTGCGCCGCGCCGCCGTAGTCCACGGCGTCCAGCTTGCCGCCCTCGGAGCCGTCCGCGGTGATCGCCGAGGTCACCAGGTTGTCGCCGCCGAACTTCGAGCGGAGCGCCGACAGCAGCTTGCCGTAGGCGTCCCGGCCGCTGGTGTCACAGGTGAGACCGCAGGCGTTGGGGTACTCCCAGTCGATGTCGATGCCGTCGAAGACATCGGCCCACCGGGGGTCCTCGACCAGGTTGTAGCAGGACTCGGCGAACGCGGCCGGGTTCTGCGCGGCCTCACCGAAGCCGCCGGACCAGGTCCAGCCGCCGAAGGACCACAGCACCTTCAGATCCGGGTGCAGTTTCTTCAGCTTGCGCAACTGGTTGAAGTTGCCCCGCAGCTCCTGGTCCCAGGTGTCGGCGACCCCGTCGACGGACTGGTCGGCGGTGTACGCCTTCTCGTAATCCGCGTACGAGTCGCCGACCGTGCACTTGCCGCCCTGGACGTTGCCGAAGGCGTAGTTGATGTGCGTGAGCTTGTCGGCCGAGCCCGAGGTCTCGATGTTCTTGACGTGGTAATTCCGGTCGTAGACACCCCATTCGGTGAAGTATCCGACCACCTTGTCACCGGCCGCTGTGGGGGCGGCGGGTGCTGCTGCCGGTGCGGCGGCCCGGGGCGCGGCGGGGGCCGCGCCGGCGGAACCGGTGCCGGCGACGCCGAGCAGGGCTGCGCCCAGAGCGGCGGTACACGCGGCAGCGGCGAGGGCCCGAAGTCGGGCTCCCGGGCGATGCAGTCCGGTCATGGTTGCTCCTCGTGGGGGAGGGGACGTGCCAGTGGACTACCGGCTTCCGGCGCTCGAATTTGGCATGAACGCGGAAAGCCGGTTCGCCGGGAACGGTAGATGGACTAGACCAGTTGGGTCAATGGTTCGGACCAATATCGATGATCTCCGTGCACCCGGAGCCGGGTGATCGAAGCCCATTCATTCGTATGTTCGGTCAACCGGTGACGGATGCCATCCGATCGGGCATACTCGTCCCGCCACAGCCGCCTGCCTGCGCCTCTCGTAATCCGGGAGGGCAACATCGGCTGGGCAGCAGTGAATTCGGGCATCGCCCGGAGATCCCCCCGGCGGCGCCGCTCCCACCCCGCGCGCGCGACCGCCGCAACGCCCGACAGGGAGGAGAGCGCCGTCATGTCCGACCGTGCCCCGCAGTGGGTCGAACGCCGTCTGCCCACCGAGGAATCCAGCCAGCTGATCGACCTCGTACGGGACATCGCCCAGCGGGAGATCGTCCCGGCGGCGGCCGAGGAGGAGGAAGCCGGCCGCTTCCCCCGCGAGATCTTCACCCTGCTCTCCGAGTCCGGACTGCTCGGCCTGCCCTACGACTCCGAACACGGCGGCGGCGACCAGCCGTACGAGGTCTACCTCCAGGTCCTCGAAGAGCTCAGCGCCGCCCGGCTCACCGTCGGCCTCGGCGTCAGCGTCCACTCCCTCGCCTGCCACGGACTCGCCGGCTTCGGCACCAAGGAGCAGCGCGCCGAACACCTCCCGTCGATGCTCTCCGGCGGTCTGCTCGGCGCCTACTGCCTTTCCGAACCCGCCTCCGGCTCCGACGCCGCCTCGCTGCGCACCAAGGCGGTACGGGACGGCGACGACTGGGTGATCACCGGCACCAAGGCATGGATCACGCACGGCGGAATCGCGGACTTCTGCACCGTGCTGGCCCGCACCGGCGCCGAGGGCGCCCGGGGCATCACCGCCTTCCTCGTCCCCGGCGACGCCGCCGGGCTGAGCGCGGCAGTCCCCGAGAAGAAGATGGGCATGAAGGGCTCGCCCACCGCCCAGCTCCACTTCGACGGCGTCCGGGTCCCCGACGCCCGCCGGATCGGCGACGAGGGCCAGGGCTTCGCGATCGCCCTCTCCGCCCTCGACTCCGGCCGCCTCGGCATCGCCGCCTGCGCCATCGGCGTCGCCCAGGCCGCACTGAACGAGGCCCTCGGCTACGCCACCGGCCGCAAGCAGTTCGGCCGCCCCATCGCGGACTTCCAGGGCCTGCGGTTCATGCTCGCCGACATGGCGACCCGCATCGAGGCCGGCCGCGCGCTCTATCTGGAAGCCGCCCGGCTCAGGGACGCCGGCCGCCCCTTCTCGCGCCAGGCCGCCATGGCCAAGCTCTTCTGCACGGACGCCGCGATGCAGGTGACCACCGACGCCGTCCAGGTGCTCGGCGGCTACGGCTACACGCAGGACTTCCCCGTCGAACGCCTCATGCGCGAGGCCAAGGTGCTCCAGATCGTGGAGGGCACCAACCAGATTCAGCGGATGGTCATCGCGCGCCACCTCGCGGGCCCTGAGTCCCGCTGACCCGCAGCGGCCGCTCCGACCACACGGGCGTCGTCATGATCCGGTTCCAGTCCTGGTCATGACGGCCCGGCAGGGTCCGGCCGGTGCTCTCCCAGTGCCGCAGCAGCGCCCGGTAGATCGGCGGATCGCTGGAATGGGGCACCGCGCGCGGCGCCGACCGGGGCGGTTCGGACTGGGACGCCGGTACGGAACCGGGCTGCGGAACCGATTCTTCGGAGGGCGGAGCGGCGAGCCGGCGGCGCCCGGGGCCGGCCGTGGAATGCAGCGGGGTCATACCGGGCCAACGCCGTAGGGCGCGGTGGGGTCACTGGCTGTTCGATTCGGGCGCATGTTCACCCGGTTCTCCCGGGCTGCCGGGTTGCTCACGCACCCCGGCCGCGCGTTCGGAAGAGCGGAGGCTCAGGCGGCCTGGCGCCGGAGCGGGTGGTCCACCCGGATCGGGCGGGAACCGGCACCGCCGGCGTGCGAGAAGGGCTGCGTCCGCCAGTCGAGCCCCTGCGGGAGCGTCAGCAGCAGCGCCGTCTCCTGCTCCTGCACCCCGTCCGCCTCGGCGGGACGGTCCCCGGCGGCGCGCCCCGTGCCGGGGCAGACGGTGAGCACGAACGGGTTCCACGGGGACGGGCACAGCGCGTGCTCCGGGAGCACGTCCTCGTCCGCCAGGAGCGCGATGGGCTGCGCGCAGTCCGGGCAGACGACCCGGTACATCTCGAAGGTGTCGTACGCGTCGGGAGCGGTGTCCTCGAACGGATCAACGGGCTCCGGTTCGGTACGTCCGGTGAGCTTCAGGTGTGGCATGGGAAATCCCCCCTCGGATGGGCCGGCATGACGCTGTGGCCTCGGCCACAGCAAGCACTTCCCGCCACCGATCGGCCGTAACCGTTCTGTGTCCCACTACTGGCGCGTAAACCTGTGGCGTTGGTCACATGCCCGGCGCAGGTGCCGTCCCAAGGGCTGGGCAGCTGTGCCGGGAACCACTCATGGCCATAGATTGATCCATATGGAGGAGCTGGACCGTCACATCGTGGAGTTGCTCGTCAAGGACGGGCGGATGAGCTACACCGACCTGGGCAAGGCCACCGGCCTGTCCACCTCGGCGGTTCATCAGCGCGTCCGCAGGCTGGAGCAGCGCGGGGTGATCCGCGGCTACGCCGCGGTCGTGGACCCGGAGGCGGTCGGCCTGCCGCTGACCGCGTTCATCTCGGTCAAGCCGTTCGACCCCAGCGCCCCCGACGACATCGCCGAACGGCTCGCCGGCGTCCCCGAGCTGGAGGCGTGCCACAGCGTCGCCGGCGACGAGAACTACATCCTCAAGGTCCGCGTGGCCACCCCGCTGGAGCTGGAGAACCTGCTCACCCGCATCCGCTCGCTCGCCGGCGTCTCCACCCGCACCACGGTCGTCCTGTCCACGCCGTACGAGGCGCGCCCGCCGCAGATCTGAGGGGGCGCGCACGGAGGACGTGCGCGCAGGCGGGAGACTGGTGCTCATGACCGAGAGCACCGCCCCCCAGAGCGAACACCGCACCGTGCTGCTGCGCGGTGGAGACGTCCACAGCCCCGCCGATCCCTTCGCCACCGCCATGGTGGTCGAACGGGGCCATGTCGCCTGGGTGGGCTCCGAAGGCGCCGCCGACGCCTTCGCGAGCGGCGTCGACGAGGTGATCGACCTCGACGGGGCGCTGGTCACCCCCGCCTTCACCGACGCCCACGTCCACACCACCTCCACCGGCCTGGCCCTCACCGGCCTCGACCTCTCCGGCACCCGCACCCTCGGCGACGCGCTCGCCCGCGTCCGCGCCCACGTCACCGCCCACCCCGCCGACCGGGTCGTCCTCGGCCACGGCTGGGACGCCACCCGCTGGCCCGAGCAGCGCCCGCCCTCCCGCGCCGAGCTGGACGGGGCGGCGGCGGGCCGGGCCGTCTACCTGCCCCGGGTCGACGTGCACTCCGCGGCCGTGAGCACCGCCCTGCTCGACCTCGTCCCCGGCGTCACCACGATGCCCGGATACGACCCCGAGGGCCCCCTGACCGCCGCCGCCCACCACGCCGTGCGCGCGGCCGCCCACGACGCCGTCACGCCCGCCCAGCGCGCCGAAGCGCAGCGTGCCGCGCTGCGCCACGCCGCCTCCCTCGGTATCGGCTCGCTCCACGAGTGCGGCGGCCCCGACATCTCCGACGAGGACGACTTCACCGGGCTCCTGAAGGTGGCCGCCGAGCAGCCCGGGCCCCGGGTCTTCGGCTACTGGGCCCAGGAGGTGGCCGACGAGAAGGACGCCCGGCGCGTCCGCGAACTCGGCGCCGTCGGCGCGGCCGGCGACCTCTTCGTGGACGGCTCCCTCGGCTCGCACACCGCCTGCCTGCACGAGCCGTACGCCGACGCCCCGCACACCGGCACCGCCCACCTGGACGCCGCCCGGATCGCCGCCCACGTCGCCGCCTGCACCGAGGCGGGGCTCCAGGCCGGATTCCACGCCATCGGGGACGCGGCGCTCTCGGCGGTCGTCCAGGGCATCAGGGCCGCGGCCGAGAAGGTGGGCCTCGCCCGGGTGCGGGCCGCCCGGCATCGCGTCGAGCACGCGGAGATGCTCACCCCGGAGACCGTCGCGGCCTTCGCGGAGCTGGGCCTCACCGCCTCCGTGCAGCCCGCCTTCGACGCCGCGTGGGGCGGCGAGGAGGGCATGTACGCCCAGCGCCTCGGCGCCGGCCGGGCCGCCACCCTCAACCCGTACGCGGCGCTGCTGCGGGCCGGTGTGCCGCTCGCCTTCGGCTCGGACAGCCCGGTGACCCCGCTGGACCCGTGGGGGACCGTGCGGGCTGCCGCCTTTCACCGGACGCTGGAACACCGCGTCTCGGTCCGGGCCGCCTTCACCGCGCACACCCGGGGCGGCTGGCGGGCCCTGGGGCGGGACGACGCGGGGACCCTGGTGCCCGGCGCGCCGGCCGACTACGCGGTCTGGCGCACCGACCAGCTGGTGGTCCAGGCGCCGGACGACCGGGTGGCGCGCTGGTCGACCGACCCGCGGTCCGGGACGCCGGGTCTGCCCGACCTCGGCCCCGGCGCCGACCTGCCGGTCTGCCTGCGCACCGTGGTCCTCGGACAAACTGTCTACGTAAGGCCGAACGAGTGACGTGCGGACATTCCGGTCCGCCGATCGAAGGCGGGCCGGCTCTTCCGCTACCTGGGGATCTTCGGGACTGACCAGGCAATTTCCGTAATCGACGCAGGTCAGCCAAGTATTGACAGAATGCGGCCACCGGCCGGTAGGTTCGGCCGAGTCCACCACAGGACGTCCGACCGGTGAAACCTCCACGCAGTCGTCGAACGCCGCTGGGTCACGGGGTGGTGTGCCGCACCGGCGCACCGCCACTGACAGCCAGGTTCAGCGCCCGCGCCTCGGGGGCGAGGGAAGGTTTCAGCCGGACGGAGGGTGCGACCCGGGTGGGGCCCGGACGTTCAGTAGACAACGGCTCTAGGTCGACCCGCAGCCAGCGGGTCCCAGGTCGGCCCGAAGGACACCGGGCCCCGATCCGCACTTCTGTCCCCGATTCCGCTCTTCTGTCCGCCGCGGCGCCCGCGCCACCCCGACCGGGTCGGCATTCCGCGCCGCCGCGCTCGATATGGTGTGCACCTGCGTACGGACGTGAGGGGCAGTAAGTGAACGACGGCGGTCAGCGGCAATTCGGCCCGCTCGGCAGTGTCTTGGTGATCATCCCGACCTATGACGAGGCCGAGAACATCAAGCCGATCGTGAGCCGGGTGCGCGCCGCCGTGCCGGAGGCCCACATCCTCGTCGCCGACGACAACAGCCCCGACGGCACGGGCAAGCTCGCGGACGAACTGGCCGCGGAGGACGACCACGTCCACGTCCTGCACCGCAAGGGCAAGGAAGGGCTCGGCGCGGCCTATCTCGCCGGCTTCCGCTGGGGCATGGACCACGACTACGGCGTCCTGGTCGAGATGGACGCCGACGGCTCCCACCAGCCCGAGGAACTGCCCCGGCTGCTCACCGCGCTCAAGGGCGCGGACCTGGTCCTCGGCTCCCGCTGGGTGCCCGGCGGCCGGGTGGTGAACTGGCCCAAGTCCCGCGAGTTCATCTCGCGCGGCGGCAGCACGTACTCCCGCCTCATGCTGGGCCTGCGGACCCGGGACGTCACCGGCGGCTACCGGGCCTTTCGCGCCGAGACCCTGAAGGGCATCGGGCTCGACGCGGTCGCCTCGCAGGGCTACTGCTTCCAGGTCGACCTGGCCCGCCGCGCGATCGAGGCCGGCTTCCATGTGGTCGAGGTGCCGATCACCTTCGTGGACCGCGAGGTCGGCGACTCCAAGATGAGCAAGGACATCCTGGTCGAGGCGCTGTGGCGGGTCACCGCCTGGGGCGTCACCAGCCGGACGAACAAGGTGCTCGGCCGCCGCACCCCCTGAGCCGGTCCGGCACCCTCTTACGGCGTACGGACGTGTGGCCAGGCACACTGGGGGCATGACGACCGGCACACCGCCCCCGACCGCCCGCGGCCGTTCGCGCGCCCGGACCCTCGTACCCCTCGCCGTCGCCGCCTGGGCGGTGCTGGAGATCTGGCTGCTGATCCTGGTGGCGGACGCCGCAGGCGGGCTGACCGTCGTGATCCTGCTGGCGGCCGGGATCGTGCTCGGCGCCGCGGTGATCAAGAGCGCGGGCCGCCGGGCCTTCCGCAACCTCACGGAGACGCTTCAGCGGATGCCCGGCCGGCCGGGCGCGGAGGGCTCCTCGCAGGCCGCCCCGGAGAGCGGCCGGGGCAACGGTTTCCTGATGCTCGGCGGGCTGCTGATCATGATCCCCGGTCTGCTCTCGGACGTGGCCGGGCTGCTGCTCCTGGTCCCGCCGGTGCGCACGGCGCTCAGCCGTTACGCGGAGCGCTCGCTGGACCGGCGCATGCGGAAGGCCGCCCCCGGCGGCTTCTCGGACGCGTTCCAGCAGGCCCGCATCCATCGCCCGGACGGCAAGGTGGTCCAGGGCGAGGTCATCCGCGACGAGCCGTCCGGACCGGACGCGGGCCCGAACGACGAGCCCCGCCCGCCGCTGACGCGGTAACCCGTCACGCCCGTCGGGACCTCCCACGCCGGTCCGGCCCCGGGTCAGAGATTGTCCCGGCAATCGCCGCACGGGCTGGAGATTGCCGGGACGAGCCACAGCAAACGACAAAGCCGCGGGCCCGGCACGCGAAACGTGCCGAACCCGCGGCCTGCCGCGAAACCGTGCTAGCGGGTCACGCAGACTTCCTGCTGTCCCGAGGATGCACGGCGATATTCATCGCCCCGGAGCGCAGGACGGCCAGCCGCTCGGCCAGCACCTCCTCCAGCTCCTCGCGCGTGCGCCGCTCCATGAGCATGTCCCAGTGCGTACGCGCGGGCTTGCCCTTCTTCTCCTCGGGGCCATCCCCGTCCACCAGGAGTGCCTGGGCGCCACACGCCTTGCACTCCCACTCCGGCGGAATTTCCGCCTCTACCGAGAACGGCATCTCGAATCGATGTCCGTTCTGGCATGCGTACTCCACCGCCTGGCGCGGGGCCAGATCGATGCCGCGGTCCGTCTCGTAGCTGGTAACCACGAGTCGCGTGCCGCGGAGAGCTCGCTCACTCATGAATCGTGCCTCCCGGGCTTGTCGCCCACAGGACAGGTGTCGCTGTCGTCGTCAATCGGTCAACGTCCGGTCGGCGGCAAAGATTCCCGTTGCCGGTCATGCGTCGCCCGTCGAACCGCTGATTTTCAGGTTTCCCAGGGTTCAAGTACCCGCCCATACCCGGTTTGTCACCTTTGACGGAAGTTGTCACCCAACGGTTCGCGAAGTTCCACTCGCCGTAACGGTCACCCGGGGCAGGCCAAAGGCGTACACTACCGGCCTTTTACTTCAACGTCTAAATCCGCTCCGGTACGGGGTTTCCCGCCGCCGCCACCGCACGCCTGAGCGGGACGCGCGCGAGCAGCACCGAACCCACGACGAAGAAGACCACCAGCGAGATGATCGCGTCCCGGTAGCTTCCGGTCAGCTGGTAGGCGAGACCGAACACCAGGGGCCCCAGCCAGCTCAGGCCCCGGTCGCTCATCTCGTACGCCGAGAAGTACTCGGCCTCCTTGCCGCGCGGCACCAGGTGCGAGAACAGCGAACGCGACAGCGCCTGACTGCCGCCCAGCACCAGCCCGATCGCCGCCGCCAGCACGTAGAAGTAGACGGGCGACCCGGCAGGCAGGAAGTACCCGCCGACCAGGATCAGCGTCCACACCACCAGCGAACCCAGGATCGTGCGCTTCGCGCCGTACGCGCGGGCCATTCGGCCCATCGCGAGCGCCCCGGCCACCGCGAGCAGCTGCACCAGCAGCACCGCCGTGATCAGCGTCGACTGGCCGAGGCCCAGCTCCTCGGAGCCGTACACCGACGCCTGCGAGATCACGGTCTGCACGCCGTCGTTGTAGACGAGGTAGGCGAGCAGGAAGGCGAGGGTCAGCGGATGGCGCCGCATGTCCGCCAGTGTGGCCCGCAGCTGCCGCCACCCCGAGCCCGCCGCCGTACCCCGGCCGCCCGGCGCCACCCGGCGGTCGCGCAGCCGGCGCAGCGGGATGACGGTGAAGACGCCCCACCAGAGGCCCGCCGAAGCCAGGCAGATCCGTACCGCCTGGGACTCGGAGAGGCCGAAGGAGTCGTGGCCCGAGTACAGGACCAGATTCAGTACGAGGACCAGCGCCCCGGAGGTGTAGCCGAACGCCCACCCGCGCGAGGAGACGTCGTCGCGCTCCTCGGGCTCCGCGATCTGGGGCAGGTAGGAGTTGTAGACCATCATCGCCACCGCCGTCGCGGCGTTCGCCACGATGAGCAGGAAGGCGCCGAGCAGATAGCGCTGCCCGTCCAGGAAGAACATGGCGGTCGTCGCGGCGGCCCCGGTGTACGCCGTCGCCGCGAGGAGCGGCTTCTTGCGGCCCGTGCGGTCGGCCGCCGCGCCCACCACGGGCATCAGGACGATCGCCAGGACGAGCGAGGCCGAGACCGCGTACGCGAACAGGGACCCGGCACGCACCGGGATGCCCAGCGGATGGACGAAGCCGTCGGGATCCGCGGCGGCCTTGGCGACCGAGGTCAGATACGGGCCGAGGAAGACCGTGACGACGCTCGTCGAATAGACGGAGCACGCGAAGTCGTAGAAGTACCAGCCGCGCTGCTCCCGGCGCCGCCCGGCCGGACCGTCCGCCCCGGCCGTGCCCTCGGCCGGCTCGGCGGTGTCTGCGGTGTCGGCCGTCATGGCGCCCCCTGGAGATCTCCCCGTGAAGACGCCCGCCCGGCCCGTGGCGGGTCAGGCCCAGGCCCCCCGCCCGCTCAGCACCGTGCGCAGCGTCTCGATGTGATCGGTCATGATGCCATCCACCCCGAGGTCCAGGAGAGCGGCCATCCGCTCCGGTTCGTTCACCGTCCACACATGCACCTGGAGCCCGCGCGCGTGGGCCTCGCGCACGAAGCGGCGGTCGACGACCCGGATGCCGTTCCGGCTCTCCGGCACCTGTGCGCACACCGCCCCGGCGCGCAGCGCGGCCGGGATGCCGTACGAGCGCAGCCGCAGCCCGAGCACCCCGCGCATGCCGTACGAGGTGGCCAGGCGCGGGCCGCCCAGCCGGTGCGCCCGCGCGACCCGGGCCTCGGAGAACGAGCCGACGCACACCCGGTCCCAGGCGTCCGTCGCCCGGATCAGCTCCAGGAGCGGTCCGAGGGCGGCCTCCGCCTTGACGTCCACGTTCCACCGGGCCCCGGGGAAGGTCTCCAGCAACTCCTCGAACAGCGGCAGCGGCTCGCGCCCGGCGACCCGGGCCCGGCGTATCTCGCTCCACGGCAGCTCCGCCAGGCGGCCCCGGGCGTCCGTCACCCGGTCCAGCGTGGCGTCGTGGAAGGCGACGAGCCGGCCGTCCGCCGAGGCGTGCACATCGGTCTCGAAGTAGCGGTACCCGGCGTCGGCCGCGCGGCGGAAGGCGGCCGCCGTGTTCTCGGCGCCGTCCGCCGCGCCGCCCCGGTGGGCGAACGCGAGCGGAGCGGGGTGGTCCAGATAGGGGTGGCGTTCGGAGGTCACCGCCGCAGTATGGACCGCCGGGGCGCGGACGTCCCGGCCGAGGGGGCGCTTTCCCCGGGGATCGCGAAGACCCGCAGGAAGACCTGGGCGAGCGGGCCGATGGCCAGGGCGTACAGGACCGTGCCGACGCCGAGGGAGCCGCCCAGCAGGAATCCGGTGACCACCACCGCGATCTCGATCGCCGTGCGGACCAGCCGGACCGACCGGCCGGTCCGCCGGTGCAGCCCGGTCATCAGGCCGTCCCGGGGGCCTGGTCCGAACCGGGCGCTGATGTAGAGCCCGGTCGCCACACCGTTCAGCACGATCCCCGCCGCCATCACCCCGGCCCGGGCGACCAGGCCGTGCACCTCGGGGACGAGGGCGAGCGTGCCGTCCATCGCGATGCCCACGGCGAACACGTTCGACACCGTGCCCAGGCCCGGCCGCTGCCGCAGCGGGATCCACAGCAGCAGCACGATCGCGCCGATGACGATCGAGACCACGCCGATGCTGATCCCGGTGCGCTCGGCGAGCCCCTGGTGCAGCACGCCCCACGGCTCCAGACCGAGACCGGCGACGACCAGGAGGGCCGAGCTCGCCCCGTACAGCGCGAGCCCCGCGTACAGCTGGACCAGCCGACGGGTGAGGATCTTGGACAAGGAGTGCCCCCTGGTGTGGTGGTGTTGGACTGCTCCGTGTCACTCTGTGGCAGGGGATTGGCTGCCAACCATGGCCAATCCGAGGAAGGTGGACTGATTCTCAATGGCGCAGTGGACTTCGGCCGTCGGCGCGGCCCAGCTGGCCCGGCAGCTCCAGGCCCAGCAGCAGCGGCCGGCCGGCCCCGGCACCCGCCGCCCGCCCGCCTACCGCGCCCTCGCCGACGGCATCCGGCTGCTCGTCCTGGAGGGGCGGGTCGCGGTCGCCGCCCGCCTCCCCGCCGAACGCGAGCTGGCCCTCGCCCTCGCCGTCAGCCGGACCACGGTCGCCGCCGCCTACGAGGCGCTGCGGGCCGAGGGCTTCCTGGAGTCCCGGCGGGGCGCGGGCAGCTGGACGGCGGTCCCGGCGGGCAACCCGCTGCCCGCCCGCGGCCTGGAACCCCTGCCGCCCGAGGCCCTGGGCTCCATGATCGACCTGGGCTGCGCCTCGCTGCCCGCCCCCGAGCCCTGGCTCACCCGCGCCGTCCAGGGCGCCCTGGAGGAGCTGCCCCCTTACGCCCACACCCACGGCGACTACCCTGCCGGGCTGCCCGCCCTGCGCCAGATGATCGCCGACCGCTACACCGCCGACGGCATCCCGACCATGCCCGAGCAGATCATGGTCACCACCGGCGCGATGGGCGCCATCGACGCCATCTGCCACCTCTTCGCCGGGCGCGGCGAGCGCATCGCCGTGGAGTCCCCGAGCTACGCCAACATCCTCCAGCTGATGCGCGAGGCGGGTGCCCGGCTCGTCCCCGTCGCCATGGAGGAGGCGCTCGGCGGCTGGGACCTGAACCGGTGGCGCCAGGTGCTGCGCGACGCCGCGCCCCGGCTCGGCTACGTCGTCGCGGACTTCCACAACCCGACCGGGGCGCTGGCCGACGAGGAGCGCCGCCGGGCCCTGGTGGACGCCGCCCGCTCGGCCGGCACGGTCCTCGTCGTGGACGAGACGATGCGGGAGCTGCGTCTCGACGAGGACGTGGCGATGCCGCGCCCGGTCTGCGCGTTCGACCCGGCGGGCAGCACGGTCCTGACCGTGGGGTCGGCCAGCAAGGCGTTCTGGGCCGGCATGCGGATCGGCTGGGTACGGGCCGCGCCCGATGTGATCCGCAGCCTGGTCGCCGCCCGCGCGTACGCCGACATGGGCACCCCCGTGCTCGAACAGCTGGCGGTGAACTGGCTGATGCGCACCGGCGGCTGGCAGGAGGCCGTGCGGCTGCGCCGGGAACAGGCCCGGGAGAACCGCGACGCGCTCGTCGCCGCCGTGCGCCGGGAGCTGCCGGAGTGGGAGTTCTCCGTGCCCGCCGGCGGGCTCACGCTCTGGGTGCGCACCGGCGGCCTCTCCGGCTCCCGGCTCGCGGTCGCCGGCGAAGGCGTCGGGGTCCGTGTGCCGTCCGGGCCCCGGTTCGGGGTCGACGGCGCCTTCGAGGGTTACGTACGGCTGCCGTTCACGGTCGGCGGCCCGGTCGCGGACGAGGCGGCCCAGCGGCTCGCCCAGGCGGCCCGGCTGGTCGGCGCGGGCGGCGGGGCGGGCGTGGAGGCACCGCGTACGTTCGTGGCGTGAACGGTGGCGGTGCGGCCCCCTGAACGCGGAGGAGGGCCCGGCGCGCCGCCGGGCCCTCCTCCGCCGACATGCGTTCAGTCGCCGACGGCCACGGCTTCCAGTGCGACCGGTGCCTCCACGGCCTCGACCGGCGCCGGTTCCGGCGCCCCCGCCTCGACCGCCGTGCGCCGCTCCGGCAGCAGGCTGAGCACCGCCGCGCGCTGCGCCTCGCTGGTGGCGTCGTCGTACGGGTCGGGCGTGGCCGGGACCTGGATGCGCAGCACCGGACCGGCGCCGAACCGGGCGTAGCCGCGGCCGGCCGGGGCGTCCGGCGGCGGGGTGGTGTGCGGTCCGGTGCCGAGCACCGACGCGACCTGTTCGGCGCTGCACTCACCGAGCACCACCCGGGCCCTGGTGTGCGTCCGGACGGTCTCGCCGAGGCCGTCGAGGTGGTCGAACGCCTCGGCCAGGACCACGACGACATGGGCGGCCCGGCCGTGCCGCAGCGGGATCTGGAGCAGCTCCTGCGCGTCGGGCGTGCCGTCGCCGGCCGGCCGGGCAAGCGCGCTCGGCCGGTCCAGCAGGATCCAGAGCGGCCGCGTCAGGTCCTCGGGGACCGGGTCCCCGGCCTGCCGGGCGCGGTTCGCCCCGATCAGCCGGCGTTCCGTCTCGTTGGCCGCCCACTCCAGGGTGGAGAGCGCCCCGGCGGGCCCGCACTCGACGGCCAGGACGCCTTCGCGGCCGGTGAAGCAGGCGTACTCGCCGGTGCCGCTGCCCTCCACGATGAGGATGTCGCCCTGCTGGAGCGCCTGGAGGGCGATGGACCGCAGCAGGGTGGTGGTGCCGCTGCCGGGCTGCCCGGCGACGAGCAGGTGCGGTTCGGTGGAGCGGGGGCCGGTGCGCCAGACGACGCCGGGCGCGTCCCGGGTGCCGTCGCCGTCGCTCACCGGGAGGGTGCGCCGCACGGCGTCCTCGTCCGTGAAGCCGAGGACGGTCTCGCCGGGGGCGGTGACGAAGCGCTGGGCGGTGAGCGAGGTCGGCAGGGCGTCCAGGACGCTCATCGCGAGCCGGTTGCCCTCCTCGTCCCAGCTGAACCGGTACTCCCGGCCGCGGCCCGACTTGGCGTGCAGCAGCTGTTCGATCCGGGCCCGGGACTCGGGCTCGCTGTCGGTGAAGTACGCGGGATACGCGACCTGGAGGCGCGAGACGCGGCCGTCGCCGTCGAACGCGTAATCGCTGAAGACCTTCTCCCACTCCCCGCCGTGGCTGAACAGCGGCTCGGGGTCGTCGGCCGTCGAGAAGTACGGCACGAGGGCTTCGTACAGGGAGCGCAGCCGCGCGGTCTCCGCCTCGTCGGGGCCGGTCCTGACGGGGGTGCGGTCGCGGCCCGTCCATGCGGCTGCGCCCATCACCGTGACGAGGGCCAGCACCGGCCCGTACGGGATGAGCGCGACCACGAGTACGCAGGCCGCGACGAGGAACAGCGTGGGGCCACGCCGGTCCCTGGGTGTCGCGGCCCACTTCTGCCGTCCTGCGCCGGCCAGCAGCCGCAGACCGCGCGTGAGCGTGATCAGCGGATGGAGCACGTCGGTGGCGCTGTCGGCGGCCGTGCGCGCGAACTCTCGACTGCGAGTGATCGAAGCGCTGCCGCTGCTCAGAATGCGGGGGAGTGGTCGCCTGGCCACGTCTGTCTCCTGAAGGGGTCGGTGCGGACGCGGAGGGTCAGAACTTGATCCCGCCCAGGAGTCCGGCCAGGCTCGCTCCGCCCGCGGTGATGCTCGGTGCGATGGCGGTCCCGGCCAGGTAGAAGCCGAACAGGGCGGTGACGAGGGCGTGCGACGCCTTGAGGCCGTCCTTCCTGAAGAACAGGAAGACGATGATGCCGAGGATGACGACGCCGGACATGGAAAGGATCATGAGTGTTCTCCTGGTTGGAGGGGACGGTCACCATGAGTCCTTCCAGCCTCACCCCAAGTATCCATAGGATAAAAGGCGCAATCGGGTGAAAAGGGTGATTATCCACTCGATCGGCGGAGGTGAAGCCCGGGCCTGATCATGGACCCGCGCGGGCAGTACCCTGTCGGTTCACTCGCACGGCCCCCCGCCGTGCACGTCCCGGCCGCCGACGGCGGCCCGAACGGTCAAGGAAGGCGGTACCCCGATGAGCGACGCCCCCGATCCCGAGGTCGTGGAGCTGGCCTCCAAGGTGTTCGACCTGGCGCGCGCCGGCGACGCCGACGCCCTCGCGGCCTATGTGGACGCCGGGGTGCCCGCCAACCTCACCAACGACCGGGGCGACTCCCTGCTGATGCTCGCCGCCTACCACGGGCACGCCCCCGCGGTCACCGCCCTCGCCGCCCGCGGCGCCGACCCGGGCCGGGCCAACGACCGGGGCCAGACCCCCCTCGCCGGAGCCGTCTTCAAGGGCGAGGAGGCGGTGATCCGTGCCCTCCTCGACGCGGGCGCCGATCCGGCCGCCGGAACGCCCTCCGCGGTCGACACCGCACGCATGTTCGGCAAGGGCGACCTGCTGGAACTCTTCGGCGCCCGCTGAACGGGTACGTCGTAAATGTGGTCGCGGTGGCGAAATGGCTGGGTCATCATGACGTCGCGGGCCCGATCCGGGCCACCCGACGAGAGGCAGAGGAAGATGCTCTACACCAGGCAGAAGACGGCGGTCGGCGAATCATGTTGCCGCGCGGCCTAGTGCTCGCCCCAGTGCTCGTCCCGGAGCACGTGGAACTGCACAGTCCCGGTTGCGTCGACAGCTTGATGTGAGGCTTTCCCTATGTTCGATCCGTTCATAGCGCCGAGCGGCACCCTGCTCGGCCTGCTCCAGAGAGGTCGCGGCGACGGCACGCTCCACGCGCTCGCCGCACCGCGCTCCGAGGCCCTGGCGGCCCTGAACCACTGCGTCCTGAGCGACCCGCGCCACGACTGGCAGGTGGAGAACCGCTCCCTGTACTACGCGCGCCTCTACCTCGACCTCGACGGCGGTGTCGAGGAGATCGAGCGGCACCTGACCGACCCCGAGGACCACCTCGACACCGAGGACTCGCGGACCGGCCTCGCCCTGTCCGTCCTCGGCCACCTCGCCTCCTACGGGCGCGGCGACGCCCTCGCCCTGCTGCGGCGCTACGCCGCGACCGGCTCCAACTGGGCCTGGGCCCTGGACGAGCTGGCCCTGCGCGACGACGACGCCGGACTCCGCTCCCTCGCCGAGCCCGTGCTCGCCCGCTTCCCCGACGACCCCGAGGGCCGCGCCGACCTGGCCGCGACCGTGCGGGACGCCTACGAGCCCCGCCCCTGGCGCCTGTGGGCCGACGACCCGCGCGGGGCCGTCGGCGCCCGCGTCCGGGCCGCCTCCGAGCAGGGCTCCTTCGACCGCTGGCAGCGCCAGATGCGCCCCGGCGGGCCCCGGCCCGGCTGGAGCGTCCAGGCGGTCTTCGACTGGGCCCAGCAGGGTCTTGAGCGCGGCAGCGTGCTGCACGTGCCCGCCGCCCGCTGCCTCGCCGCCGTCGCGGGCCCCGATGACCGGGCCGCCATCGTCGCGGCCGCCCGCAGCGGACCCGACGCCGCCCGCTGCGCCTCCCTCCACTACCTGGCCGCCGAGGTCCGCGACCCCGTCGTGCTCGACCTGATCGAGGCCGCCGCCACCGAGCCCCGGGGCACCGTCCCCGACGCCGCCGTCGCCGCCTTCGAGCGCATGTGCGGCGAGGACGCCGTCGAGCGCGCCCGCCGCTGGGCGCGCAGGCCCGACCCGCTCGGAGCCTCCGCCGCCGGTGTGCTGGCCGGACGCGGCGGTCCGCAGGACGCCCCCGCGGTGCTCGGCGCGCTGCGCGACGCCGTACGCGGCGACGGGCCGGACGCGCCACGGCTGTGGGCGCTCGTGGACGGCGCCGGCCGCCTCGGCATCGCCTGCGCCGCACCCGTACTGCGCCACATCTACCGGGAGACGTCCTCCTCGCAGCTGCGCGGCCGGACCGCCCGGGCGCTCGCTGCCACCGACCCGTCCTTCGCCACCGGGTTCGCCGTCGAGTGCCTGTGGGACTGCGAGGAGACGACCCGCGAGGTCGCCGCCCGCCACGCCGAGACCGGTGACCTGCGCGTCGCCGACCGGCTCCGCCGACTGGCCGCCGACCCCGCCGAGGAGGCCGAGGTCCAGTCCGCGGTACGCAGCAGGATCGGCCCGGACGCCCCGGCGGTCTGACCGGCGGACCACCCCGCAGTACCCCAGGAGTGCAGCGCGTCGGGGGCGCGCCGCTCCCCGCCCTGTTCCGCGATCACCGGACGGCGGGCCAGTATGGGGGCATGACCGGGCGCTGGGAGTTCTGGATCGACCGTGGCGGCACCTTCACCGATGTGGTGGGGAGGCGCCCCGACGGACAGCTCGTCACCCGCAAACTCCTCTCCCACGACCCGGACCGCTACCGCGACGCCGCCGTCGCCGGCATCCGGCTGATGCTCGGGCTCGGACCCGACGAGCCGGTCCCCGCCGACCGGGTCGCCGCCGTCAAGATGGGCACCACCGTCGCCACCAACGCCCTGCTGGAACGGCGCGGCGAACCGACCGTCCTGGTCATCACCGAAGGCTTCCGGGACGCCCTGCGCATCGCGTACCAGAACCGGCCCCGCCTCTTCGACCGCCGCATCCTGCTCCCGGAAGCCGTCTACGACCGGGTCATCGAGGTCCCCGAGCGCATCGACGCCCACGGCCGCACCCTCACCCCGCTCGACCGCGACGAAGTCGCCCGGCTGCTCCGCGAGGCCCGCGCCGACGGGCTGACCAGCGCGGCCGTCGTCCTGATGCACGGCTACCGCCACCCGGCCCACGAGCAGGCGGTCGCCGACGAGGCCCGGTCCGCCGGCTTCACCCAGATCAGCTGCTCCCACGAGGTCAGCCCGCTGATCAAGCTCGTCCCGCGCGGCGACACCACCGTCGTGGACGCCTACCTCTCGCCGATCCTGCGCCGCTACGTCGACTCGGTCGCCGCCGAACTCCCCGGCATCCGGCTCATGTTCATGCAGTCCAACGGCGGACTGCGCGAGGCCGCCCACTTCCGGGGCAAGGACGCCGTGCTCTCCGGTCCCGCCGGCGGAGTCGTCGGCATGGTCCGCACCTCCGCCCAGGCCGGCCACGACCGGGTCATCGGCTTCGACATGGGCGGCACCTCCACCGACGTCTCCCACTACGCGGGCGAGTTCGAACGCGAACTGGGCACCGAGGTCGCCGGCGCCCGGATGCGCGTCCCCATGATGAACATCCACACCGTCGCGGCCGGCGGCGGCTCCGTCCTCCACTTCGACGGCAGGCGCTACCGGGTCGGCCCCGACTCCGCAGGCGCGGTCCCCGGCCCCGCCTGCTACCGCAGGGGCGGGCCGCTGACCGTCACCGACGCCCAGGTCATGCTGGGCCGCATCCGCCCCGCCCACTTCCCCGCCGTCTTCGGGCCGAACGGCGACCAGCCGCTCGACGCGGACATCGTGCGCGAGCGCTTCGAGGAGTTGGCCGAGGAGGTCGCCCGGGCCACCGGCACCAAGCGGACGGCGGCCGAGACCGCGGCCGGTTTCCTGGAGATCGCGGTCCTCTCCATGGCCAACGCCGTCAAGAAGATCTCCGTACAACGCGGCCACGACATCACCCGCTACGCCCTCACCGGATTCGGCGGCGCCGGCGGCCAGGCCGTCTGCGCCGTCGCCGACGCCCTCGGCATCGACACCGTCCTCGTCCCGCCGCTGGCCGGGGTGCTCTCCGCGTACGGAATCGGGCTCGCCGACGCCACCGCCATGCGCGAACAGTCCTTCGAGGCCGCCCTGGACGCGCACTCCGAGAGCCGGGTGCGGGAACTGTGCGACGAACTCGCCGCCCGCACGAGCGACGACCTGCGCGCCGACGGGGTGCCCGCCGACGCCATCACCACCCGCGCCCGGGTCCTGCTGCGGTACGAGGGCACCGACGCGAGCCTGCCCGTCGCCCTGGACACGGCCGCCGCCATGACCGACGCCTTCACCCGCGAGCACCGCGCCCGCTACGGCTTCACGGCCGACCGCGGGCTCGTCGTGGAGACCGTCTCCGTCGAGGCCACCGGGACCGCGGGCGGCCACGCCGAGATCCGGCCGGCCGGACGCGACGAGGGCGCCCCCACCGCGCCCCGCCCGCACGACACCGCCCGGATGTTCGCGGAGGGGCACTGGCAGGAGGCCCCGCTCCACCGCCGCGACGACCTGCGCGCCACCGACGTCGTCACCGGCCCCGCCGTCGTCGCGGAGGCCGACGCCACCACCGTCGTGGACCCCGGCTGGCAGGCCGAACTCGCCGCCACCGGCCACCTGGTCCTCACCCGGGCCCGCCCGCGCCCCGCCCGGCAGGCCGTCGGCACCCAGGTCGACCCGGTGATGCTGGAGGTCTTCAACAACCTCTTCATGTCCATCGCCGAGCAGATGGGCGTGACCCTGGAGAACACCGCCCGCTCCGTCAACATCAAGGAGCGCCTCGACTTCTCCTGCGCCCTGTTCGACGCCGACGGCAACCTGATCGCCAACGCGCCCCACATCCCCGTCCACCTCGGCTCCATGGGCGAGTCGATCAAGGAAGTGCTCCGGCGCAACGCCGACACCCTGCGCCCCGGCGACGTCTACGCCATCAACGACCCCTACCACGGCGGCACCCACCTGCCCGACGTCACCGTCGTGACACCCGTGTTCGACACCACCGGCGAGGAGCCGGAGCTGCGCTTCCTGGTGGCCTCGCGCGGCCACCACGCCGAGATCGGCGGCATCACCCCCGGCTCCATGCCCGCCTTCAGCCGGACCGTGGACGAGGAGGGCGTCCTCTTCGACAACTGGCTCCTCGTCCGGGACGGCACCTTCCGCGAGGACGCCACCCGCGACCACCTCACCACCGCCCCGTACCCCTCCCGCGACCCCGCGACCAACCTCGCCGACCTGCGCGCCCAGATCGCCGCCAACGAGAAGGGGATCGCCGAACTGCGTGCCGTCACCGACCAGTTCGGCACCGAGGTCGTGGACGCCTACATGGGCCATGTGCAGGACAACGCCGAGGAGTCGGTGCGCCGCATCGTCGCCGGGCTCGACGACGGCCACTACCGGTACGAGACGGACAACGGCGCCGTCATCGAGGTGACCGTCACCGTCGACCGCGAGGCCCGCGCCGCCGTCATCGACTTCACCGGTACGTCCCCGCAGCAGCCGGGCAACCTCAACGCCCCGAAGTCCGTGGTCATGGCCGCCGTGCTGTACGTCTTCCGCACCCTGGTCGCCGACGACATCCCGCTCAACAGCGGCTGCCTGAACCCGCTGGAGATCCGCATCCCCGAGGGCTCCATGCTCGCCCCCGTCCCGCCCGCCGCCACCGTCGCCGGCAACGTCGAGACCTCGCAGGCGGTGACCGGCGCGCTCTACGCGGCCCTGGGCGTCCAGGCCGAGGGCTCCGGCACCATGAACAACCTGACCTTCGGCAACGACCGCGTCCAGTACTACGAGACCGTCGCCAGCGGCTCCGGCGCGGGCGAGGACTTCGACGGCACCGACGCCGTCCAGACCCACATGACCAACTCCCGCCTCACCGACCCCGAGATCCTGGAATGGCGCTACCCGGTCCTGCTGGAGAGCTTCCGGGTGCGCGAGGGCAGCGGGGGAGCGGGCCGGCACCGGGGCGGCCGCGGGGTCGAGCGCCGCATCCGTTTCCTCGAACCGGTCACCCTGGCCCTGCTCACCGGGCACCGCCGCGTCCCCCCGTACGGCATGGCGGGCGGCGAACCCGGCGCCCTCGGCAGCCAGCACATCGAACGCGCCGACGGCGGCCGCACCGAGCTGGGCGCCTGCGACAGCGCGGACGCCGGACCGGGCGACGTGCTGGTGCTGCGTACGCCCGGGGGCGGGGGTCACGGGCAAGAGGGCGGGGAGAACGCGGGGGCCTGACCGGTCCGCCGGGAGCGGCCCTTCTGCGCCGTTTCGACCGTTGTCAGTGCGAGGACCTAATCTGTGCACCGTGACTTCGCCTGCCTACACGGACAACGCTGCGCCCCAGCTCAGCGCGGGGCCGCGGCCCGCACCGGGACCGGCCGCCGACGAGGGGCTGTCCCGGCGGCTGCGCGCGCTCGCCTGCACCGCGCCGCTGCACGACCTGGACGTCCGCAAGGCGAACCTCGCCGGTGAGTACAGCGGCTACGCGATGGCCGAGGTCGCCCTCGCCGCGATCGACCACGTCACGCTCAACATGGACTTCGACACGGGCGCCGACCACGACCAGATAGTGACCAGGCTCCTCCCTCGCGTCGCCGCCCAGGCCCCCTCCCGCCCCGCCGCCGAGCACGAACGGGTCGCCCGCTGGGTCCTGGAGAACCTGATCAACGTCGGCAGCGTGGACCGCGGATTCCGGGCGGTCTACGGCACCTTCGGATCCGACGGCGTCTACGTCCGCCGCGACTACGACTTCAAGCTCATCGAGGAGGTCCCCGGACACGGCGGCAGCGTCTATCTGCGGGCCACCGACGAGGCGGTCAACGTCCTGGTCGGCGCCCTCGACACGGACGTCACCAGCGCCCAGATCGCCGCCGAGGTCAAGCTGGAGGTCCTGATCAGCCGGGGCCGCCTCGCCGACGCCCAGCTCGCCGCCGAACAGGCCCGCTACCGGACCGTGCAGTACGCGGAGACGCTCCGCAAGACACTCGACGCCACCCGCCGCAACGTCCGCGCGGTCGACTGGCTCAACGCCGTGCCCGACATGATCGCCGAGGCCCTGGACCACGTCGCCGACCGCTACCGCCACGAGAACGCGATCCTCACCAACATCCGCAAGGCCCGCGACGAGGCCGAGGACCCCGAGCACAAGCGCCGCGCCGCCGAGCTGGTCGACATCGTCAAGGACTGCATCCGCCGCCACACCCAGCTCCAGTCCCGACTGCTGGAAGCCGGACCGCTCTTCCGCGCCGAGCAGGACCGCCAGGCGTTCGCCGCACCCGCCGCCCGCACCGGACTCGACCTCTACGGACAGCTCCTCGGCCCGCTGCTGCCGCTCCCGGTCGAGCAGGCGAGCCGCGCCACCGACGCCTTCTTCGCCCACGGCACCGGCCTGCGCACCCCGGTCTCCGTCCGGGTGGGCGACCTGGTCGACCTGCTCCTCAGCCCGCCCCCGGCCCGCGAACACCTCGGCGCCGAGATGCCCGAACCGGACCTGATCGCCACCCCGGACGACAGCCGCTTCAGCGAGGAGCAGCTGGCCGCCGCGATGGAACTGCTCGACCTGGAGCACGACGCGCCGCGCCGCCTCTCCGGCCTCCTCGCGGACGCCCGCCGCCGCGACCCGGACCTGCCCTACCTGGTCGCCCTGCTCGCCGTGCACGCCGCGAGCCCCCCGGTCGGCACCGCCTACCGCCAGGGCGAGCGCCGCCTGCTGTTCTCCGTGGACGACGGCACCCCGCTGGACGACGAGGAGTTCGGCGGCGCCGACCTGATCGTCGGCACCGCCCTGCTCGACGCCGCCGGCATGGCGGCCGACCGTACGGAGGCGCCGTGACAGCCCCCTGTCCCCGTACCACCTTCCGCCGTACCTTCCGCACCGAGGAGCCAGTGTCGTGAGCGACCACCGCGCAGAGCACGCCGACGCGTGGAGCGAGCCCGCCGACCGGCCCGCCCCCGCCTACGAGCCCGACCGCCCGGCGCCCGCGGCCGTCACCCCGGCGGACGCGGCCGACGCCGCCCGGCTCGTCGCCTTCGGCCTCCAGCCCAAGCTGCTCCCCGCCCGCGACGCGGAATACGCCGAACTGCTGCGCCGCTACCGGGACGACCCCGCCTTCGCCCGGCTCGCCGACGCCGTCGCCACCGGCCTCGGCCTCATCGTCCTGGAAGTGTCCCCCCGGGCCGGCATGGCCGTCACGGCGGGCGAGGACTCCGTCTTCGCCGTCCGCATGGGCGACTACGCGCGCCGCGCCTCGTCGGACAGCGCCGACCGCTTCCTGCACGGCCTCGCCCACCTCGCCGTCGCCGCCATGGCCTTCCCGCGCCCGGAGGACCTGGCCGACGACGCCTACATCGGCCGGATCACGGTCAACGGCGTCGACGCCTTCGTCCGCCAGGCATGCGACCGCCTGGAGCAGCGCGCCGAGGAACAGGGCGACAACACCGACCCGGCCAGCGACGCCCCGGGCCTGGAGGCCGGCTGGCGCGTCTACGCCCGGCGCAGCGCCACCGGCGCCACCAAGGACGCCCGCCGGCTCGCCGGATCCACCACCGGCATCATCGGCAAGGCCGTCGCCTTCCTCACCGACTCCGGCTTCCTCCAGCGCACCGGCGACGACGCCGGAGGCACGTACCGCACCACCGCCCGCTACCAGCTCCAGGTCCGCGACATGGCCGGAAGCGCCGCCATGGCCGAGCTCCTCGACCTGGGCGTCGTCCCCGTCACCGACGGGAGCGCCACGCTGCTGCCGCCCCCGGACCCCCACGACCTGGAACTGGTGGCCGACGCGGGCCTGCCGTTCCACGGCTGACCCCCGCCCGCCACCCACGCCTTCCCCCCGCTCCCAGAACGACGAGAGTCCGCCGCCATGTACGAGCTGTCCCGGGTCCGCCTCTACTCCATCGGACCGGCCGGCGCACGCTACGCCGACACCGTGCTCGACCTGCGCGGAGTCGGCGAACCCGTGCCCCGCCCCGCCCCGGCGCAGGCGGAGTTCTTCGAGGACGAGCCGGTGGGGCCGCCGCGCCGCCCCGCCCCCGCGGGCGTCCTCTTCCTGGAGAACGGCGGCGGCAAGTCCGTCCTGCTGAAGCTGATCTTCTCGGTGATGCTCCCGGGCCACCGCAACACCCTCGGCGGCGCCAGCTCCGGCGTGCTGCGCAAGTTCCTCCTCGCCGACGACTGCGGGCACGTCGCCCTGGAGTGGCAGCACACCCTGACCGGCGAGTGCGTGGTCGTCGGCAAGGTCAGCGAGTGGCGCGGGCGCCAGGTCTCCAACGACCCCCGGAAGTTCGCCGAGGCGTGGTACTCGTTCCGGCCGGGCCCCGGACTCGGGCTCGACTCGCTGCCCGTCGCCGAATCCACCGCCGTCGGCCGCCCCGCCGAAGGCGTCTCCGGCGCCCGCGGCCGCCGCCGCACCATGAAGGGCTTCCGCGACGCGCTCACCGAGGCCGGGAAGTTCTACCAGCACCTCGACGTGTACTGGGAGGAGATCCACGACCGCTGGAACGAGCACCTGGGCGACCTGGGCCTCGACCCCGAACTCTTCCGCTACCAGCGCGAGATGAACGCCGACGAGGGCGAGGCGGCCGGCCTCTTCGCGGTCAAGAAGGACTCCGACTTCACCGACCTGCTGCTGCGCGCCGTCACCGACACCCGGGACACCGACGGCCTCGCCGACCTCGTCAGCGGCTTCGGCAACAAGCTCGGCCGCCGCGCCGAGCTCACCGCCGAACGCGACTTCACCGCCGGCTCCGTCGACCTCCTCGGCCGCATCGTCGAGGCCGCCGGGACCCGCGCGCGCGCCCGCGACATCCACGCCGGGTCCGAGCGCCGCACCCGCACCCTCGCCCGCCGCCTCTCCGCCCGCGCCGGCGAGGAGCGCGGCCGGGCCGCCGAGCTCGCCCAGCAGGTCACCTCCGCCGCCCACACCGTCACCGGCGCCGAGGAGAACCGCGGCCACTGCGCCCTCATCGCCGCCGAACTCGCCTACCGGCACGCCTCGCTGGCGCTCACCGCCGCCGAGAAGAGCGCCGCCGCCCAGCGCCGCGAACTGGGCGACGCGCGCACCCTGCACTCTGCCTGGCAGGCCGCCGAAGCCGTCCTGCGCCACCGCGCCGCCGCCGACCGCTCCGCCCGCGTCGCCGCCGCGATCCGGGAGGCCGAGCGCGACGCCGCCCCCGCCCTCGCCGCCCGCGCGAGCGCCGCCGCCGACCTCGTACGGGCCCTGCACACCGCCGCCGAGGCGGGCGAGAGCCGGGCCAACGAGGAGGAGGAGCGCTCCGACACCCTGCAGAGCGCCGGAGAGGCCGCGCACCGGGACGCCACCACCGCCGCGACCGAGGCCCAGCGGGCCCGCAGCGAGGCCGGCCACCTCCGCCAGCGTCTCGCCGAGGTCGAGCAGGAGACCGCCGAAGCCGTCCGGGCCGGCTGGCTGGACGACACCGCGCCGCACGCCGACCCCGCGAGGGCCGCCCTCGCCGCCAACGACGCCGAACAGGCCGCCGTCGCCGCCTGGGACACCGCCCGCGAGGCCGCCGGAGCCGCCGCCGACCGGGCCCGCCAGGCCACCGCCGACGAGTCCCGCGCCGAACTGGCCGCCGCCCGCGCCGCCGACGCCGCCCGCGCCGCCGAGCAGGCGTACGAAGCGGAGCTGAGGGCCGCCGACTCGATCGCCGCCGAACCCCGCCTCGCCGAACTGCTCGGGCTGTCCGCCGACCGCACCGGCGCGGTGCCCCGCCCCCGGCAGGCCGCCCCAGGGACCGGCCGGACCGCTGACGCCCAGCACGGGCACGACGAGGGGCAGGCCCCCGCCCCGGACGGAGCCGAACCCGCCCCGCACGGCGCGCCCGCCGCCACCGCGGCCCTGCCCGGGCCCGCCGGAGCGGCCCTCACCGCCGACGAGTTCGACCGCAGCGCCGACGAGCTGCGCGAGCTGCTCGACCAAGGCGTCACCTCCGCCGAACGGCGCCTGTTCGAACTGCGCACCGCGGCCGCCGACGACGCCCGCATCCTCGGCGCCCTCGGCGACGGCGGCCTCCTCCCGCCCAGCCCGGACGTCCTGGCCACCGTGGAATACCTCGGCGAGCAGGGCATCCCCGCCCTCCCCGGCTGGCGCTACCTCGCCCAGGCCGTCGACCCCGCCGACCACGCCGCCGTCCTCGCCGCCCGCCCCGAGCTCGTGGACGGCGTCGTCATCACCGACCCCGACGCGCACGCCCGCGCCCGCGACGTGCTCGGCGCCGCCGCCCTGCTGCCCCGGTCCGCCGTCGCCGTCGGCACCGCCGCCGCCCTCCTCGCCCCCGTGCCCGACCCCGGAAGCGGCGCGTCCGGCCCCGGCGAGGGCGTCTTCCTCGTACCGCCGAACCCCGCCATGCACGACGAGCACGCCGCCGACGAGGAGCGCCAGGCCCTGCGCAGCCGGGCCGCGGCCCGCGACGAGGACATCCGGGTGCTCGCCGCCCGGCTCGGCGCCGACCGCGCGCTCGCCGCCCGCATCGGCTCCTGGCGCGCCGACTGCCCGCCCGGCATGCTCGCCGAGCTCGCCGAAGGAGCCCGCACCGCCCGCACCGCCGCCGAGACCGCCGAGGCCGTCCTCGCCGAGGCCCGCACGGTCCGCGCCGAGGCCGACGAGGCCGCCGCCGACACCGCCCGCGTCCGCGAGGAGCGCCAGGAGGCGGCTCAGCGCGCCCGCCGGGCCGCCGACGCCCTCGCCGGACTCGCCTTCCGGCTGCGCGAACGGGCCGGCTGGCAGGCCAAGCTGCGCGAGCTGACCGACGAGGCGGCGGAGAGCGAGGCCCGCGCCACCGTCTTCCTGGAGCGCGCCCGGGCCGCCGACGAGGACCGCCGCGCCGCCCAGCGCGCCGCCGACGACGCCCGCCGCACCGCCCGCGCCCTGCGTGCCGAACGCGCCGAGATCGCCGGCGCCCCCGAACACCTCCCCGACCTCGGCGCGGACGCCCCCCGCCAGGCGCTGCCCGCCCTGCGCGAGGCGTACCGGGCGGCGTCCCAGCTGTACGAGAAGGTGGGCGTCGGCGCCGACCTGCGCGCCGAGCAGGCCCGCGCCGAGAGCGACGAGAGCGCCGCCCTCGCCGAGCTGGACCGCCTCACCAACAAGGTCCGCACTCGGGCCGCCCAGCTCCTGGAAGGCACCGACGGTGCCGACGGCCCGTCCCGGCAGGCCGCGGCCGCCCGCGCCGAATCCCTCGTCCAGCTCCTGGAGACCCGCGCCTCCGCCGCCAGCGAGCAGCTGGGCCGGCTGCGCGGCGAGGCCGAACGCCTCGCGCCCGCCGACGGCGAGAGCCTGCACACCGAGCTGCCCGACGGCCGGGTGCCCGCCGACGCCGAGCAGGCCCAGGCCCTGCTGCGCACCGCCACCGCCGAGCTGGCCGCCGCCACCGCCGCGCTGGACACCGCCCGGGCCGCCCACGCCGAGCTGCTGCACGCCCACCGCGCGGCCGAGGACGCGGCGGGCGGCTTCGACGAGACGGCCGCCCTGCTGCGCGACCTGCTCAGGGACCACGGCGCCGAGGACGACCCGGAGGAGCCCGAGCCGTACCCGGGCAGCCTGGAGGAGGCCCGGCAGTCCGCCGCCGAGGCCCGCCGCTCGCTGCGCGGCTGCGCCGCTGACCTCTCCGCCGCCGAAGCGGCCGTCCGGGAGGCGAGCGACGTCCTCGTACGGCACGCCAACTCCACCCGCTACGAGCAGGTCCGCACCCCGGCCCGGCAGCAGATCCGCGAACTGCCCGCCGCCGCGCTCCCCGAGCACGCCGAGAAGTGGGCCGCCGCCTTCGCGCCCCGGCTGCGCGTCCTCACCGACGAGCTGGCCCAGCTGGAACGCAACCGCGACTCCATCGTGGACCGGCTGCGCGGCCTGGTGGAGTCCGCGCTCACCACGCTCCGCTCCGCCCAGCGGCTCTCCCGGCTCCCCGAGGGCCTGGGGGAGTGGTCCGGACAGGAATTCCTCCGCATCCGCTTCGAGGAGCCCGATCAGGCCACCCTCACCGAACGGCTCGGCGAGGTCATCGACGAGGCGACGAGGGCCGCCCTCCGGAAGAACTCCGACCTGCGGCGCGACGGCATGTCGCTGCTGCTGCGCGGGGTGCAGGCGGCCCTGGAGCCCAAGGGCGTCGCCGTCGAGATCCTGAAACCGGACGCCGTGCTGCGCGCCGAGCGCGTACCGGTCGGGCAGATGGGCGACGTCTTCTCCGGCGGCCAGCTGCTCACCGCCGCCATCGCCCTGTACTGCACGATGGCCGCCCTCCGCAGCAACGACCGGGGGCGCGACCGCGCCGAGCACCGGCACGCCGGCACGCTCTTCCTGGACAACCCGATCGGCCGGGCCAACGCCACCTATCTGCTGGAGCTCCAGCGTGCGGTGGCCGACGCGCTCGGCGTACAACTGCTGTACACGACCGGCCTGTTCGACACGACGGCCCTCGCGGAATTCCCGCTCGTCATCCGGCTGCGCAACGACGCGGACCTGCGCGCCGGGCTGAAGTACATCAGCGTCGAGGAGCACCTGCGCCCCGGCCTGCCGCAGCAGGACCCCGGCAGCGAGACGGTGCACGGCGAGATCACCGCGACCCGCATGTTCAAGCGCGGCGCCCCGGCCCCGCGGACCCCGGACGCGTCCGAGACCGTTGAGGAGGCCAGGACCAGCTGAGCCCGCCGGGCGCGGTCAGGCCCGCGACAGCCGGTCCGCGCCGCTCCGGTGGCCTATCCGCGCCGTGTCCCGCTGCGCGGCGCGGGCCTCACGCCGCGCCCTGCGCCGCTCGCGGCGCAACTGCCGGGCCGAGCTGCTGGGTTCGGAGACCACGCCGTTGCGCTGGTTCCACACCTGACGGGTGACCCAGACGTCCAGCACCGCCCAGGTCGCCACCACCGTGCTCGCCACCCCGCTCAGCACCATCGGGAAGGAGAGCCAGGACCCGGCCAGGGCGGTGAGGAACGCCACCATCGCCAGAATCATCGTCAACGACATGACGAGCACCGCCCGCACCGCCGCCGTCCGCACCGGATCGGGCATGCGCCTGCGCTGCGCCGGCTCCTCCACCCACAGGGGCTGCCGCCCCGGCTCGCTCACATCCCCCACCGGCTCCACAGCCTCACGCTCCTGTGTGTCCAAGGCCCTTCACTCCCACCGCTGTCCGACTTCAGGGTTGCTGCCCGGCATACACCCTTTCTACGCGGACGGTCCGTCCCGTCCGCCCGAGCGTGCCCCGTTGGTCCCTCTACCCCCGTACAGGCAGACGAGTGGTCAGCGGTGAAGATTCCTCCCAGGCGTCACGAAACGAAGAATTCCAGCCAACCGGGACGTGAAGGAACTTGCCATGCCTCAGGGCCTCTTCTGTCGCTTTCGTGAATTTCATCTCCCGGAATACCGGGACAAGCCATGGTCAACTCCCGGTAAGGCGGCCGAAAATCGTCCGGACATGCCTTCGAGTTGTCTGTGTGTCGGTAGTAGGCTCGCGCCGTTTGTTGACGAAACCCGTCCCCGGTCCCGCGGGGATGACCTGGGGGAGGCATGCGCTTTCGCGGAAAGTCCATCCGCAGGAAGATCGTGGCGTTGCTCGTGGTGCCTCTCGTATCGCTCACCGCCCTCTGGGGATTCGCCACCTATCTCACCGGGCGTGAGGCCGGGAAACTGCTCGGCGCGAGCACCGTCGTGGAGAAGGTCGGCCACCCGCTGGAGGACACCGTCCGGGTCATCCAGAGCGAACGCCGCCAGACCCTCGTCTTCCTCGCCGACCCGCGCGCCTCCGACGCCCTGCCCGTGCTGCGCCGGCAGCGCGCCGCGACCGACCGGGTCGTGGCCGAGGTACGCGAGAGCGCCGGGCAGAAGGACATCCGCGACGCGCTCGGCCCGACCGCCGAGACCCAGCTCGGCTCGATACTCGGCGCCGTCGAAGGACTCGACGCGCTGCGCGACTCCGTCGACAAACGCACCATCGGCCGGCTCAAGGCGATGGCGTACTACAACCGCCTGATCGACCCCTGCTACCGATTCCTGTCCGGGCTGCACACCATGGAGAACGTCTCCATGGACCGGCAGGTCCGGGCACTGACCGGCCTGTCCCGCGCCCGCGAAATGCTCTCCCGGGAAGACGCCCTGGTCGCCTCCGGACTTCTGGCCGGCCGCCTCACCGCCCCCGAGCTCCGCCAGATATCCGACCTCGTCGCCCAGCGCGGCCTGCTCTACGAGACCAACCTCGACCTCCTCCCCGCCTCCGAACGCCGCCGCGTCCAGGAGTACTGGCAGGGCCCGGACAGCGAACCGCTGCGCTCCGCCGAGGACGGGATCATCACGCGGGGCCCCACCACCAGCCCGCGCACCGCCGACGCCGCCCGCTGGCAGGAGGTCGCCCCGGCCGCCCTGGAACGGCTGGCCAACGACTCGACGGAGATGAACAACCGCTTCAAGGACCGGGGCAAGCCCGCCGGCTACGGCATCCTGATCAAGGCGGGCATCGCCGGCGTCCTCGGCTTCCTCGCCCTCGTCGTCTCCGTGTTCGTCTCCGTGCGCATCGGCCGCGAACTCGTCCGCGACCTCACCCGGCTCCGCAAGGACGCCCACGAGGTCGCCGGCGTCCGCCTGCCCAGCGTGATGCGCCGCCTCGCCGCCGGTGAACAGGTCGACGTGGAGACCGAGTCCCCGCACCTCCAGTACGAGCGCGACGAGATCGGCCAGGTCGGCCAGGCCCTCAACACCCTGCAACGCGCCGCGGTCGAGGCCGCCGTCAAACAGGCCGACATGCGCCGCGGCGTCTCCGAGGTCTTCGTCAACCTCGCCCGCCGCAACCAGGTCCTGCTCCACCGGCAGCTCACGCTCCTGGACACCATGGAGCGCCGCACCGAGAACACCGACGAACTCGCCGACCTCTTCCGCCTCGACCACCTCACCACCCGCATGCGCCGGCACGCCGAGGGCCTGGTGATCCTCTCCGGCGCCGCCCCCTCCCGGCAGTGGCGCAAGCCCATCCAGCTGATGGACGTGGTGCGGGCCGCCGTCGCCGAGGTCGAGGACTACGAGCGCATCGAGGTCCGCCGGCTGCCCCGGATCGGCGTGGGCGGCCCGGCCGTCGCCGACCTCACCCACCTGATCGCCGAACTCCTGGAGAACGCCACGGTGTTCTCGCCCCCGCACACCGCGGTCCAGGTGCACGGCGAGCGCGTCGCCAACGGCTTCACCCTGGAGATCCACGACCGGGGCCTCGGCATGCCGCCCGACGTCCTGCTCGACGCCAATCTCCGGCTCGCCGAGACTCCCGAGTTCGAGCTGTCCGACACCGACCGCCTCGGCCTCTTCGTGGTCAGCCGGCTCGCCCAGCGGCAGAACGTCCGGGTGTCCCTCCAGACCTCCCCGTACGGCGGCACCACCGCCGTCGTGTTCATCCCGGCCGCCCTCCTCACCGACGCCCCCGAATCCCACGGCACCGGCTTCCGCCTCGACCGCAGGGCCGAGAAGGCCATCTCCGGCAGCACACCGGACGGCGACCCCCGGCGGCCCGAGGCCGACGACTCGGTCCCGGGCCGGCCGAACGGCCTCTCGCCGGTCCCCACCGGACTCGTCGACCCGGCCCTCCTCAACGGCCCCGTCGAGCTGGAGGGCGACGAACCGCTGGACTTCACCCGCGACCCGGCCCTCGAAGCGGTGGCGGGCCCCGGCCTCGACTCCGTGCTCGACGGCGTCTCCGACCTGGAGGACACCGAGAGCGAACGCGGCGGCATCTTCCGCGCCCGCGCCCTGCGCCGCGACGGCGACCGCGAGCAGCACCAGCAGGCCCCCGACGACGGGGTGCGGGCCCTGCACCCCGAGGGCGTCCGGCCGCTGCCCCGCCGGCGGCGCCCGCCGACGCTGGTCACCGACCGCGGCCGCCGGGTCGACGGGGGCGGCCGTGCCCACCCCGCGGCCGAGAACCGCGAACCGGCCCGGCCGGGAGACCGCGAACCCGCCCGCCAGGGGGACCGCCGCCCCGCCGTGCCCGCACCCCGTACGCCCGAACCCGCCCCCGACACCGTGGGCGGCCTGCCCCGCCGCGTCCGGCAGGCCAGCCTCGCCCCGCAGCTGCGCGAGGGACCGGACGGCCGCACGGCGCGGCCCGCCCCGGTGGAGAGCGCCGACGACATCGAGCGGGACGCCGAAGAGGTACGCAGCCGCATGGCTTCGCTCCAGCGCGGCTGGCAGCGCGGCCGCCAGGAGAACGCCGAGGACCCGACGGGCCCCGGCGACATCGCACCAGGAACCACTCCGGGAGGGGACGGTCCATGACCGCACCGAACGCCGCCGCAACCGAATCCGCACGCCAGGGGTCCGGTGAACTCAACTGGCTCCTCGACGAACTCGTCGCGCGCGTCGCCAGCATCCGCAAGGCGCTGGTGCTCTCCAGCGACGGGCTGCCCACCGGCGCCTCCAAGGACCTGACGCGGGAGGACAGCGAGCATCTGGCCGCCGTCGCCTCCGGCTTCCACAGCCTGGCCAAGGGCGTGGGCCGCCACTTCGACGCGGGCAGGGTCCGCCAGACCGTCGTGGAGCTGGACGAGGCGTTCCTCTTCGTCACGGCGGCGGGTGACGGCAGCTGTCTGGCGGTCCTGGCCGAATCCGACTCGGACGTGGGGCAGGTGGCGTACGAGATGACGCTCATGGTCAAGCGCGTGGGGAGCCACCTGGCCAACGCGCCCCGGACGGCCGGTCAGCCCTCCGGGGGGTGAGCGGACGCCATGAGCGCCGCATCGCCCGGCTCCCCGGAGACCCCGGAAAGACCGCGGACCCCACGCTGGTACGACGACGACGCGGGGCCCGTCGTCCGCCCCTACGCGATGACCCGCGGACGCACCAGCAGTGCGTCCCGCCACCGCCTCGACCTGATCGCGATCGTCGTGCCCGAACCCGCGGCCGACGACCCGGACAGGGACCAGCTGCTCTCCCCGGAACACGTCGAGATCCTCGAACTCTGCGGTGAGCTGCCCCAGTCGATCGCCGAGCTCGCCTCCTCCCTGGACCTGCCCGTAGGCGTGGTACGGGTGCTGGTGGGCGATCTCGTGGACGACGAGCTGGTCCACGTGACCCGTCCCGTTCCGCCGGCCGAGCTGCCGGACGTGAACATTCTCCGTGAGGTGATCAATGGCCTTCGGGCGCTCTAGCCGCGACAGGCGGCCCGTGGAGCCCGTCACCCTCAAGATCCTGGTGGCGGGCGGCTTCGGCGTGGGCAAGACGACACTGGTGGGCGCGGTCAGCGAGATCAGGCCGCTGCGCACCGAGGAACGGCTGACCGAGGCCGGCCGGCCGGTGGACGACCTGGACGGCGTCGAGGCGAAGACCACGACGACCGTGGCCATGGACTTCGGGCGGATCACGCTCCGCGAGGACCTGGTGCTGTACCTCTTCGGCACGCCGGGGCAGGACCGGTTCTGGTTCCTCTGGGACGAGCTGGCGCAGGGCGCGCTGGGCGCGGTCGTGCTCGCGGACACCCGGCGCCTGGCCGACTGCTTCGCGGCTGTCGACTACTTCGAGCGCCGCGAGATCCCGTTCGCCGTCGCCGTCAACCGCTTCGAGGGCGCGGAGCTGTTCCCGGAGGCGACGGTACGGGCCGCGCTCGACCTGGACCCGCAGGTGCCGCTCCTGATGTGCGACGCGCGGGACCGGGCCTCGGCACGCGATGTGCTGGTGGCCGTGGTCGAACACGCCCTGGCCCGCGCGGACCGCCCGCGCGAGCCGGTGACCACCTAACGGCCGTTCTCCGCCAGCCACTTCTCGGCGGTCTGCGCCAGCTCGTGGTCGCGTCCGGCCAGCATCATGCGGATCATCTGCGCGTCACCGCGCAGCGACCAGGCCGGGTGGCCGAAGGTGGCCGGGTTGTTCTTCTCGATCAGGAAGTGCGCGGGCCAGGCCGTGCCGTATCCGATGAGCGGCAGCGCGGCCAGATACCGCTTGCGGCCGCGCGCCAGCCCGTACGCGCTGATGGCGAGACCGGTCAGGGTGCCGGTGAGATGCACCCAGCGGGTCGCCGCCCGCGAGTGCATCGCGACGTAGTACGGCCAGAACTCTTCGTACGAATCGAACGTCTGCTGTGACATACGGGCACCGTAATGGCTGATCCGGCAACCGGAAACGGCTGCGCCGCGTCCGGAAGGAAGAACGGGCGGCCGGAACCCACGGGGGTGGTCCCGGTCGCCCGTTCTCGCGCCGGCTCAGTGCCCGGCGACCGACCTGCGGGCCACCGGGAAGTCGAAGTAGGTGTCGGGGAACGTCTCCGGCTGGAAGGTGTAGTGCCACCACTCCTCGGCGAGATTGACGAATCCGGCCTCGGTGAGCGTCTTCTTCAGGAACTGCCGATGGGCGCGCTGCACACCCTGGATACGGGGATCATCGGTGTGCGAAAGCGTGTCGAAGCAGTCGAAACCGGTACCCATGTCCACCGAGTTGTCCGGGAACCGGTCGGCCTGCGGCGCGTAGCACGGCACCAGCTTCTCGCCCGGACGGTACGGCCTGGTCGGCAGCGCGGGCAGCCGTACGAGCGTCAGGTCGACGGTGCTGCCCCGGCTGTGCCCGGACTTCTCCGCGATGTAACCGTCGGCGAACAACCGGGACTTGTCGACCCGGGGATAGAACTCGCCCTTCATCGTCTCGTCGTCCAGATCCTTCGCCCACCGCACGAAGTGGTCGACGGCCCGCTGCGGGCGGTAACAGTCGTACACCTTCAGCGAGTAGCCCTGGCGCAGCAGCCGGAGCTGCGCGCGGTGCAGGGCCTCGGCGGCCGGCCGGGTCAGGATGCAGAGCGACTGACGGTAGCCGTCCACGGGTTCGCCCATGAAGTCGTGGGCGGTGGGATAGCGCATCTCCTGGATGATCGTGGGGTCCACCGAACGCAGCGAGACGAACTCCCGGGGCGCCTTCGGCTCGGGCTTCGCCTGCGCCACCGGGGCGGTGACGGTCACGGCGAGCAGGGCTGCGGCGGTGGCCGCCAGGGCACGGAATGCGGTCGCAATGGCTGTCATGAGCACATCCTCCATGCTGCGCGTCCGCCGCGAGGGCGATCCGGTACAGTCCGCGCGTGTCCGCCACCGGTTCCCCGCCCGGTCACCACGAGAGCCGGCCCCCGAGGAAACGGAGCAACCCGTGACGTTCTCCCACTGCCCCGCCTGCGGAGCCGCCTACACCGGCCTCCCGGCCCCCGACACCTGGCCCCGCACCTGCGCCGCCTGCGGCGAGACCGCCTACCGCAACCCGCTCCCGGTCGCCGTCGCCCTGCTCCCCGTCACCGACGGCGACACCACCGGCCTCGTCGTCATCACCCGCACCATCGAACCGGCACGCGGCGGCCTCGCCCTGCCCGGCGGCTTCATCGACCACGCCGAGGACTGGCAGCACGCCGTCGTACGGGAACTGCGCGAGGAGACCCGCATCGAGGCACGCCCAGGGGACGTCCGCCTCGCCGACGCCCTCAGCTCACCCGCCGGACACCTGCTCCTCTTCGGACTGCTCCCCGAACGGCCCGCCGCCGCGCTCCCGCCGTCCGCCCCCACCGACGAGACGTCCGGCCACACCCTGCTCACCGCCCCCGCCGCGCTCGCCTTCCCCCTCCACACCGAGGCCGTCGACCGCTGGTTCGCCGGCCGCTACCGCTGAGCCCCGGCACCCCGCACCCGCACCGGCCACTCCACCGCCCCGCCGTCCCGCTCCACCACGACGCGCCCGCCCTCCAGCCGGGACGTGTACCGCTCGACCTCCACCGGCTCCCAGCCGTCGCCCGCGTCCCGGACCACCGTCCCGCCACCCGGACGCCCCGCCACCGGCGCCCACACCTCCAGCTCAAGGCCGCCGTCCGCACCCCGCACCGGAATCACCGCCCCCGCCCGGGCCAGCACCGGCACCCGGGACAGCGGCGCCTCCACCACCACCCGCCCCGGCCCCTCGTACACCGCCCCGCTCACCGTGTCGTACCAGCGCCCCGGCGGCAGCCGCACCGACCGGCGCACCACACCCGGCTGCAGCACGGGCGCCACCAGCAGGGCGTCACCGAGCAGGAAGGCGTCCTCGCAGTCCCGCAGCCCCCGGTCCCCGGGCGCCGACCACCACAGCGGACGCACGTACGGCGCACCCGTCAGCGCCGCCAGCCGCGCCAGGGTCACCCAGTACGGCCGCAACCGCTCCCGCTCCAGCAGGACTTCCCGCGCCCCGGCCAGCACCTCGGGCCCGAACTCCCACGGCTCCCGGCGCCCCGCGCCGATCGCCGCGTGGGTACGGAACAGCGGCATGTACGCGCCTAGTTGGAACCACCGCAGATACAGCTCGGGCGACGGCGACCCGTCGAACCCGCCCACATCCGGACCCGAATACGGCACCCCGCACAGCCCGAGCCCCAGGGCCAGCGCCAACGATGCCCGCAACCCCGGCCAGCCCGTCGCCACATCACCGGACCAGGTGCCCCCGTACCGCTGCAACCCCACCCAGCCGGACCGCGAGAACAGGAACGGCCGCTCCTCGGGACGCAGCCGCACCAGCCCCTCGTAACCGGCCCGCGCCATCGCCAGGCCGTACACGTTGTGCGCCTCCCGGTGGTCACCGCCGCGCCCCTCCAGCGCGTGGAGCGCCGAACGCGGCAGCGACGGATCTCCGAACGCCGCGAACGACACCGGCTCGTTCATGTCGTGCCACACCCCGGAGAACCCCTGCGCCAGCCGCTCCGCGTACAGCCCGCCCCACCACTCCCGTACCCCCGGATCCGTGAAGTCCGGATAGACGCACGCACCCGGCCACACCTCCCCGAGCACCTCCCGCCCCCGCGCGTCCCGGACGAACGCGCCCGAAGCGCCCACCGCCCGGCCCGATGCGCAGACCTCGTTCCCCCCGGCCACCGCGACCGCCGGGTCCACGATCGACACCAGCCGCACCCCGGCCTCCCGCAACTCCGCGGCCAGCCCCGGCAGATCAGGGAACCGCCCCCGGTCCACGGTGAACGCCCGGTGCGCGTCGTAGTGGTCGATGTCCAGGTGCAGCACCGACAACGGCAGCCCCCGCTCCCGGTACCCCGCCACGATCCGCCGGACCTCCCGCTCGGAACCGAACCCCCACCGGGCGTGCTGCGCACCCAGCGCCCAGGACGGCGGCACCGCGGCCGCCCCCGTCAGCGCCGTCCACCCCGCCAGCACCCGGGCCGGCGTACCCGCCACCGCCCAGCAGCGCAGCGGCCCGCCGTCCACCCGCACCTCCGAAGCGCCCGGCCGGTCGTGCCCGGACCCCGCGCCCTCCTTCCCCTCCCGCAACGACACCCGGCCCGACCAGGAGTTGTCGTAGAGGACCAGGTGCGTCCCCGCGTCCGCCACCACCAGCTGCACCGGCATCGTCAGATACAGCGGATCGTCCCCCGGCCCGAACCGGCCGCCCGGATCCGTGTTCCACAACGCGTACGCCCCGTTCCGCAGCCGAGGCCCCGCCGCCCGCCCGCCGAGACCGAAGAACCGCGCGTCCGCCGCCACCTCCGAACGCTGCACCCACCGCGCCGCCCCGCCCGCCACCGGCTCCCACCAGCGCGGCGGAAGCTCCCGGCGCAGCACCACCCCGCCCGGCGTCCGCAGCTCCACCGCCCCGTGCCGCGACACCGCGACCGTCAGCCGCTCCGCCACCACCTGCCAGCCGCCGTCCGTACCGGGCTCCAGCACCGCACGCGGATCAGCGGCGGGCGCATCCCCGTCCACCGCGTACGACGGCCCCGGCCCGGCCCCGTCCCACCCCCAGAACACCGCACCGCCCACCGCCACCCGGATCCGCAGCTCCGAACGGGCGAACCGCACCACCCCGCCCCCGGGCCCCTGCTCCGCCCCCGTCACGGCACCCGGCACCCGCGCCCGCTCCGGCCCGCGCCCCGGCAGCGCCCGCGCGTCCGCACGCGCCCGGCGCCACGCCGAACGCACCGTGCGCAGCCCCCGCTTCGAACCCACCAGCTTCACCGAGCGCACCAGGTCACGACCGTCCATGCCGCTCACCCTGCCACCCGCCCGACCGCGAGCAGGCGCCGTTCAACTTCCGTTCACCCCGCACCCGACGTGGCCGGACCACATAACGGGACACGACAGCATGTACGGGCAACCCTGGTGCTGGGGACGATCACATGGCATCGTCCGTGACGTCGCCTCACGCGCACACCCCGCACGTGCGCGCGGCCTGCGCACACTCCGCGTACCCGCTACAGCCAGGGAGCCGCCCCCATGACCTCAGCAGCCGACGAAGCCCCCCTGTGGCAGCCCGGCCCCGACCGCATCGCGGCCGCCGCCGTCACCCGGTTCCAGAGCTGGGCCGCCGAACACCACGGCGCCCCTGCCGAGGGCGGCTACGCCAGTCTGCACCGCTGGTCCGTCGACGAGCTCGACACCTTCTGGACGGCCGTCGCCGAGTGGTTCGACGTGCGCTTCTCCACCCCGTACGAAGAGGTCATCGGCGACCGCTCGATGCCCGGCGCCACCTGGTTCACCGGCGCCGCCCTCAACTACGCCGAGCACGCGCTCCGCGCCGCCGAGGACCCCCTGCGCGCCGACGCACCCGCCCTGCTCCACGTCGACGAGAGCCACACCCAGGCCCCGACCTCCTGGTCCGAGCTCCGCCGCCAGGTCGGCTCGCTCGCCGCCGAACTCCGCGCCCTCGGTGTCACCCCCGGCGACCGCGTGAGCGGCTACCTCCCCAACATCCCGCAGGTTGTCGTCGCCTTCCTCGCCACCGCGGCCGTCGGCGGCGTCTGGACCTCATGCGCCCCCGACTTCGGCGCCCGCAGCGTCCTCGACCGCTTCCAGCAGGTCGAACCCGTCGTCCTGTTCACCGTCGACGGCTACCGCTACGGCGGCAAGGAACACCACCGCGCCGACACCGTCGCCGAACTCCGCCGCGAACTGCCCACCCTGCGCGCCGTCGTGCACATCCCGCTGCTCGGCACCGAAACCCCCGAGGGCGCCCTCGACTGGGCCGCCCTCACCGCCGCCGACACCGAACCGGTCTTCGAGCAGGTCCCCTTCGACCACCCGCTCTGGGTGCTCTACTCCTCGGGCACCACCGGCCTGCCCAAGGCCATCGTCCAGTCCCAGGGCGGCATCCTGCTCGAACACCTCAAGCAGCTCGGCCTCCACTGCGACCTCGGCCCCGAGGACCGCTTCTTCTGGTACACCTCCACCGGCTGGATGATGTGGAACTTCCTCGTCTCCGGCCTCCTCACCGGCACCACCGTCGTGCTGTACGACGGAAGCCCGGGCTACCCGGACGTCAGCGCCCAGTGGCGCGTCGCCGAACAGACCGGCGCCACCCTCTTCGGCACCTCCGCCGCCTACGTCATGGCCTGCCGCAAGGCCGACATCCACCCGGGACGCGACTTCGACCTCTCCCGCGTGCAGTGCGTCGCCACCACCGGCTCCCCGCTCCCGCCCGACGGCTTCCGCTGGCTCCACGACGAGGTCGCCGACGACCTGTGGATCGCCTCCGTCAGCGGCGGCACCGACGTCTGCAGCTGCTTCGCCGGCGCGGTGCCCACCCTCCCCGTCCACATCGGAGAGCTCCAGGCCGCCTGCCTCGGCACGGACCTCCAGTCCTGGGACCCCGCGGGCGAACCGCTCACCGGCGAGGTCGGCGAGCTCGTCGTCACCCAGCCGATGCCCTCCATGCCGGTCCGCTTCTGGAACGATCCCGACGGCAGCCGCTACCACGACAGCTACTTCGACGTGTACCCCGGCGTCTGGCGCCACGGCGACTGGATCACGATCAACGACCGCGGCTCCGTCGTCATCCACGGCCGCTCCGACTCCACCCTCAACCGGCAGGGCGTCCGCATGGGCTCGGCCGACATCTACGAGGCCGTCGAACGCCTCCCCGAGATCCGCGAATCCCTCGTCATCGGCCTGGAGGAACCGGACGGCGGCTACTGGATGCCGCTCTTCGTCCACCTCGCGGAGGGCGCCACCCTGGACGACGCCCTCCGCGACAGCATCAAGCGCACCATCCGCGAGAACCTCTCGCCCCGTCACGTCCCCGACGAGGTCATCGAGGTCCCCGGCATCCCGCACACCCTCACCGGCAAGCGCATCGAGGTTCCGGTCAAGCGCCTGCTCCAGGGAACAGCCCTGGAAAAGGCCGTCAACCCCGGCTCGATCGACAACCTGGAGCTCCTCCACTTCTACGAGAAGCTGGCCCGCGAACGCCGCTGACCGCCCCGTTGTCAGTGCCCGCGATTACTCTGAGTGAGCAATGGTCGACAGCGCACTGGGGGACATCATGGCGCAGACGAGAAACAAGCGGACCACCGTCCACGGACGGACCGTGACCACCACCATGCGACGCACGCTGCGCCGCGAAGCACCCACCACCATCGGCCTGTTGGCCGACGAGGAGGACTTCGCGGCGATGCGCCGCTTCCGCACCTTCACCTTCGACGACCACGGCGTCTACCTGGAACAGGTGGAGGCCCTGCTCAGGGCCCTCACCGCGCAGGGCGTGCACACGACGGTCGCCCTCTTCGACCCGCGGGAGTACGCGCAGTACTGCGCCGAATCCGGCATCGCCCCCGACACCCCGGCCGCCCGCAGCCGCTTCACCGCGGAGATCGCCGCCTGCGGAGCCACCGTCACCTACGAGGGCCAGCCCCTGGACGCCCTGATCCAGGTCCTCGTCGGCCGCGCGGTCCGCCGGGCCACCTGGGAGTACGCCACCATGCTCCTGGCCGGTGTCGGCGACTGCGCGGACTGCGGCCGGGACATCGGCCACGCCGCCTTCGACCGCGCATCGCACCTCCTGGAACGCACCCTGGAGGCGGCCGGACCCGGCACCCACCACCTGGTGTGCAGCACCCCCACGGAGAACGACCAGCTGCTCGCCGCCCTGCACACCGACCGGCCCGACGCGGGGGCCGTCCTGCTGGACACCTCGGAGGGCGCCGAGTTCGTGAGCGTCCTCGCCGTCGCCATCGCCCTGGAGAGCCACGGCGGAGTCGTCCTGCGTACGAGCACCCCCGGGGCGCCGGACCGCGTGCACGGCTGGCGGCTCAGCCGGGGCAGCCTCGACCCGCTCACCGCCGGCGAGGTCTTCAGCGCCTACTGCACCGACGCGGACACGGGCGAACCCGTCGCCCCCGAGTCCGGTGTGGAGTACTGCGCGGGCTTCGACATCGGCGCCGACGAACCGGAGGAGCACCGCTGACACGACGAAGGGGCTTCCCGCCGGTCCCCGGCGGGAAGCCCCTTCACCTCGCGTCGTCCGCTCCCGGACTACTCGCCCGACAGCACCGCCTGCGCCGCACGGCGCGCCTCGTCGGCGGAGTCGGCAGCGCGCGCGGCCGAAGCGGCCCGCTCGCACTGCGCCAGCGTGTACTTGGCCAGCGTGGCGCGGACGTAGGGAATGGAGGCCGCACCCATCGACAGGGAGGTCACACCCAGACCCGTCAGCACACAGGCGAGCAGTGGATCGGAGGCCGCCTCACCACACACACCACAGCTCTTGCCCTCGGCCTTGGCGGCCTCGGCGGACAGCGCGACAAGATCCAGCAGCGCCGGCTGCCACGGGTCCTGGAGCCGGGAGACGGCACCGACCTGACGGTCGGCGGCGAAGGTGTACTGCGCCAGGTCGTTGGTGCCCAGCGACAGGAACTCCACCTCCTGGAGCACCGAGCGCGCCCGCAGCGCGGCGGACGGGATCTCGACCATCGCGCCGAACTTCGCGTTCAGCCCGGCCTCGCGGCATGCGTCGGCGAAAGCCTTGGCGTCCGCGCGGTCGGCCACCATGGGCGCCATGACCTCGAGGTAGACGGGCAGCCCCTCGGCAGCCTTCGACAGAGCGGTCAGCTGGGTACGCAGCACGTCCGGGTGGTCCAGCAGGCTCCGCAGCCCGCGCACACCCAGCGCCGGGTTCGGCTCGTCCGCCGGGGTCAGGAAGTCGAGCGGCTTGTCCGCACCGGCGTCCAGCACCCGCACCACGACACGCCCCTCGGGGAACGCCTCGAGGACCGCGCGGTACGCCGCGATCTGCTTCTCCTCGGACGGCGCCTGCTTGCTGTCGTCCAGGAAGAGGAACTCCGTACGGAACAGGCCGACGCCCTCCGCACCCGCTTCGACGGCCGCCGGCACATCGGCGGGACCGCCGACGTTGGCGAGGAGCGGCACCTTGTGACCGTCCGATGTGGCACCGGGGCCCGTCGCGGCGGTCAGCGCCGCCTTGCGCGCGGCGGCGGCGCTCTCCAGCTCCGCCCGCTTCGCATCGCTGGGGTCGACGAAGATCTCGCCGGTGCTGCCGTCCACGGCGATGAGCGTGCCCTCGGCGAGCTCACCGGCTCCGGGCAGGGCCACCACGGCGGGGACACCGAGCGCCCGGGCCAGGATGGCGCTGTGGCTGGTCGGCCCGCCCTCCTCGGTGACGAAGCCGAGGACCAACGCGGGGTCCAGCAGCGCAGTGTCGGCGGGGGCGAGGTCCCGGGCGATCAGCACATAGGGCTCGTCGCTGTCCGGCACGCCGGGCATCGGCACACCGAGCAGCCGCGCCACGATGCGGTTGCGGACGTCGTCGAGGTCGGCGACCCGGCCCGCCAGGTACTCGCCGGCTCCGGCCAGGAGTGCCCGGTACGAGGCGAACGCGTCGTACACGCCGCGCTCGGCGGTGCTCCCGACGGCGATGCGGCGTTCGACATCGGCCATGAGCTCGGGGTCCTGAGCCATCATGGCCTGGGCCTCCAGCACGTGCTGGGCCTCGCCACCGGCCAGGTTGCCGCGCGCGATGAGGTCGGCGGCCACGGCCTCCACGGCCTGCCGGGCCCGCCCCTGCTCGCGCTCGGCCTCCTCGGCCGGGATCTGCTTGGCCGGCGGTTCGAGCACCGCGGTGCCCATGTGCCGTACCTCGCCGATCGCCACTCCGTGGCTCACGCCCACGCCTCGCAGCGTTGTCTCCATTTCACCCGTCTCCGGTCGTGCGGTGGCCGTTGCCTCCGCGGTGGTGGATATCCAGTCGGCTGTCACTGCGCCGATCGCGTTACTGCCAGCCGAACAGGGAGTCGCCGACGGCCACCTCGCCGGACTCGGCCACGGCGGAGAGGGAGTCGGCGGTCGCCTCCAGGGCAACAATCGGGCACACCGGCGACTTGCCGGCCTTCTCGACGGCGGAGGGGTCCCACCGGACGACGCCTTGGCCGCGGGTGACGGTGTCGCCCTTGCTCACGAGCAGTTCGAAGCCCTCGCCGTTGAGCTGGACCGTGTCGATGCCGAGGTGCGTCAGCACCCCGTGCCCCTCACTGTCGACCACCACGAATGCGTGCGGGTGGAGGGAGACGACGATGCCGTCGACGGGCGCGACCGCCTCGGAGGGCTCGCGGACGGGGTCGATCGCGGTGCCCGGACCGACCATCGCGCCGGAGAAGACGGGGTCGGGTACGGCAGCGAGCCCAATGGCACGTCCGGCAAGAGGGGACGTCACGTTGGTCATGGGGGGCCTCCCAGTGGAGCTTCGAAGGTGCCGCCACGGCTTGATAGGAGGACGGCGTACTGCTCAGCAGAGTAAGTCATAGGAAGTCCCGGTTCCGCCCGAGTCCTGACGGTTCGAGGACCTAGGGGCGCACCGGAAACGATTTGCCTCGACTCCCGGCAGCCTGTACTGTCGTACTCCTGCCTGGCCCCAACGCGACTTTGAGTCGGGGGTCGGCAGCGGCTATTGAGCCCAAACCCTAACCCGAAATCGGGCACCCGCATGTCTGCGGGGGGCCGGTCAGGGGGACCGGAAAGGTTTGATAGTGTTGGAGCCGCCGGAAAGGGAAACGCGAAAGCGAAGAACTGGAAAGCGAAAATCGCTTGACCCGCTTCGACCGGGAATCGGACACGAAAGAGTCTGATAGAGTCGGAAACGCAAGACCGAAGGGAAGCGCCCGGAGGAAAGCCCCAGAAAATGTTCTGCGGGTGAGTACAAA
>NZ_JBIBHG010000004.1:0-517450 GCF_042956885.1 Streptomyces sp. NPDC008163 | reverse complement strand
CTGGGTGGAGCAGGTGCGCCGGCCGGTGCGGTTCGCGGATGCGGTGGGTGCGTTGGTGGGGCGTGGTGTGTCGACGTTCCTGGAGCTGGGTCCGGTGGGTGTGCTGGCGGCCATGGTGGAGGGGTGTCTGGATTCTGGTGGGGGGCTTGAGGCTCCGGTGGTGGTTCCGGTGCTGCGTGGTGACCGGAGTGAGCCCGAGGCGTTGGTGACGGCGTTGGCGGGGTTGCATGTGACGGGTGTCGAGCCGCGGTGGGCGGAGTACTTCGCCCCGGTCGGCGCCCACCGCGTCGACCTGCCCACCTACGCCTTCCAGCGTCGGAGGTTCTGGCTGGACCTGCGGGCCTCGACGACCGGATCGGTGAGCGGCATCGGCCAGTTGCCGGCCGAGCACCCGCTGCTCAGCGCCGTGCTGCCGTCGCCCGACTCCGACGGGGTCGTGCTGACCGGCCACGTATCGTTGGCGACGCACCCGTGGCTCGCCGACCACGCCGTCGCGGGCACGGTCCTGCTCCCCGGAACAGCCTTTGTGGAAATGGCCGTCCGGGCGGGCGACCAGGTCAGGTGCGCCGGTGTCGAGGAGCTCACGCTGCACGCTCCCCTCATCCTGCCCGCGCGCGGCGGTGCCGCCCTCCAGGTGGTCGTCGGCGCATCGGAGGCCACGGGGCGGCGTTCGGTCAAGATGTACTCGCGCGGTGACGACCAGCCCGGCACCACCTGGACGCTGCATGCCGACGGCTTCCTCGCCTCACAGGCCGAGGAGGCGTCCTTCTCGCTCACCGAGTGGCCGCCCCCGGGTGCGACGGCGCTGGACATCGCCGAGGTGTACGAGCAACTGCTCGGGCGCGGATACGGGTACGGACCGGCGTTCCAGGGGCTCACGGCCGCCTGGCGGCGCGGCGACGAACTGTTCGCCGAGGTCGTACTGCCCGAGGAGGCCGGCCGGGCCGACCGCTTCGGCGTCCACCCCGCGCTCCTGGACGCGGCACTCCACGTCGATCTGATCGACGAGCCCGAGAGCGGCGCGACCATGCTGCCCTTCTCCTGGTCCGACGTGTCTCTGCACGCCTCGGCGCCGACCGCCCTGCGCGTGCGGGTCGCGCCTCTGGAGGCCGGCGGGATCGCCCTGCAGGTGGCCGACGGGGCGGGCAGCCCCGTCGCGACGGTGGGCTCGCTGGTGGACCGACCGGTATCGGCGCAGCAGTTGAGCGCCGGGCGCGGTACCTCGCTGTACCGGACCGAGTGGGTGCCGGTGCCGACCGGCGCCGCGCCGCCGGTGACGTCGGTCGGCTGGGAGTCGCGCGGCGACACCGAGACGGTCCCGCAGGTGGTCGTCCACGCCCGGGTGCCCGCCGGGACCGACCCGGGCAGCGCTGTTCGGTCCGCGGTCCACGGCATCCTTGAGGACGTGCAGTCCTGGCTGGCGGACGAGCGCTTCGCGGACTCCCGCCTGGCCGTGGTGACCAGCAACGCCGTCGCTTCGACGACGACCGATCCCGCCGCAGCGGCGGTATGGGGGGTCGTACGGTCCGCCGAGGCGGAGAACGCCGGGCGCTTCGTGCTGGTCGATGTCGATGGCGGCACGGACGCCCTGAGCGCGGCCGGGCTCGCCGCGGTCGTGGCTTCCGGTGAGCCGGAGGTCGCTGTGCGGGACGGTGCCCTCCTGGCCCCCCGCCTGGTGGCGGCCCGGCGCCCGGAGAGCGACGACCGGCCCACTCCGATCGACCCGGAAGGCACGGTGCTGATCACCGGAGGGACGAGCGGTCTGGGTGCGGCGTTCGCCCGCCACCTCGCGGCGGAGCACGGGGCCCGCAGGCTCCTGCTGGTGAGCCGCAGGGGACCGGCGGCCGCGGGCGTCGACGAGCTGGTCGCGGACCTCGCCGAATACGGGGCGCGGGCCACCGTCGAGGCGTGCGACGCGGGCGACCGCGCGGCGCTGGAGAAGCTGCTCGCCGCGATCCCGGACGCGCACCCGCTGACCGGTGTCGTGCACGCCGCGGGCGTCCTCGACGACGGTGTGATCGGCGCCCTGACACCCGAGCGCATGGACGCCGTTCTGCGGCCCAAGGCGGAGGCGGCCTGGCACCTGCACGAGCTGACGGCCGCTCGGCCGGTCACCCTGTTCGTGACGTTCTCGTCGGTCGCGGGCACCATGGGCGCGCCGGGACAGGCGAACTACGCCGCCGCCAACGCGTTCCTGGACGGCCTGGCCGCCCACCGCCGCGAACGGGGCCTGCCCGCCCAGTCGATGATGTGGGGCCTGTGGGGCGGGCTCGGCATGGGCAGCACCCTGTCGGAGATCGACCTGGAGCGTATGCGGCAGCAGGGGTTGCCCGCGTTCTCCGTCGACGAGGGCCTGGCCATGTTCGACGCGGCGCTGGCCACGGACGAGACCGTCCCCGGACTCCTCCATCTGGACCTGGAGGTGCTGCGCGGCCAGGCCGCCTCGGGCACGCTGCCGCCGCTGCTGCGCGAGCTCGTGCCGCTTCCCGTCCGCAGGGCGTCCGGCCCGGCCGGCGCGGTGACCGCTCCGGAACCGGAGGAGGCCACCCTGCTGGACCGCCTGGCCCCGCTGAGCGCGGCCGAGCGCGAGCGGGCCGTCATCGACCTCGTCCGCGTACAGGTCGCGGAGGTGCGCCACGACGAACCGGACGGCATCGACATGGGCAAGGGTTTCACCGACCTGGGGCTCGACTCGCTGGCCGCGATCGAACTGCGCAACCGGCTCAGCACCGCCACGGGCCTGCGCCTGCCGGCGACGCTGATGTTCGACTACGCCAACCCGCTCGGCCTGGCGAAGTTCCTGCTGGACGAACTGGCTCCCGAGCTTCCCGACGCGTCGCACCCGGACCTCGACGAGGAGGCCGTGCGGCGGACCCTGGACGCCATCCCGCTCACCGCGATACGCGACGCGGGACTGCTCGACGCCCTGCTCGCGCTGGCGGACAACGGCACGGAACAGCAGACCGGCCAGGACGCCGGGCAGGAGCAGGACATCACGACGATGTCCGTCGACGATCTGGTGCGAGCGGCGCTCGCGGCCGGCGAATCCAACTGACTGAAGGGCTGAGTTTTCTGTGGAGACATCCGTCGAGCAGATCGTCGAGGCGCTGCGGGCGTCCATGCTGGAGAACGAACGGCTGCGTTCGGAGAACGGCAGACTGACCGCCGCGGCGACGGAGCCGATCGCGATCGTCGGGATGGCCTGCCGCTACCCCGGCGGCGTGAACAGCCCCGACGACCTGTGGCAGCTGGTCGCCGACGGCCGTGACGCCGTCGGGCCCTTCCCCGCCGACCGCGGCTGGGACCTGGAGGGCATGTACGACCCGGAGCCCGGCAAACCGGACCGGAGCATCGCCCGTGAGGGCGGCTTCCTGCACGATGCGGCCGACTTCGACGCCGACTTCTTCGGGATCAGCCCGAATGAGGCCATGCGTCTCGACCCCCAGCAGCGGCTGCTGCTGGAGGTGTCGTGGGAGGCCCTGGAGAACGCGGGCATCGACCCCAAGTCCCTCCAGGGCAGCCGGACCGGCGTCTTCGCCGGTCTGATGTACCACGACTACGGGGCCGGCAGCAGCGACGGCAGCCTGGTGTCCGGCCGGGTCGCCTACACCCTGGGGCTGGAGGGTCCCGCCGTCACCGTGGACACCGCCTGCTCGTCGTCGCTGGTCGCGCTGCACTGGGCCGCCCAGGCCCTGCGTACGGGCGAGTGCTCCCTGGTGCTGGCGGGCGGTGTCACCGTCATGGTGGAGCCGGACACCTTCTTCGAGTTCAACCGCCAGCGCGGACTGGCCCGTGACGGCCGCTGCAAGTCCTTCTCCGCGGCGGCCGACGGCACCGGCTGGGGGGAGGGCGTCGGCACCCTGGTGCTGGAGCGGCTCTCGGACGCGCGACGCCTGGGACACCGCGTGCTGGCGGTGGTACGCGGCAGCGCGGTCAACCAGGACGGAGCGTCCAGCGGGATCACCACCCCCAACGGCCCCGCCCAGCAGCGGGTCATCCACCAGGCCCTCGCGGGCGCTGGCCTGACCACCGCCGACATCGACGCGGTCGAGGCGCACGGCACCGGGACCGTCCTGGGCGACCCCATCGAGGCCCAGGCATTGCTGGCCACGTACGGCAAGGGGCGGCCGGAGGACAGCCCACTGTGGCTGGGCTCCGTCAAGTCGAACCTGGGCCACACCCAGGCCGCGGCCGGGGTCGCCGGAATCATCAAAATGGTCCAGGCGATCCGGCACGGCGTCCTGCCGAAGTCACTGCACTCCGCGGAGCCCAGCCCCAAGGTGGACTGGGACGCGGGCGCGGTGCGACTGCTGGACGAGTCCCGGCCCTGGCCGGAGCGGGAGGGGGCGCGCCGGGCCGGTGTGTCGTCCTTCGGCATCAGCGGCACCAACGCGCACGTCATCATCGAGCAGGCGCCGGCCGAGGAGGCGCCCGAACCCCGCCCGTCCGGTGGCGGGGGCCTGGTTCCGCTGGTGGTGTCCGGCGGCACGGAGCGGGCCCTCCTGGACCAGGGGCGCCGCCTGCTGACCCATCTGGAGTCCCACCCGGAGCTCTCGCCCCTGGACCTCGGCCACTCGCTGGCCCTGACCCGGTCCCGGCTCGACCACCGCGCCGTGATCACCGGCGCGGACCGGGAGCAGCTGATCGGTGGCCTGCGGGCGCTGGCGGCCGGCGAGGAGGCGGCGGGCGTGGCCCGCGGCCGGGCACGCGTCAAGGGCCGCACCGCCTTCCTGTTCACCGGGCAGGGGGCCCAGCGGCCCGGGATGGGCCGGGAACTGCACGCCGCCCACCCCGTCTTCGCCCAGGCCTTCGACGCCGCCGTCGCCGCGCTGGACGAGCGCCTGGGCGTCTCGCTGCGCGAGGTGCTGTGGTCGCAGGACCCGTCCGCGGCCGACGTGCTGAACCAGACCGTGTACGCCCAGGCCGGGCTGTTCGCCGTGGAGGTGGCGCTGTTCCGGCTCCTGGAGTCGTGGGGCGTGCGGCCCGACCACGTCGCCGGGCACTCGATCGGCGAGCTGGCGGCCGCACACGTCGCCGGGGTCCTCACGCTCGCCGACGCCGCGACGCTGGTCGCGGCACGCGGCCGACTGATGCAGCAACTGCCCCCGGGAGGCGCCATGGTGGCCGTGGAGGCCGCTGAGGGCGACGTACTCCCGCTGCTGACGCCAGGCGTGAGCATCGCGGCGGTCAACGGCCCCGACGCGGTGGTCGTCTCCGGGGAGACCGACGAGGTCCTGCGGATCGCCGAGCACTTCGCGGCGCAGGGCCGCAGGACCAACCGTCTGCGCGTCAGCCACGCGTTCCACTCGCCGCTGATGGAGCCCATGCTGGCGGACTTCGAGAAGGTCGCGCGCGGCCTGACGTACAGCGCCCCGGCCATTCCCGTGGTGTCGAACGTGACGGGCGCCCCGGCCACGGCCGCCGAGATCACCGATCCCGCGTACTGGGTGCGCCATGTCCGCGAGGCGGTCCGCTTCATGGACGGCGTGCGCGCCCTGGAGGACGCGGGGGTCACGCGTTTCGTCGAGCTGGGGCCCGATGGGGTGCTCACCGGCATGGTCCGCGCGACCGTCCGGTCGGAGCGCATCCACGCGCTGGCGCTGCTGCGCAAGGGCAGGCCCGAGGAGGGCACCCTGATGCCGGCCCTGGGCCGACTCGACGTGAGTGGCGGGGCGGTGGACTGGGCGGCGGTCTTCGAGGGACGCGGCGGACGCGTCACCGAGCTCCCGACCTACGCCTTCCAGCACCGGCGTCACTGGATGGAGTCGCCCACGGCCTCGGACGCCTCCGCGCTGGGGCAGAAGGCGGCGGGCCACCCCCTGCTGGGAGCGGTCGTACGGCTGCCGGACTCCGGTGGCGTGCTGCTCACCGGCCGGCTGGCCACGCCGGTGCAGACGTGGGTGTCCGACCACCGGGTGCTCGGCACCGTGCTGCTGCCCGGCACCGCCTTCGTCGAACTGGCGCTGCGCGCCGGTGAGGAGGTCGGCTGCGCGTCCCTGGAGGAGCTGACCCTCCTCGCGCCACTGACCCTCGCGGACGGTGCGGGCGCCGCGATCCAGGTGGCGGTGGGCGAGCCGGAGGCGTCGGGACGGCGTACCGTGCGAGTCCACTCGTACGACGAGACGGACCCGGCCACCGCCGTCCTGCACGCCGAGGGCGTGCTCGCGCCTGCGGAGGCGGGACCCGACGGGACACCGGCGGCGGTCGCGGCCGAGTGGCCGCCACCGGGCGCCGAGGCCGTCGGACTCGCCGGTGTGTACGACAGGCTGCGCGAACGCGGCTACGACTACGGGCCCGCGTTCCAGGGCCTGCGCGCGCTGTGGCGGCGTGACGACGAGGTGTTCGCCGAACTGGCGCTGCCCGAGCCGCACGCCGCGGAGGCCACCCGGTTCGGCATCCACCCCGCCCTCATGGACGCCGCCCTGCACGCCGATCTGGTGGCGGCCGAGGACGCGGGGGAGGGCGGCACGATGCTGCCGTTCGCTTGGACCGGGGTGCGGCTGCACGCCACGGGCGCCTCGAAGGTCCGGGTACGGATCTCCCGCCCGGGCCCGGACCGGGTCGCCCTCGCCATGGACGACGCCACGGGCGGGGCGGTGCTGCGCGTCGACTCCCTCATGGGCCGACCGGTGCGGGCGGATCAACTGACCGCCCGGGGCCCCCTCGCCCACGACGCGCTGTTCCAGGTGCGCTGGTCACCCGTCCCGACGCCCCCGCCCCCCGGCGCCGCCTGCACACCGTGGGACGAGGTGCCCGGATCGGGGTCCGTCACGGGGACCGTGGTGTACGACACCGGAACCGCGCCCGACGGCGCGGGCGCCGCCACCGCCGTGCACGAGGCGCTGTGCGTGGTACGGGAATGGCTCGGCGACGACCGCTTCGCCGCCTGCGACCTCGCCGTGGTGACGCGCGGCGCGGTCGCCGCCACCGACGGCGAATCACCGCGTCCCGAACTCGCCGCCGTCACCGGTCTCGTCCGCTCCGCGCAGGCCGAGTACCCGGGCCGGCTGCGCCTCGTCGACCTCGCGCCCGGGGACGAGCCGGCCAGGCTCCTGCCGGCCGCGCTGGCGGCCGACGAGCCCGAGATCGCCGTACGGGAGGACGTGCTGCTGGTACCCCGTCTGGAGCGGGCGCAGCCCGGCGACGGCGCTCGGCGGCCCGACCCGGAGGGCACGGTCCTGGTCACCGGCGGAACCAGTGGCATCGGCGCGGCCGTCGCCCGGCACCTGGTGAGCGCGCACGGTGTGCGGCGGCTGCTGCTCACGAGCCGGCGCGGCCCGGATGCCCCGGGGGCCGGGGAGCTGGCCGCCGAACTCACCGCGCTCGGCGCCGACGTGACCGTGGCCGCGTGTGACGTCGCCGACCGGACCGCGTTGGAAGGGCTGCTGGCCGGCATACCGCAGGCGCACCCGCTGACCGGCGTCGTGCACGCGGCCGGCGTGCTGGAGGACGGCGTGCTGGCCTCCCTCACGCCCGAGCGCCTGGAGCGGGTGCTGCGCCCCAAGGCGGTGGCCGCGCTGCACCTGCACGAGCTCACCGCGGACCGGGACCTCGCGATGTTCGTGCTGTTCTCGTCGGTCGCGGGAACGCTGGGCAGTTCCGGCCAGAGCAACTACGCCGCCGCCAACGCCTACCTCGACGCGTTGGCGCAGCGCCGCAGGGCCGCGGGCCTCGCGGCCACGTCGCTCGCGTGGGGGCTGTGGACCGGAGCGGGCATGGGCGAGCAGCTGAGCGAGAGCGATGTGCTGCGCCTTCGCCGCCAGGGCTTCCCGCCCATGGCCGTCGAGGAGGGCCTCGCGCTGTTCGACAGCGCTCTGGAGGTGGACGTGGCCCAGCTGGCGGTCGTCCGGCTGGACATCGCGGCACTGAGCGCTGCGTCGGCCGGTCCGGTGCCGCCCATGCTGCGCGGTCTGGTGCGCGTTCCCGCGCGGAAGGCGGCGGACGATGCCGGTGCGGCGGCCGGGGCGGAGCTGGAGCGGCGGCTGGCCGGGGCGGGGGGCCCGGAGCGTGAACGGATCGTGCTGGACGTGGTCCGTACGAACGCGGCGCTGGTCCTCGGGCACGACCGTCCGACGGCGATCGACCCGGAGCGCGGCTTCCTCGACATCGGCTTCGACTCGCTCAGCGCGCTGGAGCTGCGCAACCGGCTCATCACCGCGGTGGGGCACCCCCTTCCGCCGAGCCTGCTGTTCGACCACCCGACGGCGGCGGTTCTCGCGGCGCACCTGTGCGAGGAGTTCTTCGGCGGTGCGGAGCCGGACGCGGCGGACGAACTGAGTTCGGCCACCGCGGACGAGCTCTTCGACATCCTGGACGGCCTGGGGGCGTCCGGCTGAGCCGGCCCCGTTCGCGGCGACGCGCACGGCGGGAGGCGGTTCCTCCTGCCGTGCGCGTTCGTGTGGGGCGGGCCGGTGCGTGCGGTCAGGCCGTGTGTTCCCCCTGCCGGGTGCGTACCAGGACCTCGACACCGTCGAGCACCCGCTGCAGTCCGAAGGTGAACTCGTTGGTGGGCGCGTCGATGACACCGGCGGCGACGAGACCGCTCAGCACGGGGAAGCTCGCCTCGTCGATGAGGTGGGCGAGGATGTGCCCGTACTGGGGCATGGAGTCCTGGGTCTCGCCGGGCATCTGCAGCGCGTTGGGGGACAGCTTGGTCCCCGCGTGCACGTAGCCGTTCATCAGCAGCACCACGGAGAACTGTTCGGTCGCGCTGAGCCGGGTGCCGGCCAGCATCTGCAGACCGCACTCCATCCATGACAGCTGGCCCGGCTCCAGCGGCGGCCCGCTCGTCGGGATCTGCAGCATCCACGGGTGGCGCTGGTAGACGCCCAGCAGCTCCGTGGTCCAGCGCTCGAGACCGGCCCGCCAGTCCTTGACCCGCGTCCCCGGAAACGGCGGGGCGCCGTACGCGGTGTCCAGCATGAGCGCCAGCAGGTCGTCCTTGGTCGCCACGTGGCGGTACAGGGACATGGTCGCGCAGCCCAGCCGTTCCGCCAGGCGCGCCATGGACAGCTGGGGGAGCCCCTCGGAGTCCGCGTACTTGATCGCCTCGGCGACGATCCGCTCCTGGCTCAGCTCCAGCTGGGATCCCCGCGGCGGACGCTGCCGGGACTCCCACACCCGCGCCACGCTCGGAGGCAGGGTTCCGTCCTTGTCTTTGGTGCTCACCTGATGCTCGCTCTCGACGGAGTCTGGACGGGACGCGTGGGGGTAAGTGAAACGTACCGGTGCCGGTGCCCACGCGGCGGTGCCGGAACTCTGCGCGGCAGGCTGTAGCCGCCGAGTCTAGTGGCCCGGGGCCGCCGGGCCGGGCAGGGCCGGTCCCGGCGTGCGACGGTGCCCCGCCCGTGGTGCACGGGCGGGGCACCGTCGCCGGCGGAAGCTGTGGTGCCTCTCACGGGGCGGGTTCCACCACCTGCGGCAGGTCGCTCTTCGGGGGTGCCGGCTCCGAGGCGGTGGCGACGGGCACCTTGCGCAGAAGGAACGCGCTGACCACGGCGGTCACACCGAGGACCCCCACGGCGGTCAGCGCCGCCAGGTTGAGGCCGTTGGTGAAGGCTTCCTGCCCCGCCTTCAGCAGCTGGTCCCCGGCGTCGCCGGGGAGCTGGGAGGCCACCGCGTTGGTACCGCCGATGCTGCCGCGCGCGCCCTCCAGGGCCGCCGAGGACACACCGCTGGGCTGCACGTCCGCCATCTGGTGGTGGAAGACGGCCAGACCGATCGTGCCGAACGAGGCGAAGCCGAGCGCGTTGCCCAGCTCGTTGGCGGTCTCCGAGACGGCGGCCGAGGATCCGGCGCGCTCCGCCGGGGCGGAGGCCAGGACGATGTCGGCGACCAACGCCTTCACCATGAGCAGACCGGCCGCGATCAGTGCGACACCGCCCATGACGAACAGGATCGGCGAGCTGACCTCGACGAAGGTCAGCAGCCCGCAGCCGACCGCCATGACGATCATGCCGACGGCGAGGAAGTTGCCCGGTCGCACCCGCCGGGAGAACTTCGCGGTGATCGGAGCGGCCATGGCCACCACGGGGAAGGCGGTCAGCGACCAGAGGGCGGCGGTGAAGGGCCGCAGGCCCAGGACCGACATCATGAACTGGTTGACCAGCAGGTTGATGCCGATGAGCGTGCCGTGCACGACCAGGGTGATGCAGACCGAGCCGCTGAAGCCCCGGTGGCGGAACAGCTCCAGGTCGAGGAGGGGGCTCGCCGCGGTGCGCTGGCGCTGCACGAAGAACACCCCGACCACGAAGCCGACGGCGATGACGATTACGGACTCGGGGCTGTAGCCGTTGACGGCCAGCTCCTTGACGCCGTAGACGACCGACAGGATCGCCACGAAGGACAGCAGCGCGCCCACCACGTCCAGCTTCCCGCGCGAGGGGTCACGGTGCTCCGGCAGCAGGAAGGGCGCGAGCAGCACCAGCAGAAGCATGATGGGGATGTTGATGAGGAAGACCGATCCCCACCAGAAGTGGTCGAGCAGCAGTCCGCCGATCACGGGGCCGAAGGCCGTGCTGCTGGTGAGCACGCCGGTCCAGGCCGCGATGGCGGTCTTGCGCTGATCCGGATCGTTGAACATGACGCGGATCAGGCCGAGGACGGTCGGCGTCATCGGTGCCGCCGCCAGGCCGAGCAGGGCGCGGCAGGCGATGAGAGCCTCCGGCGTGGTCGCCATGGCCGCGCCCGCCGAGGCGACGCCGAACATCAGCGACCCGATGATGAGCAGCTTGCGCCGGCCGATCTTGTCGCCGACCCACCCCATCGGAATCAGCAGTCCGGCCAGGACGAACGGATAGACGTCCATGATCCACAGCAGCTGGGGCGCGCTCGGCTTGAGGTCCGCGCTGATGGCCGGGACGGCGAAGTTCAGCACCCCGATGTCCAGCATGATCAGCAGCGAACCCAGGGTGAGCACAGCCAGGCCCACCCACTCCTTCGTGCCTGCCCTGGCTTTGATCTCAGTCATCGCTCTCCCTCTCATTGCGTACGTCGCACGCTAACGCGTATCGCATACGCGTAGCGTACCGAGTATCGTGGCGCGTATCAAGTACGCAGCAAGCTGATCGGCTGAAACTCCTGTCGAGGGCTACTGGATGGGCGCCCGCTCTTCCGTTGCACGTCACCGCCCGTTTGCTTGAAGGGTGAACTGGCGAACGAGCGGCTAAGTTGGACGCCGAACACGTTGGTGAACACGCGAACACCGCAACGAGGGTCGACGAGGGCCGCTACTGGGCCCACGGGGGAGTCGATGAGTGTGTCGGAAGTGTGGGAAGGGCTGGGCAGCATCTGCCGGCCCCCGGAGTACGAGGCGGACTCGCCTCCGCGATCGTCGGCGGAGGTTCCTGTGACCGTCTCCAGGAACGGCCGGCGAGACCGAGGGCGACGGCGCCCCGGCCCAGATCGCGGCATCGGGGTAGGCCCTTCGGCCGCCCCTCGAAAGGTCATATACGGCTCGGCCGCTCGCCGATGGTCCGGCGAGTGGGGAAGGCTGGGGTGATCGACCCGGCGTATCGGTCCGCCGCACCGGACCGTCGTGGTTCCGCGCGGCATCCGTGTCGGCGTCCTGTGCCACCGGCCCAGGACGGACACCGCCGGATCGCCGCGGGGCCGCCTGCGCGGGATCGCTCGGATCGTGCTCAGTGGGGTGAACGTCCGCTCTTTCCAGGCGGACAGTTGGCGCCGTTTGTCCAGCGCACCGACTCGGTGCGGGTCCAAGGGTGGATTCCGCATGCCGGGTTGCCTTTAATTCTTAATTTACGGGGAAAATAGGGGGCAGCGAAATATGGGTGACCATATATACCGTGAAGCACTCGAAAGTCTTATCGATCAGTACACCGAATCAGTCGCCGGCAGCGGCCAACTCGCCCTCGTCACAGGCGGACTGGCCAGCGGGAAGACCCGCCTGCTGTATGACTTCGCGAGCTATGTGAAGCAGCAGGACGCGCTTCATCTCACCGCGACCGGCTCCAGGGCGGAATCCACCTTCCCGGTCGGTGTCATAGACCAGCTGTGCCGCAACGCCGAAATACCGCCGGAGGTGGCGACCCGTATCTCCGGGCTGCTGCAGTCGGACTCACTGGCGCGCGAATACGCCCCCGACGACCTGGACCTGCGCCGGCAGGACGCCAGGATCATCCACGCCATCAGCGTCGAACTGCTGGAGCTGTCCAGGAACCGTCCCCTGGTCATCAGCATCGACGACATGCAGTTCGTCGACGGCCTGTCGCTCCAGCTCCTCCTGCACCTGCGCCGCCGCATGGCTTCGGCCCAGGTGATGATCGTGATGACCGAGTGGAGCTGGGGCCACCCCGCCCTGTCGCGGTTCCACGCCGAGATCACCCAGCAGCCCCACCGGCACCTGAAGGTCGCCCCCCTGTCGGTCGCGGAGGTCACCGAACTCCTCGCCCAGGAGACGGACTTGCGGCATGCCGAGGAGTACGCGCCCGCCTTCCACCGCTTCACAGCCGGCAACCCCCTGCTGACCAGAGCACTCATGGAGGACTACGGCCAGCGCTGCGCGGCGCTGCCCGCCTGTGAGGGCGACCCCGCCGAGCGCGCCGCCGGTCCCGCCTTCGCCCAGGCCGTTCTCAACTGCCTCTACCGCTGGGACACCCGGCTCCTCGAAGTGGCCCAGGGACTGGTCGTGCTGGGCGAGGAGGCGTCCCCCCAGCTCGTCGGGCAGCTGGTGTCGCTCCCCGTCGAATCCGTGGAGCAGGTGGTGCAGGTGCTCTCGGCGGCCGGTCTGCTCAAGGGCAGCCGCTTCCGGCACTCCGTCGCCGAGGACGCCGTCCTGGGCACCCTCGACTCCACCACGCGGGCCCGCAGGCACGGCGCGGCCGCCCGGCTCCTCCAGAACCAGGGCGCCGACGCCCAGACCGTCGCCGCCCACCTCATCGCCGCGGGCGGCACCCCGGACAACTGGAACGTCCCGGTGCTCAAGTCCGCCGCGGCCAGGGCCCAGGCCGACGACGACGTCGACCGGGTGGTCGACTGCCTGGAGCTGGCCGTCGCCGCCGCCACCAGCAACGAGGAGCGCCGCGAGCTGCGCCGGGGCCTCGCTCGCTCCGTGTGGCGGCTCGACCCGGCGGCGGCCGACCGCCACCACACCGAGGCCCGGCAGGCGATGCGGGACGGCACCCTGACCAAGCAGGATTGCGCGGCGCTGCTCAAGCAGTCCCTCTGGCAGGGCGACCTGGCCACCGCGAAGGCCGCGAACCAGGCGTACATGACCCTCGACGGTCCCCGCGACAAGTACACCGAGGCGGAACTGGTCCTCACCTACCGCTGGTTCTACGGCCCGATGTCCGGACACAGCTGCGAGGACCCCGAATCCGCCCGCCGGGGCGACAGCGAGGCGCGTGAGGAGGACCCGTGGACCCGCGCGGTCAACTCCGTGGCCGCCGGGCCCCTCTCGGCCGGCGTCAAGAACGCCGTGGCCAGCGCGGAGCACATCCTGGAGAGCTGCCGGCTCGGCGAGCCCCTCCTCGAGGTCGTCATCGCCGCCCTGCTGACCCTGGTGTGCGGCAACCTCCTGGACCGGGCCGGCGAGCGGTGCGATGCCCTGTACGCCGAGGCGGAGCGCCGCGGCGGGCTGACCTGGCAGGCGGCCCTCGGAAGCGTCCGCGCCGACATCGCCCTGCGCCGGGGAGACCTGAGCACCGCCGTCTCGCACGCCCAGTCCGCGCTCGCCCTGCTCCCTCCGCAGAGCTGGGGCGTGATGCTCGGCTACCCGCTCAGTACGCTGGTGCGCGCCCACACCGCCATGGGCGAATACGACGCCGCAGAGGAATCGGTTCGCCAGTTCACCTCGGAAGCGACCCCGACCACCGTGTGGGGCCTGCGCTTCCTGCACGCGCGGGGCCATTACTACCTGGCGACCGAGCGGGTGCTCGCCGCCGTCAAGGACTTCCAGACCTGCGGCCGGCTGGCCTACGACGCGGAGCTCGACGTCGCCGAGCTCGTGCCCTGGCGAAACGGCCTCGCCGAGGCCAACATGCGGCTCGGTCGCACCAACGTGGCGCAGGACCTGGTCAAGCAGCAGCTCAACCGGCCCCAGGGCGTGGACCTGTGCACCCGGGGTGTCTCCTTGCGACTGCTCGCCGCCGCCGCCGGCGACCCGATGCAGCGCACGGCCCTGCTGCGCAAGTCCGTCGACCTGCTCCAGGTCTCCGGCGACCGCATGGAGCTGGCCCGCTCGCTGGCCGACCTGAGCGAGGCGTACCAGGGCGTGGGGGAGTTCGACGAAGCACGGGCGACCGCCTGGCGGGCCGTTCAGGAGACCAAGATCTGCCAGTCGGGATCGCGCCCGCTGCAACGAGTGCCCGCGCAGCGCAGCGTCGAGACCGTCGTTCCGGCCCAGGAGACCGAGACCGACACCCCGGCCACAGCCATCGGCACCGGCGCCGACGGTGTGACGCTCAGCGAGGCCGAGGGCCGGGTGGCCCAGCTGGCCGCGCGGGGCTTCAGCAATCGCGAGATCAGCCGCAAGCTGTTCATCACGGTGAGCACCGTCGAACAGCACTTGACGCGCGTCTACCGCAAGCTGGGTGTCAACAGCCGACGGGCCCTGCCCACGCTTCTCCCGCTGCCACAATTGCAGGCCATGTAATGCCCTTCGGGCACGCTAGGGGCTGTTAGGGGTATTCGGGGAACAGCCCCTCTCCATAACGTACGGACAGTGGAACGGCCGAGGATCGCCATATCGCGCCGAGCGCACACCCCCGTGCGGCTCGTCGATGGTGACGGCCGGCCATGGCGAGAGCCCGGAGGACGCATCCGCCGGATGCCGTTCACGGGCTCTCCGGACGACCGGTCCGGAGCGGTGGGGTCATTGTTCCCCCGCGTACCCCGCTCCTCCGGACCGGCCTTCCGTATCACTGGGAAACCGCGTCCCCCATCGGACGCACCCCGGAATGTCTCGTCACGTGGAGGGTGCCATGAGCGGACTGATGCACTGGGAGGAATTGCGCTCCGGGGATTCCGGAGAGGTGGTTCTGGCGGTCGACTCTCCGCCGCACGGTCCGGCGGCGGCCGACTTCCGCGAGCTGACGCCTCTTCTGGAGACCCGGCACAGCGTGTGGCGCGCCGTGGAACGCCCGCACAGCGGACCCCCGCGCGGCGCGTCCCTCGACGCCTACCTCGCGCCGTGGACGGATGAGATCCGCTCCCGCGGGCTGCGGGTACGCGCGGTGCTCGGCTACAGCCTCGGCGGCATCTTCGCCGGTGTGATCGCCGACGGGATCGGCCGCTCGCAGGGCGTCGCCCCCGAAGTCCTTCTGTTCGACCCCGAACTGGTCGACACCGACATGGTCCTGGACGAGTTCCGCCGACTGGTGTCCACGGTCTCCCCGAGCCTTGCGACCGGGAAGCTGGAGCGCCTGGAGCGTGACGGTGCCGCCACCCTGGACACGCACCGGGACGACGCCAAGGCCCTGGCCCTGGGCCTGTACTCGGCGCTCAGCCACGCCATCGACGACGAACTGGACGCGGTGGGTTCCACCGCCGGCCTCGCCCTGGACATCATGAACACGGCCGCGGCCCGGCTGTCCTCGCTCGCCATCGCCGAATCGGTCGACGTGCTCCCGCTCTGGCTGGCCGGCACCGCACTGTGCTCCTCCAGCCCCGACAGCGGCCTGAGCCGCACCAGGACCGCGATGCTGCTGCCCGAGGCCGCTCTCGTCGGCCGGGAGATCCTCTTCGAGGAGCAGCACGCCGAAGTGCTCAGAAGCTCCGCGGTGGCCCGCAAGACGTCCGAGCTGCTGGGCGGCCCTCGCCTCTGACCCTCGCCCCCATCCGCGCCGCAGCGCCCGACCGCCCTTGCGATCGGGCGCTGCCGCTCGTCACGGACTCAGTGAGCGCGGGCCGTCGGCTCGCCGTCCGCACGGATCACCGTCGAGCGCTCGAACCAGTCCAGCGCCTCGGCCAGCGACGTCTCGACGTCGGCCCGCGTGGCTCCGGTGGCCAGCACGGAGCCGATCTTCTCCACGCTCATCAGGGCGGGCTTCAGGACCGTACCCGCTTCGGCGTGCCGGTGATAGGCGCTGATGCCGGGCACCGGACAGGTGTCGGGGATCTCCAGCAGCGTGCCCGGGCGCGGCGGGAAGAGCGAGAGCCCCGCGATTCGCTCGGGCGCGGCCGGGATCAACGGGACGTCGTTCGCGGCCAGCGACCGCACGTACACCTCGGGCAGCGTGATCCCGAAGCCGAGCTGCAGCACGTGCTCGATCATCCCGCCGCCCATGCGGCTCGCCACCTCGTTGAACACCAGAAGCCCCTCCGCGTCGCGGAAGACCTCGGCGTGGAACATGAAGGTGCCGGGTACCGGAAGGGCCGCCAGGGCGCTGCGGGTGATCTCCCGCAGCGGTTCCAGCAGCGGATCGTCCGCGTCCAGCAGGCAACTGTGGAGCGCGCGTCCGCGCATGATGTCCAGGCAGGAGGTGTCGCCCTGGGTCGAGGGCCACATCAGCAGCGGTTGTCCGTCGGTGATGATGCCGTCGACGTGGAACAGCTCGTGCTCGATGTACTTCTCGACCAGCAGCTGGGCCCCGTCGTCCGTGCCGAGGTCACGGTGGGCGGCCAGCAGTGCCGTGAGACCGTCCCGGTCCCGCAGGACGTGCACTCCCATGGAGCCGCCGCCTCTTCGCGGCTTGACCACGACCGGATATCCGTGCTGCTCGACGAAGCCCAGCAGGTCGTCCAGATGGCTCACCGGGGCGTACGGCGCCACGCGGACGCCGGCCCCGTCGAGCAGCCGCTTCATCCGCAGCTTGTCCCGGAAGGCGACGGCGCTGCCGACGTCCTGGCCGGGCAGATCCATCAGCTGCCGCAGGCGCGCGGCGCGCAGGATGTCGAACTCCGACAGGGCGACCACCCGGTCGAAGCCCATCTTCCGGTGGAGTTCCAGTGCGTGCAGCTCGACCAGGGGATTGAAGTGGAAATCGGGCAGGATTTCCACATGCGCATATCCTGCGAGTTGTTCCGCCCTGGTCTCCGGATCGTCCGAAACCGCCGCCTCATCGGTGAGGAGCACCGCTTCATGGGAACCGCCGATCCACTCCGGGAACCGCCGTCCCGAAAGCGGAGTGCGGTTCAGAACCAGAAACCTCACCGGACCTCCACTGATATCGCGTCACGGAACTCCAGGAATCCGGAATCCACGGCCGCGGCGGTATCGTCCGAGAACAGCACGTGCCCGTGGGCCGCCGACGCGTGCGGCGGAACAAGGACCCGGTCGCCGATCTGCCCGTACAGCACGATCTCACTGACGCGCTCGTCGTTTTCGATCTTCTCCATGCCGTGTACACCGACGAGTTCACCGGCCCGCTCGGCAAAGAACAGGTAGAAGCCCGTGGGCTTCGGGGACCGAGGCGGGACCAGCTTCGCCTCGCGCCCAGTGGAAAGATCGAGCAAAGCTTCCACCATGTCGATGCCCGTGCTGAGGAGAACCGACTGATAAACCGGGCCGCCGCCCAGCCGTCCGGCCGTCTCGAGAATGTACGGCTCGCCTTCCTCGGTCAGCCGGAATTCCGTGTGCGTGGCTCCGGTGCCGATACCGAGCGCCCGGTGCGCCTCGGCGGTCACCGCCGTGATGCGCTCGACGAGCTCGCCCGGCAGCCGGGTCGGAGTGGTGTAGTAGACCTCTTCGAAGAAGGGCCCCTCCATGGGCAGCGGCTTGTCGTGCACGGCCACCACGTGCGTGTTCCCGTCGACGACCAGCGACTCGACGCTGATCTCGGAGCCGGGGACGTAAGCCTCCAGCAGCACGGCCTCGCCGTACTCCTCCTTGGTGCGTACGTGCAACGGGTCGTGCGTGAAACCCGTCCAGGCGCCGTGCCTGATCGTGTCGAAGTGCTCGGCCAGCTCGGCGTCGTCGTCGACCCGGCGCACGTACTTGCTGCCACCCCCGATGAGCGGCTTGAGCACCAGCGGGTACCCGACGGAGGCAGCCGCCTCCTGTGCTTCCCCCAGGTCACGGGCGAGGGCGAAGCGCGGCTGGATCAGGCCGGCGGCACCGAACGCGGAGCGCATCGCGTACTTGTCGCGCGCCAGGAGGGCGGCCCGCTCGCCCACCGACGGCAGGCCCAACTCGGCCGCCACGGCCGCGGCGGCCGGCACGCTCTGCTCGACGAACGTCAGGACGCCGCGAATGGGCTCGGTCTCCTCGGCGGCGAGCAGCCTGGCCGCCGCGACCGTGTCCTCGATGCTGGCGGTGTCCGCCACCACCACGCGGTCGACGTAGTCCGCCTCCCACGTCGCGTCCTTCATCACCATCAGGAGCCGCTCGCCGTGCTCCCGCGCATAGTCCCGCACCCGGGCCAGGTGCTTTCGCCGACTGAGGTTCCGCGTGTGCAGTAGGAGGATGCTCACAGTTGTGTGTCTCTCAAATCGTTTAAATGCCGCGTGTGGATGGGCTGTTGGGAAACGGAAGCCTCTAGTCCGCACCGGAGGTTGCCAGTTGAGATCAAGCTCACGTCGCGTAGTGTCAACTACAGTCGACAGTGCGGAGATTGAGGCCGAAAACCCGTTGCTTCGGCGCGATCAGACCATGCTAGCGTTCGCCGGGTCAAACACCTCGGGGGAGCTGTGCGCCGTTTCGCGACCCGTTCCGTCGAGGATTCCAGGGGAATCAGCAGCATGCGGGGGGCGTAGTTAAATGTCGCGCAGTGTCACGATAGGCAACAGGAGCATCACCGACAGTACTGAAGCCTTTGTGATAGCCGAGATCGGTCACAACCACGGCGGGGACATAGGGCTGGCCGCCGAACTGGTGCGCATGGCCGCGGAATCCGGAGCGGACGCAGCCAAGCTTCAGAAGCGTGACAACAAGTCGCTGTACACCAAGGCGATGTACGACCAGCCGTACACGGGGCGTAACAGCTACGGCGCCACCTACGGATTGCACCGCGAAGCCGTGGAATTCGGAGAGCAGGAGTACCGCCACCTCGCCCAGGTCGCGGCCGACGCCGGCATCGCCTTCTTCTCGACCGCCTTCGACTTCAACAGCGTCGACTTCCTGGCGGAGCTGGGCGTCCCCGCCATCAAGATCGCCTCGGGCGACCTCACCAACACGCCCCTGCTCGCCTACGCGGCGAAGACCGGCATCCCGCTGGTCATCAGCACCGGCGGAGCGGACATGGCGGACGTTCGCCGCGCGGTCGAGACCATCCTGCCGCTCAACGACCAGCTCGCCGTCCTCCAGTGCACCGCCGCCTACCCCGCCACACCCGACGTGCTGAACCTCTCGGTCATCAACACCTACCGCGAGGAGTTCCCCGACGTCGTCGTCGGCCTGTCCGGCCACGACGTCGAGACCGAGTCGAGCGTCATCGCCTACACCCTCGGCGCACGCATCATCGAGAAGCACGTCACGCTCGACCGCTCCATGCCCGGCAGCGACCACCACTTCTCGCTCGAAGCCGGCCATCTGCGAGACCTCGTCGACAGCCTGGAACGCACCCGCCGGTCCCTCGGCAGCCCGGTCAAGGAGCTGCTGCCGGTCGAGGCACCCGCCCTGCACAAGATGGCCAAGAAGCTCGTCGCCGCCCGCGACCTGGCCGCCGGCGAAATCCTCGCCGCCGATGACATCGCCATCAAGTCGCCCGGCGACGGTCTGCGTCCGTACCTGCTGGAGGAGCTGGTCGGCCGGCCGCTGCTGGCGCCGCTGGCCGCCGACGAAGACATTCAGCTCAGCGACCTCGGCTGACCGCGCCGTGAGTGCACACACCGACCTGACGGGACAGGTCGCGGTCGTCACGGGTGTTCTCGGCAAGCTGGGTGCCATCTGGACCGACGCGCTGCTCGGCGCGGGCGCCCGGGTCGTGGGTCTGGACCGGGTGCCGTCCGTGCCGGACGCCTTCGCCGCCGTGCTCGAACGCCATGACGCCGACCGCTTCCACCTGCTGGAGGCCGATGTCACGGACACGGGGAGCCTGCGTGCCGCGCTGGCCCGGTGCCGGGCCGAGGCCGGCACGCCGACGATCCTCGTCAACAACGCGGGGATCGACCAGCCGCCGTCCGCCACCGGCGAAAGCTGGCTCTTCGGCGACATCCCGGCCGAGGTGTCCGCGGCCGTCCTCGACGTCAACGCGCTGGGGGTGCTGCGGGTCTGCCAGGTCTTCGGCACGGCGATGGCCGAGGCGGGCACGGGGTCCGTCATCAACATCGGCTCCCTGTACGGCTCGATGGCACCCGACCCGCGCCTGTACGAGCACCTGCCGCAGGACCCGCCGTTCCTCAAGCCGCCGGCGTACGGCATGTCCAAGGCTGCCGCCGCCGCCCTGACCCGTTACCTCGCCGCCCTGTGGGGACCGGCCGGTGTGCGGGTCAACACGCTCTCGCCGGGTGGCGTGCTCGGCGGTCAGGACCCCGAATTCCGGGCCAAGTTCAGCGCACGCGTACCGCTGCGGCGGATGGCCGAAACCTCGGACCTGACCGGACCGCTTCTGTTCCTCGCTTCCGGCATGAGCAGCTACGTCACCGGCACCGAACTGCTCGTCGACGGCGGTTACGTCAGCTGGTGAGGCGGAGGCCGTCACCCGTTACTCCTGGAGAAGCCATGAACACCACTCTCGCCTGGCTGCCCGCCGACGAGTTCACGCGCATCCTGAACGGCATCCCCGATCGCCACGACCGGAGCAAGGCGTTCGCGGACGCCGCCCGGATCAACACCCTCTACAGCATCATGCGGGCGGGATCCGGCCACCTAGGGTCCAGCTTCAGCGCGGCCGACACCGTCGCCTGGCTGCTGCTGGAGGAGATGCGGTCCCCCTTCGAGCCCGACGGAGACGTCTACTTCTCGTCCAAGGGCCACGACGCGCCCGGACTCTACGCGGCACTGATCGCCCTCGGCGCGCTGCCCGAGGACAAGCTCCACCAGCTGCGCAGGCTCGGCGGCCTGCCCGGCCACCCCGACGTCAGCCTCCCGCACATGCACGCCAACACGGGCTCTCTCGGGATGGGCATCTCCAAGGCGAAGGGCATGATCCTGGCCGACCGGCTCATCGGCGCCGACCGCCGCGTCTACGTCCTCACCGGGGACGGCGAGCTCCAGGAGGGCCAGAACTGGGAGGCGCTGGCGGGGGCGGTCCACCGCGACATGGGCGAACTGACCGTCATCGTGGACCACAACAAGATCCAGTCGGACACCTGGGTCGCCGATGTGAGCGACCTCGGTGACCTCCAGGCCAAGTTCGCCGCATTCGGCTGGGCCGTGCTGCGCTGCGACGGCAACTCCGCCAAGGACCTCGACGCCACCCTCCGCCTCCGCGAGAAGGAGTGCGCCGGCCGGCCCGCGGTCGTCATCGCCGACACCGTCAAGGGCGCCGGCTGCACCACCTTCGCGGCGACCTCCATGCCCGAGGGGGAGTGGCGCTACCGCTTCCACAGCGGGGCACCCGCCGTCGAGGACTACCTCGCCGCACACCGGGAACTGGTGGCGTCCGTCGACGGACTGCTCGGCCGCCATGGCCTGGCGCCGCTCGCCCCGACGACCGCGGAAGCGGTACTGCCCGCCAAGGCGACCGGCCCGAAACTCCCCGAGGTCTACGGCCGGGCTCTGGTCGAACGCGCCCGGACGGACGAGAGGATCGTGGCGCTCGACGCCGACCTCGTTCTCGACACCGGCCTCATCCCGTTCTCCGAGGCCCTTCCGGACCGCTTCTTCGAGTGCGGCATCGCCGAACAGGACATGGTGTCGATGGCGGGAGGACTCGCCTCGCGCGGCCTGCTGCCCTTCGCGCACTCCTTCTCCTGCTTCCTGCACGCCCGGCCCAACGAGCAGATGTACAACAACGCCTCCGAGCGCCGGAAGGTCGTGTACGTCGGCTCACTCGCCGGTCTCATCCCGGCCGCTCCGGGCCACTCCCACCAGGCGGTGCGCGACATCAGCGCACTCGGCGCCATCCCGGGCCTGGTCCTGCTGGAGCCGGCGAACTCCGCCGAGACCGAGGCCGCCGTCGCGTTCTGCGCCGAGACCGACACCAGCGTCTACCTCCGGCTCGTCAGCACCCCGGTGTCCGAGGAGGCCGAGTCGCTGGGCGCACAGCCGCTGGCGACCGGACGAGGCCGCGTCGTCAGGCAGGGCGGTCGCACCGTCGCCATCGGCTCCGGCCCCATCGTGCTCACCCAACTGCTGCGCGCCGCGGACCTGCTGGCGGCCGAGGGCGTCGATCTCACCGTGGTGGCGTTGCCCTGGCTGAACCGGGTCGACACCGCCTGGCTGTCCGAAACGGCCGCAGAGGCCGACGAGTTGTTCGTGGTCGAGAACCACTACACCCACGGCGGTCAGGCGGACCTGATCGCCCGGTCCCTGCTGGAGCTCGGCGCCGACCACGTCCCGTCGTTCGCCGGCATCGGCCTGACCGAGGTGCCGCTGTGCGGCACCGAGGCCGAGGTCCTCGACGCCCACGGCCTGAGCGCCCACACCCTCGCCCACCGGATCCGCGCCGGGCTGCGGCCGTCCCGGGACAGCTGACGCACCGGCCCGAGCCATCCACACCATCCGAAGAGGAGCACCTTATGGACACGGTCTACAACGACCTCTCCCGGCCGTCGCAGGACATCGTCGACGGCTTCCGTGAACTGCTGGCCGAGTACAGCCCGAGCTGCGTGGTCACCGACGCCCAGCGACGAGCCGGAGCGATCGGGGGATTCCAGGTCGTCCGTCACGACCAGAAGATCGCCGGGCCCGCGTTCACCATCGACCTGTCGATCGACGACTGGGTCAACACGCTGCCCATCCTCTCCCGCGCGCAGCCCGGTGACGTCATCGTCATGGCCTGCCACGGCCTGGCCACCACGGCGATGTGGGGCGGCCTGACCGCCACGGTCTCCCACAAGTTCGGCATAGCCGGGTCCATCATCGACGGCGCTGCCCGGGACATCGACGAGATCCGCGACATCGGCTTCCCCGTCTGGTACCGCACCACCTCGCCGCGGCAGTCGCCCGGCGCCGTCCACGACCGCATCGAGCCGGTCCAGGTCAATGTGCCGGTCTCGGTCGGCGGCCAGGTGATCTTCCCCGGCGACATCATCGTGGCCGACGAGAACGGTGTCGCCACCGTGCCTTCGGGCAGCGCCAAGACCGTGCTGGAGAGCGCCCGCGGAGTGGCGGCGCGCGAGAACGAGATCCGCGACCGCATCAGCTCCGGTGCTACGGCGGCTGACCTGCGGGCCGAGTTCGGCAACCTCTGAGGAGAAACGATGCGCCTCTACATCACCGGAGCGGACGGCAGCCTCGGCAAGGCCCTGACCCGGGAGCTGAGCAACGATCCGCGTACCGCCGACTGGCCCGTCCTCGGGGTGTCCGTGACGGACTTCGACATCGGCGACGAGCACGCCGTGACGGCCTCCATCGAGTCCTTCCGTCCGGACGTCGTGCTCCACCTGGCAGCCATCTCCATCGTGGCCGCCTGCGAGACGGACACCGAACTCGCCCTGCGCGTCAACGTCGCCGGTGTGCACCAGGTCGCCGAGGCGTGCCGCAGAACCGGCAGCCGCATGGTGTACATCTCCAGTGACTACGTCTTCGACGGCGTCTCGGCCCCCGAGGACGACTACCGGGAGACGGACGTCCCCAACCCGCTGAGCCTGTACGCGCTCACCAAGCTCGCCGGCGAGCAGATCGCCGAGCGGGTGCCCGAGCACCTCGTGGTCCGTACCTCCTGGCTGTTCGGCGGTGCGGCGGAGAACAACGACGACGTCCTCGCCACCATCCGCTCCGCCGAGCGAGGCGAGGGCCAGGAGCTGATCGACGACCAGTACAGCCGCCCCACCTACACCGTCGACCTGGCGCGGGCGCTCATCCACCTGATCACGCTGGACGAATTCCCCACCGGCATCCTGCACGTCGCCAACCGGAACCGGGCGACCCGCTACGAACTGGGCGCCCACGCCCTGCACGAGTACGACTCCGAGCTGCACGCCGAGCACCCGCCGACCGCGGTCTCCTTCGACGACTGCACCTTCGTCGGCGGCAGGCCCAAGGTATCCGTCCTCAACACCGACCGGCTCGCGCGGCTCGGTATGACCATGCCGACCTGGCAGGACGCCGTGGCCAGGCACTGCGCCGACCTCCGCGACGAAGCCGAATCCCGGAAAGTGACCGCATGAAACTGTTGAACCGGGCCACCACCGCCCCCACCACCTGGCGCAACTGGGCCAGGTCGGCCCGCTGCACGCCCGACCGCATCATTCGCGCCACGCACCAGAGCGACCTCGTCGACGCCGTGCGCTACGCAGCCGACCGGGGCCTGCCCCTGCGCGCCGCCGGTACGGGCCACTCGTTCAACCCCCTGGTCACCACCAGCGGTGTCGTGCTGGACATGACCGGCTACACCGGCATCGTCGCCCTCGACCCCGCCGCCCCGTCCGTCACCGTGCGCGGCGGCACCCTCCTGCGGGAGCTTAACTGGGCGCTCGACAAGGCCGGTCTGGCGCTGTCCAACATGGGGACCCTCGAAGAGCAGACCATCGCCGGGGCCATCTCCACCGGCAACCACGGCAGCGGTCTCGCCCACCGCCCCTTCTCCGGACAGGTCCTCGCCCTCACCCTCGTCACCGCCGACGGCAGCGTCCGCAGCTGCTCCCCCGAGGAGGACCCGGAACTCTTCGCCGCCGCCGCCACCTCGCTGGGCGCGCTCGGCGTCATCTCCACCGTCACCCTGCGCTGCGTACCGAAGTACAACCTCCGGGTCACCGAAGGCAGCCTGCCGCTGGAGAGCGTCCTGGAGGACATCGAGGCGTACGCCGGCAGCGCCGAGCACGCCACGTTCTCCCTGAAGGGCTGGAGCGACAACGCCTCCACGCTCAAGCTGGAGCCGACCGACGCGCCGGTGTCCGCCGAAGCAGACCGCCGCCGCCGCGCCAACACCCTCGGCGAGGTGCGCTGCGCCACGGCGGGGCTGGCGGGCCGCATCGACCAGCGCAGCGTGCGGCGCATCATGACCGCCCAGCTCGGCGGGGGGTCCGGCCCCGCGGACTACGTGGACGTCAGCTACAACGCGTTCACCTTCCCGCAGCCGGTGAAGTTCCTCTCCCTGGAATACGCCCTGCCGCTCACCTCGTCGGCCGACACGGTGCGCCAGGTGCACGAGGAGGTCAAGCGCTTCGGGCTGCGGACCCCGTACTCCATCACCGTGCGCTTCAGCGCCGGCGACGAGCTGCTGCTCAGCCCCGCCCAGGGACGTACGACGACCTACGTCAACATCACCGTCCCGCGCACCGTCGGCTACACCGAACTGCTGCGCACCTTCGAGGCGGTGCTCCTGGAGCACGACGGCCGGCCGCACTGGGGCAAGGCGCACACGGCCACCGCCGAGGTCATCGCCGACCGTTACCCGGGCTGGAAAGCCTTCCAGGACATCCGGGCCGAACTCGACCCGCAGGCGTTGTTCACCAGCGACTACCTCAGGCGTGTGCTCGGAAGCACACGCCCCCGGACGTGACTCCTGCCGGTGCCGTCACGGCCGTCGCCGTCCTGATGGACTTCGACGGACTCCTGTGCGACACCGAACGGGCCGCCCACCAGTCCTGGCAGAACCTCTACGGCCGGTACGGGCTCGCGTTTCCGGACGAGGTCTGGAGCGTCATGATGGGCCGGGCGACCGGCGAGTCGTACGCCGCCCAGGACCTCTCCCGGCGGCTCGACCGGGACCTGACCGCGAGTGAACTCCAGGAGCGGCGCCGGGACAAGCAGCGCCTGGCCTCGGCGGAACCGCTGAGGCCGGGCGTGGCCCGCCTGCTGGAGAGCGCCGGCAGCCAGGGCATCGCCTGCGCGGTCGTCTCCAGCTCCGAGCGGACCTGGGTCCACGGCCATCTCGAACGCCTGCAGGTCCGGGAGCGGTTCGACCACGTGGTCACGGGCGAACAGGTCCGGGCCCGCAAACCCGCGCCCGATCTGTACCTGCGGGCGATGCAGCTGCTGGACGCCGGCCCGGACGGCTGTCTGGCGCTGGAGGACTCCGCCACCGGCGTCGCCGCGGCGAAGGCCGCGGGCCTGCGCTGCGTCGCGGTACCCGGCGCCCGTGGCAGCCGTTCCGGGCTGGACGCGGCCGATCTCGTGCTCGACAGCCTGGAGCACCTCTCAACCACCAAGCCCAAAAAGGTGAGATCCGTATGACGACAGAAGCAGAATCGCCGGGCACCCCCATGTCCATCATGGACTCGCTGGTGCGCACGGACGTCGACCGCCCCGAATGGCTCTGGCGCAGCGGCTCCCTGGTGCCCTGGTCCGAGGCGAGCGTGCACGTCAACGCGGTGGGCCACGCCTCGGTCGCGGCGGTCTTCGAGGGCATCAAGGCGTACGTCTCGCACGACGGCGACAGCCTGCTGGTCCTCCGGCTGGACGAGCACCTCAGGCGCCTGTACGACTCGGCGCGCATCGTCCGCATCCACATCCCCTACGACCTCCCGACGCTGCGCGAGGCCGTCCTGGACGTCCTGCGCGCCAACCGGTACCGCGAGGACGTGTACCTGCGGCCCTGGGCGTTCCCGGCGGGCGTCATCCAGGAACAGATGGTTCCGGCCGGTGTCACCTGCGAAGTGGTCGTCGACAGCTGGACCTTCACGAGCGGTCTGGGCACCGAGCGCGGCTGCCGGGCGGCGGTCAGCTCCTGGACCCGCATCAACGAGGCGTCCATGCCCCCGCGGGTCAAGGCGTTCTCCAACTACCACAACGGCCGTCTGGCGATGATCGAGGCACGGGAGAACGGCCATGACTGGCCCATCCTCCTCAACGAGCGCGGCAAGGTGAGCGAGGGCCCCGGGGCCTGCATCGCGATCGTCCGCGACGGCGAGGTCATCACCCCGTCGACCACCAGCGGGATCCTGGAAAGCCTCACCCGGGCGACCTCGCTGACCCTGCTGCGCGAGATGGGCCGTACGGTGGTCGAACGCGATGTCGACCGCACCGAGCTGTACCTGGCCGATGAGGTCTTCTTCATGGGCACCGGCTGGGAGATCCTGCCGGTGACCTCGGTGGACGGACTCCAGGTCGGGGACGGGACCGCCGGGGAGGTCACGCGCGCACTCGACGCGGCCTACGCCGCCGTGGTTCGCGGCACGTCGGACCTGCACAAGGACTGGGTCACCGAAATCCCATTCTGACGGCCGCGTTGGGCCGGGACGCGGGTCAACGGTACGGTCTGGACTTCGACTTGACCGGCCGAAGACCCTGCGGCCCCTGGGCCGCAGGCCGCCGGTCCTGCTGCGATGATGCTCGTGCCGACCGGCAGGCAGCCGGACAGACCCGTAGGAGAGCCCGTTGACCGTCACCGAATCCGAAGCCACCGCCCCATGGACGGGAGACACCGCAGGCGCCGTCGAGGGCACCAGGCGGGAGCCTTCCCCTTCGCGGCTGTCGGTCGCGGACGTTCTGACCCTCGGCAACGCGGCATGCGGCTTCGCCTCCGTCTACTTCATCACCGTGGCCGTTCTCGTGCCGTACCTCACGGAGGGCGAGAGCGCCGGCTCCGTGCGGCAGGGGGCGGCCACCGCGGTGCTGCTCATGCTGATGGCCGCGCTGTTCGACGTCTGTGACGGCCTTGTCGCGCGCAGGTTCCGCAGCTCCGGGATGGGGGCCGAGCTCGACAACCTCTCGGACCTGATCAGCTTCGGTCTGGCGCCCGCCTACTTCGTCGTGGTGTGGGGGCTGGTGAACGAATACGACCAGGCTCTGGTCGCCGGCGCGGCCGTGGCGGTCGTGCTCGCCGGGCTGCTGCGGCTGGCCCGGTTCTCCTGCACCACCATGCAGGACGGCATGTTCCAGGGCATGCCGATCCCCTTCGCGGCGCTGACCGTCGTCTCGGTCGTGCTGCTCCAGCTGCCGGCCCCGCTCACGCTGCTCGCCGTCGTGGGTGTCGCCTGGCTCATGGTGAGCCGGGTCCAGTACCCGAAGCCGACGGGCAAGCTGGCGGTCGCCACCATCGCGTGGGCGGCGGTCAACATCGGATGCCTGGCCGCCTGGGCCACCAACCTCGCGGGAGCCGAGGCGCTCCTGGTGACCGGCTGCGCCCTCCAGGTGTCGCTGGCGGCCGGGCTGCCACTCTTCGCCGCCGGGCGCCGGGTGAACGCCATGCGGTACCGACGTTCGGCCTGACGTCCCGCGCCCTACCTCACTTTGGAGTCCAGCGCAGATGCATGTGAACCACCAGGCCCACGAGCCCGTCCGTCACCTGCTGGTGGTGGGTGACGAGCGGGACATCGTCGCCCGTGCCAGGGAGCTCCGTCCCGGGCTCAGGACCAGTGTCCTGTGTACGCACCAGGAGGCCCGCAAGACGGGGATCACGGACAGCCACCGCAGGGTGGTCGTCGTGGAGGCCGGCGCCCCGCTCGACGAGTGGATCGCCGCCGCACGGTTCGTCCACGCGGCCGAGCCGGTGGACCGGGTGGTGTGCTACGGCGAAGAGGGCCAGGAGCCCGCCGCGCACATCGCGCTGGAGCTGGGGCTGCCGTGGCACTCCCCGGAGACGGTGAGGGCCGTGGACGACAAGCGCCTGATGCGCGAGCGCCTGGCGGCCGCGGGCGTGGACGACACACCCTGCCTGGAGGCGACGACGGCGGAGGAGATCACCGCCTTCGGCGAGCGTGTGGGCTATCCCCTCATCTGCAAGCCGGGCCGGGGCGTCGGCAGCCAGGGCGTGGTGCGCTGCGAGGGCCCCGCGGACGTCGCCGAGAAGCTGGAGGTCACGTTCACGGCCGCCGCGGGTCTGCCCCGTTCCGCCGTGCTGGTGGAGCCCTTCCACGAGGGCGAGGAGTTCAGCGTCGAATGCCTGAGCGAGAACGGTGAGCACATCGCGTTGTGCGTCACCAAGAAGTTCCTCGTCCCGGGCCGGTTCGTGGAGCTGGGCCATGTGCTCCCGGCTCCGCTTCCCGCCTCCGAGGAGGAGCGGATCGTGGCGGCGGTGACGGCCGCGCTGGACGCCCTGGGCATCAGGGAAGGGGCCACCCACACGGAGGTCATCGTCGGGGAGAGCACGGTCAGGATCGTCGAGACCCATCTGCGGCAGGGCGGCGACCGGATCCCCTACCTGCTGCGGGAGGCCCGTGGTGCCGACATCGTGGCCGCCCTCGCCCGGCAGAGCATCGGCGTGCCCTCCCTCGGCGAGGTGCGCGGCGCCCTGGAGAAGGCCGCCGGCGAACCGCGTTCCGCCGCCATCTGGTACGCGGTGCCGCAGGCCACCGGTGAACTCCTGGAAGTGCGGGGCGCCGAGGAGATCAGGACCCGCTCGGGCGTGTGCGACGTCGTGATCCGCAGCGCGCCCGGCGACCGTCTCGGGCCCGTCGCCCGCTCCGCCGACCGGCCCGCCCACGTGTGGGCGGTCGCGGACAGCCCCGAGGCGGCCCTGGAGACCGTACGCGGCGCCGTGGCGGACCTCCGGTTCGTCGTCGGCATACCGGGCGGCCTCGGATGACGGCCGGTGCCCGCGGTTCGGTGCTGAGCAGGTTCGCCACAGCCGTCAGGAGCAGCTCGGCCGGGGAACGCACCCTGGTCGTCAGTTCCCTGTCCGACTCCATGGGCACGGGACTCTTCGCCGCGCTGGCGGCGGTCTTCTTCACCCGGGTCAGCGGTCTGACGGCCACCCAGTTCGCCCTGGGCCTCTCGCTCGCCGGGGCCGTCGGCTTCCTGCTCACGATCCCGATGGGCGTGGTCGGCGACCGCTTCGGGGCCCGGCGTACGCTGATCGTCCTCAATCTGTGGCGGGCCGTCGGCTTCGCCTGCTACGTCTTCGTCACCTCCTTCCCCGCCTACCTGGTCGTCGTCCTGCTGACGGCCGTCGCCGACCGGACCGCGGGCGGGGTCAGCCAGGCCATCGTCGCCGACGTGGCAGGGGACGACCGGCGCGTCAGCCTCATGGCCGTCGTCCGTTCCGTACGGAACGTCGGGTACGCGGTCGGCGGGCTGGCCGCGGGCATCGCCATCGCGGTCGGCAGCTCCTGGGTCTTCAGGGGGACGCTGTTCGGCATCGCGCTCTTCTTCGTGATCTGCGCGGCGCTGCTCGCGCGGCTGAAGACCGCGGACGCCGTGCGCGTGCCCCGCGGCACGAAGCGCAGGTGGGCGTTCCGCGACCGCCGATACCTGGTCTTCACCGGACTGAACACGCTCCTGACGCTGCACGTCACCACGCTCAACGTGCTGCTGCCCCTGTGGATCCTGGCTTCGCCCGGGATACCGGAGTCCCTCGTGGCGCTGCCGCTGATCGTCAACACCGTGCTCGTCTCGGTGTTCCAGTTGCCGGCCACCCGGCACATCACCGACCTGCGGGGAGCGGGACGGGCCGCGCTGGCGTCCGCGGTGCTGCTGACCGCCGCCTGTGCCTTCTTCGCGTTCTCCGCCTGGTGGAACGACTCGGCCGGCGCGGTGCCCGTCCTGGTCATCGGGGTGCTGGCGCTGACGATGGCCGAGATGTGGCAGGCGGCTTCCTCCTGGCAGATCTCGATGGACCTCGCCCCCGAGCGGGACCGGTCGCAGTACCTCTCGACGTTCAACCTCAGCAACACCGCGGAGCGGGTCGTCGGACCGGCGGTCCTGCCGGCGCTGGTCATGACGTTCCGCTCCTGGGGCTGGCTCGCCGCCTCGGTCGTGGTCCTGGCCGGCGGCGTCGCCACCTGGTGGCTCACCCGTGCCGACGCCACCGCCCCCGCGGCGGACGCCGGCGACGAGATCCCCGGTGAGGGGGTGGCCGGCGGCCTCGGCGCGGCGTGATGCCCGTCCCTTCGCCGCGAGGTCCGGCACCGTCGCACCGGACCGCCCCGGCCCCGGATCACCCTCGCAACGCCTCCGCGATCACCTGCACCAGATGCCGGCTCTCCAGGCCCGCCAGGTCCCGGACCTGCGTACGGCAGGAGTAGCCGTCGGCGAGGATGCGGCGGTCCGGGGCGGCGGATGCCCTGGCGAGAACGCCGTCCCGGGCGATCTTCTCGGAGACCTCGTAGTGGCCCTTCTCCATGCCGAAGTTGCCCGCCAGGCCGCAGCAGCCCGAGGAGACCTCGATGTCGCAGCCCATCGACCGGAGCAGCGAGCGGTCCGCCTCGAAGCCCATCACCGCGTAGTGGTGGCAGTGCGGCTGGACCAGGAGGTGTTCCGCGGCCCGCGGGGGTGTCCAGTCGACCGAGGTGAGGAATTCCGCCACCGTCCGGACCGCGCCCGCGAGTTCCGCTGCCCGGGGGTCGTCCGGCAGGAGCTCCACCAGGTCCGAGCGGAGCGTCGCCGTGCAGCTCGGCTCGATGCCGATCACCGTGCGGCCGGCCCGGACGTGCGGGAGCAGCAGCTCCACCGTGGACCGGAGCCTCGCCCTGGCCGCGGTCAGCTGGCCCGTGGAGATCAGCGTCAGCCCGCAGCAGGCACCCGGGGCGGCGATCTCCACGTCGCAGCCGGCCGCCGTCAGGACCTCCACGGCGTCCCGGGCGATGTCCGGCGCGAGCGCGTCCGAGAAGGAATCGACCCAGAGCAGCACCTTCGGGCCGTCCGCCCGCGCCGCAGCGCCCTTCCGCGCACCGCCCCACCGGAACGGCCTCGCCGGCAGCGGCGGCAGTGAGCGGCGGGGGTCCGCGCCCATCAGGGCCATCATCGTCCGCCGCAGCACCGGCACCCGGCCCGCCAGATTGACCAGCGGGGCCACCGGAGCGAGCAGGTGCAGCCACTGCGGGAGCCGGCCCAGGGTGTAGTGGCTCAACGGGCGGCGGCGGCCCTTGTACGTCTGGTGCAGGGCCTCCGACTTGAACGTGGCCATGTCGATCCCCGTCGGGCAGTCGTTGGCGCACGCCTTGCAGCTCAGACACAGGTCCAGCGCCTCATGGACCTCCGGGGAGCTCCAGCCCTCCGTGACGAAGCCGCCGTTCAGCATCTCCTGGAGCGCCCTCGCCCGGCCCCGCGTGGAGTCCTTCTCGTCGCGGGTGGCCGTGTACGAGGGGCACATGAAGCCCCCCTGGCCGCGCAGGTCCGCCCGGCACTTGCCCACGCCGACACACCGGTGCACGGCGGCCGTGACGTCCCCGCCGTCGTGCGCGAAGGCGAAGCCGTCGCCCGCCCGCAGCCGGCGCGCCCCCGGCCGCCGGAGGTCCGCGTCCAGCGGCGCCGGGCGCACGACGACACCGGGGTTCATGACGTCGTCCGGGTCCAGGAGCGCCTTGAACGCCTCCATCGCGCGCAGCGCCTCGGGGCCGTACATCGTCGGCAGCAGCTCCGAGCGGGCCCGGCCGTCGCCGTGTTCGCCCGAGAGCGACCCGCCGTGCTCGGCGGCCAGGGCGGCGGCGCGTTCGAGGAAGTCGCGCATCGGCGCGCCCCCGGCGTCGAGCGGGAAGTCGATGCGGGCGTGGACGCACCCGTCGCCGAAGTGACCGTAGGCCAGCCCGGAGAGCCCCTTCTCGGCCATCAGCGCCTGGAGCCCGCGCAGATAGCCGCCGAGCCGTTCCGGCGGCACGGCGGAGTCCTCCCAGCCGGGCCACGCCTGCTTGCCGTCGGCGGTGCGCCCCGCCAGCCCGGCCCCGTCGGCGCGGATCTGCCACAGCCGGGTCGCCTCGGGGCCCGCCGGCAGGACGACGCTGTCGGCGGCGTGCGAGGCCGCGACGAGCGCCCGCGCCGATCCGACCGCCTCGGCGGAGGTCGCCCCGCCGACCTCGGCGATCAGCCAGCCACCGCCCCCGGGCAGCGTGGGGACGGCAGCGTCGCCGTGCGCCCGGCGCACCACGTCCACGAGCTGCGCGTCCAGGCCCTCCAGCGCGAGCGGGCGGAACGGCAGCAGGTGCGGCACGTCGTCGGCGGCCGTCGCCATGTCCGCGTAACCGAGGACGGCGAGCGCGGGGGCGGGGGCCTGCGGGACGAGCCGGACCGTGGCTTCGAGGAGGATGCCGCAGCTGCCCTCCGTGCCGGTCAGCGCGGCCGCGAGGTTGCGCCCGTTCTCCGGCAGCAGGTGCTCCAGCGAGTAGCCGGAGATCTGTCGCCCGAAGCGCCCGAACTCGGTGCGCAGCACCGCCAGATGCTCCGTGACGAACGCGTCGAGCCCCGGCACCGCCGCAAGTGCCTCCGGGCCCGAGCCCGCCGTGATCACCTCGCCGCCGCCCGTCAGCCAGGTCATCGACACCACGTTGTCGGCCGTACGCCCGTACGAAAGGCCGTGCGGCCCGCACGCGTTGTTGCCGATCATCCCGCCGATCGTGCAGCGGGTGGCCGTCGAGGGGTCCGGGCCGAACCGCAACCCGTGCGGCAGGGCCTTCTTCTGAAGGCCGCTCAGGACCGCGCCCGGCTCGACCACGGCCGTCGAGGTGTCGGGGTCGACGGACAGCACGCGGTTCATCGAGCGGGAGAAGTCGATCACCAGGCCCGGCCCCACCGCGTTCCCGGCGCACGAGGTCCCACCACCCCGGACGGTGACCGGCACCCCGTGGGCGCGCGCGATCCCGGCCGCGGCGATCACGTCCTCCTTCGTCCGTGGCATGAGCACGGCCCCCGGGACGATCCGGTAGTTCGACGCGTCGGTGGAGTAGACCGCCCGGGTCGTCGCCGAGGCGTCGACGAGATCGCCCAGCTTCCCGCGCAGGGCGTCGAGAAACGCCTCGGTGAGGGGGGTCGGGGCGTCTGCCATGGTCGCGTCCATCGGGTGCTGCTCCTGGGGGCGTCGGTTCTGGTGGTGCGGGCACGGTCCCGCCGTGCCACAGGCGTAAGCGCGGTTACGTCATCCTCATCGCAGCACGAGCTTCCGGGGGACCTCACTCGCCGCGTCCCGCAGCCATCCCGCGTCCAGCCCCTCCCCGGCCAGTGCGGCGATGAGCTGTTCGAGGGCGGCGGCCGGCTCCGGGCTGTCCGGCTGCCCGGCGTCGGAGGCCAGCACCAGGCGCGGCCCCGCCGCCCTCGCGACCTCGGCGAGGCGGGCCGGGGTCATCCCGGGCTGGTGGAAGAGCTGGTACGCCGTGATCTCGACGTACGCCCCGCGCGCCGCCAGCTCCGCGATCTCCGGCGGCTCCATCCCGGGCACCGTGTACGAGGGGTGCGTGAGCAGGAACCGGCCGATGCCCCGGGCCTCCGCCCGGTCCAGCAGCCACCGGCACTCCGGACCGCTGACATGGCCCGTGCACAGCACCGCGTCGTGCTCCGCGATCAGGTCCAGGACGAGCGCGGCGTCCCGGGCGGCCGGGTGGCCGTCGGCCAGGACGGGCGGGACGGCCAGCGCGGTGCGGCCCAGCCGCTCGTCCAGGTCGCCCAGCCGGGGGAGTCCCGCGCTTTCCTGGGTGTGGGCGTCCGCCGTGGGGAACCAGACGACGCGTCCGCCCGTGGACAGGGCCGACAGGACCGCCGCCGGGTTGATCCCGCCGACGGCCCGGTTCAGGGTGATGCCGCCGACGACGTCCAGGCCGGTCGAGCGGGCGAGGGCGCTGGCCCGGCCCACCGTCGACTCGTGGTGCGCCTTCAGGACGAAGCCGCTGTAGCCGGCGGCCGCGTAGCCGGCCGCGATCTGGTCGTCGTGCCCGATCCGGGCGAGGACATCGGGGGCGGCGTGGACGTGCACGTCAAACATGGAGCGGCTCACTCTCGAAGGGCTTCGGCGCCGGGACCGGCCCGGCGGGTGCGGGGAAGAGGTCGGTCCTCGCCTCCGCGCGCATCGGGACCTCCGCGCGCAGCCGGCGCAGGGCCGCCAGGTCGAGTTCGGCGACCGCCGACCCCGGCTCGTCGCCCAGCTCGGCGAGGACCTCGCCGTCCGGGCCGAGCACGCGCGAGCCGCCCCAGAACCGGGAACCGCCCTCCGTACCGCACCGGTTGACGAAGACGACGTAACACTGGAGCAGCACGGCGGCGTGCTCCAGGATCACTTCCCAGGTCCGGTGGATCCGGACCCCGTCCGCACCGGCCATGCTGGCGACGGGCACGAACAGGACCTCGGCACCGCCCTGCGCCGCCAGCCACGGCACGACGGGGTGCCACATGTCGTTGCAGATGGCGGTGGCGACCGTGGCGGCGCCGAAATCGGCGGTACGCAGTCCGTCGCCCGCCCGGAACGACAGGTGCTCGTTCCACGGCGCGTACGAGACGGGGTGCAGCTTGTGCTGGAGGTGCCGGGTCCCCGTCAGCGGGTCCGCCAGCAGGTAGCTGTTCCAGGGCAGCCCGGACGGGTTCCGCTGGGCGAAGCCCACACCCACGCCCGCCGAGACCAGGGCCTCCAGACGCGGGTCCTCGGCCGACAGCAGGTCCGCGTCCCGGTGCGGGGTGAAACCGTAACCGTGGGCGGAGAGTTCGGGCGTGAGTGCGAGGTCGACCGGGCCGTTCAGGTCCTCGTGAAGCTCCCTGATTCCGGCGAGGTTGTCGTCCACCGCGCCGAACTCGGGGGCGTTCTGCAGCAGTCCGACGCGCAGCGTCGTCAGGCCAGCTTGTTGGCGCTGAGCCACTGGTGTGCCACCTCCTCGGGGCGCTTGCCGTCCACGTCGATCCGCGCGTTGAGCCGCTGCATCTCGGAGGTGGTCAGGAGTTTCGCGACGGGGGCCATCGCGGTCTGGATCTCCGGGTGCTTCTTCAGGGTCGCGCCCCGGACGTTCAGCGACAGGTTGTAGGGCGTGAAGTACTTCTTGTCGTCCTTCAGCACGGTCAGCCCGAGGGCGGCGATCCGGCCGTCGGTCGCGAAGACCTCGCCCGCGCTGCACGGGTTCCCCTTGGCGACCGCGTTGTAGATCGGCCCCTCGGCCAGCTCCGCCACCTTGTTCTTCGCCAGCCCGAAACCGTACGCCTTCTGCAGTCCGGCCCAGCCGTCGTCGCGGCCGAAGAACTCCGACGCGCCGCAGAACCGCGCCTTCGCCGGGTCCTTCGTCGCCAGTCCGGCGTAGTCGGAGAGGGTCGAGACGCCCAGCTTCTTCGCGGTCCGGGTCCGCATCGCGAGCGCGTACGTGTTGTTCGCCGCCGCCGGAGGCAGCCACACCACGCCGTTGCGGGACTCGTCCAGGGTGCGCACCTTCTCGTACACCGCCTTCGGATCGGTGGTGCTGCCCTGCTGCTTCAGGGCCAGCCAGCCGGTGCCGGTGTACTCCCAGTACATGTCGACGGAACCGCCGGTCAGTGCCGAGCGCACGGCATTGCTTCCGCTCATGCCGCAGGTCCGCTTCACGTGCGCCGCCTGGGCCTCCAGCCGCTGGGCGGTGATCTCGCACAGCAGCAGCTGCTCGGTGAAGCTCTTCGACGCGACATTCACGGTGGCCCCCTTGAGGGGTCCCTCCGCCGCCGGTCCGTCGCCCTGCCCGGGCGGGTTCGCGGTGAGAGCGCAGCCGCTGGTGAGCACGAGGCCGAGCGCACTCGCCACCGCCGCCCTGTACGTACGCATGCTGAAGCCCTTTCGTGGTGCCTGAGAGGTGTACGGGGATCGCCGGTGCGCTACATGCCGCGCGGGCGCAGGGCCCGTTCGGCGAGACCGGCCAGCCAGTCGACGGTCAGGGCCAGGGCCATCGTGAGCGCGCTGCCCACCACGAGCACCGGAGTCCGGTCCAGGGAGATGCCGGAGGAGATGACGGAGCCGAGCCCCCCGGCGTTGGTGAACGCGGCGAGGGTGGCGACGCCCACGTTGAGGATCAGGGCCACCCGGATTCCGGCCACCATCACCGGGACCGCCAGGGGCAGTTCGATGGTGAGGAGGATCTGCCGGCGGCTCATCCCCATGCCCCGCCCCGCGTCGATCAGCGCGGGGCTGACCTGCCGGATGCCCACCATGGTGTTGCGGAGCACGGGCAGCAGGGCGTAGAGGACGAGCGCCACCACGGCCATCCAGAAGCCGACGCCCACGGCCATGGCCAGGATCACCAGCACCCCGATCGACGGCACCGCCTGGCTGGCGTTGGCCGCCGCGAGCACCACCGCACCGGCCCCGCTGACCCCGGGCCTGGTCAGCAGCACGCCGAGCGGGACCCCGATGACGATGGTCAGCAGCGTCGAGGCGACGACGAGCTGGATGTGCTGCCACAGCGCGGTCAGCACGACCTCCGAGGTCAGGCTCCGGCTCTCCACCGAGTCCAGGTCGCGCGTCCCGATGTACGCCCACAGCGCGCCGAGCAGGACGAGGACGACCAGGGGCGGAACCCAGCTCCTCGACCGGCGTGCCCCGGTCCCGGCCGCCCCCGCCGCCTGCACGGCCCCGGCGCTCACGAGAGCACCTTCGCGGGCCGGGCGGCCGCGGTGAGCAGGGACTGGAGGTCCAGGAAGCGGCCCTCGTCACCGGTGACCTCGATGCCCTCCGCTCCCGCCGCCAGGACGAGTTCGAGCGCCTTGTGCACGGAGTCCCCGGCGCCGACCGCCACGGTCCTCGCCGCACCGGCGGCCCGCGCCGGGGCGGACGCCAGGACGTCGGCGACCGTGAGCAGGGTGAGGCGGCGGACCGGGGCGCCCGAGCCGATGAAATCGCGTACGAAGTCGTCGGCCGGGTGGGACAGGATCTCCAGCGGGGTGTCGTACTGCGCCAGCCGGCAGCCCGGCCCGAAGACGGCGATCCGGTCGCCCAGGCGCAGCGCCTCGTCGATGTCGTGCGTGACCATCACGATGGTCTTGCGGATACGTTCCTGCAGCCGCAGGAACTCGGCCTGGAGCTTCTCCCGCGCGATCGGGTCCACGGCGCCGAACGGCTCGTCCATCAGCATCACCGGCGGATCGGCGGCCAGCGCGCGGGCAACCCCCACCCGCTGCTGCTGCCCGCCGGACAGCTGCTTCGGATAGCGGTCGGCGTAGGTGGCGGGATCGAGGCCCACCATGTCGAGGAGTTCCCGCGCCCGTTCGCGCCGCTCCGCCTTCTTCACCCCGAGCATCTTGGGCACCAGGGCGATGTTGTCGGCGATCGACAGGTGGGGGAGCAGGCCGATCTGCTGGATGACGTAGCCGATGGAGCGCCGCAGTTCGTCCACGTCGGTGTGCGTGACGTCCGCGCCGTCGATGAGGATCCGGCCGTCCGTCGGCTCCACCAGGCGGTTGATCATCCGCAGCGTGGTCGTCTTGCCGCAGCCGGACGGGCCGACCAGGACGACGAACTCGCCGCGCCGGATCTCCATCGACAGCTCGGAGACGACGGCCTTGTCCTGGCCCGGATAGCCGGCGGAGACCCGGTCCAGCCGGATCATGACGTCGGGGTGCGGGGCGGGCCGGTCAGACATGGGATCCTCGCAGGGCAGTGATCTTGGCTATCGCGATGAACAGCAGGTCGAGGACCAGAGCGACGAGCACCACTCCGATCACTCCGGACAGGGCTTCCTCCAGCGCGTTGGCCCCGCCGATACGGTCGAGCCCCCGGAAGATCAGCTGGCCCAGGCCGGGGCCCCGGACCACGGCACCGATCGCCGCCGTCGCGACGAGCATGATCGTCGCCGTGCGGATGCCGTTGAGGATGACCGGCCAGGCCATGGGCAGGACCACCGTGCGCATCCGCCGGGCCGGCCCCATGCCGAGGCCGCGCGCCGCCTCCACGACGGCCGGGTCGACCTCCTCGATGGCGGTGACCGCGTTGCGCAGGATCGGGAAGACCCCGTACACGGTGAGGGCGACGATCGTCGGGGCGACACCGAGGCCCATGACGGGGATCATCAGCGCGAACAGCGCGAAGGACGGGATCGTCAGCAGGGAGCCCGTGAAGGACAGCAGGACCTGGCGCGGACCGGGCGCGGCATGGGTGAGCACGGCGAGCCCGACACCGATGACCGAGGCGATCCCGACGCTGATCAGCACGAGCTCGATGTGCTGCTGGGCCAGGAACAGCAGGTACTCCGTGTTGTCCGACATATAGGAGAAGAGGTTCACGGCGCCGCCGCCCTCGTGCCGGCACGGCTCACGGCCGCGTGGGGCCGCGGTCCGGCGGGACCGGACTTGGGCAGGGGGCGATCAGGGTGTCGCATGGTGTTCTCCGGTTCTGCGGTTCTCCGGGGCGCGGGCGTGGAAGGGGCGGCCGGGTGCGGCGGCCGTCAGAGGGCGCTCGGGCCGGCGCCGGGGCGCACGTCCGAGCCGAGGGAGGAGTGCAGGGTCCGCGTCGTGGCGAGCAGATGCCCGGCGAGGGACTGGATGTGCGGCTCGATCCGGGAGGCGGGGCCCGAGATGTTCACCGCGGCCTTGATCCGGCCGGTGAAGTCCCGGACGGGCGCCCCGATGCCCACCAGCTCCGGGTCGAAGATCCGGTTCGCGACCGTGTAGCCGCGCACCCGGGCCTCCTCGACCTGGGCCAGGAACGCCTTGGCCTCGCGCTCCGAGCCCCCTTCGCCGCGCCGGACCAGGTCGAGGATGTGCTCGTCCTCGTAATCCATCAGCAGGGCCATGCCGCTGGAGCTGCGGTGCGCCGGGATCGTCCGGCCCACCCAGTTCACGGCCTCGATCGACCGCCGGGAGCCCTCCGAGAGCACGGTGAGGACCTCGCCGTCGCTGAGGACGCTCAGATAGGTGCGCTCGCGTACGGTCTCGGTCAGCCTGAGCAGCAGGGGCGCCGCGAGCGTGGTCAGCCGCTGGTCGCCGGCCCGCACCGCGAGGGCGAACAGCCGCCAGCTCAGCTCGTAGCCCATCGAGGGGCGCCGGGCGACCATGCCCGTCTCCAGCAGGCTCTTGAGCTGCCGGGACACGACGGACTTCTCGCGCCCGAGCACCCTGGCCACGTCGGCCACGCTCATCCCGTCCGGGTAGGCGGCCGGGTCCGCCGACGCGAGCGCGTCCAGCACCGCCATCACACGTGAGGCACCACTGCGTGCGGCGGGAGTGTTCTTCTGCTCAGAGGCCATACCGAATCCTTGGTAGCGGTATGAATAGATAGACGGATCGCGACGATACATGCAACGCGCGATTGCATTTTCTGCATCGCCCGGCCCCGGCCGCCCCCGGTGCGGGGGCGGCGCGGCGCGAGGAGTCAGGCCGAGACGGTCCGGGCGGGCGCGGCGGACTCGGTGAACGCCACGTCGAAGAAGTCCCGCAGGCGGTCGCAGAGCGCCACGAACTCCGGGTGGTCCACGAACATGAAGTCGTTGTGCCGTCCGTCGATCGTGTACAGCGTCTTGGGCGACGCCGCCGCCTCGTACAGGGCCGCGGCCTCGTCGTACGGGTGCAGCGAGTTGCGCTCGCCGTGCGCCAGGAACAGCGGGGTCGGCGCGAGGTTCGCCACCACGTTCTGCACCTTCAGGTCGAGGATCGACTCGGTGAACTGCAGCCGGGTCGGGTGCCCGAAGCCGTAGACCTGCGACAGCTCCTTCTCGACGTAGTCGCCGGTCGCCGGGTCGAGCGGGTAGTGCTCGAAGGTGTCCGCGAGCCGGGACTCGCCGTTCAGCACCCGGTTCGTCCGGTCCTCGGCGACCTCGGCGACGATCTTCTGGAACTCGTCGTAGGTGTGGATGGACTTGAGCCACCGCTCCCCGTCGTAGAACCCGTTCAGCGAGGCGACGCCGGCGACGTCGCCGCCCTTCTCGGCGGCGAGGATGACGTTGGCGGCGCCCATGCCCCAGCCGACGAGACCGATGCGGCGAGGGTCGATGCCCTCCTGCGCGCGCAGGAACGTGACCGCGTTGCGCACGTCCTGGGCCTGCTCCTCGATGAGGACGCGGCCCTTCTCGCCCTCGCTGTCCGCCATGCCCCGGTAGTCGAAGCCCAGGCAGACGAAGCCGCGCTCGGTCATCCGCTCCGCGAACATCTTCGGATAGAACTCGTTGAAGCCCTGGTAGCCGGAGTTGACGACGAGCGCCGGGCGCGGGGCGCCGTCCCGCGCCGCGTCCTCCGGGTAGTAGAGGGTCGCTTCGAGGCGGCTGCCCTCGCTGTAGAACGCGGTGTCCTTCTGAATCACGGTCATTCCTCGGGTCGGTCCGGGTTTCCGGCGGCCACTCTCCCGAGGTCGTGCGATCAACGCAACAAGGCCGTGCAGTTTCTGCAACGCCGTCGTGGGGGCCGGGGACGGCCCGGCGGTGACCAGGCTTGTAATGCCTGAGTAACGGCGGATTCCTACGGTGCGCGAACCCCGTATGTACCGTCACTCGGAGGAGTGCTCGATGCCCCTGCTCCAACCGTCCAGGCGCAGACACGCCGTGTGGACGGTGGCCTCGCTCGCCGCGGCTGCCCTGCTCACCACCCCGCTGCCCGCCCTCGCGGCGGACTCCCCGTCCCCCTCCTCCGCCGCCTCGGCCAAGATCGACTCCTCGCTCACGAGCGCGGTGCGTGACGGCAAGGACGCCACCTTCTTCGTGGTCCTGAAGGACCGGGCCGACCTGTCCGGCGCCAAGAAGCAGAAGACGCACGCGAAGAAGGCCACGGCCGCGTACAGCGAACTGCGCGCGCACGCCAAGTCCAGCCAGAAGTCGCTCAACGCCTTCCTCGACAAGAAGAAGGTCGGCCACCAGGACTTCTGGATCGCCAACGCGATCAAGGTCACCGGTGACCAGGACCTCGTCGACGAGCTGGCCAAGCGCTCGGACGTGGCCTCGGTCGTCAAGCGGCAGTCGTTCAAGCTGGACGACATCGAGACCTCCGACAAGCAGGTCACCGCGTCGCGCGCCGCCGCGCTGCACACCGACTCGGCCGCCGACGGCACCGACGCCCCGGCGTGGGGCGTCGCCGATATCAAGGCCGACCAGGTCTGGGACCAGTACCAGGACCGCGGCGAGGGCATCGTCGTCGCCAACGTCGACTCGGGCGTCCAGTTCGACCACCCCGACCTCGTCGCGAACTACCGCGGCAACAACGGCGACGGCACCTTCTCGCACGACTACAACTTCTACGACGCGAGCGGGCAGTGCCCCACGACCGCGCCGTGCGACAACAACGGCCACGGCACCCACACGATGGGCACCATGGTCGCCAAGAACGGCCTCGGTGTCGCACCGAACGCCAAGTGGATCGCCGCCAAGGGCTGCGCGTCCGACGTCTGTTACGACGACGAGCTGCTCGCCGCCGGCCAGTGGATTCTCGCGCCGACCGACCACAACGGGCAGAACCCGCGTCCGGACCTGGCACCGAACATCGTCAACAACTCCTGGGGCAACGAGGACGTCAGCCACGCGTTCTACCAGGACATCCTGGCGGCCTGGGACGCGGCGGGCATCTTCGAGGCGTTCGCGGCCGGCAACGACGGTGACGGCGTGACCTGTTCCACGACCCACCCGCCGGGCTCGCAGGCCGACTCCTACGGCGTCGGCGCCTACGACGCGAACGGCAAGATCGCCAGCTTCTCCGGCTTCGGCCCCTCGCTGACCGACGGCAGCGAGAAGCCGAACATCTCGGCCCCGGGTGTCCAGATCCCGTCCACCTGGCCGGGCAACGACTACAACACCATCAACGGCACGTCGATGGCGACCCCGCACGTCGCGGGCGCGGTCGCGCTCCTGTGGTCGGCGGCCCCCTCACTGATCGGCGACATCGAGGGGACCCGCAAGCTCCTCAACGAGGGCGCGCGGGACGTCGACGACACCCACTGCGGCGGCACCGCCGGCATGAACTACGTGTGGGGCAACGGCAAGCTCGACATCCTCGCCTCCGTCGAGAAGGCCCCGCACACCGCGGCCGTCGCCACCGGCAAGGCCACCGACAAGGCGACCGGCAAGGCCCTCCCGAACATCACCGTGAAGGCCACCGACGCGGCCGGCGCGGTCCGTACGGTCACCACCGGAGCGGACGGCACGTACCGCCTCCCGCTGGCCGCCGGCACGTACTCCTTCGCGTTCAGCGGTTACGGCTACGCGAACGGCTCGGCCAAGGACGTGACCCTCGCCGAGAGCCAGGAGTACACCCAGGACATCGCGCTCACCGCGGTCCCCTCGCACATGGTCTCCGGCACTGTCCGCGATGTCACCGGCAAGCCGCTGCCCGGCGCCACGGTCGAGCTGAACGGCACGCCGCTGCCCGCCGCCACCACCGACGCCAAGGGCAAGTACACCTTCAAGAAGGTCGCCGAGGGCTCCTACAGCCTCGCCGTGAAGCCCGCCGCGCCGGTCCTGTGCAACGGCGTCTACTCCGGTTCCACCGCCGTCACCGCCGACCTGACGAAGAACGTGCAGGTACCCAACCGCACGGACAACTCCGGCAACGTCTGCACCCCGGCCGCCTACTCCTGGATCGCGGGCGCCAAGAAGGTCGCCCTGACCGGTGACGAGGACTCCGCCACGGTGTCGCTGCCGTTCTCGGTGAAGCACTACGGCGTCTCGTACTCCACCGCCTCGGTCACCACCGACGGTCTGGTCAACTTCCTGTCCTCGCGCGTCGGCGACTACAACAACACCGCCCTGCCGACCGCCGGCGTGAACGGTGTGAAGGGCGTCGTCGCCCCGCTCTGGGACGACCTGACGCTCGACAGGAAGTCGTCCGTGCAGACGGCCACCACCGGCACCAAGGGCAGCCGGAAGTTCGCCATCGTGTGGAACAACGCCGCCTACGCCAACGGCACCTCGGGCCGCGCCACCTTCGAGGCGGTCTTCGACGAGGCCACCGGCGCCGTCACCCTCCAGTACCAGTCCGTCGCGGACCTCGGCGCCGGTGCCACGGTGGGCATCGCCGACCAGTCCGGCACCGACGCCTTCCAGTACTCCTTCAACCAGTCCGTGATCACCGACGGCACCGCTGTCAGCTTCACCCAGGGAGCGAAGTAATGAGAGCCCAGCACTCCCGGCGGGCGCTTCAGATCGCCGCCGGCCTCGTCGCGGCGGGCCTGTGCCTGACCGCCGCCCCGCAGGCCCTGGCCGCCGACAGCGGCAGCGGTTCGCCCATGAAGCTGACCAGCACCGAAGCGAAGAAGCTGGCCGCCAACGTCACGCTCGACCCGTACGTCAAGGCCGAGGACACCACCGGCACGCAGAAGGACGACGCGACCGCTCCCGCCGCGAACACGGACGCCGCGGCCACCGCCACCGACCCCAACACCAAGGTCACCATGACCGCGAAGTCCACGCTGGAAGGCGTGCGCGGTCTGGGTGCCACGGTGCCGGCAGGCAAGAAGGGCGACTACTACTCCGTCAACAGCATGGGCAACGTCCAGCTCCACGCCGCCGACGGCAGCGAGACCTGGGCCCGCACCAGCAGCTCGTTCTACACGGACTGGCAGGTGAAGCCGCTCCAGGTGTGGCGCGTCGAGCCGTACCCGCCTCAGATTCTCATGGGGTACAACGCGGTCTCGCCCTTTTCGCCGAACTCGGACTCCGGGTACTCGGCCGGTGACCTGACCGGTGACGGCGTTCCGGACCTCGTGTTCTCGGCGCGGGTCGGCAGCACCCCATACCCGCGGCCGTTCACGTCGCCGGGCTCCGACCTGAGCACCGGCACCTTCGTGACGGTCCTCGACGGGAAGACCGGTGCCACGGTCTGGTCGAAGCTGTACAACTACGCCTCCATGGTCAAGATCGTCGACGGCACCCTGCTGATCGCCGACGCGCCCCGGATGAGCGGCGACGCCAAGGTCCCGGCCGGCGCGACCGCCACCCTGACCGGCATCCGCTTCTCGGCGGCCACGGACGGGAAGCTGACCCCGGCCAAGACCTGGACGTTCGATACAAAGGAAGCCCGGTACACCAACTGGGGCGACATCCAGGACCTCGGCAAGGGCAAGGCCGCCGTCTCCTGGAACCTCGCCAAGGCCGACGGTGTCGAAGCACGCGGCCACACCGCCGTGCTCGACACCACCGACGGCTCGGTCGCCTGGCGCACCGACAGCGTGCTGTACAGCCGCATCATGCGCCTCGACGCGGGCCGCAAGCGTCTCGTGGCCGTCGAGCAGGCGGACGTCAACGACGCGGTGCACTACGAGGTCGCCGCGTACGACCTGAAGACCGGTCACCGCGCCACCCTGAGCGCCCGCGACAACGTGGTGCCCACCGCGCTGGCGGTCGGTGACCTCGGGGCGAAGACCGGCGACGAGTACGCCGTCTCGGAGTCCTCGTTCGACGAGAACCTCGTCATCAACGCCAGCACCATCCGCGTCGTCAACGGTGACAACGCGGACAAGGTCCTCTGGTCGAGCACCACCAAGCGCGATCCCGAGAACGGCCACGACGCGCCCAGCACCTGGGGGCTCGGCGTGATCGACGGCAAGCTGGTCGCCTCCGCCCAGGACGACCGGAAGATGAACGATCCGGAGAACCGGGGCGCTCTGCGTTACGCGTCGCTGACGGTCTTCTCCGGCAAGGGCACGGTCGCCTGGCAGTCCAAGGGCGTCGCGGCCTCCCCGATGTTCCAGGACCTCTACACCGACGCCGCGGGCTCCCACGTCCGGGTGATCGACCAGGGCCAGAACATCCGCACGTTCAAGCTGGGCAACGGCAAGGCGGAGAAGGTCACGCCCCTCCAGGGCGACATCGCGTACGCCAAGGGCGCCGACCTGAACAAGGACGGCAGGACGGACGTCGTCATGGGCGGCTCGTCCAACGGCGTCTGGGCCTACTCCGGCCCGTCGCTGGTCAACGGCTCGAAGCCGGAGAAGCTGTGGCAGGCCACGGTCCCCGGCGCGGTCCACGACATCGAGACCGGTGACGTCAACGGCGACGGCAAGCCCGAGATCGTGGTCGCGGCCGACACCGCGACCGTCGTCCTCAACGGGAAGACCGGCAAGACGCTCGCCACCATCGAGGCCGGCGAGGGCCAGTTCGTCCGCTCGGTGCAACTGGCCGACCTCAACGGCGACGGCGAGCAGGACATCGTCGTCCCGACGGACGCCGTACGTGCCTACTACGGCGACGGCCACGCCATCTGGACGTACAACGCGCCCAAGGACGCGGGCGACGTGCGCTTCGGCGACACGTCGGTGAACGACGGCCGGGTGTACACCTCGTACGCCACGCTGAACGCCTTCCAGCAGACCACCCCGGTCACGGGTGCCGTCGCGCTCAACGCCAAGAACGGCAAGGCCCGCTGGTCCGCCGCGCCCAAGGCGCCCAGTGGCGCGATCGGCGGTATCCGCGGACTCGACCCGACCCAGGGTGTCTTCGCCTCCAAGGAGATCCCGTACGCGGGGGGCCACGCCGTGGCCTACGTGTGGGTCGTCAACGCGCCCCTCAACTTCGACGCCACGCAAGCCATCAGCCCGCAGAACTACTTCGAGATCCGCGACGGCCGCACCGGCGAGGTGCTGCACTCCCTGATGTCGGGCGGTCTGTGGACGCACAACGGCTTCTTCGCCAAGGACGGGGCGCTGTACCAGGCCGGCACAGCGTCGATCCGCCGCTTCCGGGCGGACGGCGACGACACCACCCAGCTCTTCTTCCCGCAGACGTACGGCCTCGGCTTCATGACGGGCCCCGACGGCCGTGAACTCCTGGTCGCCGGCGCTGAGTCCAGCCTCTACGCCTTCGACCCGAGTGCCATCGACTCCGAGGACTCCTGGGCCGACGCCGTCGGCAGCATCGGCACCCTCCTCGGGGCCCGCAACTACTTCGCGGGTGACCTCGATGGAGACGGGGTGGACGAGGTGCTCTCCCTGAACGGCGACGACCAAGGCCGGGACCGCGCCGCCGGCGAGTTCGGCGGCGGCTACTACGTCACCGACAACGGCATCCACCAGGTCACGACGTACAAGCTGTCCTGACCCGGAACGCCTGCCACGGGGCCCCTGGGACGATCCTCGTCCCGGGGGCCCTCGGCATGCGTCACCACACCACCCGGAAGCCGATGTTCCCCGCCGAGCTGTCCACCGTGTTCGAGGTGCGGGCCGCGACGCGGTAGCGGTTGCAGTACGAGTCGTGGCAGAGGTACGAGCCGCCGCGCATCGTGCGACGGTCGTCGGCGCCGGGCTGCCAGGGGTCGGCGGACCACTCCCAGACGTTCCCGGCCGTGTTGTACAGGCCGAACCCGTTGGGCGCGTACGTGTGGACGGGCGCCGTGCCCGCGTAGCCGTCCTCCTCCGTGTTGCGGGTGGGGAAGGAGCCCTGCCAGATGTTGCAGCGGTGCTCGCCGCCCGGGGTGAGCTCGTCGCCCCACGGATAGCGGGCCTGGTCGAGGCCGCCCCGGGCGGCGTACTCCCACTCGGCCTCCGTGGGGAGCCGCGCACCGGCCCACTGGCAGTAGGCGAGCGCGTCGCGCCAGGTGACGTGGACGACCGGGTGGTCGCCCCGGTCGCGTATGTCGCTGCCCGGCCCCTCGGGGACGTCCCAGCGGGCGCCGCTCACCCCGCACCACCAGGGCGTCTGCCGCGGGCGCGGCGACACCTTGCGCAGGTGGCCGGGGAGGAACTTCGCGAAGACGTAGCTCCAGCCGAACTCCTCCGCCTCGGTGCGGTGGCCCGTGGCGTCCACGAACGCGGCGAACCGGTCATTCGTCACGGCGTACGCGTCGATCGCGAACGGTCCGACGCTCACCTCGCGCACCGGGCCCTCCGCATCGCCCGCGTTCACGTCGGCGTCCTCGCTGCCCATCCGGAACGTGCCCCCGGGCAGCTCGACCCGGTCCGCGTACGCCGCCTCCGGCGCACCCGGCGCGGCCGGACCGATGCTCAGCACCGGATCGGCTTCGACGGCCCCGTCCCGGGAGGGAGTGCAGCAGCTCTTGGGGGCGTCGGGGCGGTCACTCATCGTTGCCTTCTTCGTCGGGGAACCGAGGCACCGGGAGATCGTAACCATGGCCGGAAACGGGCCGCGCGGCTGCCTCAGCGGTCGCCCGGCTGTTCGATGTGCCCCGGCTCGCCGCCGAAGGGTGGGCGGCCTTCGGCGTAGAGCGCGCCCGGGGCCTCCGCCCGTTCGTTCCCCACCGGCGGAGGCGCCCGGCCCCTCAGGCGAGCCCGTCCAGGAACGCCGAGAGCGCTCCGTACAGCGCGTCCGGCCGCTCCAGATGCAGGTCGTGGCCCGTGCCGGGGACGCTCACCGCGTGCGTGCCGGGGCGGCGGCGCAGCATCTCGGCCACCTCCTCGGCCGGGATGAAGCTCTTGTGGCCCAGGACGAGCAGGGTGGGACACGCGACCCGGTCCCACTCCTCGTGGAAGGAGCGCCGGGTGTTCTCCGCGAGGGACCCGGTCATCACGTCCCGGTCGAAGCGCGGCCACCAGCCGTCGTCGCGTTCCTCAAGTCCCGCCGCCCAGCCCGCACCGGCCGCGCCACCGCCGAAGAACGCGGCAGCCGCCTCCGGGCCGGTGAACGGCACCGGCCACGAGTCGAGCCACTGGCCGATGTGCTCGTCCAGGCCCGGGTTCGGCCCGCCGGACCCCGCCTCCACCAGGACGAGCGCGCCCGGCAGGTCCGGATGGGCGGCGGCCGTCAGCATCGCGGTGTGGCCGCCCAGCGACTGCCCCACCAGGACGGGCCGCTCAAGACCCAGGTGACGTACGACGGCGACGGCGTCCGCCACGTACGCGGCGCGGGAGACGTCGTCCGGGCGGCGCTCGCTCGCGCCGTGCCCGCGCTGGTCGACCGCGACGACCCGGTGCCGGGGCGCCAGCCGCTCCGCGAGCGCGTCCCACTCGCCCGCGTGACCGGCGAGGCCGTGCAGCAGGACGACCGGCCGGCCGGACCCGCCCCCGTCCCGGCAGACGAGCCGGGTCCCTTCACGTACGACGGTGTGCTCGGTCCACGGCATGGTGCCCCCAGGCGTTCGGCTGCTTCCGACGATCATGCCCTGTGCTCTCAGAGCCGGCGGAGGAGCGCGGCCAGCGTCTCGGTCTCCTGGGCCGTGAGCTTGTCGGTGAAGTGGCGGCGCACGGCGGCCTCCAGGCCGGGGTGTACGGCGGCGACGGTGCGGTGGCCCGTTTCGGTGAGGGCGACGACGGTGGCGCCGCCGGACCGTTCGCGGGCGATGAGGTCGCGCGTGCTCATGCGGGTGAGCTGGTGCGAGATGCGGGTGCGGTCCCAGCCGAGGGACGCGGCCAGCTCGCTCTGGCGCAGTGAGCCGTCCGCCTTGCTCAGGCTGACCAGGATCGTCAGGTCCGGCTCGGACAGGCCCGCCGCGTCGGCGGTGTCGGCGATCACGCGCGCCCTGACCACCTCGTGGGCCCGCTTGAAGGCGGACCAGAGGTCCACGGGGCCCGAGACCGTGCCGCCTGATGTTGACATATCAACGCACCTGTTCCTAGTGTTGAGATATCAACACTAGCAGGGGTCGGCCTCCGCCACCCCCTGGCACTCCCCGGTACTCCCCACGCAAGGATCTCCATGCGCACTCGCACCCTCGGAAACAGCGGCCCGCAGGTCGCCCCGGTCGCCCTGGGCTGCGCCGGCATGTCCGACCACACCGGACCCGCCGACGAGGCCGACGCCGTCGCCACGGTCCACGCGGCGCTCGACGCCGGCATCACCCTCATCGACACCGCCGACTTCTACGGCATGGGCCACAACGAAGACCTCATCGGCCGGGCGCTGCGCGGCGGGCGGCGGGAGGAGGCGGTGCTCAGCGTCAAGTTCGGCGGACTGCGCGCCCCGGACGGGGCCTTCGTCGGCATCGAGGGCCGGCCCGCCCACGTCAAGAACGCGCTCGCCTACTCGCTGCGCCGCCTCGGCACCGATCACATCGACATCTACCGCCCCTCCCGCCTCGACCCCGCCACCCCGGTCGAGGAGACCGTCGGCGCCATCGCGGAGATGATCGAGGCCGGTCACGTACGCCATGTCGGGCTCTCCGAGGTGGGGGCGGAGACCATCCGCCGCGCCCACGCCGTGCACCCCGTCCACGACGTCCAGATCGAGTACTCGCTGTTCAGCCGCGGCCCCGAGACCAACGGCATCCTGGACACCTGCCGCGAGCTGGGGATCGGTGTCACCGCCTACGGCGTCCTCGCTCACGGCCTGCTCACCGGCGCCTACCGGCAGCCCGCCGGGGGAGACCGCCGCGCCGGGTGGCTGCCCCGCTTCCACCCCGACAACCTGCCCGCCAACCTCGCCCTGGCCGACCGCCTGCGCCCGCTCGCCGACGCCCACGGCATCACCGTCGCGCAGCTCGCCACCGCCTGGGTCGTCGCCCGCGGCGGCGACACCGGCACCGTGGTGGCCGTCCTCGGCGCCCGCCGCCCGCAGCGCGTCGCGGAGGCCCTGGAGGCGGCCGAAGTCACCCTGACCGAGGGCGACATGGCCGCGATCGACGCGGCCGTCCCGCCCGGCGCGGTGGCGGGCACGCGGTATGCGGCACCCTTGATGGAGCTGCTGGACAGCGAGTCCTGACGTCGGGCCGGAGCGGGCACTACCCTCGCCGCCATGGCCGAAAACGAAACCCTCTCCGTCACCCGTGCCGCCTACGACGACGCCGCCGAGCTGTACGCGCAGCTGTTCGGCGAATCGCTGCGCGACAGCCCGCTGGACCGGGCGATGCTGGCCGTCTTCGCGGAGTCCGTCGGCGCGGGCGGCCGGGTGGCGGATCTCGGGTGCGGGCCCGGACACGTCACCAGCCATCTCGCGGGTCTGGGACTCGACGCGTTCGGGGTCGACGCCTCACCCGCGATGGTCGAGATCGCCCGCCGGGCCTGCCCCGGACTGCGGTTCGACGTGGGGGAGATGGGCGCGCTCGACCTCCCCGGCGGCACGCTGGACGGTGTCCTCTCGCGGTGGTCCGTCATCCACACCCCGCCGGCGGAACTCCCGCCCGTACTCGCCGAGTTCGGCCGCGTACTCGCACCCGGCGGCCACCTCCTCATCGGCTTCTCCGCCACCGACGGACCCGATCACCCCACGCAGTCCTTCGACCACGCCGTCGCGACGGCCTACCGGTGGTCGCCCGGCCATCTCGCCGGCCTGCTGCGCGCCCACGGGCTGACCGAGACGGCCCGGATGATCCGCGAGCCCGGGCCGGACGACCGGCGCCAGTTCCAGGAGGTCCACCTGCTCGCCCGCAAGGCGTAGCGCGGGGGTGTCCGTCGCCGGGGCGGCCGGGAGGCCGCCGCGCTGACGTGGGCGGCGTCGGCGCGCCCCTCGGGCCGGCGCTCCTCAGGCCAGGGAGAGGAACAGCTTCTCCAGGCGGGCCCGCATCTGGTCCCGGTCGACCACCGGCTGGTCGCCGTCGGTCATGCACTGCTGGAGGCCCGTCGCGATGATGGCGAAACCGGCCCGGTCCAGGGCGCGGGAGACGGCTGCCAGCTGCGTGATCACGTCCTCGCAGTCCCGGCCCTCCTCGATCATCCTGACGATGCCGGCGATCTGGCCCTGGGCCCGCTTCAGCCGGTTGAGCACCGACTTCAGCTCGTCGGCCGCCATGTCCAGCTCCACTGTTCCTCCCCGATACGGGCCTCGGTGACGGTGTCATACCCCTAGGGGTATATCCTACCCCGTTCGCCTGCCTGTTCGCCTCCCCGTACGGCGTACACCCGCTTGTGGGGTCCCGTACGCCGGGTGAGGGTGGCGGTGCCCGGGTCCGCGCGGGCCCGGCCGTCGCCGCGAGGGAGACCCGCATGCCGCAGAACACCGACGCCAAGCCCGCCGAGCCCACGGTGGCCCGGGCGAACCAGGCCGTACGGCGTGACTACCCCTTCGGTGACACCCAGGACCTGGAGGACGCCCGGCGCGGATTCATGGGCACCGCCGAGGACCCTCTGATCCGCGACGCCACGGGCAGCGCCGTATGGGACCTGGAAGCCTACGGGTTCCTCGACCAGGAGTGCCCGGACACCGCCAACCCGAGCCTGTGGCGGCAGAGCCGGCTCTGCTCCGAACACGGGCTCTTCGAGGTCACCGAGGGCATCTACCAGGTACGCGGCTTCGACCTGTCCAACATGACGATCGTCGAGGGCGACCGGGGCGTCCTCGTCATCGACCCCCTGGTGTGCGCCGCCACGGCCGCAGCCGGCCTCGCGCTGTACCGCGCCCACCGGGGCGAGCGGCCCGTGACGGGCGTGCTCTACACCCACAGCCACGTCGACCACTTCGGCGGCGTACGCGGAGTGCTGACCGACGAGGACGTCGCGGCGGGCGTCCCGGTCCTCGCCCCGCAGGGCTTCCTGGAGCACGCCGTCAGCGAGAACGTCTACGCGGGTGCGGCGATGAGCCGCCGCGCCGCCTACATGTACGGCGCCGCCCTGGAGAAGGGGCCCCGGGGCCAGATCGGCGCGGGCCTCGGGCAGACCGTCTCGACGGGTGCCCCCGGGCTGATCCCGCCCACCCTCGACATCACCCGCACCGGCCAGACGGAGACCGTCGACGGCATCCGCATGGTCTTCCAGCTCACCCCGGGCACCGAGGCCCCGGCCGAGCTGAACATCCACTTCCCGGACCACTCGGCTCTGTGCATGGCGGAGAACGCCACGCACAACCTGCACAACCTGCTGACGCTGCGCGGCGCCGAGGTCCGCGACCCGCACGTGTGGTCCCGCTACCTCACGGAGTCGGTCAGCCTCTTCGGTGACGTGTCGGATGTCGCCTTCGCCTCGCACCACTGGCCGGTCTGGGGCCGCGAGCGCGTGATCGCCTTCCTCATGGAGCAGCGCGACCTCTACGCGTACCTCCACGACCAGGTCCTGCGGATGCTCAACCAGGGCCTCACCGGACCGGAGATCGCCGAGGAGATCGTGATGCCGCCCGCCCTGGAGCGGGTCTGGCACACCCACGGCTATTACGGCTCCGTCAGCCACAACGCCAAGGCGGTCTACCAGCGCTACCTGGGCTGGTACGACGGGAACCCCGCGCACCTCTGGCAGCACCCGCCGGTGGCGGCGGCCCGGCGCTACGTCGAGTTCATGGGCGGCGCGGACGAGATCCTGCGCAGGGCGGGGCAGTCCTTCGCGGACGGCGACTACCGCTGGGTGGTGGAGGTCGTCAACCACGTGGTGTTCGCGGACCCGGACAACACGGAGGCGCGCACCCTCCAGGCGGACGCGCTCGAACAACTCGGCTACGGCAGCGAGAACGGGACCTGGCGCAGCGTCTACCTGATGGGCGCCCGGGAGCTGCGCCACGGCAGCCTCGGCACCCCCACCACCACGGCCTCGCCCGACGTCCTGGCCGCCCTCACCCTGGACCAGCTGGCGGACTCGGTCGCCATCCGGGTGAACGGCCCCCGGGCCTGGGACGCGGACATCACCGTCCGCTGGGAGATCGCCGGTACCGGTCCCCTCACGATGCGGCTGCGCAACGGTGTCCTCACCCATGTCATGGGCACCGGACCGGCCGTGGGCGAGCCCGACGTCACCTTCGCGCTGACCGAGGCGGACCTGCGGGACGTGCTGGTGGGCGCGGTGCGGCCCGGCGACCTGGCGGCCCGCCCCGGCGTCGAGGTCACCGGTGACGCCGGACGGCTGGCCGAACTGCTCGGCCACCTCGACGCCCCGGAATCCGACTTCGCGATCGTCACCCCCTGACGCCCGACGCGACCCACGAAGACCTGGAGGACCGATGGCCGTACGGCATCGCCTGATCGAGGCCGCGGTGGCGGACGTCTGGCGCGTCCTCGCCGACCCCTCGCGCTACAGCGACTGGGTGGTCGGGACCTCCGACTCGCGCCCCCGCCGGGGCAACTGGCCGGAGGTCGGCGCGAGCCTCACGTACACCCTGGGCATCGGCCCGTGGTCCGTGCAGGGCCGGACGACCGTCCGGCGGTGCGAGGCCCCGCACATCCTGGAGCTGGAGGCCGACAGCGGGCGGACCGGCACCGCCCGGATCGCCCTGGAGGTACGGCGGTGGGGTGACGACGCCCTGGTGACGCTGGACGAGCACCCGCTGCGCGGACCGGCGGGCAAGCTCCACAACACCGCCGTCGACGCACTGATCCAGCTCCGCCACCGCAGCGTCCTCGCCCGGCTGGCGCAGACCGTCGAGGCGGCCCCGAAGGGCGCCCGCGAAGCGGTCTGAAGCCCTTCCCGCGACCCCACCTGGAGGCATCGATGCCGGACGCCGTGGTCATCGGCGCGGGCCCCAACGGACTCGTCGCGGCGAACCTGCTCGCCGCCGCCGGGTGGAGCGTCGAGGTCCTGGAGGCGCAGCCCGGCCCCGGCGGCGCCGTGCGCAGCGACCGCGGGGTGCATCCCGACTACGTCTCCGACCTGTTCAGCTCGTTCTATCCGCTGGCGGCGGCCTCCCCGGTCATCGAAGGGCTCGGCCTCCAGGCGGAGGGGCTGCGCTGGTCGCGGGCGCCCCGGGTCCTGGCGCACCCGCTGCCCGACGGGCGGTGCGCGGTGCTGGAGAGCGACGCGCGGGACACCGCGGCGGGGCTCGACGCCTTCGCCGAGGGCGACGGGGCGGCGTGGCTGGAGCTGTGCGCCACCTGGGACCGGGTCGGCCGCGATGTGCTGGGCGCCCTCTTCACGCCCTTCCCGCCGGTGCGCCCGGGCCTCCGCCTCGCCGCCCGGCTCCGGGCCGCCGGCGGCCTCCGCCTGGCGCGGACCCTGCTGCTGCCGGTACGCCGCCTGGGCGAGGAGCGGTTCGGCGGCGAGGCGGCCCGGCTGCTGCTCGCCGGCAGCGCCCTGCACGCGGACCTCGGCCCGGAGGCGGCGGGGAGCGGCGGCTTCGGCTGGCTGATGTCCATGCTCGGGCAGACCTACGGCTTCCCGGTGCCGCTCGGCGGCGCGGGCGCGCTCACGGCGGCCCTGGTACGGCGCCTCGAACGGCACGGCGGCGTGCTCCGCTGCGGTGAGCGGGTCACGGAGGTCGTCGTACGCGGCGGACGCGCCGTCGGCGTACGCACCGCGAACGGCGAGGCCGTGCCCGCGTCCCGTGCCGTGCTCGCCGACGTGTCCGCGCCCGCGCTCTACGGCGGGCTGGTCGGCGCACACCATCTGCCCGGCCGGCTCCTGGACGACCTGCGCCGCTTCCAGTGGGACTTCGCGACGTTCAAGGTGGACTGGGCGCTCAACGGCCCGGTGCCCTGGACCGCCCGCCCGGCGACCACGGCGGGCACCGTGCACCTGGCGGACGGCGTCGACGGCCTCACCCGGTTCGCGGCGCAGATCGCCACGGGACAGGTGCCGGACCGGCCGTTCCTCCTCTTCGGCCAGATGAGCACCGCCGACGCCACCCGCTCACCGGCGGGCACCGAGTCCGCCTGGGCCTACACCCACGTCCCGCACCGCATCAAGGGCGACGCGGGCGAGGACGGGCTGACCGGGCGGTGGGACCGGGGCGAGCAGGAAGCCATGGCCGACCGCATGGAGCGGGAGGTGGAGCGCTGGGCCCCCGGCTTCCGCTCCCGCATCGCGGCCCGCCGCCTGCTGGCACCCCCGACCATCGAATCCGTGGACGCCAACCTCCACGGCGGTGCGATCAACGGCGGTACGACGGCGGCCCACCAGCAACTGGTGTTCCGCCCGACCCCCGGCACCGGCCGCCCCGAGACCCCGGTCAGAGGCCTCTACCTCGCCTCGGCCTCGGCGCACCCGGGCGGCGGGGTGCACGGCGCACCGGGCGCCAACGCGGCACGCGCGGCGCTCCGCAAGCGGCTGCGCCGCTGACGTACGTACGCCCTACGCGTTCTCCGCCGCACGGCCCCCGGCGCCGAGCAGGCCCGTGGCCGTGAACTCCGAGCGGGTCAGCTCCTTGCGGGTCGCCAGGGCGACCACGCCCGGAAGCGCCGCCCGCACCGCCTGGACGCCCCGCAGCCAGCCGGGGACGTACACCGACGGCGAGCGCCGCTCGATCGCGGCGACCAGGCGCCGGGCCACGTGGGGAGCCGGGTAAGTCTTGCGGGCCGGCGGGGGCATGTGGGCGCGCAGCTCACGCAGCACGGGGTACTGGTCGGCGTCCCGGACCATGTCGGTGTCGATCCAGTTCAGATACGCGATGCCGACCCCGACACCGTTCGGCGCCAGCTCCGCGCGCAGCGCGTGGCACAGCGCCTCCACACCCGCCTTGGAGGCGCAGTACGCGCTCATCATCGGCGCGGCCCCGATGGACGCCAGCGAGGCGATCTGGAGGTAGTGCCCCCGGGTCTCCAGGAGCTGCGGCAGGAACACCCGGGCGGTGACCGCGCTGCCGATCAGATTGACCTCGACCACCCGCCGCCAGCTCACCGGATCGGACTCCGCGAACGGCCCGCCCTCGGCCACGCCCGCGTTGGCGACGACCACCGAGGCGGGGCCCAGCCGGCGCCGCACCTCTTCGGCGACGCGGGCCATCGCCGCGTCGTCGGTGACGTCCACGTGCCAGTGCCCGGAGGGTGCGGGGAGCGTGCCCGCCACCCCGGCGAGCGCTTCCTCCTCCAGGCCGAGCAGGGCCACCCGGGCGCCCCGCGCGGCCAGCTCCCGCGCCACGGCCTTTCCGAGGCCGCGCGCCCCGCCCGTCACCACGGCCGTACGCCCGCTCAGCAGGTGCTTCCGGTCAGTCACGGGTCTCCTTCGCGGCGGCGGGAGGGCCGGGGTGCCCAGGGCCTGTCCGGCCATGGTCACCCGGGGGTGCCGGATGTGCGCGTCGGGAGTCCCGGGAGACGGCCTCCCGGGTCGCGGCGGGAGGCGGGTCCGGCCACCCTGGACTGGATGAGGACGCGCCGGTGGGAACGGGGACCGCCTTCCCCTCACGGAGGATTCGGATGACGACTACCGCCGCACCGCCCGTCGACCTGGGCCGGCTCTGGACCCTGCCCGGCGTCTACGCCCCGCAGGCCGACACCCACCTGCTGGCCCGGGCGCTCCAGGCAGAGGGCCCGGCCGCCGGCATGGACGTCCTCGACGTCTGCACGGGCAGCGGCGCCCTGGCCCTCCTGGCGGCGCGCAGCGGGGCCCGGGTCTCCGCGATCGACATCTCGCGGCGGGCCGTCCTGACCACCCGCCTGAACGCCGCCCGCGCCGGCCACCGCGTCCGGGTGCTGCGCGGCGACCTCACCGGCCCCGTTCTCGGCCGGCGCTTCCACCTGATCGTGAGCAACCCGCCGTACGTCCCCGCCCCGCAGGCCCCCCGCGCTCACGGCCCCCAGGTCGCCTGGGACGCCGGGCTCCGCGGCCGGCAGGCCCTGGACCGCATCTGCGCCCACGCCCACGACGCCCTGCACCCGAACGGCGTGCTGCTCCTGGTCCACTCCGGGCTGTGCGGGGCGGAGGAGACCCTGGCCCGGCTGACCGCGAGCGGCCTGCGCGCGGCGGTGGCCGGCCGGGCGTCCGTACCCTTCGGGCCGGTCATGACCACGCGCCTGCCATGGCTCCGGGCGCGGGGGCTGCTCGGCCCCCGCGACGACACCGAGGAACTGGTGGTCATCCGTGCCGAACGCCCGTGAACCCCGCCGCCTGAGCATTGAGCCGGGCGGCCCGGTGCTGATCGAGGGGCCGGTCGAGCTCGTCCGCGAGGACGGCTCGACCGTCACCTCCGACCGCTTCGTCGTCGCGGTCTGCACCTGCCGCCGCAGCCGGATGTACCCCTGGTGCGACACCAGCCACCGCCGCCACCGGCGGCCCGTCAGCCCGCCGTCGGGTGAAGGTGGACCGGAAGGGCCTGGTGGCCGTTGCTGATCAGGGACGGCAGCGGGAGCAGGTCCTCGGCGGGGACCGCGAGGCTGATGCCCGGGAAGCGGTCGAAGAGCTGACGCAGGGCCGTGGCGATCTCCAGCCGGGCGAGCGGGGCGCCGAGGCAGAAGTGCACCCCGTGGCCGAAGGCCAGGTGGTCCTTGGCGGTGCGGGTCACGTCGAAGGCGTCGGCCGTCTCGCCGTGCCAGTCGGGGTGGCGGTTGGCGGGGGCGAACGAGACGAGGATCGCCTCGCCCTGCGCGATCTTCTGCCCGTCGGGCAGGGGGATGTCGGAGAGGGCGAAGCGCATCGGGATGTGCTTGACCGCCGGTTCGTGGCGCAGGGTCTCCTCGACCACGTCGTTCCAGTCGGCGCGGCCCTCGCGGAGGTGGGCGAGCTGTTCCGGCTGGGTCAGCAGGGCGGTGATCGCCTGGTCGATCACGTTGACCGTGGTGTCGTAACCGGCGGAGATCATCAGGAGCAGCGTGTCGCGCAGTTCCTCGTCGCTGAGCCGGCCGCCGTCGCCCTCCTCGTCGCGGGTGGCGAGCAGCAGCGAGGTCATGTCGTCGCCCGGCCGCGCCCGCTTGGCGGCGATGAGCTGGTCGAGCGCACCGTACAGGGCGGCCGTGTTGGCGGTGGCCTCCTCGACGGTGAGCGTGGTGTCGAAGACGCCGTCGACCTTGGAGCGGAAGCCGTCGATCTGGTCCTCGGGGACGCCCATGAGCCGGCCGATCACCGCGATCGGGAGCGGGTAGGCGAGCTCGGTGCGGAGGTCGACCGGTTCGCCGGCCGGCCGGGCGGCGATGCCGTCGAGGAGTTCGGAGACGACCTTCTCCACCGAGACGCGCAGGTCCTGGATGCGGCGGGCGCTGAACGCGGGGGCGATCATCCGGCGCAGCCGCCGGTGGTCACCGCCGTACGCGGTGAACATGTTGTTCACCGCCACCCACAGGGCGAGCGGCCAGGTGGCCACTGTCTCGGCGAAGGCCGGCCAGTGCGCCCGGGCGTTCTTCGAGACCTGGGGGCTGGTCAGCAGCTCCTTCAGGAGGACCGGGTCGCTGACGGACCAGGCGGTGACCCCGAGGACGTCGACGCGGGTGGCTGGACCGCGCTCGCGCAGCGCCCGGTACTCCGCGTGGCGGTCCGTGCCCGCGGGGTCGAGGACGATGATCGGCTGCTCGGACATGGGGTCTCCTTCAGTGGGAGGCGTGGAAGACGATGGGGAGGGATTCCAGCGCGCGGTGGAACGGTCCCGGGCGCCAGCGCAGTTCGACGGCCGGGACCGCGAGGTCCATCTCGGGCAGGGCGTCGAGCAGATAGGTGACCGCGGTCTCCGCGATCAGGTACGCGTGCGAGCGCGCCGGACAGGTGTGCGGGCCGATGCTCCACGCCAGATGGGCCCGGTTGCCCGCGATGCCGCCGGACGCCTGGCTGATCGCCGGGTCGTTGTTGCAGCCGGCCATCGAGATCAGGATCGGCTGGTGGGCGGGGAGCAGCACCCCGTCGATGTCCGCCGGATAGGGCGGGTAGGTGATGCAGTAGTTCGCCATCGGCGGGTCGGTGTAGAGGACGGTGTCGAGCGCGTCCCGCACGGTGGAGTGCCCGGCGTGCAGCCCGGCGGAGAACTCCTCGTCGGTGAGGATCTTCAGCTGGGTGTTGGCGATGAGATTGGTCAGCGGCTCGATGCCCGCCCCGTACAGCGTGACCAGCTGGTGGCTCATCTCCTCGTCGGTCAGCTGCGCCGCGTGGCCGAGCAGCCGGGAGGTGATGTCGTCGGCGGGGTGGCGCCGGCGCAGTTCGACGAGGTCGGCGACCGCCTGGCCCAGGATCTCGTTGCCCCGCTGGGCGTCCGTGGCCTCGAAGATCCGGGACATCCCGTCGGCGATGCGCGCCCCGATCTCGTCGGGGCAGCCGAGCAGGGAGCTCAGCACGCGGAAGGCGATGGGCCAGGCGTACTGGGTGAGCACATCGGCCCGGCCCGCCGTGATGAAGTCCGCGATGGCGGCCTCGGCCAGCTGCTCCACCCGGGCCCGCAGCTCGTGCTGGTCCACGGCGTCGATCGCGGTGGTGTTGGCGGACCGGTAGCGGGCGTGCGCGGTGCCGCTGCTGCGCAGGGCGTTGGGCCGCCACTCCATCATCGGCCGCACCGGGCAGGAGGCCGGCACCTGCTCCTGCCAGACGCGCGGGTCGTGCGGGAAGTACAGGGGGTCGTTGAGGATGCGACGGGCCTGGAAGTATCCGATCACCAGGGTGGCCGGGATGCCCGGGGACAGCTCGACGGGCACCAGCGGTCCGTACACCGCCCGCATCCGCTCGTACGCGGCATGCGGGTCGGCGGCGTACTCCGGGTCGTAGAGGGCGACCCGGCCCGACGGGGCCGACGGCAGGGTGGTGCTGGGGGACGTCATGGCGTGGGCTCCAGGGAGAGGGCCGATCGTTGTGCGGCGAGATATTCCGTGAGCGTGATCAGGGCGTACACGCAGGAGGTACGGTCCCGGGCGTCACAGGTGGTCAGGGGCGTCTCCGGGTCCAGGGCGAGGGCCTCGCGGATCTCGGCGAGGCCGTATCCGGGCGCGTCCGGGAACATGTTGATCGCGACCGCGTACGGAATGCCCTGGTCCTCCAGGAGCCCCAGCGCCTCGTGGCTCGCGTCCAGGTCCCGCGTGTCGGCCAGCACCAGGCAGCCGAGCGCGCCGTGGGCCAGGTCCTCCCACACCGGCTGGAACCGCACCTGGCCGGGCAGGCCGAACAGATAGAGGGCGAGGGCGCCGCCGGCCAGGTGGATGCGGCCGAAGTCCATGCCCACGGTCGTCGTGGTCTTGTCCGGCACCCCGCGCAGGTCGTCCACGCCGACGCTGTCCTCGGTGATCGGCTCCTCCATCCGCAGCGGCCGGACCTCCGAGACGCTGCCGATGAAGGTCGTCTTGCCGACGCCGAAGCCACCGGCGATCACGATCTTGGCGGACTGGGTCACCGTCGCCGGTACGTACGAGACGCCGTTCGAGGCGTCAGACCAGTTCTCGGAGTCCATCGAGCACCTTCTGGAGGATGTCGTTTCGGGGCTGGTCCCCGGCGGCCGGGGCCGGGCTGGCCAGATGGCCGCTGTCCATCAGGGAGGACACGATGATCCGGACGGTGGAGGGCGGCAGCTGGAGCGCGGCCGCGATGTCGGCGACGGCCAGACCGCCCCGGCCCACCGCGAACAGGCTCATCACCCGCCGCGCGTCGGGCCCCAGCTCACCCGCCGGGCCCGGCGCGGCGACGACCACGCTCTCCAGGCGCACATCCCGGTCCGGGCGGACCCGCCCGCCCGTACGGACGTAGGGCCGGACCATGTCCGGATCGTGCCGTGGGCCGCTCATGCGGCGGGGCCCCCGTCCGGCTGGAGCACCGGGGTGCGCTCCCTGGTGCCCAGCTGCTCGCCCAGGCGGACGACGAGCAGGGCCATGTGGTGGCTGATCAGGCCGACGTCGGCGTGCGGGCCCGTGGTGACGACGGACAGCATGGTGTGGTGCCCGGCGGCGGTGGTCAGTCCGATCGTCGACACGGACTCGATCAGCTGCTGGCGGACGCCCTGGCCGCCGGTGAACTCGTCCCAGGCGCGGCCCGACGCGCGCAGCGACGCGGTCAGGGCGGCCAGCTTCTCGCCGTCCTCCTGGCTGATGGTGCGCGTCCGCGCCTTCAGCAGCCCGTCGCCGCTCATCAGCACGGCGTACCGGACGCCCTCCACCGATCCGAGCTGCTCGTCGAGCAGCCAGCCCAGGGTGTTCGCGTGCGTGTCCGACATGATCAACGTCCTTCGTCCGTACGAGGGGTGTTCTGGTTGTCCCGGCTGCGGCGGCTGCCCGCCATCCACGCGGCGGCCACCGCGGGCCTGCCCGGCTCGACCTCCGGTTCCGGCCCGGACCGCCCGGCGGCGGGCCGCGTCCCGCGCCGGCGGACGGTGAGCCCACTGGCCGTGGTCGCCTGCGCCGGACCGGACGCGGGCTCCTCGGCGGGCGGGGCGGGCGGGGACACGGGGGCCGGCGCGGGCGGGGCGGCTGCGGCGGGGGCGGCGGCAGGCGTGGGCGCGGCGGGCTGGGGTGCGGCGGGCTCGGGCGCGGACCCGGTCATGGGCGGGGCCTCCGGGAGCGGGGCCGGCCGGTGGGCCGGCGGGACGGTGGCCTTCCGGGCCGTGGGCAGCGACTGCGCGGGCACCGGCCGGGAAGGACCCGGTGTGGTCAGCAGCTCCTGCGGGAGCACGATGATCGCGCGGGTCCCCCCGTACAGGTTCGGCGCGGTCAGCTCGACGCGGAAGCCGTACTGGGCGGCCAGGACCGAGGCCACCCGCAGACCCGTCTGCGGATAGGCGCCCAGCCGGGTGATGTCGTCGCGCTGCTCGCCGGACATCACCTCGCGGGCCCAGGTCAGCCGCTCGTCCTCCATCCGCAGACCGGCGTCGTCCACGACGAGGAACGCCGCGTTCGCCCCGTGCTCCAGGGAGACGTGCACCAGGGCGTTGGGCGGCGAGTAGCGCAGGGCGTTGTCCAGGAGCACCGCCAGGGTGTGGACGACCGCCTCGACGGACCGGCTGCGCACCGCGAAGGACTCCAGGTCCGTGTGCTGGACGCGCTGATAGCCCTCGACCCGGCCCATGGCGGTGCGGACCACATCGGTCAGGGTGGTGGCGGGCCAGCGCCGCGACAGCTTGTCACCGGCCAGGACGCCGTAGCCGGACGCGGTGAGCAGCATCTGCTGGGCCAGGTGGTCCATCTCGACCAGGGTCGCGTACGCGTCGTCCGACACATGGCGCCGCACCCCCGCGCTGATCGTGCTGCTCAGCTTCGCCGCGCGGTGCACGGTGCTGGACGCGAAGGCGCGTACCGCCGCCCGGGCCGTGTCCACCGACTCCTGGCGGGCCTGCGCGACCTGGCGCTCCGTCTCCGCCCAGACCTGGGTGAGCTGTTCCTCGGCGGCGTTCTGCGCGAGGCGGCCCGTCATGGTGATCGCGGAGCGCACCTGGTTCGCCAGGGCGGTGAGCGCGTTGGCGAGCTGGGTATGGGCCAGCTGGGGCGGGATGGCCGAATCCAGTTGGTAGGGGCGGCCGGTCTGCGCCTCCGACGCGGCCGCCTGGACGACGCTCTGGGCGATATGTGCCACGTACTGCTCGGCGGCCCGGATCTGCTGCGCCAACTGCTCACGCTGCTGCCGGAATTCTTCCGCCCGCCGCTTCTCGGCGCGGGCTCGGATCAGGAACCACAGCGAGACACAGGCCCCCGCCGCCAGCGCGAGCAGGATCAATATCGGTTCGGTCATGGGGTCCTCGCGGAAATGAGGGGGACGGTTCCGCCGGCCGCGCGGGCACCGGGGGGCGGGCCGGTCCACGGTCCGCCGCAGCCGGTCAACCCGCTGCCGAAGCCGGCCGCCGGGTGGGGGGTTGAGCGGTTCACCGGCGAGGGGGACATGACAGAACACTAATCAGAAATGACCAAGGAACGCACACCGGACGACTATTGACGATGTATCGGTGGCTGAAAAAGGCAACAACCTGGCCGCTCGGGCGCCGTAGGCCCCTCGCTAGGATTCGGTGCGGGCCGCGACCGCGAAGGCGCGGCCGGCCAGCGCCCGAGCAAGCGTCATACCGCCCCGGCGCCCCGGCGGGAGAGCCGCCGGGCGGACGGCCGGGACATCAAGTGAGTGGAGAGCCAGTCATGCGTGGAGGCAGCATCGCCGTGGTCGGCGGGAGCATAGCGGGGTGTGCCACGGCCCTGGCCGCGTCGCGCGCCGGAGCGGACCGCGTCACCGTCTTCGAGCGCGCCGACGCCGAACTCCGGGACCGGGGCGTCGGAATCGCCCTCCAGAGCGACCGCTACGAGGAGCTGAGAGAGGCCGGATACGTAGCCCCCGAGATGCCCTGGGCGCCCCTGACCCGGCGGGTGTGGAGCGTACGGGACGGAGACGCGCCGCACGGCCGGGGCTTCGGGCAGCAGCCGTTCCCGTTCCGCGCCTACAACTGGGGTTCGCTCTGGAGCGAGTTGCGCAGCCGAGTGCCCGAGGGCGTCGACTACCGCTCCGGCGCCGTCGTCACCGCCGTGGAACCGGCCGACGACGGGGTGACCCTGCGGCTCGCCGACGGCCACGAGGAGCGGTTCGACCTCGTCATCGGCGCCGACGGCTACCGCTCCGTGGTCCGCGACGCCATGTTCCCCGGCATCAGCCCCGAATACGCCGGCTACATCGGCTGGCGCGGCGCGTCGGAGGATGTCGAGGGGCTGCCCTCGGACGGGCTCGACGCGCACAACATCGTCTTCCCCAACGGCCACTGCATGATCTACCGCATCCCGGACGGCACCGGTGGCCACCGCCTCAACTGGGTGCTCTACACCACGCCCCCGCAGACCGACGGCCTCCACCCGGACCTGCGCACCCCCACCTCGCTCCCGCCCGGCCGCCTCAACTCCGAGCTGACCGACTGGCTGCGCGCCCTGGTCGCCGACCACTTCCCGCCGTTCTGGGCGGCCAAGGTGCTCGGCACGCCCGCCGAGACCACCTTCATCCAGCCCATCTACGACCTGGTCGTCCCGCACTACACCTCGGGCCGCATGGCGCTCGTCGGCGACGCCGCCAGCGTCGCCCGCCCGCACGTCGGCGCCGGCAGCGTGAAGGCGCTCCAGGACGCGACCGCCCTGGAAGCCGCCTGGATCGCCGGGGACAGCTGGAAGGACGTGCTGGAGCGCTACGACGCCGGGCGCGGCCCGGTCGGCTCCGCCATGGTGGCCCTGGCCCGCCGCATGGGCAGCACCCAGGTCGAGAACACCCCGGACTGGGCGGCCATGCGGCAGCCTGGGTTCGACGCCTGGTGGCAGGACCAGAACAGCGGCTCCGACCGCAGCAGCGGCTTCGGCGGCCACAGCCTGAAGGTGAAGTAGCGAGGAGCGCGAGGGGGCCTCACCGCCCCCTCGCGCCCGTCAGGACGCCGCGGGCGCCAGCTCCAGCGCCGCGAGCAGCGCCGTCGGGTCCTCGCGGGCCTCGGCACCGTCCAGCCGCAGCGCCACCCGGCCCGACGTCAGGACCGTCAGCGTGTCCGCGCACCCGGCCGCCGTCGCCGGACTGGGCGACACCAGGAGTACGGCGATGCCGTCGCCGGCCAGCGTCACCACCAGGTCGTGCACCTGACGGACCAGGGCGGGCGCCAGGCCCTCCGTCGGTTCGTCGAGCAGCAGCACGCTCGGCGAACCGAGCAGCGCCCGGGCCAGGGCCAGCATCTGCTGCTCCCCGCCCGACAGGTCCGTGCCCCGGTTGCCCCGGCGCTCGCCCAGCCTCGGCAGCAGCTCCAGCACCCGCTCGGGCGTCCACACACTCGGCCGCGCGGCGTCGCCCCGGCGCGGCGGACGGTACGAGAGCCGCAGGTGCTCGGCGACGCTGAGGTTGGCGAACACCCGGCGGCCCTGCGGTACGAGACCGACGCCGGCCCGGGCGATCCGGTGCGCGGGCTGCCCCGTGACGTCCCGGCCGGCCAGCCGTACCGTGCCCGCGTCCGGGCGCATCAGACCGGCGACGGTGTGGACGAGCGTCGTCTTGCCCGCGCCGTTGTGGCCGACGACGGCGTGCACCGTCCCGGCGGGCACGGACAGGTCGAGGCCGTGGAGGACCGTGCCGCCGTGGTAGCCCGCGGTCAGGCCCGTGATTTCGAGCATCGGGGGTCGGTCATCCTCTCGCTTCGGTGGATCCGGTGACGAGGTCCGGCGCCTCACCGGACACCGGCACGGTGTTCTGGTACGCGTCGCGGACCTCCGGGTGGGCGAGCGCCTCCGCGGTCGGCCCGGTCACCAGCACCCGCCCCGCCGTCAGCACGGTCACCGACGTGGCGACCTGGGCGACGACCTCGACGTGGTGCTCGACCAGGACGACCGCCACGCTCGCGGGCAGCGCCCCGAGGATGGCGAGCAGCCGGCCGATGTCGCCGTCGGTCAGCCCGGCCGCCGGCTCGTCCAGGAGCAGCAGCCGCGGATCGCCCGCCAGGGCCGCGGCCAGGTCCAGCATGCGGCGCTGCCCGTGCGAGAGCTCGGAGGCCGGCCGGTGCGCCAGGTGCGCGAGGCCGACGGTCTCCAGGTGCTGCCCCGCTGACTCGGTGTGCAGCCGGTAGCGGGACGGGCTGCGCCAGGCGCCCCGGCGCTTCGGGTGGTGCGCCCAGCCGGCCAGCACGATGTTGTCCAGCACCGTCAACTCACCGATGACGGAGGGCTGCTGGAAGCTGCGCGCGATGCCCAGCCGGCTGCGCTTCGCGGTGGACGCCCGGGTGACGTCCGCACCGTTCAGCGCGATCGTGCCCCGGTCGGGCCGGTCGGTCCCGGCGATGAGGTTGAGCAGGGTCGTCTTGCCCGCGCCGTTGGGGCCGATGACGGCGTGCCGGGCGCCCGGGGGCAGCCGCAGCGCGACGTCGTCCACGGCGGTGAGGCTGCCGTACCTGCGCGTGAGGTGGTCGAGGTCCAGCACGGGGACCGGCTGCGCGGCTTCGGGCGTCATGGGGCGACCTTCCCGGGGGAGACGGCGGGAGCCGGGCGGCCGGCGACGACACGCAGACCGGCCAGGCCGCGCGGCAGCAGATACACGGCGGCGATGAACAGCGCCCCGAGCAGCAGCGGCCCGTGACCCGGCCAGGAGCCGGCGACCCAGTCCCGGGTGAACACGATCAGCCCGGCGCCGAGCAGGGCGCCGATGACCGACGTCGTACCGCCGATGACGACCGCGAGCAGCGCGAACGCGGCGATCTCGAAGCCGACGTCGGCGGGGGAGAGGTACTGCTGCACGGTGACCATCAGCGAGCCGCCCACCCCGGCCAGCGCACCGGCGCAGATGTGGGCCACCAGCAGATAGCGCCCCACGGGGTGGCCGGACGCGCGCATCCGCGCCTCGGCGCCCCGGGTCCCGGTGAGCAGCTTGCCGGCCGGGGAGCGCAGCACCAGCAGGGTGAGGGCGACGGCGACGACCGCGACGACCGCCGCGTACACGTACAGTTCGCGCTCCTCGGTCATGCCCTCGCCGCCCCACAGCGCCCGGGTGGCCGGGAAGCCGACCAGCCCGTCGGCGCCGCCGGTGACGGACTTGACCTGGTTGATCACCGCACTGGTCAGCTCGCCCACCGCCAGCGTGATCATCAGCACCGTCGTCCCCCGGGCGCGGATCACCGCCGGTCCGGTCACCGCCGAGAACACGGCGGCCGCGAGGGCCGACAGGACGATCTGGACCGGGCCCACCGTCCACCCGGCGTCGGCCAGGTTGGCGGTGGCGTACGCGCCCACGGCGAACGGGGCGGTCTGCCCGAGCGTGGGCAGACCGGCGTACCCGGTCAGCACGGTGACGCTGACCGCGAGCAGCCCGAGCGCCAGGGCGGACCCGGCGAGCGAGATGCTGTACGAGTCGAGCATCCCAGGGAGCGCGAAGAGCACGGCGAGCAGCACGAGCAGCGGGACGGCCTGCCGCCACCCGGCCGAGTGCAGCCAGGCGCCGAGCCGGGCGGGGGCGGCCGGAACGGGCGCCGCCCCGCGCGTCTGGTTCTCCCAGCGGGCGGCGAGGAGCCGGCGCAGCCGGGAGACCGGGTCGGAGGACGGGCCCCGCTCCTCGTGCGCCTCCGGCTCCGTGAAGCGGGAGCGGAACACCAGGACCGCCGCCATCGCGGCGAACAGCAGGTACGGCGCCAGGTCCGGCAGCACCGAGACGCCCAGGGTCTGGACCTCGCCCACGGCGACCGCCGCGGCGAACGTCGCCCACAGCGAGCGCAGCCCGCCGAGGACGACGACCACGAGGGACAGCATCAGCACGTTCTCGGAGGTGCCGGGCCCGGGGCCGATGATCGGCGCCCCGAGCACGCCCGCCGCCCCGGCCAGCGCGCCCGCCGCGGCGAGCACACCGGTGTGCACGGCACGGGGGTTGTGGCCGGTGGCGGCGAGCATCTGGGGGTCGTCCGCCGACGCGCGTACCGCCGCACCCACCCGGGTCCGGGTGAGTATCCACGTACCGAAGGCCGCCAGGGCGACGGCCATGGCGATGAAGCAGAGCCGGTAGGCGGGGTAGCGGTGGCCCAGCAGGTGGACCGAGGAGTCGAGCGCGCCGGGGACGCGCACCGGCAGTTCGTCGGCCCCGAAGAACTGGATCAGCAGGTCCCCGCCGACGAGGGCGATCCCGAACGTCAGCAGGGCCTGTGCGAGATGCCCACGCCGGGCGAGCGGAACCGTGGCGGCGGAGAGCCCCGCCCCGGCGAGGGCCGCGGCAGCCGTTCCGGCCGCGAGCCCGAGGACGAGGCCGCCCCACGTTCCGTCGCTCAGCTCGGCGCCGGTGTAGGCGCCGATCGCGTACAGCATGCCGTGCGAGAGGTTCAGTACGCCGGCCGTGCCGAACGCGAGACTCAGGCCGGCGGCGACCACGAACAGCAGCAGCCCGTAGGCCACGCCGTCGACCGCCGGCACGAGGTGGGCATCGAGCAGATCCATGTCAGCCGCCGAGCGTCGCCAGGTCCTGGACCATGACGTTGGACAGCTGGTTGCCGTCCGGGCGCACCTGGCGCAGGTACCACGTCTGCACCGGGGCGTGGGCCTTCTCGCTGAACTCCCAGTTGCCGCGCGGACTGTCGATCTGGCCCAGGCTCGCGATGGCCTTGTTGATCGTCTGCGGCGTCACGTCACCCTTCTTCGCGGCGTCCGCGATGGCCTTGTCGAGCACGGCCGCGGCGTCGTAGGACGACATGGCGTACGTGGTCGGCTGGGTGTCGTGCTCGGCGGTCCAGTCGGCGGCGAACTTGCGGTTGGCCGCGTTGTCGAGGTCCGGCGCGTAGTTCAGGACGGAGTAGATGCCCTTGGCTGCCTGGCCCTCGGCCTGGAGCACGCTGCCCTCGGTGACGAAGGCGGTGTACAGCGGCAGGTCGGCGACGTCGGACTGCGCGTACTGCTTGGCGAAGTCGATCGCGGCCTTGCCGGCGTAGAAGCAGTAGACCGCCTTGGCGTCGGTCTTGGCGATCTCCGCGAAGTACGGCATGAAGTTGGTCGTCTTCGGGAACGGCGTCCACTTGGTCTTGCCGTCGGGGTTGGCGAGCTTGCCGCCGATGCGCTTGAACTCGTCGGTGAAACCGCGCAGTTCGTCGTAGCCGCCCTGGTAGTCCGGTCCGATCGCGTAGACCGGGCCGTCCACCTTCTCCTTGACGTACGGGGCGATGGCCTTGCCCGGCTCGTCGGACATGAAGCTCGTCGTCCACACGTACTCGGGGTCCTTGACCTCGGGACGGGCGTTGGAGCCGAGGAAGGGGATCTTCGCCTGGCCGACCAGCGGCAGCACCGCGTTGACCGAGCCACCGCTGACCAGGCCGGTCAGCACGTCGACCTTGTCCTTCTTGACCAGCTTGGTGGCGGCCGGAACGGCGGTCGGAGGACCGTCGCCCTCGTCGGCCACGATGAGATCGACCTTGTACCCGCCCAGCTTGTTGTCGTGCGTCTTCAGATACAGCTGGAAGCCGTCGCGCAGGTCGGTGCCGACCGGCTTGTAGGTGCCGGAAAGCGAGGCGACCAGGCCGACCTTGACGGTCTTGTCGCCGGAGCCGCTGTCGCTGCTGCATCCGGTGACGGCGGCCAGGCCGAGGGCGAGGGCGGCGGCGCCGACGGGCCGGACGAATCTGCGGTGGCGGCTGCGACGGGGTATGTCGAAGAACATGAGTGCTCTCATCGGGGGAGTGTCGGACAACGGTGTGACCCGACCGCGGAGTCGGCTCCGCGGACGGGTCGGTTCGACCGTGGGGGACGGTCGGGTCAGCGTGTGGGGGAGGTGTGCGGGGAACGGACCTGGGGGGACAGCGAGTCGCCGACCTGGTTGATCAGCTCGGACATCATGTAGCTGACCTCGCCGATGTCCGCGTCCCTGGTGGTCATCACCAGGAGCGAGGCGCCGCTGGAGACGGCCATGGAGAACATGTAGCCGCCCTCCATCGCGGTGAGGCTGTGCTCCACCGGGTCGGTGTCGGTGAGCTGGGCGGCCGCGGACAGCAGGTTCACGACGCCGGAGGCGATTGCGGCCAGCCGGTCGGCGTCGTCGCGCTCCACGCCGGTGTAGGCGAGCGCGAGTCCGTCCACGGACACGGCTATCGCCTGGGTGACCTCCGGGATGCGTCCGGCGAAGTCGCTCAGGATCCAGCTCAGGTCGGTGGGTGAGGTCATTTCTTGGTCCGTTCGGTGTCGTCATTGTTGGCGGGACGCCCGCGGGGGTTCGTGCTCCGGCTGATGCCCTGGGCGTAGGCCGCCAGGACGTCGGATACCTGCCGGGAGTCCCGGCGGCGGGGGGTCGGCCGCGGCGCACCGGCGCCGGACCGCTGCTCGGTGGCGGCCCGCTTCTCCCGTGCGGGCCACTGCTGGGGCGCGGTGCGCTTGCGGACCGGAAGCCCGGAGGCGCTGACGCCCGCGATGCGCGAGGCCGGCTCGTCGTGCACGGGGTGCGGGGCGGGTGCGTCGGTGACCTCGGTACGGGCCGGGGCCTCGTGCTCCTCACGCGTGCCGGGGGCCGTCGGGGCGCCCGCCCGGGCGCCCGCGCCGACCGGGCGGCCGACCCGCCCGCGTACGGTGTCCTGCTTCCGGCGGGTGACGACCGTACGGGGCGACTCGAAGCCGTTCGCCGCCGGCGGTGCCGGTTCCTCGGACACCTCGGCCAGCACCTCCTTGGGGAGGGTGACCTCGGCGATGGTGCCCGGGCCCGAGGAGTCGCGCAGTTCGACAACGATGCCGTGCCGGGCGGCGAGGCGCGCCACCACGTGCAGACCCATGGACCGCACGTCCCCGATGCCCGCCTTCGGCTCGCGCAGCCCGGCGTTGAGCACGGCCCGGCGGTCCGCCGAGATCCCCACGCCCTCGTCGACGATCTGGACGACGGCCCGGTCCCAGAGCCGCCAGACGGCGACCCCGACCTGGGCATCGGGCGGGGAGAAACGGGTCGCGTTGTCGAGGAGTTCCGCCAGGATGTGCGCGACGTCGTGCACGGCGCGGGCGGCGATGCCGATGCCGGCCTCGATCGCGCCGAGGGACACCCGGTCGAAGCGCTCGATCTGCTGGGCCGCCGCCACGATGACGGTGGAGCAGCCGATGTCGGCGGAGCGCACCCGGGCGTTGCCGTAACCGCCCAGCACCAGGAGGTTGTTGGTGTTGCGCTCCATGCGGATCGCGAGGTGGTCCAGCGCGAAGAGCGTCTTCATGCGCTCCGGGTCGGCCTCGTCGCGCTGCACCGTGTCCAGCTCGGACACCATGACGCTGGTCAGCTGGGCGCCCCGGCGGGCGACCCGGACCAGGGTCTCGGCGAACTGCTCGTGCACCCGGGCCTGTTCGGCCGCGAGGCGTACGGCCTCGTGGTGGACGGCGTTGAACGCCTCGCCGACCTCACCGATCTCGTCCCCGCTCGTGGTCTCGACGGGGTTTCCGGTGCGTTCGGCGACCTGCTCGGGCGTGGCCCCGCTCAGCGCGCCGGGCTGGGACAGCTCGCTCATGACGGCGGGCAGCCGGGTGTGGGCCACCTCGTGCGCGGCGTTGCGCAGGTCGCGCAGCCGGCGGATCATGACCCGGCCGAGGCGGACGGCGACGAGGACGACACCGACGAGGGTGAGCAGCACGAGGGCGACCTCGGCGCCCGCGGTCCACAGCAGCCTGGTGCGCTCGGCGTCGACGGTGGCGGCGACCGAGTCGTCGATCCGCTCCTCGACCTGGTGCAGCAGGGTCTGCCGGTCGGCCGACGCCTTCTGCCACTCCTTCGGGGTGACGCCGATCGGCTTGCTGGTGTCCGTGCGGCCGATCCGGTCTTCCAGCTTGCGGGACTCCAGGGCCTTCGGGCCGGAGAGGGTGCGCTCCAGCCAGGACCGCCACTCGCTCGGGCCGAGGCCGAACATCACGCTTGTCGACTCGGTGTAGCCGAGCCGGCTCGCGTCGAAGGTGCGCTGGGACGCCGCGGTGAAACCACCGGCGGCCTGCGCCCTCATGACGGTGATCTGCTGCTGCGCGGTGTGCTCGGCGGCCTCGGACAGCGCCGCGGCGGCGCGGATGCGGTCGGCGATGTCGGCGTCGACACCGTCGGCCTGGGCGATGCCGTCGCGGTAACCGTTGAGGTCCGCGATCACGATCCGGTAGCCGAAGGCGAGCGCCGAGATGGTGGTGCTGCCCGAGCGCACCTGGGCGCGCAGGGCGGGGAGTTCATCGATGAAGCGGTCGATGCGGTCCAGTGCCTCCTGGGCGCTTCCGGGCACCTCGGAGAGTCCGCCGGTGCGGCTCTTGAAGGCGTCGATGCTCTTGTCGGTCGCGTCGGAGCTCGCCTGGAAGGCGGACGAGTCCCCCTGATCGGAGACCAGGGCGGTGGCTGCGGCGCGCTCACGCTGCAGCTGGTGCGTTAAATCGGCTGCGCCGGCGGCGACGTCGACCATGTCGGCCAGCCGGTTCGCCTGGAGTGCCTGGTTGGTGGCGGGTGCGAGGGCCAGGGCCGAGAACGTGACCGCGACGGTGAGGGGAGCGGTGACCAGCAGGACGAGGCGGCGATTGATTTTCACTGCGCGGCTCCGTCGCCGGAACCGGGCTTGAGTATCGGTGACACGCAGATACCTGTTAACGGGTTGTGGGGTGTCGGTAGGGACGCTCGTACATCGTGCGCACAGTTACGGATGGGACGGGTGGGGTGGATGGGGCTCGCATTGCGCGGCTTGATCCTATGCCTAGTGCACAACGTCGGATGCGTGCAGCGCCGAAAATTTGCGGTCAGTTCGCTGCGCGAAAGCGGTCGGATTCGGTCAAGTGCGGCCGCTGGCCGTCTGATTAGCCCCAGTGTGCGCGGCTCGACGGGCTCCACACAGGTGCGCCATGTCGGGAGAAGTTGCGTCCGATTAGCGAAGGCGACGATTCCTCACCGCCCCTGCACCGCAGTGAACAGGCCATCCTGAAGAGGCACATGACCTTCACGGCATGCCGCCTTGACCTGACTGCCCGTCAAGCGGTCCCGCTGCCACCCGAGCCCGTCTCCGGGGGCGCTCATGACAGCGCCCGCCCGGTCACCACGGACCGGGCGGGCGCGGGGGCCCGCTCAGGCGCCGACGTACTCCGCCAGGTGCTCGCCCGTCAGGGTGGAGCGCGCGGCGACCAGGTCGGCGGGGGTGCCCTCGAAGACCAGGGTGCCGCCGTCGTGCCCGGCGCCGGGGCCCAGGTCGATGATCCAGTCGGCGTGCGCCATCACGGCCTGGTGGTGCTCGATGACGACGACCGACTTGCCGGAGTCCACCAGCCGGTCGAGCAGCCCGAGCAGCTGCTCCACGTCCGCGAGGTGCAGTCCGGTGGTCGGCTCGTCCAGCACGTAGACGCCGCCCTTCTCGCCCATGTGCGTGGCGAGCTTCAGCCGTTGCCGCTCACCGCCGGAGAGCGTGGTCAGCGGCTGGCCGAGGCTGAGGTAGCCGAGCCCGACGTCCACCAGCCGTTCGAGGACGCGGTGCGCGGCCGGTGTACGCGCGTCACCGGAGCCGAAGAACTCCTCGGCCTCGGCGACCGACATCGCGAGCACCTCGCTGATGTCCCGCCCGCCGAACCGGTATTCGAGCACCGAAGCCTGGAACCGCTTGCCCTCGCACTCCTCGCAGACCGTGGCGACGCCCGCCATCATCGCGAGGTCCGTGAAGACGACGCCCGCGCCGTTGCAGGTCGGGCAGGCCCCCTCGGAGTTGGCGCTGAACAGCCCCGGCTTCACGTCGTTGGCCTTGGCGAACGCCTTGCGGATCGGGTCGAGCAGCCCGGTGTACGTGGCCGGGTTGCTGCGCCGCGAACCCCGGATCGCGCTCTGGTCGACCGTGATCACGCCCTCCCGCCCGGCCACCGAGCCGTGGATCAGCGAGCTCTTCCCGGACCCGGCGACGCCCGTGACGACGGTCAGCACGCCGAGCGGGATGTCCACGTCGACGTCGCGCAGGTTGTTCGCCGACGCGCCCCGCACCTCCAGCGCGCCGGTGGGCTTCCGGGTGTCCGCCTTGAGCGTGGAACGGTCGTCGAAGTGGCGCCCGGTGACGGTGCCCGAGGCGCGCAGCCCGTCGACGGTGCCCTCGAAGCAGACGGTGCCGCCGGCCGTACCGGCGCCCGGACCGAGATCCACGACGTGGTCGGCGACCGCGATCGTCTCCGGCTTGTGCTCCACCACCAGCACGGTGTTGCCCTTGTCGCGCAGGCGCAGCAGCAGGTTGTTCATCCGCTGGATGTCGTGCGGATGCAGCCCGGCGGTGGGCTCGTCGAAGACGTACGTGGTGTCGGTGAGCGAGGAGCCGAGGTGGCGGATCATCTTGACGCGCTGCGCCTCGCCGCCGGACAGCGTGCCGGCGGGGCGGTCGAGCGCCAGATAGCCGAGGCCGATCTCCACGAACGAGTCGAGGGTCTCCCCGAGCGCGGTGAGCAGCGGCGCCACCGAGGGCTCGTCCAGGTCACGGATCCAGGCGGCCAGGTCGCTGGTCTGCATCGCGCAGGCGTCCGCGATGCTGATGCCGGCGATCTTCGAGGACCTGGCGCCCTCGCTGAGCCGGGTGCCGTCGCAGGCCGGACAGGTGGTGAAGGTGACCGCGCGCTCCACGAACGCCCGGATGTGCGGCTGGAGCGAGTCCTTGTCCTTGGACAGGAACGACTTCTGGATCTTGGGGATCAGTCCCTCGTACGTGAGGTTGACGCCCTCCACCTTGACCTTGGTGGGCTCCCGGTACAGGAAGTCCTGCATCTCCTTCTTGGTGAACTCCGCGATCGGCTTGTCCGGGTCCAGGAAGCCGGACTCGGCGTAGACCCGGACGGTCCAGAAGCTGTCGGACTTCCAGCCGGGGATCGTGAACGCGCCCTCGGCCAGGGACTTGGAGTCGTCGTAGAGCTGGGTGAGGTCGATGTCCGAGACGGTGCCCCGGCCCTCGCACTCGGTGCACATGCCACCGGTCCGCTGGAAGGTCGCCTTCACGGTCTTCTTGTTGCCGCGCTCGACGGTGATCGCACCGCTCGCCCTCACCGACGCGGTGTTGAAGGAGTACGCGCTCGGCGGGCCGATGTGCGGGGTGCCCAGGCGGCTGAAGAGGATGCGCAGCATGGCGTTGGCGTCGGTCGCCGTGCCGACGGTCGAGCGGGTGTCGCCGCCCATCCGCTGCTGGTCCACGATGATCGCGGTGGTCAGCCCCTCCAGGACGTCCACCTCGGGCCGGGCCAGGGTGGGCATGAACCCCTGCACGAAGGCGCTGTACGTCTCGTTGATCAGCCGCTGCGACTCGGCGGCGATGGTGTTGAACACCAACGAGCTCTTGCCGGACCCGGAGACGCCCGTGAACACCGTCAGCCGGCGCTTCGGGATCTCGATGCTGACGTCCTTGAGATTGTTCACCCGCGCCCCGTGCACACGGATCAGATCGTGGCTGTCGGCGGCGTGCGGCCGCGTACCTGTGGCCCTGCTCATGGTGTCTCCCTGGATTGGCGGAGCCGTCGCGCAGCCCCGTCGTCGCCGCCGGCCCCGCGGCGGCCTTCCCCGTTCAAGCCCTCACGCTAGCGGCGTCCCCGGCAGCGGGGCTTCTCGATTCCTGACCGGCCGCGTCACCTGCTTCGCGACGCAGGACGGCATGCCCTCGGTCGCCTGCGCGGCGTCCTGCCGGTAGACGCTCGGCGGCATCCCGACCAGCTCCGTGAAGCGCGTGCTGAACGTGCCGAGCGAGGAGCAGCCGACCGCGAAGCACACCTCGGTGACGCTCATGTCCCCCCGGCGCAGCAGCGTCATCGCGCGCTCGATGCGCCGGGTCATGAGATAGCCGTACGGGGATTCCCCGTAGGCCCGCTTGAACTCACGGCTGAGGTGCCCCGCCGACATGTGCGCGCCGCGCGCCAGCGCCTCGACGTTCAGCGGCTGCGCGTAGTCGCGGTCGATCCGGTCGCGGACCCGGCGCAGCCGCGCCAGGTCGCGCAGGTTCTGCCCCGTGTCGGGTTTGCTCGTCACGCCCGAAGCGTACGACGTGGGGGAGCGCCCCGCCCGGGTATCGTGCCGCGGCCTCAGGTGCGGGTGGCCGTGTCGCAGTCCGCGGTGTCCCGGCCCTTCATGCGCTCGTCCATCGAGGTGCTCCGCTCGTACGGGTCGACTTCCGTGGCGCCGTCCGAGGGCCCGGGCTCCTTCTCGAAATCGGGGCGGAAGTAGCCGGTGGTGTTCTCGCAGCCCCCGTTGGCGGAGTCCAGCCGGTACGACTTCAGCGAGAAGGTCCCCGGCACCGTGATCACCTTGCCGGGGTCGTCCCAGCTCATCACGATCTCCCGGCGGGCGATCGTCCGGGCGACCTCGTCGCCGTCCCCGGAGGCCCGCACGAGGGCGTAGACGAAGGTGACATCGGCGGTGACCTCGACCGCGCCCCGTTCGCCCTCCCGGTAGGTGAGCTCGCCGCGCGTCTTGACCACGTCACCGGCTGGGCGCGCGTACGCGGGGTCGAAGCGGCTGAACAGCGTCAGCGGGTCGTCCTCCCGGGTCGGGGAGTCGAACGCGTTCGCCAGGTACTCCTTGATGCCGGGCTGCTTCGTGTTGAGGGCCCCGATGGCCTTCGCCGGCCGTTCCCCGCGCAGCACCGCCGGATCGAGGCCGGAGTCGGAGAGGAAGGCCAGGCTCCTGTCGAGCGCGTCCGACACCTGCTTCTCGCTCATCCACCCGGCCGCCCGCGCCGAGGGCATCGTGATCCCGGCCGTCCCGGCGGCCCAGTGCTCCGCCGGTGACCCCTTGAACGGATCGTCCAGTGTGGGCGCCCCGGGCGTCGGCGCCGTGGAGCCGCCCCCGTCGCCGAAGCCGAGCCAGCCGGCCGCCCGGCCCGGGACCAAAGCCACGATGAGCAGCGCGACGACGACCACCAGGCCCACCACGTACCAGACCCGTCCGCGTCGCCGGGGCGGCTGATGGGTGCGCCATCCCGGGGGCGGGCCGGTCTCCTCGCGCAGCCGCTGGGCCACCATCCGGGCCCGGGCGGACGGCTCTTCGGGGGCGCCGGGGGTCCGGGCCTCCGCCTCCCGCAGGAAGCGCTCCCACTCCTCGTCCGGTATGGATGACCCGTCCGTGTCCACGCTGCGCCCCCGCTGATCCGTTTTCCGTATCATCACACAGCCCGGTGACACCGAAGTGCGCACCGGGCTGCCGTGGTCGGGCTCCGCGTGTTACGGCTTGCGGCCGACCGCCACGTAACCCGGGGTGACGATCTCGCCCGTGCCGGGGACCGGCTCGCCGAGCTCGGGGTGCCAGGCCTCGGCGGCGACGATGCCGGGCTCCACGATCTCCAGGCCGTCGAAGAACGAGGCGAACTGGTCGCGGGTGCGCGGCGCCAGCGTCAGGGTGTTGGCCTTGTACATCTTGTCCACCTCGCGCGCCTCCTCCGGGTGGAAGTCGGCGGTGATCTGCGAGATGACCATGTAGCTGCCGGGGGCGAGCACGTCGGTCAGCCGCCGCACCAGCTCGTACGCGCCGTCCTCGTCGCTCACGAAGTGGAGCAGCGCGATCATCGACAGCGCGACCGGCTTGCCGAAGTCCAGTGTCTTGCCCGCGTGTTCGAGGATGGTGTCGACGTTCCGCGCGTCCGCCTGCACATAGTCGATGACACCCTCGGGCGTGCCCTTGAGCAGCGCCTCGGCGTGGGCCAGGACGATCGGGTCGTTGTCGCAGTAGACGACCCGGGTGGCGGGGGCGGCCGCCTGGGCGACCTGGTGGAGGTTGGGCTCGGTGGGTATCCCGGTGCCGATGTCGAGGAACTGGCGGACGCCCTGGGTGGAGAGCCAGCGCGTCGCACGGTGCATGAAGGCGCGGTTGATCTTCGCCATCACCGGGACGTTCGGCTCGACGGCCAGCATCTGACGGCCCATGGCCTCGTCCACCGGGTAGTTGTCCTTGCCGCCGAGGAACCAGTCGTACATCCGCGCGGGATGCGGCTTGCTGGTGTCGATGAGCGGGGCGGTGGGGTCGTTCTCCGGTCGGGACATGGCCAACTCCAGGGTGCGGGAGGTGCTGCGGATGATCAGCTCGGGCCCACCTTAAGCAACTCGGCCGCCGAGCAGGGAGAGTTCGGCCGCCGACGACAGTTACCAATGCGTAACTTACTCATGGGTTACCACCGGTAAGCCCCGCTGTTAGCTTGCGCTCACCCGTACTTCCGGAGCAGAGCGAGGAGTGAGCCTTGAGCCGCAAGGACCGTTCGCGTTCCACCTTTCCCCCACGCCGCGTCCGTCCCTTCCGCGCCGCGGCCGTCGCCGTGACCGCGGCGGCCTGCGTGGCCGCGTACGCCGCGCCCGCGTCCGCCGCCGACGGCACCGAGCCCGTCGTGTCCCGGGGCGTGACCATCCCCGCCTTCTACGACCCGCCCGCCCAACTGCCCGCCGCCAACGGGGCGCTGATCCGGACCGAGCCCCTGCCGCTCGCCCTGAGCCTGCCGGGGCTGGACGGCCGCCCGATGCCGGGCACCGCCACCCGCCTCATGTACCGCACGACCGACTCCAACGGGCAGCCGGCCGCGGTCACCGGCGCCTACATCGAGCCCTCGGCCGCCTGGAAGGGCGGCGGCGCCCGCCCGCTGGTCGCGCTGGCCTCGGGCACCATGGGCCAGGGCGACCAGTGCGCGCCCTCGCTGGCCCTCCAGCACCCGCTGGCCGTCACCCCCGAGTCCGTGTCGATCGGCTACGAGACCCTGTCGGTCTACCGGCTGCTGGCCGCCGGTGCCGCTGTCGTCGTCACCGACTACGTGGGCCTCGGCACCACCGACCGCCTCCACACCTACGTCAACCGGGTGGACGAGGGCCACGCGCTGCTCGACGCGGTCCGCGCCGCGCACCAACTGCCCGCCACCTCGCTGACCGCCGCGTCCCGGACGGGCCTGTACGGCTACAGCCAGGGCGGCGGGGCCAGCGCGTCGGCCGCCGAACTCCAGCCCTCGTACGCCCCCGAGATCCAGCTCGCCGGGACCTATGCCGGGGCGCCGCCCGCCGACCTGACCGCGACCATGAAGGGCATCGACGGCAGCGCCCTGGCCGGCGCCCTCGCCTGGTCGATCAACGGCTTCGCGCAGTCCGACGCCGATCTGCGGGACGTCGTGGAGGCCAACATCAACGACGCCGGGCGGGCCGCGCTGAAGAACGCCTCGACCATGTGCGTCGGCGACGCGATCCTCGGCTACGGCTTCGCGAAGAGTTCCAAGTGGACCACCACCGGCAAGTCCCTCGGCGAGATCATCGCCGCCGAGCCCAAGGCGCAGGCCGCGCTCGACAAGCAGCGCATCGGCACCCTCAAGCCGTCCGGCCCGGTGCGGGTGGCGACCGGCATCCAGGACGACATCGTGCCGCACGGCCAGGCGCGTCAGCTCGCCGTCGACTGGTGCCGCAAGGGCGGTGACGTCACCTACGACGCCGTCATCCTGCCCAACCTCGGCGACAAGATCCTCACCAACCACATGGTCCCGCTCATCACCGACCAGGGCGACGCCATCTCCTGGCTGACCGACCGCCTGGCGGGCAAGCGCACCGCCTCCAACTGCTGGTCGATGCCGATCCAGCCCTGATCCGCCGCCCGAACCCGCCCGTCCCGGTCCGCCCGGGGCGGGCCTTGCCCGTAAATCCGCTGTCGTACGGGCCACGGCGCGGCGATCATGGTCGGCGGACCCGACCCGCGACCGTGAGGACCTCATGCCGCTGCCCGTACCCGCAGACCCGACCGTGCTCCATCCGATGCCCGGCCAGCCCAGGGTGGTGCAGCTCAAGCCGCTGGTGACCTCGCCGCTGATCGAGGTGGGGGAGTACTCGTACTACGACGACCCGGACGACGCCACCGCGTTCGAAACCCGCAACGTGCTGTACCACTACGGCCCGGAGAAGCTGGTCATCGGCAGGTTCTGCGCGCTCGGCACGGGCGTGCGCTTCCTGATGAACGGCGCCAACCACCGCATGGACGGCCCGTCCACCTTCCCGTTCCCCACCCTGGGCGGCTCCTGGGCCGACCACTTCGACCTGCTCGCGGGGCTGCCGAACCGGGGCGACACGGTCGTCGGCAACGACGTCTGGTTCGGCCACGGGACGACCGTGCTGCCCGGCGTGCGGATCGGGCACGGCGCGATCATCGGCAGCGGCGCGGTGGTCACCAAGGACGTGCCGGACTACGGGATCGTCGGCGGCAACCCGGCCCGGCTGCTGCGCCCCCGTTACGAGGAGAAGGATGTCGCCCGCCTCCTCGCGCTGGCCTGGTGGGACTGGCCGGCCGAGCACATCACCGCCCACATCCGGACCCTGATGTCCGGCACGGTGGACGACCTCGAAGCGGCCGCGCCCGGCGCGTGACGGCCCCGCCGCCCGGTCCGCGCCCACGGAAAACCCTGTGCGCGCGGACCGGGCGGCCGCTAGAGTCGCGGCATGAACATCGTGCAGCTCTACGGCTGACGCGGCCGGGGCCCGTCCCCGACCCCGTCCGGCACACCGCATCCACGCGCCCACCGCCCGGCCCTCGCCGGGGTGGCGACGCGCCGGTCTGCCGTGTCCACTTCCGCCGCAGAACTGAAACGAGTGATTCCGTATGTCACGCCGCCCTGCCCATATCGCCATGATCGGCACCTCCGTCGTGAGCCATGTGCTGCCGAGCATCGAGGTCATCCGCGAACTGGTGGCCCGGGGCCACCGCGTCACCTACGCCAACGACCCCGTGATGGCCGAGCGCATCGAGGCCACCGGCGCCACCTTCGTGCCGTACGACTCCGTGCTCCCCGTCGGTGAGAACGTCTGGCCCGACGACCCGATCGCCGCCATGGGCCTCTTCCTGGACGACGCCGTCCAGGCCCTGCCGCAGCTGCGCGCCGTCTACGACGAGGACCCGGCCGACCTGTACCTGTACGACATCGGCGCGTACCCCGCCCGGGTTCTGGCCGAGTCGCAGAACCGCCCGCTGATGCAGCTCTACCCGACCTTCGTCGGCTGGCGGAGTTACGAGAAGGACGTCGCGGCCCAGCTGTGGACGCTGCCCGGGGCCGACGCGTACCGGGCGCGGTTCACCGAGTGGCTGGCCGGGAACGGCGCGACCTCGCGGGACATGGACACGTTCGTCGGGCGCCCCGACGACACCCTCGCCCTGATCCCGCGCGCGATGCAGCCGCACGCGGACGACGTGGACATGGACACCGTCACGTTCGTCGGGCCGTGCTTCGCCGGGCGCGGCGAGGAGCAGAGCTGGACCCGGCCCGCCGGGGCGGAGAAGGTGCTGCTGATCTCGCTGGGCTCCGCGTACACCAACCGCCCGGAGTTCTACCGCAACTGCCTGGCGGCCTACGGCGACCTGCCCGGCTGGCACGTCGTGCTCCAGGTCGGCAGGCAGACGGACCTGGCGGAGCTGGGCACCGTACCCGGCAATGTCGAGGTGCACCGGTGGGTGCCGCAGCTGGCCATCCTCCGGCAGGCGGACGCCTTCGTCACGCACGCCGGGATGGGCGGCAGCTCCGAGGGGCTGTACAGCGGGGTGCCGATGATCGCCGTGCCGCAGGGCGTCGACCAGTTCATGAACGCCGACAAGCTCGTCGAGCTCGGGGTCGCCCGCCGCGTCGACACCGACGACGCCACCCCGGAGGCCCTGCGCGACGCGCTCACCGCGCTCGTCGACGACCCCGAGGTCGCCCGGCGGTCGGCGCGGCTGCGCGAGGACGCCCGGACGGAGGGCGGCACCCCGCGCGCCGCCGACCTGGTGGAGGAACTGCTCGGCTGAAACGGGACCGGCCGGGGCGGTGAGCGCATGGTCCGCGCTCACCGCCCCGGCCGGGCACCACAGGTGAGGGGGTGTCAGCCCTTGCGGGTGTTGATCTCCTCGGTGAGCTGGGGGACGACGTCGAAGAGGTCGCCGACGACGCCGTAGTCCACGAGGTCGAAGATCGGGGCCTCGGCGTCCTTGTTGACCGCGACGATGGTCTTCGAGGTCTGCATGCCGGCCCGGTGCTGGATCGCGCCGGAGATGCCGTTGGCGATGTAGAGCTGCGGGGAGACGGACTTGCCGGTCTGGCCGACCTGGTTGGTGTGCGGGTACCAGCCGGCGTCCACCGCGGCGCGCGAGGCGCCCACCGCGGCACCCAGCGAGTCGGCGAGGGCCTCGATGACCGCGAAGTTCTCCGCGCCGTTGACGCCGCGGCCCCCGGAGACCACGATCGCGGCCTCCGTCAGCTCCGGACGGCCCGTCGACTCACGCGGGGTGCGCGACAGCACCTTCGTACCCGTGGCGGCGGCGGAGAACTCCACCGCCAGCTCCTCCACCGCCCCCGCACCGGCGACCTGCTCGACGGGTGCCGAGTTCGGCTTCACCGTGATGACCGGGGTGCCGTGCGTGATCCGGGACTTCGTGGTGAACGAGGCCGCGAACACCGACTGCGTGGCGACCGGGCCCTCGTCACCGGCTTCCAGGTCGACCGCGTCGGTGATGATGCCCGACCCGATCCGCACCGCGAGGCGCGCGGCGATCTCCTTGGCCTCGGCGGAGGAGGACAGCAGCACGGCGGCGGGCGATACCGCCTGGTGGGCGGCCTGGAGCGCGTCCACCTTAGGCACGACCAGGTAGTCGCCGTACTCCGGCGCCTCCGAGGTCAGGACCTTGACCGCGCCGTGCTCGGCGAGCACATCCGCCGTGCCCGCCGCACCGGCACCCACCGCGACCGCGACCGGGTCACCGATCCGGCGCGCGAGCGTCAGCAGCTCCAGCGTCGGCTTACGGACGGCACCGTCCACATGATCGACAAAGACGAGAACTTCAGCCATCAGACCTACTCCTGCACATCAGCGAAAACGAACGACGGAACACAGACCAACGGGGTCTAGATGAACTTCTGACCGGCCAGGAACTCGGCCAGTTGCTTGCCGCCCTCGCCCTCGTCCTTCACGATCGTGCCCGCCGTCCGCGCCGGACGCTGCGTGGCCTCGTCCACGACCGACCACGCACCCGCGAGGCCGACCTCGTCCGCGTCGATGCCCAGGTCGTCCAGGTCCAGGGACTTCACCGGCTTCTTCTTCGCCGCCATGATCCCCTTGAACGACGGGTAACGCGCCTCGCCGGACTGGTCGGTCACCGACACCACCGCCGGAAGCGACGCCTCCAGCTCCTCCGACGCACTGTCCCCGTCGCGACGGCCGCGCACGACACCGCCCTCGACCGACACCTGCGACAGCAGCGTCACCTGCGGCACACCCAGCCGCTCCGCCAGCAGCGCCGGAACCACACCCATCGTGCCGTCCGTCGACGCCATCCCGGAGATCACCAGGTCGTACCCGGTCTCCTCGATCGCCTTCGCCAGCACCAGCGAGGTACCCAGCGCGTCCGTACCGTGCAGATCGTCGTCCTCGACGTGAACCGCCTTGTCCGCACCCATCGACAACGCCTTGCGCAACGCGTCCTTGGCATCCTCCGGACCCACCGTCAACACGGTGACCTCCGCATCGTCCGCCGCGTCCGCGATCTGCAACGCCTGCTCGACCGCATACTCGTCCAGCTCCGACAGCAGACCGTCGACGTCCTCACGGTCCAACGTCAGGTCATCGGCGAAATGCCGGTCACCGGTCGCGTCGGGCACGTACTTCACAGTGACAACGATCCTCAAGCTCACGCCGGCTCTCCCTGTACCTGGTGGTGTCCTGCGGGAATCTTATGGCACTCAGTACCCTTCGTAAAGGTACCCAGTGCCGGACGGCCGGTTTCGGTGTTACGTTTCCGGCATGACCGAAGACCGCCGGCCGGCCAAGAAGCCCCCCATGCGTGACGTGCTCGCCGAGGCGGCCTTCGCGCTCTTCCTGGAGCGCGGGTTCGAGCGGACCACGGTGGACGACATCGTGGCGCGGGCCGGGGTGGGGCGGCGGTCCTTCTTCCGCTACTTCCCCTCCAAGGAGGACGCGGTCTTCCCCGACCACGAGGGGTGCCTGGCGGACATGACCGCCTTCCTGGCGGACGCCGACGGCGCGGACCCGGTCGCCACGGTGTGCGACGGGGCCCGGCTGGTGCTGCGGATGTACGCGGAGAAGCCCGAGTTCTCCGTACAGCGCTACCGGCTCACCCGCGAGGTGCCCGGCCTCCGCACGTACGAGCTCTCCGTGGTGCGCCGTTACGAGCGGACCCTCGCCGGCTACCTGGAGCGGCGCTGGGCCGACGACCCGGACGCCGGGCCCGACTTCGCGCTGCGCGCCGAGGTGATCGCCGCCTCGGTCGTCGCCGCGCACAACAACGGGCTGCGGTCCTGGCTGCGTTCGGGCGGCAAGGGCGACGCGGGGGCCGAGGTGGACCGGGCCCTCGAACTGGTCCGCACGGTGTGGGGCGGGGCGCGGACGCGGCCCGTCGCACCCGCGCCGGAGCCGGAGCCGGACCCCGCCGCCGTCTCCTCCTCCGTGAGCGACGACGAGGTCATCGTCATGGTCGCGCGCAAGGGTGCCCCGATGTGGCGCGTGGTGCAGCACATCGAGTCCGCGCTCGGCACCGCGTAAGGACCCGGGAGGGCGGCTTCAGGAGTTCGCGGCACTCAGTGCCTTTACTACTGGAACTAAGTGCCATACGGTGCCGGTGTGCCGTCGCCGAAGCTGCGGCGCACCGAGTCGAGCGCGGGAGGCGGAACGTGTTCAGTACCGGAACCGACGTGATGGGGCGGCCGACCCGTGAGGCGACGGAAGCGCACACCAGCCAGGAAGGGCTCGTCTATCAGGTGTGCCGCTGGTGCCACACCGCCTCCTTCCGCAAACTCCTGTGCCCCGTCTGCGCGTCGAGCGACCTCGAATCCGAGCACAGCGACGGCCACGGCGTGGTCATCCGCTCGAACGTCGTCAACCGCTACTCGCGCATCATGCGCAACGAGTCCCTGGTCCGCTTCCCCGAAGGCTTCGTCTACCGCTGCCGGATCGTCGGCGCGGCCCCGCACCTGGTGAACGTCGGCGACCGGGTGCGCCCGGTCGGCGGCCGCACCTCCGTGTCCGGTGAGGTCGTCCTTGAGGTCTGCGACCCGCCGGGGTCCGGCTGGTACTGACGCGCCCGGAAGTCATCCGATGAGCTTCGCGCCCGCCCTTCTCCCGGAGGGGCGGCGCCGCTACCATCGGGACGCGAAATGGGAGCGCTCCCACATCCGTTCACACCCTTACCGCCTTTGTCGGCGGCCCTGTTCGGAGGAGACGTTTCCGTGCGCAGAAGCGCAAGACCCTTCGCTGCCCTGGTGGCGGCCCTCACTCTCACCGCCGGGCTCTTCGCCGCCGGTGCGCCGGCGTCGGCGCGCGACAGCGATGCCTCCGCGTCCGCCCAGGCATCCGATGTGTCCCTCGCGGCGGACACGTACGATTGGAAGAACGTCCGCATCGACGGCGGCGGTTTCGTCCCCGGGATCGTCTTCAACCGGTCCGAGAAGAACCTCGCCTACGCCCGCACCGACATCGGCGGCGCCTACCGCTGGGACCAGGCGGGCAAGCAGTGGAAGCCGCTGCTGGACTGGGTGGACTGGGACCACTGGGGCTGGACGGGGGTGGTGAGCCTCGCCTCGGACTCCGTCGACCCGGACAAGGTGTACGCCGCCGTGGGCACGTACACCAACGACTGGGACCCCACCAACGGCGCGGTGCTGCGCTCGTCGGACCGGGGCGCGACCTGGAAGGCGAGCACCCTGCCCTTCAAGCTCGGCGGCAACATGCCGGGCCGGGGCATGGGCGAACGCCTGGCGGTCGACCCGAACAAGAACTCCGTCCTCTACCTCGGCGCGCCCAGCGGCAAGGGCCTGTGGCGGTCCACCGATTCGGGCGCCACCTGGTCCGAGGTGACGGCCTTCCCCAACCCGGGCAACTACGCCCAGGACCCGACCGACACCAGCGGCTACGGCAACGACAACCAGGGCATCGTCTGGGTGACCTTCGACGAGCGCACCGGCAGCGCGGGCAGCGCCACCCAGGACATCTACGTCGGGGTCGCCGACAAGGAGAACACCGTCTACCGCTCCACGGACGGCGGGACCACCTGGTCGCGGATCGCCGGGCAGCCGACCGGATACCTGGCGCACAAGGGCGTACTCGACTCCGACCACGGCTACCTGTATCTGACCCTCAGCGACACCGGCGGCCCGTACGACGGCGGCAAGGGCCGGATCTGGCGGTACGCCACCGCCACGGGGGAGTGGAAGGACGTCAGCCCGGTCGCCGAGGCGGACACCTACTACGGCTTCAGCGGGCTCACCGTGGACCGGCAGCACCCCGGCACGGTGATGGCGACCGCGTACAGCTCCTGGTGGCCGGACACCCAGATCTTCCGGTCCACGGACAGCGGGGCGACCTGGACCCAGGCGTGGGACTACACCAGCTACCCCAACCGCTCCAACCGCTTCACCCAGGACGTCTCCTCGGTGCCGTGGCTCACCTGGGGCGCCAACCCGACGCCGCCGGAGACCACGCCGAAGCTGGGCTGGATGACGGAGGCGCTGGAGATCGACCCCTTCGACTCCGACCGCATGATGTACGGGACCGGCGCGACGATCTACGGCACCGAGAACCTCACCGACTGGGACTCCGGCAGCCGGTTCAGGATCACACCGATGGTGAAGGGCCTGGAGGAGACCGCCGTCAACGACCTGGCCAGCCCGCCGTCCGGGGCGCCGCTGCTCAGCGCGCTCGGTGACATCGGGGGCTTCCGGCACACCGATCTCGACGCCGTGCCGGACATGATGTTCACCTCGCCCAGCCTCACCTCCACCACGAGCATCGACTTCGCCGAGAGCAGCCCGAACACGGTGGTCCGGGTCGGCAGCGCCGACGCCGCGCCGCACATCGGCTTCTCGACGGACAACGGCGCCAACTGGTTCCAGGGCTCCGAGCCGTCCGGGGTGACCGGCGGCGGCACGGTCGCGGCGGCGGCCGACGCGAGCGGCTTCGTCTGGAGCCCCGAGGGCACCGGGGTGTATCACGCCACCGGGTACGGGAGTTCGTGGTCGGCGTCGACCGGGATACCGCAGGGCGCGACGGTCGAGTCGGACCGGAAGAACCCGAAGAAGTTCTACGGGTTCAAGGCCGGCACCTTCTACGTCTCCACGGACGGCGGCGCGACCTTCACGGCGAAGGCGTCGAGCGGCCTGCCCACCGAGGGCAACGTCCGCTTCAAGGCGGTCCCCGGCACCGAGGGCGACATCTGGCTGGCGGGCGGCGCCACGACGGGCGCGTACGGCCTGTGGCACTCGACCGACTCGGGCGCGACGTTCACCAGGCTGAGCGGCGTCGGCGAGGCGGACTCCGTCGGTTTCGGCAAGGCGGCGGCGGGCGTCTCGTACCGGACGCTCTTCGTCTCGGCGAAGATCGGCGGGGTACGCGGCATCTTCCGGTCCACCGACGCGGGCACGACCTGGACGCGCATCAACGACGACGCCCACCAGTGGGGTTGGACCGGCGCCGCGATCACGGGCGACCCGCGCGTCTTCGGCCGGGTGTACGTGTCCACCAACGGCCGCGGAATCATGTACGGGGACTCCTCGGACGGCGACGGCACCGACCCCGGTACGGACCCGGGCACCGACCCCGGCACGGATCCCGGCACCGACCCCGGTGGCGCGGCCTGTTCGGTGACGTACAAGGTCACCAACCAGTGGTCCGGCGGCTTCCAGGCCGATGTGACGCTCACCAACACGGGCAGCACGGAGCTGAACGGCTGGAAGCTCGCCTGGACCTTCCCCGACGGGCAGAAGGTCGGCCAGATGTGGAACGCGACCGCCGCTCAGGACGGGGCGAAGGTGACGGCCACCAACGTCTCCTGGAACGGCCGGGTGGCACCGGGCGCGTCCGCGGGCTTCGGTTTCACGGGCACGCTGACCGGCGGCAACACCGCACCGGACGCCTTCTCGCTGGGTGGGGAGGTCTGCGCCACCGGCTGACGCGGGGCGCGGGGCCCCGCGCCGGGGGGCGGGCCGGGCGGCCCGGGCCCGTCCTCCGGCACGGTCTTACTGGCCCCGTACAGGTTCGTCGGCCATACTGCCCGCCGTGGAGCAGCGCATAGACCCGAAGACCCAGCCCGCGTACGCCGCAGGGACCGACCCGGCGTACATCCCCGGTCTCACGGCCCCCCGACCCGCGGAAGCGGTGGAGGAGGAGCCGGAGAACGAGACCACCGAGGAGCCCGCCGCCGCGGACGCTGTCCCCGAGCCGGCCGACGAGGCGCCCGTGGCGCAGGAGGAGGACGAGCAGGAGCAGGAGGAAACCGACGAAGAGGCCGCCGAAGGACCCTCGTTCGAGGTGAGCGACTGGCGCGGATCGATCTCGGCCGGACCCGAGGGAGTCCGGTTCACGCTGGACGATCAGCAGGCGGACTTCGGCTGGGACGAGATCGGCGCGGTCGAACTGAAGCCGGCCCGGTTCGGCCGCCGGTTCACCGTGACCGTCCACCTGTCGTCCAAGCGCTGGTTCAACGGCGAGGTCGAGGCGCCGTCGCGCAGCAGCCTCAAGGAGTGGACCGAGGGCTTCGACGCGGTCCTGGACACCCACTTCGAGGAGTCCTGACCGGGGGCGCCGCCCCCGAGCCCCCAGTCCCCGGATGCCGGACCGGCTGAATTCCAGCCCGTCCGGCATTCGAGGTGCTGCGCCGGATCAGGCGTCCGCCAGGACCACCGAGCGGGTCAGGTGGCGGGGGGCGTCCGGGTCGAGGCCGCGCGCGGTGGCGCGGGCCACGGCCAGGCGCTGGACGCGGACCAGGTCGGCCAGCGGGTCCAGGCCGCTCTCCACCCAGCGGGCACCGGTCTCCAGGAGCTGTTCGCGCAGGCCCTCGGGGGCGGCACCGAACATCCAGGTGGCGGTCGTGTCGGTGGCGATGGAGATCGGGCCGTGGCGGTACTCCATCGCGGCGTACGACTCGGTCCAGGAGAGCGACGCCTCCTTCATCTTGAGCGCCGCCTCGTTGGCGAGCCCGGCCGTCCAGCCGCGCCCGAGGAACGTGAACTGCGTGCAGTCCACCAGGCCCTCCGGCAGCGGCTCGGCGAGCGCCCGCTCCGCGTCCCGGACCACGGCGTCGGTGTGCAGACCGAGGTGCGCGCGCAGCAGCGTGAGCAGCGTGGTGGCGAACCGGGTCTGGACGACGGACTGTTCGTCCGCGAAGTCGAGGACGACGACAGCGTCGGCGGCCGTCATCACCGGGGTCTGCGGGTCGGCGGTGATGGCGACGGTGGGGGTGGTGCCGCTCAGCCGGCCGAGGAGTTCGAGGACCTCGGTCGTGGTGCCGGAGCGGGTGAGCGCGACGACCCGGTCGTAGCGGCGGCGGGCGGGGAACTCGGACGCGGCGAAGGCATCGGTCTCGCCCTGCCCGGACTCCTCACGGAGCGAGGCGTATGCCTGAGCCATGTAGAACGAGGTGCCGCAGCCGACGACGGCGACGCGCTCGCCCGGCGCGGGCAGCGCGGCGGAGTGACTCGGTGCCAGCTGCGCTGCGCGGCGCCAGCACTCCGGCTGACTGGCGATCTCGATCTCGACAAATGACACTTTTGCACTCCGTGGTGGTGGTGGGATGCTCGTTTGCGCACGCTACCCGCGATGAGCGAGCATTATCAAGCATTCTGCGTGCACGGGGCTTGACTCGCCGGAGCCTTGTGCGACGCTTGCGCCCTGTCCGGTGATCGCGCCCAAGGGGATGGGCGCCCGCAGCCCGGACCTGTGAGGAGAACCGTCTTGTCCAGGGATGCCCGGTGGAACGCACTGCTGGAACTCGTAGGTAAGCACGGCCGGGTGGACGTCGAGGACGCCGCGAAGACGCTGGACGTCTCGGCCGCGACCATCCGGCGCGACCTGGACCAGCTCGCCGAGCAGCAGCTGCTCACCCGCACCAGGGGCGGCGCGATCGCCCACGGCGTCAGTTACGAGCTGGCCCTCCGCTACAAAACGGGGCGCAACGCCCCGGAGAAGCAGGCCATCGGCCGCGCCGTCGCCGACCTCGTCGCGGTCGGCGAGGTCGTCGGCCTCACCGGCGGCACCACCATCACCGAGGTGGCCCGCTCGCTCGCCGTCCGCGCGGACCTGGTGGGTGACGGGGCCGGCGGCGCGGTGGGGCAGCCCACGCTGACCGTGGTGACCAACGCCCTCAACATCGCCAACGAACTGGTGATCCGCCCGCAGATCAAGATGGTCGTCACCGGTGGGGTCGCCAGGCCCCAGTCGTACGAGCTGACCGGCCCGCTGGCCAGTGGGGTGCTCGGCGAGATAACGCTGGACGTGGCCGTGCTCGGCGTCAACGCCATCGACACCGAACGCGGCGCCTACGTGCACCACGAGGGCGAGGCCAGCATCAACCGGCTGCTCGCCCAGCAGGCCCAGCGCGTGGTGGTCGCCGCCGACTCCTCGAAGATCGGCAAGCGCGCCTTCGCCCGGGTCTGCGACCTCTCCCTGGTCGACTTCCTGGTCACCGACCGGGGGATCGCCCCCGAGGCGTCCGCCCGCTTCACCGAGGCCGGCGTCACGGTCATCGCCGTCTGACCCCTCGCCGTACCCCCAGCGGGCCGTCGCGCGCACGCCGCGCGACGGCCCGCTTTTCCATGCGCGCCCAAACCGGTTCAGGGTGCCGGGGCGTGCGTGAAGTGTGCGCGATCAATCACAACCACGCACGCGATGGCCGGTTCTGACGGAGGAACAGTGCATTCCGTTCGTGATTCACAGGCGCCAGGTGCCCCTTATGTGGCTATTGCCGGGCCTGTGACGCCCTGTAGTGCGGCATGGAGCGACTTTTGCCTGCCCATAGATGTTCGTTACCTCTGCGAAATGAACAACTCTTGCCATACGGGCGCACGGTCGTGAACTATGTGCCTGTCGCCGCGAAGGAGCAGCGGCCGCGCTTCCCCGAAGCGTGCGCCGCTGTCCACGTATGCGGGACGTCCTCTCGCTCCATCAGCCCTGGAGGTGCCTGTGACGATGGCAAACACGCCGGTCACAGCTGCGCGGCCGCCCGTGCCGCAGCCCCGCGACCCGGAAGACGCGGAACGCCCCGCGGGGAGGAAGGGCAAGAAGAACCGAATACGGCAGCCGCTCCGGCAGCGACTCAAGCGGGACAAGGCGCTCCTGCTCTTCTGTCTGCCCGGAGTGCTGTACTTCGTCCTCTTCTTCTATCTGCCGCTCGCGGGCAACGTCATCGCCTTCCAGGACTACCAGCCGTTCCTGGGCTTCAAGCAGAGCCCGTTCGTCGGGATGGCGAACTTCACCGCGCTGCTGGCCGAGCCCGAGTTCTGGAGCGCGGTGTCCAACACCCTCCAGATCACGGCGATCCAGCTCCTCCTGTACTTCCCGGCGCCGATCGCCCTGGCCCTGCTGCTCAACTCGCTCATCAGCGAGAAGATCAAGCGGTTCATCCAGACCGTCGTCTACCTGCCGCACTTCCTGTCCTGGGTCGTCGTCGTCGCGATGTTCAAGCAGGTGCTCGGCGGCGCCGGATCGGTCACCACGCTCCTCATGGAGCACGGGGTCAGCATCGGCAACGTGATGACCGACCCGGGGACCTTCAAGTTCCTCATCACCGCGCAGGCCATCTGGAAGGACTGCGGCTGGGGCACGATCATCTTCCTGGCGTCCATCGCCTCGATCGACATGGGGCAGTACGAGTCCGCCGCGATGGACGGCGCCGGCTGGATGCGCCGGATCTGGCACATCACCCTGCCCGGCATCCGGCCGGTCATCCTGATGCTGCTCATCCTGCGGCTCGGCGACATCCTCTCGGTCGGCTTCGAGCAGATCCTGCTCCAGCGCGACGCCGTCGGCCCGGACGCCGCCGAGGTCATGGACACCTACGTCTACTTCCACGGAGTCGTGGACGGCGACTGGGGCATGAGCACCGCCGCCGGACTGATGAAGGGCGTCATCGGATTCGCCCTCATCCTCGCCGCCAACAAGCTGGCCCACCGCTTCGGCGAGCAGGGAGTGTACCGATGAGTCAGTCCGTCGCGACCCGGCTGCGCGCCGCCCGGTCCGGGGCCACGCCCCGCCCCCGCAAGTCCAACGGCCGCCCGCCGTGGATGGAGCGCCCGCACTGGTACGGGCAGGGCGCCAAGGGCCTCGCCCTCATCGTGCTCACCGTGATCGTGCTCTACCCGTTCGTCCTGGCCATCGGCACCAGTCTCGCGGGCCGCGAGGAGCTGAACGCCAACGGCGGCTACGTGCTGATCCCGCACCACCCGACGCTGGAGGCGTACCGCGTCATCCTGTCCGGGGGCGTGGTCACCCGGGCCGCGGTGGTGTCCATCTTCATCACGCTGATCGGGACCGCGCTCAGCCTGGCCTGCACGGTGATGATCGCGTACGGCACCTCGCGGCCGGGCACGGTCCTCGCCAAGCCGATCCTGCTGCTGGTGCTCGGGACGTTCCTCTTCGCACCCGGCATCATCCCGACGTACCTCGCCGTCCAGCAGTTCCACATGCTGGATACGTACGCCTCACTGGTCCTTCCGGTGCTGCTGAACGCCTTCAACATCGTCGTCGTCCGCTCGTTCTTCCAGTCCATTCCGGAAGAGCTGTACGACGCGGCGCGTATCGACGGCGCAAATGAGGTCACCGTCCTCTTCCGGATCGTGCTCCCGCTGTCGAAGGCGGTCCTCGCCGTGGTCGGCCTGTTCTACGCCGTCGGGTATTGGAACAGCTTCTTCAACGCGGTGCTGTACCTCAACGACTCCAGCAAGTTCCCCATCCAGGTGATCCTGCGGAGCTACGTCCTCAACGGGCAGAGCATCAACGCCTCCGCGATGGGCGTCCACTCCATCCCGCCCGCGACCTCGCTGCAGATGGCCGTACTGATCATCGCGATCGTGCCCATCTTCTGCGTCTATCCCTTCCTGCAGAAGTTCTTCGTCAAGGGCGTCCTCACCGGGGCGATCAAGGGCTGACCCGCCCGCCCCGCACCACCGCCCCGTACGCCACCCACTTCAAGGAGCCCCATGTCCACCCACCTGTCCCGACGCGGTTTCATGGGCGCCGCGGGAATCGCCGGCCTCACCGTCGCGGGTCTGACGACCCTGAGCGCCTGCGGCAGCGGCGCCTCGGTCAGCAAGGGCGGCGCCAAGGCGTCGGCCAAGCTCAAGCTCCCGACGTACGTGGCGGCCCAGACCGCCCCCGCCGACCTCGCGGGCAACGCGGCGGGCCTCGACGCGACCTATCTGCGCTACCCCAAGAAGCTCACCAAGTCCGTCGCGAAGACCCCCGGTGACGGCAGCCGCATCACCGCCCTCACCGAGACCTTCACCACCCCCGCCCCGCCGCAGGCCAAGAACGGCTACTGGCAGGAGCTGAACAAGCGCCTCGGCGCCCGGTTCGACATGACGATCGTCGTGGACCAGGGCGTCGACGCGTACCTCACCAAGTTCAACGCGATGATGGCCGGCGGCGACATACCCGACCTGGTCTGGTTCCCGCCGAACCAGGGCATCCAGCGCGTGCCCGAGCTCCTCGACGCCAAGTTCCACGACCTCACCCCCTATCTGTCGGGCGACGCGGTCAAGGCCTACCCGAACCTGGCCAACCTGCCGACCACCGCCTGGAAGACCGCCGTCGTCAACGGCAAGATCCGCGGCGTCACCGTCGCCTACGGCTCCATGGGCCAGGTGTACGTCGTCAACCAGGACTTCTGGAAGCCGGTCGGCGGCGCCGAGTTCACCAGCGCCGAGGACTTCCTCGCCAAGGGCAAGGAGCTGCTGGACGTCAAGCGCAACAAGTACGTCCTGGAGCCGGCGTACGTGAACCACATCGCCCAGTTCGCCCAGTGGTTCGGCGCCCCCAGTGCCTGGCGGCTCGAAGGCGGCAAGCTGACGCACCAGTACGAGACGGAGGAGTACCAGGAGGCCCTGGCCTTCGCCGTCAAGTGCGCCAAGGCCAAGCTCTTCTGGCCGGACCCCAACCTCAGCACCACCATGGAGAAGATGGCCCAGGGCTCCCTCGGCGCCTACGTCCAGTCCTTCCCCAGCTTCCTCGTCGACGCCAAGACGTACGACTTCCCGTTCGGCGTCATCGTGCCGTTCGCCGCCAAGGAAGGCGCCACGCCGCACTACAACATGGGCTACGGCTCCGTCGGTTACACCGCGATCAACAAGAAGGCCGACGACAAGCGCGTCAAGATGCTGCTGCGCGTCCTGGACTACCTGGCCGCCCCCTTCGGTACGGAGGAGCGGCTCTTCCTCGACAACGGCATCGAGGGCAAGCACTGGAACCGCACCTCCGACGGGGACGTCAAGCTCACCCCCAAGGGGAACTCCGAGGCCGTGACCACCGCGATGCCGCTGGCCTTCCTCGCCGCCGGACCCGAGTACATCTACCTGCCGGGCCGGGGCGAGCTGGCGGGCAAGATCCACGGCTGGCAGGAGGACCTGCTCAAGATCGCCCAGACCAACCCGACGAGCGGCCACTTCTCGGACACGTCCACCAGCAAGAGCCCGTCGCTCACCACCGCCATGAGCGACATCCAGCTGGACATCGTCGCCGGCCGCAAGCCGATCTCCGCCTTCCAGGACGAGCTGCGCAAGTGGCGCTCCGGCGGCGGCGACAAGATGCGCGCCGAGTTCGAGGCGTCGCTCGCCGGCAAGTAACGTCCGCCCGCACGACCCGCACCAACTGAAGGGACTCCCGTGTCAGACCTGCGACTCGGCGTCATCGGGCTCGGCCTGCGCCGGTCCATCGCGATGTCGGCCCACCACCCCGGCAAGGGATCGGCGATCACCGCCGTCTGCGACCTCGACCCGGAGGTGCGCAGCCGCGAGGCCGAGCGTTTCGGCGCCGAGATCGCGGTCGAGGACTACAAGTTGCTCCTCGGCCGGGACGACCTGGACGCGATCATCGTCGCGACCCCGGACGACACCCACGAGACCATCGCCATCGACGCCCTGAGGGCCGGCAAGGCGGTCTTCGTGGAGAAGCCGCTCGGCATCTCCGTCGAGAGCTGCGACAACATCCTGCGCGCCGCGTACGAGACCGGCACCCGGCTCTACGTCGGCCACAACATGCGCCACATGGGCGTCGTCCGGCTGATGCGCGACATCATCGCGCGCGGCGACATCGGCGAGCCCAAGGCCGTCTGGGTGCGCCACTTCGTGGGCTACGGCGGTGACTACTACTTCAAGGACTGGCACGCCGACCGCACCCGCACCACCGGTCTGCTCCTCCAGAAGGCCGCCCACGACATCGACGTGCTGCACTGGCTGGCCGGCGGCTACACGCAGCGCGTCAACGCCCTCGGCGACCTGCTCGTCTACGGCAGCCTGCCGCGCCGCGAGCCGGACACCCCGCGCCCCGACAACTGGCTGCGCGAGTTCGACTGGCCGCCGACCGCCCGCAAGGACCTGCACCACATCGTGGACGTCGAGGACGTCTCGGTGATGAACATGCAGCTGGACAACGGCGTCGTGGCCGCCTACCAGCAGTGCCACTTCACCCCCGACTACTGGCGCAACTACACGGTCATCGGCACCGAGGGCCGGCTGGAGAACTTCGGCGACGGCCCCGGCGACGAGGTCAAGGTCTGGAACACCGGCCCCAGCGGCTATCGAGCCGACGCCGACATCACCTACCGGGTGCCCGAGGCCAAGGGCTCCCACGGCGGCGGCGACAGCCGGATCATGCAGGAGTTCGTCCGGTTCGCGCGCGACGGCGGAGCCACCGACACCTCCCCGGTCGCCGCCCGGATGAGCGTCGCCGCCGGTGTCCTCGCGACCCGCTCCCTGCGCGAGGGCGGCGCACCCCACGAGGTGCCGCCGCTCGACCCGGAGCTGATCGCGTACTTCGAACGCGGCCAGGTCCGTTCCTGACGGGTGGCCCACGGGTCCCCGGCGCACCGCTCCCAGTGGTCGCGCCGGGGACCCTTCGGCATCTCTTTTCGGCCATGCTCAGCGGGTAATCGGTCTCTTCCGGTTTGGCGGCGCCGTATCCCGTAATGGTGACGAAGCCGGTCCGAAGTGGTCTCGTACGGTCACCGCCCTGCCGTCCGCGCAGCTGCGCAAGGTCCATTTCGAGCCAATCGCGTGCCTATCTGGCCGGGCTCGAACGCGCGACCGGAAACCGGTCGGCATAATCGCGTCCATGTCGATCACGGGTGGGGATGTCGTTGACCTTGGCAGGGGCCTGTACGCCTGGCTCCCGCCGAAGCGTGGCTGGGGGCTGGCCAACTGCGGGCTGCTCGTCTCGCCCCGCGGTGCGCTGTGGATCGACACGCCGTACGACCCGGTGCTCGCCGGCCAGTTCCTCGCCGAGTCCACCAAGCGGCTGCCCGACGGCGTCACCATCGACCGGGTGATCGTCACGCACGCCAACGGCGACCACTTCTGGGGCGCGGGCGTGCTCCCGGACGCCGAGATCATCGTGACCCGCGAGGCCAGGGAACACATCCACTACGAGCCCTCGCCGCAGCAGCAGCACGCGCTCGTCACCGGCGGCGACCCGGCCACCCCGCTCGGGGCCTACCTCGCCCGCCACTTCGGCCCGTTCGACTGGTCGCAGACCGAGCCCGTCCGGCCCACCACCTACTTCACGGGCGAGCTCGAACTGAGCCTCGGCGACTACCCGGTGCAGATCACCTCGCTCGCCCCCGCGCACACCACCGGCGACCTGATGGTCCACCTGCCCGCCCAGTCCACCGTGTTCAGCGGCGACATCATCTTCTCCTCGTCCGCCGAGCAGCCCGGCGACCACCCGATCCACTGGGAAGGCCCGCTGAGCAACATCATCGGCGCCTGCGAACAGGTGCTGGCCACCGGTGCCGAAACGATCGTCCCCGGCCACGGACCCGTCCTCGACCGGGCCGGGGTCCGCGAGCACATCGCGTACCTCGCGTACATCCAGGAGCGCGCCCACGCCCTGCACGCCGCCGGTGTCCCCTCCATCGACGCCGCACGCCGGGTCATCGCCGAGGGCCGCTACCCCGGACTCGGCCTGCCCGAGCGGCTGGTGGTCACCATCGCCAGCGAATACCGGCAGCTCGACGGCTCGGAGCGGCGCAGCGTCGTCCAGGTCATGACCGACGTCGCCACGGTCGCACACGAAGTGGAGCAGGTCAGTGAGCCGGCAGGCAGCGCGGGCTGACCGCGCGGTCCAGCCCCGCGCGCACCGGCGGACCGACCCGACGAGAGAAACGCGGTAACGGCATGGCATGGATCGTCGCACTGATCGCCGTCGTCGCCGCGGTGGCGGGCTTCTCGCGTGCCTACCGGACCGGCCTCCTGGAGCAGCAGGCCGTCACCCGCGCCGAACTCGCCGAACGCCAGGCCAAGGCCGCCGAGGCCCGCACCGCCGCCCTCCTGGACGAGATCCGGCAGCTCGCGCGCCGACGGATACCCGCCGCCGCCCTCGCCCTCTCCCACCCCAGCGCCACCGTCCCCGGACTGCGCGAGGCGGCCGAGGTCGACGGCGGCGCCGCCCTCCTGCTCACCGAGGCCGTCCAGGCCGCGCGGACCGCCGTCCTCGAAGAGCGCGGACGCGTCGACGCGGCGGCCCGCGCCGCGATGCGCGGCACCTCCGCCAAGATCCAGTCCCTGCTGAACCAGTCCCAGCAGCTGCTGCACGAGCTCCAGCACGAGTACGACGACCCGCGCATCCTCCAGCTCGACTTCCGCAACGAACTCGCGCTGCGCCGCACCCAGTCCACCGCCGTCCTGTGCGACGCCTGGCCCGGACTCGCCCGCCAGAACTCGCCGCTGGTCGAGATCGTCCTCGGCGCCCAGTCCCGCGTCGCCGGCTACGAGCGGATCAAGGTCTCCAACCACCTGCGCGACGAACGCCTCGCGCTCGCCGCCCGGGCCGCCGAACCCCTCGCCATCGCCCTGGCCGAACTCCTCGCCAACGCCACCGCGTACTCCCACCCCGACACCGACGTCCAGGTCACCGTCCAGCAGAGCGGCGGCCGGGGCGCGTTCCTTGTCGTGGACGACGCCGGTATCGGCATGGACGAGGACGCCCTCGAACGAGCCCGCGCCCTGCTGGCCGGACCCGCCGAGGTGCTGCTCACAGAGCTCGGCGACCCGCCGCAGACCGGCTTCGCGGTGGTCGGCCGGCTCGTCGTGCAGTACGGCTTCGAGTGCCACATCGAGGCGTCCCCGTTCGGCGGCATGCGGACGATCCTGCGCGTCCCGGCCCACCTGCTCACCGTGCTCGACGAGGACCGGAACCTCTCCGCCCTCGCCCCCGCACCCGTGACCGCCGCCACCGCTCAGCCCGCACCGGCCGGAACGGACACCCCCGCACCCGACGCCGCCGAGCCCTCGGGACTGCCCAGCCGGCGCCGCCGTGCACCGCGCCGCACCCCCGCCACGGCCACCGCCGCGCGGGCCGCCGAGCCGTCCGCCGCGCAGCCGTCCCGTACCCCGGAGGCGGCAGGGGCTTCCTGGGCGGCCCTCCAACAGGGCACCCTCAACGGCAGGAGCGTCACCGGGCGGACCCCCGCACCGGACCCCGGCGCCCCCGACCACCAGGACGACCAAGGAGACGACGAGAAGTGAGCGCCCCCAGCCCCACCTCAGGCGACCTCGCATGGGTGCTGACCCCGCTGCTTGAGCTGCCCGGAGTCCAGCACGCGGTGGTCGCCACCGGCGACGGCCTGGTCGAGGGCGCGTCCCCCGGCCTCGACCGCGCCTCCGGCGAACGGGTCGCCGCGATGACCGCCACCCTGCACGCCGCCGCCCGCGCCTTCACGACCGCCTTCACCGACGCCGAGGCCCCGCAACTGGCGCAGACCGTCGTGGAATCGGACCTGGGCTTCGCCATCGTCGTACCGGCCGGGCGCAACACCACCCTCGCCCTGTTCGCCGAACCCGGCGCCAAGCTCGGCGACATCGCCTACCAGATGCAGGTCCAGGTCACCGCGCTCACCCGGGCGATGCACGCACCCGCCCGCCAATCGGACACCGCCGCCCGGCCATGACCCCCGGCCCAGCACGCCGTCTGATCCCCGCCTATCTGGTCACCGGCGGCCGGTCCCGCCCCGCCGGCCCCGCCCTCGACCGGCTCGCCGTCCTCGTACGCACCGACGCGCCCGTGCCCGACGACGCCGGAACCCAGGCCCGCAGACTCTGCGACCTGCTGGCACCGGGTGCCCTCACCGTCGTCGAGTGCGCGGCCCACCTGGACCTGCCGGTCAGTGCCACCGTCTTCCTGGCCACGGACCTCGCGGCCACCGGACTACTGCTCACCCGACCGCCGATACCCAGTGCCGGGCAGATCGACAGGTCGCTTGTCGAGAGGCTGCTCGATGGACTCCGCTCCCTCCCCTGACCGGACCGGCGTCGGCTATCTGCCGGACGCCGCCCGGACCCTGATGAAACTCGTCGTCACGGGTCCCTTCGGCGTGGGCAAGACCACCCTGATCCGCACCCTCTCGGAGATCGCCACCCTCCACACCGAGGAGGCGATGACCCAGTCCAGCACCCGCGTCGACTCCACCGCCGGACTCCCCGACAAGACCACCACCACGGTCGCCATCGACTTCGGCCGCCTCACCGTTCCCGACGACCTCGTGCTCTACATGTTCGGCACCCCCGGCCAGGAGCGCTTCCTGCCGCTGTGGGAGGACATCGCGCGCGGCGCCCTCGGCGCTCTCGTCCTCGTGGACACCCGGCGGCTCGCCGACTCCTTCGCCGTGATGGACATGGTCGAGGAGCAGGGACTGCCGTACGCCGTCGCGGTGAACCGTTTCCCCGACGCCCCCGCACACAGCGACGAGGTCCTGCGCAAGCATCTCGACCTGGACGACACCACCCCGCTCGTCCAGTGCGACGCGCGGGAACGGCGCGGCAGCGTCGACGCCCTGATCGCACTCGCCGAACACGTGCTGACCCGCATGCCGCAGCCCGAGGACGCCTCATGACCACGTACGCGCCACCACCGCAGCCCCTCGCGCTGTTCGGCCCGGCCTTCGCGGCCGACCCGCAGGGCCACTACCGCGCCCTGCGCGAGCACGGTCCGCTCGCACCGGTGCGGATCGCGCCCGACGTGGAGGCGCTGCTCGTCACGGACTACCAGGCCGCCATCGACCTGCTCCGCGACACGCACACCTTCAGCAAGGACCCCCGCGCCTGGCAGGCGACCGTTCCGCCGGACTCGCCGGTGCTGCCCGTGCTCGGGCACCGCCCCACCGCCCTGTTCAGCGACGGAGCGGTGCACGCGCGCTACCGCGAGGCGATCAACGACAGCCTCGCGCTGATCGAACCGCATGTCCTGCGCGCCGAGGTGGCCCGGGTCGCCCGGCAGCTCATCGGCCGGTTCGCCGCCACCGGCAGCGGCGACCTCATCGCCCAGTACGCCCGCCGCCTCCCCATGCACGTCTTCGTCACCTGGTTCGGCGCCGACCCCAAGGACGGGGAACGCATCGTGGACGGGATCGCCGGGATGATGAACTCGGCGGCCGACGCCGCCGCCGCGTACGCCGACCTGGTCGACGTCGTCACCCGTCTCGTCGCCGACCGGCGCGCCCGGCCGCGCCGCGACCTGACCTCGTACTTCCTCGCCCACCCGGCGGGGCTCGACAACGACGAGACGGTGCGTCAGATCACCCTGGTGATGAGCGCGGGCAACGACCCGATGACCAACCTCATCGGCAACGCCACGCTCCACATGCTCACCGACGAACGCTATGCGGGCTCCCTGCACGGTGGCGCGATGACCGCCCACGAGGCGATCAACGAGGTGCTGTGGCGCGACCCGCCGATCGCCAACCTGGCGGCCCACTACCCGCGCCACGACACCGAGTTCCACGGTGTCCGATTGCGCGCCGGACAGCTCGTCCTGGTCTCCTACGCCGCCGCCAACTCGCAGTCCCCGCCGCCCGTCACCGACGACGGGCTCCGGTCCGGGGCCAGTGCCCACCTCGCCTGGTCGGCCGGGCCCCACCGCTGCCCCGCCAAGCAGCCGGCCCTACTCATCGCGATGACCGCCATCGAACAGCTCACCAGCCTCCTGTGCGACGCGCGGCTCGCCGTTCCGCCCGGCGAACTGCTCTGGCGCCCGGGCCCGTTCCACCGCGCGCTGGCCCACCTCCCGATCCGCTTCACCCCGCTGGACACCACCGCCGCGCCGAGCGGCGCCATCACCGTCGCGGAGCCCTCGGACGTGATTCCGGCGGCGGCAATCGACACCTGAGCCGTGTCGCTCGTAGGCCGAACGGGTGAGGGAGGGGACAATCGCCCGATGAACAGTGAGCGCAGCCGGCACAACGCCGACCGATGTGCGGACGGGGTGGTCCGGTGAGCAGGTACGACAGGTACGACGTCACGGACGAGCAGTGGGAGGGGCTGGCCCAGGTCGTACCGCTGCGCAGCCGCAACGAGTGGCCCTCCCGGGTGGACCACCGCTCCGTCCGGGACGAGCCGGAACCCGCCGAGCAGCGGCGCATGGTCGTGCTGCGGGTCCAGGTGTTCGCCGACGCCCGCGAGGTCGCGGAGTACCTGGTCGCGCAGGTGCCCGTGCTGCTCGACCTGACCAGCGCGGAAGCCGATGTGGCCAAGCGCATCCTGGACTTCGCCAGCGGTGTCGTCTTCGGGCTCGGCAGTGGCATGCACCGCGTGGACCGCAATGTCTTCCTGCTGTCACCCGCCGGCATGGAGGTCGAGGGCGTCACGGCGGCCGGGGTGCCGGGGGCTTAGGGACAGCAGGTGACCGAACTCGACGTACCGGCCCTCCAGCGGCGGCTGGCCGCCTTCGCGGACGCGCGCGACTGGGGGCAGTACCACACCCCGAAGAACCTGGCTGCGGCGCTGAGCGTGGAGGCCGCCGAACTCCTCGAAATCTTCCAGTGGCTGACGCCCGAACAGTCGGCGCGGGTCATGGAGGATCCGGAGACGGCGCCCCGCGTCGCGGACGAGGTCGCGGACGTGCTCGCGTATCTTCTGCAGTTCTGCGAGGCGCTGGGAATCGACGCCCTCGCTGCGCTCGCGGCCAAGATCGAACGGAATGAGTCGCGCTTTCCGGTCCCGGGGGCAACGGGCGACCAAGATCGTCACTCTTCGGAGTGATCGACTTGTTCACATTCGATTGAGTGTCCACAGATTTCCGAAATCCTCTGGCGTTTCGGTGCGGTCGCCCTCACTGTGGGTAATGAACGTGGTGAGCGGGTTTTCCGCGGCGACGAGCGGGTTTTCGCATCGGACGGGGGAAGTCGATGGAAGCGGAACGGCTGGTAGCGGTCATCAGGCAGGCGCTGGCGCAGAGCCGGGGCACACCGGACATCATCGCCGAGGCGTGGCAGGCGCAGGCCCTGGCCCAGGCGGTCGGCAGCCGGCTGGCGGCGGGCGGCCCCAAGGAGCTGCGGGCCGAGGCGGGCGCTCTCAGCGAGATCGGGGGCGGCACGAGCGGCGCCCTCGACCACCCGGCGGCCCGCGCCGGGGTGGCCCGCGCGGCGCGGCTGACCGAGGTCGCCGATCCCCGCGCGGCCCTGACGGGCCTCGCCGCGCTGCTCGGGGAGGTCGGTATGGCCCTGGTCGGGGTGGCCTGCGAGACCGATGAGCAGGGCCTGTACTGGCAGTGCATGGAGGCGATCGACGCCGCGGACGAGTCGACCGACCGGGTCCGCTCCATGCTCCGGCTCCTGGACGAGCGGGAGCGCGAGCGGCGGGAGGAGCTGGAGCGCGGCCGGGAGCGGGACGGCCCGCACGGGGTGCTGCACGGCCCGGTGGGCCCGGTGACCGGCCTTCAGTGAGCGGTACGCCCTCCGATACGTCCTCCGTAAGCCTCCGGGACCGCGACTCCACGCGGACCGTGCCCCGGAGAAGGGCCCGCGGCGCGCGCGGGTGCAGGATGGAGGCATGGATCTCCGCATCTTCACCGAGCCCCAGCAGGGCGCGAGCTACGACACCCTCCTGACCGTCGCCAAGGCCACCGAGGACCTCGGCTTCGACGCCTTCTACCGGTCCGACCACTACCTGCGCATGGGGCAGGGCGACGGCCTGCCCGGCCCCACGGACGCCTGGATCACGCTGGCCGGGCTGGCCCGCGAGACCAAGCGCATCCGCCTCGGCACCCTGATGACGGCGGGCACCTTCCGGCTCCCCGGCGTCCTCGCCATCCAGGTGGCGCAGGTCGACCAGATGTCCGGCGGCCGGGTCGAACTGGGCCTGGGAGCAGGCTGGTTCGAGGACGAGCACAAGGCGTACGGCATCCCGTTCCCGAAGGAGAAGTTCGGCCGCCTGGAGGAGCAGCTCGCGATCGTCACGGGGCTGTGGGCGACCGAGGTCGGCAAGACGTTCAGCTATGACGGCACGTATTACCAGCTCACGGACTCGCCCGCGCTGCCCAAGCCCGCCCAGTCCAGGATCCCGGTGCTGATCGGCGGGCACGGCGCGAAGCGCACCCCGCGCCTCGCCGCCCAGTACGCGGACGAGTTCAACATCCCGTTCGCCTCGCTGGAGGACAGCGAGAAGCAGTTCGGCCGGGTCCGGGAGGCGGCCGCGGCGGCGGGCCGCACCCCCGACGACCTGGTGTACTCCAACGCGCTGGTCGTCTGCGTCGGCCGGGACGACGCGGAGGTGGCGCGCCGGGCCGCCGTCATCGGCCGGGACGTGGCCGAGCTGAAGGCCAACGGGCTCGCGGGGTCGCCCGCCGAGGTGGTCGACAAGATCGGGCGGTTCGCGGCGATCGGGGCATCGCGGATCTATCTCCAGGTCCTCGACCTGGACGACCTGGACCACCTGGACCTGATCGCCTCCCAGGTCCAGTCCCAGCTGGGCTGAGAGCGGGCCGCGATGACACCGGGGCCCGGGCGCCCGCTGGCCGCCGCACTGGCCGAGGGCACGGTCCTGCTCGACGGCGGGCTCTCCAACGAGTTGGAGGCGCGGGGCTGCGATCTGTCCGACGCGCTGTGGTCCGCCCGGCTGCTCGCCGACGGACCCGGGCAGATCGAGGCCGCCCACACGGCGTACGTGCGGGCCGGGGCCCAGGTGCTCATCACGGCCAGCTATCAGGCGAGCTACGAGGGGTTCGAGCAGCACGGAATCGGGCGGGACGAGGCGGCAGGGCTCTTCGCCCGCAGCGTGGAGCTGGCCCGCCGGGCGGCCGGAGCGGTGGACCGGGACGTCTGGGTCGCGGCCTCGGTCGGCCCGTACGGGGCGGTGACGGCGGACGGCGCCGAGTACCGGGGCCGCTACGGGCTCACCGTCCGGGAGCTGGAGCGCTTCCACCGCCCCCGCGTCGAGGCGCTGGCCGCCGCCGGGCCCGACGCGCTGGCCCTGGAGACGGTGCCGGACCTGGACGAGGCGCGGGCGCTGCTGCGGGTGGCGGGGGAGTACGGGCTGCCGGTGTGGCTCTCCTACACCGTCGCCGGGGGCCGGACGCGGGCCGGGCAGCCGCTGGACGAGGCGTTCGCCCTGGCCCGGGGCCACGACGAGGTGATCGCGGTCGGGGTCAACTGCTGCGACCCCGCCGAGGCGGCGGCCGCCGCGCGGACGGCGGTGGAGGCGACGGGCAAGCCGGCCGTGGTCTACCCGAACAGCGGCGAGGACTGGGACGCGGGGACCGGCGCGTGGACCGGGGCGGCCACGTTCACCCCGGACCGGGCGGCCTCCTGGGAGGCGGCGGGCGCCCGGCTGATCGGCGGGTGCTGCCGGGTGGGACCGGAGGCGATCACGGAGCTGGCGCGGGCGGTGCGCGGCCGGGCGTCCGAGTGACATGGGGCCATGCGTGAGTCCCGGGAAAATGCCTGGTGGGGGAGGGGCGGGCAGATCATACTCAAACACGTGTTCCTGACGATCAGTACAACCGGCTCCCCGGAACGTCCCGCCACCGACCTCGGGTTTCTGCTGCACAAGCATCCCGAGCGGGCGCAGGCGTTCTCCACCTCCCACGGCACCGCGCACGTCTTCTATCCCGAGGCGTCGGCGGAGCGGTGCACGGCGGCCCTGCTGCTGGAGGTCGATCCCATCGCCCTGGTGCGCAAGGGAAAGGGCAAGGGCCGGGGCGGGGCGCCCGACGCGGCGCTCGCGCAGTACGTCAACGACCGCCCCTACGCGGCATCCTCGCTGCTGTCCGTCGCGATGAGCACCGTCTTCAAGTCCGCGCTGAGCGGTGCCTGCAAGGCGATGCCCGAGCGGGCGGCGGCCCCCATGGAGCTGCGGATCGAAGTGCCCGCCCTGCCGGCCCGTGGTGGTGCCGAGCTGGTGCGCAAGCTCTTCGGTCCGCTCGGATGGACGCGGGTGGAGGCGGAGGCCGTACCGCTGGACGAGACGTTCCCGGAGTGGGGCGACTCGCGGTACGTACGGCTGGTGCTCGAAGGTGAGCTGCGGCTCGCCGACGCGCTGCGCCAGCTGTACGTGCTGCTGCCGGTCCTCGACGACGCCAAGCACTACTGGGTGGCGCCCGACGAGGTCGACAAGCTGCTGCGCGCGGGCGAGGGGTGGCTGGCGGAGCACCCCGAGCACAAGCTCATCACCAGCCGCTACCTGGCACGGCGCTGGGGGCTGACCCGGCAGGCGATGGAGCGGCTGGAGCTGGTGCGGCTCGCGGAGGCGGACGACCTCGACGTCGAGAGCGTAGACAACGCCGTGGACGAGGGCTCCGACACCGAGGAGCGTCCGGTGCCGCTGGCCGTGCACCGCCGCGACGCGATCCTCGCCGCGCTCACCGCCGCGGGCGCCGGGCGGGTCCTCGACCTCGGCTGCGGACAGGGGCAGTTGGTGCAGGCGCTGCTGAAGGACGCGCGCTTCACGGAGATCGTCGGCCTCGACGTGTCCGTGCGCGCCCTGACGATCGCCTCGCGCCGGCTGAAGCTGGACCGGATGGGGGAGCGGCAGGCGTCCCGTGTGACGCTGCGCCAGGGGTCCCTGACCTACACGGACAAGCGGCTCAAGGGGTACGACGCCGCGGTGCTCAGCGAGGTCATCGAACACCTGGACCCGGAGCGGCTGCCCGCCCTGGAGTTCGCCGTGTTCGGCTCCGCGCGCCCCCGCACGGTGCTCGTGACCACGCCCAACGTCGAGTACAACGTCCGCTGGGAGACCCTGCCGGCCGGTCACACCCGCCACGGCGACCACCGCTTCGAGTGGACCCGGGCCGAATTCCGGGCCTGGGCCGAGGCGGTGGCCGGACGGCACGGGTACGACGTGGAGTACGTGCCCATCGGCCCGGACGACCCCGAGGTCGGCCCGCCCACCCAGATGGCCGTGTTCTCCCTCGGCACCGCCGCCACCGACGAGACCCAGAAGGAGGCGAAAGCCGCATGACCACCCACGACACCGGGCGCGCCCCGCGCACCCTCCCCGTCACCGACCTCTCCCTCGTCGTGCTCATCGGCGCCAGCGGGTCCGGCAAGTCCACGTTCGCGCGGCGCCACTTCAAGCCGACCGAGGTCATCTCCTCGGACTTCTGCCGCGGCCTCGTCGCCGACGACGAGAACGACCAGAGTGCCAGCAAGGACGCCTTCGACGTCCTGCACTACATCGCGGGCAAGCGCCTCGCCGCCGGCCGGCTGACCGTCGTGGACGCCACGAACGTGCAGCCGGAGGCCCGGCGCCAGCTCGTCCGGGTGGCCCGGGAGTACGACGTGCTGCCCATCGCCGTCGTGCTCGACCTGCCCGAAGAGGTCTGCCTCGCCCGCAACGCCGCCCGCCCGGACCGTGCCGACATGCCCCGCCACGTCATCCAGCGCCACCGCCGCGAGCTGCGCCGCTCGCTGCGCGGCCTGGAGCGCGAGGGCTTCCGCAAGGTGCACATCCTGCGCTCCGAGGACGAGGTCGAGCAGGCCGAAGTGGTCCTGGAGCGCCGCTACAACGACCTGCGCCACCTCACCGGACCGTTCGACATCATCGGGGACATCCACGGCTGCCGCTCCGAGCTGGACACCCTCCTCGGCAAGCTGGGGTACGTGGACGGCGCCCACCCCGAGGGCCGCACCGCGGTCTTCGTCGGCGACCTCGTGGACCGCGGCCCCGACAGCCCCGGCGTCCTGCGCCGCGTGATGTCGATGGTGGCCGGCGGCAACGCGCTCTGCGTCCCCGGCAACCACGAGAACAAGCTCGGCCGCTACCTCAAGGGCCGCAAGGTCCAGCTCACCCACGGCCTCGCCGAGACCGTCGAGCAGTTGGAGCGGGAGGACGCGAAGGACCCCGAGTTCCGCGAGAAGGCCGCTGCGTTCATCGACGGGCTCGTCAGCCACTACGTACTGGACGGCGGCCGGCTCGTCGTCTGCCACGCCGGGCTGCCCGAGAAGTACCACGGCCGTACCTCAGGCCGGGTCCGCTCGCACGCGCTGTACGGGGAGACCACCGGCGAGACCGACGAGTTCGGGCTGCCCGTGCGTTACCCGTGGGCCGAGGACTACCGGGGCAGCGCCGCCGTGGTCTACGGCCACACGCCCGTGCCCAACACCTCGTGGATCAACAACACCATCTGCCTGGACACCGGTGCCGTCTTCGGCGGGAAGATGACCGCGCTGCGCTGGCCGGAGCGCGAGCTCGTCGACGTACCGGCGGAGCAGGTCTGGTACGAGCCGGTGAAGCCGCTGGAGACGGAGGCGCCCGGCGGCCGGGAGGGCCGGCCGCTGGACCTGGACGACGTGCAGGGCCGCCGGATCGTGGAGACCCGGCACATGGGCCGCCTCGCCGTCCGCGAGGAGAACGCGGCCGCCGCCCTGGAGGTCATGAGCCGGTTCGCGGTCGACCCCCGGCTGCTGCCCTACCTGCCGCCGACCATGGCGCCCACCGCCACCTCGCGCGAGGACGGCTACCTGGAGCACCCGGCCGAGGCGTTCGGCGAGTACCGGGCCGCCGGCGTGGCGAAGGTGGTGTGCGAGGAGAAGCACATGGGCTCCCGCGCCGTGGCCCTGGTCTGCAAGGACGCCGCCGCGGCCCGCGAGCGCTTCGGCACCGCGGACGGCGGGCCCACCGGCGCGCTGTACACCCGCACCGGACGCCCGTTCCTGGACGAGACCGCGCTCACCGAGACGGTGCTCGGGCGGCTGCGCGCGGCCGTGACCGCGGCCGGGCTGTGGGAGGAGTGGGGCACCGACTGGGTGCTGCTCGACGCCGAGCTGATGCCCTGGTCCCTGAAGGCACGCGGCCTGCTCCGCTCGCAGTACGCGGCCGTGGGTGCCGCCTCCGGCGCGGTGTTCCCCGCCGCCACCGGGGCCCTCGCGGCGGCCGCCGCGCGCGGCGTCGAGGTGGGCGCGCTCGCGGACCGGCAGCGGGAGCGGGCCGAGGACGCGGCGGCGTTCACGGAGGCGTACCGGCGTTACTGCTGGGGCACCGACGGGCTGGACGGCGTGCGCCTCGCGCCGTTCCAGATCCTCGCCGTACAGGGCCGCTCCCTCGCCTCCGTACCGCACGACGAGCAGCTGGCCTGGCTGGACCGGCTGGTCGAGCACGACCCCACCGGGCTGCTCCAGGTCACCCGGCGGCTCGTCGTGGACACCGCCGACGAGGCGTCCGTCCGCGCGGGCACCGACTGGTGGCTGGAGATGACCGGCCGGGGTGGCGAGGGCATGGTCGTCAAGCCGCTCGGCGCGCTCGTCCGGGACGCCAAGGGACGCCTGGTGCAGCCCGGCATCAAGGTGCGCGGCCGGGAGTACCTGCGGATCATCTACGGCCCCGAGTACACCCGCCCGGACAACCTGGACCGGCTCCGCGGCCGCTTCCTCGGCCACAAGCGCTCGCTGGCCCTGCGCGAGTACGCCCTCGGCCTGGAGGCCCTGGACCGGCTCGCGGACGGCGAGGCGCTGTGGCGGGTCCACGAAGCGGTGTTCGCCGTCCTGGCGCTGGAGTCGGAGCCGGTGGACCCCCGGCTCTGATGGCACGCCGGGCCGGGGCGGCAGAACAGGCTGGCGATTCGCCGGGTGAACGGTGCGCCGCGCGGTGAGGATGTGGGCATGGGATTCCATGTCGACTCCGAGGCCGGGCGGCTGCGCCGCGTCATCCTGCACCGCCCCGATCTGGAACTGAAACGGCTCACGCCGAGCAACAAGGACGCGCTCCTCTTCGACGACGTGCTCTGGGTGCGCCGGGCCCGTCAGGAGCACGACGGCTTCGCCGACGTGCTGCGCGACCGGGGCGTCGAGGTGCACCTCTTCGGCGACCTGCTGCGCGAGGCGCTGGAGATCCCGGTCGCCCGGCGCCTCGTGCTGGACCGGGTCTTCGCCGAGAAGGAGTACGGCCCGCTCGCCACCGAGCATCTGCGTGCCGCCTTCGAGGAGTTGACCGCGGCCGAGCTGTGCGAGGCGCTGGTCGGCGGGATGACCAAGCGGGAGTTCCTGGACCGGCACAAGGAGCCGGTCTCGGTGCGCTTCCACGTCATGGACCTGGACGACTTCCTGCTCGGCCCGCTCCCCAACCACCTCTTCACCCGGGACACCTCGGCGTGGATCTACGACGGCGTCTCGATCAACGCCATGCGCTGGCCCGCCCGGCAGCGCGAGACGGTCCACTTCGAGGCGATCTACCGCCACCACCCGCTCTTCACCGGCCCCGAGGCGGGCGCCTTCCACCACTGGTCCGAGGGGCAGGACGACTACCCCTCCACCATCGAGGGCGGCGACGTCCTCGTCATCGGCAACGGTGCCGTGCTCATCGGCATGAGCGAGCGCACCACCCCGCAGGCCGTCGAGATGCTCGCCCGGGGGCTCTTCGACGCCGGCTCGGCCCGGACCATCGTGGCGCTGGACATGCCCAAGAGCCGGGCATTCATGCACCTCGACACCGTGATGACCATGGTCGACGGGGACACCTTCACCAAGTACGCGGGCCTCGGCATGCTCCGCTCGTACACGATCGAACCCGGCGACGGGCCGCGCGATCTCAAGGTCACCGACCATCCGCCCGAGCAGATGCACACGGCCATCGCCGAAGCGCTCGGTCTCGGCTCGATCCGGGTGCTCACCGCCACCCAGGACGTGCACGCGGCCGAGCGCGAGCAGTGGGACGACGGCTGCAACGTGCTGGCCGTCGAGCCCGGTGTGGTCGTCGCGTACGAGCGCAACGCCACCACCAACACGCATCTGCGCCGGCAGGGCATCGAGGTCATCGAGATCCGGGGCAGCGAGCTGGGCCGAGGCCGGGGCGGGCCGCGCTGCATGAGCTGCCCGGTCGTGCGGGACGCGGTGTGACGGGCGGCGGGGGATCCGTACCGCGAGACGGCTCTGTATAGCGATGCATTGCGTCGTATAGGGTTCCAGCGTTACGGTATGCGTCCCCCGTCCGACCCAGGAGCAGTCACCATGGCCATAGACCTCGCAGGCCGCCACTTCCTCAAGGAGCTGGACTTCACGGCCGCGGAGTTCCGCGGCCTGATCGAGCTGGCCGCCGAGCTCAAGGCCGCCAAGAAGTCGGGCACGGAGACGCAGCGGCTGCGTGGCCGGAACCTCGCGCTGATCTTCGAGAAGACGTCGACCCGCACCCGGTGCGCGTTCGAGGTCGCCGCCGCCGACCAGGGCGCCTCGACCACGTATCTCGACCCCTCCGGCTCCCAGATGGGGCACAAGGAGTCGGTCAAGGACACCGCACGCGTCCTCGGCCGGATGTTCGACGGGATCGAGTACCGGGGCGACAGCCAGGCGGCCGTCGAGGAGCTGGCCGCGTACGCCGGGGTGCCGGTCTTCAACGGGCTGACCGACGACTGGCACCCGACCCAGATGCTCGCCGACGTGCTGACGATGACCGAGCACAGCGAGAAGCCGCTGGAGGAGATCGCGTTCGCCTACCTCGGCGACGCCCGCTTCAACATGGGCAACTCCTACCTGGTCACCGGCGCCCTGCTCGGCATGGACGTGCGCATCGTCGCGCCCAAGGCGTACTGGCCGGCCGAGACGGTCGTCGCCGAGGCCCGTGCGCTCGCCGAGAAGTCCGGCGCCCGGGTCACGCTCACGGAGGACGTGGCCGAGGGGGTGCGCGGCGCGGACTTCGTCGCCACCGACGTCTGGGTCTCGATGGGCGAGCCCAAGGAGGTCTGGGACGCCCGCATCGCGGCCCTCGTGCCGTACGCCGTCACGATGGACGTCCTGCGGGCGACCGGGAACGCCGGGGTGAAGTTCATGCACTGCCTGCCCGCGTACCACGACCTCGGCACCGGGGTCGCGCGCGAGATCCACGAGCGGCACGGGCTGAGCGAGCTGGAGGTCAGCGACGAGGTGTTCGAGTCCGAGCACTCCGTCGTCTTCGACGAGGCGGAGAACCGCATGCACACGATCAAGGCCGTGCTGGTGGCGACGATGGCCGCCTAGCAGCCCGGTGCTCCGCATGTTCATACATCCAATTGGGTGAATATGCGGACAGGTGTCTATGATGGTGCCGATTGGTGGGGTTCGAGCTCGCACGCTCGAACCCCCTTTTCGTGCGCGCGACGGCCCCCACCGCCCGAGCCGCTTTCCCCCCACGCGTACCACCGAAATGAGACACCGCCGTGAGCCCCCTGCGCCTCCCCGGCCCCCCGCACCGCGTCAAGGACCCGCACCGGCTGATCGCCGAATCCGGCGCCGACCTGGAGGGGCACGGCCTCAGGCGCACCATGGGCCTGTTCCAGCTGGTGTGCTTCGGGGTCGGAGCCGTCGTCGGGACCGGCATCTTCGTGGGCCTGTCCGACAGCGTGGCGGAGGCCGGGCCCGCCGTCGTGGTCTCCTTCGTCCTCGCGGCCGTGACCTGCGTCTTCACGGCGTTCTCGTTCGCCGAGCTGGGCAGTGCGATCCCGGTGTCCGGAAGCTCGTACTCCTTCGCCTACGCCACGCTCGGCGAACGCCTCGCCTTCCTCGTCGGCTGGTGCCTGCTCCTGGAGTACGGCGTCTCGGTCTCCGCCGTCGCGGTCGGCTGGAGCCAGTACGTCAACGAACTCCTCGACAGCCTCTTCGGCCACCAGCTGCCCGCCGCGCTCTCCGCCGGACCGTCGGACGGCGGTGCGATCAACCTGCCGGCCGTGATCGTGGTCATGATGGCCGCGACGCTGCTGGTGCGGGGCGTACGGGAGAGCGCGACGGCCACCGCCGCGATGGCCGTCCTCAAGCTGGTCGTCCTGGCCCTGTTCTGCGTCATCGCGTTCACCGCGTTCGAGCGCGGCAACCTCGCCCCGTTCGCCGCCCACGGCGCGGGCGGCGTCACGGCGGGCGCGTCGCTGGCGTTCTTCTCGTACATCGGCTTCGACGCGATCACCACGGCGGGCGAGGAGGTCAAGAACCCCCGGCGCAACATCCCGCTCGCGATCATGATCTGCATCGGCCTGGTCACCCTGCTCTACTGCGCGGTCGCCCTCGCCGCGATCGGCGCGCTCGGCCCGGACGCCGTCTCGGACAAGCCCGCCGCGCTCTCGCTCATCGTCGACCAGGTCACCGGCTCGTCCGTGGGCGGCGGCGTCATCGCCTTCGGCGCGGTCGTCGCCATCGCCTCGGTGGTCCTCGCGGTGATGTACGGGCAGACCCGCATCCTCATGTCGATGTCCCGCGACGGCCTGGTCCCGAGGGTCTTCGAGCGGGTCTCGCCGCGCACCGCGACGCCGGTCGCCAACACCTGGATCGTCGCCGTCGTCTTCGCGGTCCCTGCGGCCTTCTCCTCGCTCGACATGGTGGTGAACCTGACCACCATCGGCACGCTCGCCACCATGGTCGCCGTCAACGCAGCCGTCCTCGTGCTGCGCCGCCGCAACCCCGAGGTGCGCGGCTCCTTCCGGGTCCCGCTCTACCCGCTGAGCCCGCTCATCGGCATCGGCTTCTGCGTCTATCTGATGTACGGCACCGGCTGGACGACCTGGGTCCAGTTCGCCGTGTTCCTCGCGGCCGGCGCGCTCGTCTACGCGGTCTACGGCCACCGCCGCTCACGGCTGGCGGAGGCCTAAAGGGGCGGCAGCCGGAACCAGACCGCCTTGCCGCGCTCGGTCGGGCGGTGGCCGCAGGACGAGCTGAGCGTGCGGATCAGCAGCAGCCCCCGGCCGTGCTCCTGCCACGGGTCCGGTACGTCGTCGGGCTCCGGGCGGGACAGATCGCCGGGCGGGGCCGGGTCGCCGTCGTGCACCTCCACCTGGCAGCCGGCCGGGAGGAGCTCCACCACCAGCTCTATGGGCTCGTCGCCCGGGGTGTGCTCCACCGCGTTCGCGACCAGCTCGGCGGTGAGCAGTTCGGCGGTGTCGCTGTCGGCGGGCGCGTCGATGTCCGTCAGCACCGAGCGGATCAGCGCGCGGGCGATCGGCACGGCGGCGGCGGTGTGCGGCAGGGTGATGCGCCAGGAGGGGGGTGGCGGTCCGTCGGGGGGCACGAGGTTTCCGTTCGGGTGAGCGCGGAGGGTCCTGGGCTCAGACGGTTCCGCGCTCAAGACTTCTTGGGTCCAACCTTACGAAGCGGGGCGACGGCGACAAGGGCCTGCGGTCCGGCACAGAGGGGACGTTCGTCACTGGACCCGCCCGCCGATGTATCGCGTACTCGTGACGGCAGTCACGTAACGGTGATAAATTCGGGGTCAGGCAGCAGCGACGGCCGAAGGGGATGCCCCGCCATGAGCCCGTTCACCGGCTCCGCACCGCGTACGCAGCACTGGCGCCATCTGCGGGTCACCGTCGAGGACGGCGTCGCGCACGTCACCCTCGCCCGGCCCGAGAAGCTCAACGCCCTGACCTTCGGCGCCTACGCCGACCTCCGCGACCTGCTGGCCGAGCTGGCCCGGGAGCGCTCCGTGCGGGCCCTGGTGCTCGCCGGTGAGGGACGCGGCTTCTGCTCCGGCGGCGACGTCGACGAGATCATCGGCGCGACGCTCGCGATGGACACCGCCCAGCTCCTCGACTTCAACCGGATGACCGGCCAGGTCGTCCGCGCGGTCCGCGAGTGCCCCTTCCCCGTCATCGCCTCGGTGCACGGGGTGGCAGCCGGGGCCGGCGCCGTCCTCGCCCTCGCCGCCGACTTCCGCGTCGCCGACCCCACCGCCCGGTTCGCCTTCCTCTTCACCCGGGTCGGGCTCTCCGGCGGCGACATGGGCGCGGCCTATCTGCTGCCCCGGGTCGTCGGCCTCGGTCACGCCACCCGGCTCCTGATGCTCGGCGAGCCGGTCCGCGCCCCCGAGGCCGAGCGGATCGGCCTGGTCAGCGAGCTCACCGACGAGGGCGACGCGGACAAGGCCGCCGCAGCGCTCGCCCGCCGCCTCGCGGACGGTCCCGCGCTCGCCCTCGCCCAGACCAAGGCGCTGCTCACCGCCGAGCTGGACATGCCGCTGGCCGCCGCCGTCGAGATGGACGCCGCGACCCAGGCCCTCCTGATGCACGGCGAGGACTACGCCGAATTCCACGCCGCGTTCAGCGAGAAGCGGCCGCCCGCCTGGCGCGGCAAATGACCGCCCCGGCCGCCGGCCCGCACCGGATCGCGGTCATCGGCGGCGGCCCCGGCGGGCTCTATGCCGCGGCCCTGCTCAAACGCCTCGGCCCCGACCGCGAGATCACCCTCTGGGAGCGCAACGCCCCCGACGACACCTTCGGCTTCGGCGTCGTCCTCTCCGACGAGACCCTGGGCGGCATCGAGCACGCCGACCCGGTCGTGCACCGCGCCCTCCAGCGCGAGTTCGTCCGCTGGGACGACATCGACATCGTGCACCGGGGCCACACCCAGACCTCCGGCGGCCACGGCTTCGCCGCCCTCGGCCGCCGCCGCCTCCTGGAGATCCTGCACGAACGCTGCGCCGGGCTCGGCGTCGACCTCCGCTTCCGCACGCAGGCCCCGCCCGCCGCCGAACTCGCCGGCACGCACGACCTGGTCATCGCCGCCGACGGCGTGCACAGCGCCACCCGCGACGCGCACGCGGAGAGCTTCCGGCCCCGGATCACCGGACACCGCTGCCGCTACATCTGGCTCGCCGCCGACTTCGCCCTGGACGCCTTCCGCTTCGAGATCGCCGAGACCGGTTACGGCGTGATGCAGCTGCACGCCTACCCGTTCTCGCGGTCCCCGTCCCCGGAGGGCGCGGGCGCCTCCACCGTGATCGTGGAGATGCGCGAGGAGGTGTGGCGGGCGGCCGGATTCGACGTACCCGACCCGGCCGAATCCATCCGCGAGTGCGCCAGGATCTTCGCGAACGCCCTCGGTCACCGGCCGCTGCGCTCCAACAACTCCGCCTGGCTCACCTTCCGTACCGTCGTCAACGCGCACTGGTCGCACGGGAACACCGTCCTCATCGGGGACGCCGCGCACACCGCGCACTTCTCCATCGGCTCCGGCACCAAGCTGGCCGTGGAGGACGCCCTCGCGCTCGCCGCCTGCGTCGAGGAGCAGCCCTCGCTGCCCGCCGCGCTCGCCGCGTACGAGAGCGAGCGGCGGCCGGTCGTGGAGTCCACGCAGCGCGCGGCGGCCGCCAGCCTGCGCTGGTTCGAGGAGCTGGGTACGTACGTGGACCAGCCGCCCCGGCAGTTCGCGTTCAACCTCCTCACCCGCAGCCGCCGCGTCACCCACGACAACCTCCGGCTGCGCGATCCGGCGTTCACGGCCGGGGTGGAGGAGGAGTTCGGCTGCCTGCCGGGCACCCCGCCGATGTTCACCCCGCTACGGCTGCGCGGCCTGGAACTGCGTAATCGCGTCGTCGTCTCGCCGATGGACATGTACTCGGCCGCCGACGGCGTCCCGGGCGACTTCCACCTCGTCCACCTCGGCGCCAGGGCGCTCGGCGGCGCCGGGCTCGTCATGACGGAGATGGTCTGCGTCAGCCCCGAGGGCCGCATCACCCCCGGCTGCACCGGCCTCTACTCCGACGAACAGGCAGCGGCCTGGACCCGGGTCACCGACTTCGTGCACACCGCGTCCCCCGGCACGGCCATCGGCGTCCAGCTCGGCCACTCCGGCCGCAAGGGTTCCACCAAGCTCATGTGGGAGGGCATCGACCAGCCCCTGGACCACGGCAACTGGCCGGTCACCGCAGCCTCGCCACTGCCGTACGCGCCCGGGGTCAACCAGGTCCCGCACGCCCTGGACCGGGCCGGTCTGGACGAGGTCCGCGAGCAGTTCGCCGCCGCCGCCCGGCGCGCCGAAGCCTGCGGCTTCGACCTCCTCGAACTGCACTGCGCGCACGGCTATCTGCTCTCCGGATTCCTCTCGCCGCTCACCAACCAGCGCACCGACGCCTACGGCGGACCGCTCGCCCACCGCCTCCGCTTCCCGCTGGAGGTCTTCGACACGCTTCGCGAGCTGTGGCCCGACGACCGGCCGATGACCGTCCGGATCTCCGCCACCGACTGGGCGGAGGGCGGCACCACCGCCGAGGACGCCGTGGAGATCGCCCGTGCGTTCGTCGCGCACGGGGCCGACGCCATCGACGTCTCCACCGGCCAGGTGGTGCCCGGCGAGCGGCCCGAGTACGGGCGGTCGTACCAGACCCCGTACGCGGACCGCATCCGCAACACCCTGTGCGTGCCGGTGATCGCGGTCGGCGCGATCTCCTCCTGGGACGACGTCAACTCGCTGCTCCTCGCGGGCCGCGCCGACCTCTGCGCCCTGGCCCGCCCTCACCTCTACGACCCGCACTGGACGCTCCACGCGGCCGCCGAGCAGGGCTACCCCGGCCCCGGCGCCCCCTGGCCCCTCCCGTACCGCGCGGGCAGCCGCATCCCGCCCACGGGGCGCACCGACGCCCCGAAGCCGCGCCTCACTCTGGGCTGACCTGCAGGCACTCGTGGCACAGGCACGGGTCCGGGTGCGGGGCCGCATGGTGGGTGTTGCGCCCCAGGCGCGCGACGCGCTCCAGGAACTCCGCCCATTCCACCGCCTCCTCCCTCGACCACACGAGCCGGCCCTCGCAGCGCCGGAGCACGGCGGGGGAGTACACCAACTGGGCCCGGAAGGTGTGCAGGTGGCGCGTGCCGGTGTCGATGGTGATCCAGTGACCGGTGTGCCGGCCGTGGCCCACCGCCGTCAGCTGCTCGTTGCCCATCCCGGGATAGGTGTCGATGACATGGACCTTCGCGCCCGCCCGGAACGCCTTGGTGCCGGAGCGGAACTCCTGGCCCAGCTCCCCGTACCGCCGCCACCGCACGACGTTCGCCGCGACCAGCCAGCGCGGCTCGGGCGCCTCAGTCATGGTCCGGCTCCGCCGGGCGGGCGGCGGGCCAGGCGCCGGCCGCGTCGAGGAAGACGCCGGGGTCGTCGGTGAAGGTCCGGCTCATGGACCCGCATTCTGCCGCCCCCGGTCCCGGCCCGACAGTCCTATTTCCGGTGCGCGAACTCCGCCCCCGCGTCCCGCAACCGCTCGTGCAGCGCCCGGAACACCTCGGCCGACCGGGCCCCCGGCCACGCGTCGGGCAGCAGTTCCCCGGGCAGCCCCGGGTCGGCGTAGGGCACCCGGCGCCAGGAGTCCAGTGCGGTGAGGTAGTCCCGGTAGGCCGCCTCCGGGTCCGCCGCCGCGTCGCCGCGTGCCTCCCAGGCCCTGAGCACCGGCTCGTGGCGTTCCAGGAAGCCGTGGTGGAGCCGGGCCACCGCGTCCAGGTCCCACCAGCGGGCCACGGCCTCGCGGGTCGCGGAGAAGCTCAGGTGGTCGCCCCGGAACAGATCGACGTACGGGGCGAGTTCCAGCCGTTCCAGGGTGTGCCGGGTCTCGTCGTACAGCCCCGCCGGGGCGATCCAGACACCGGGGGCGGCGGTGCCGAAGCCGAGCCGGGACAGCCGCGAGCGCAGCAGGTGCCGCTTGTGGCGCTCCGCCTCGGGCACCGAGAACACCGCCAGTACCCAGCCGTCCGCCAGCGGCGGGTCCGGGTGGCGGTAGATGCGCCGGTCGCCGTCGTCGAGCAGCTGGCGGGCGTCCGCCGACAGGGCGTATCCGGCCGCCCCGTCCGCTGTGCGCTCCGCGACGAGCAGCCCGCGCCGCTTCAGCCGGGAGACGGACGAGCGTACGGCGGGCGCGTCCACGCCGACGGCGCCGAGCAGCCGGACCAGACCGGCCACCGGCATCGGCCCGTCGCCGGGGGTGCGGCCGTACGCCCCGTACAGGGTGACGATCAGTGAACGGGGGGTGTGCGGTTCGACCATGTGATCATTCTCGGTCCGGCGCGGGCCCGGCCGCACCGGGTTCGCCCGCGCGGAGCCTGAACCGTTGCAGTTTTCCCGTGGCGGTGCGGGGGAGATCCGGCAGGAACGTGATGCTGCGGGGGCACTTGTGCGGGGCCAGCTCCGCCCGCATGAACGTGCGCAGCTGGTCCGCCGTCAGCTCCGCGCCCTCCCGCAGCACCACGTACGCCGCCACGATCCGGCCGCGCAGCTCGTCCTCCTGGCCCACCACCGCCGCCTCCGCCACGTCCGGGTGGCGCAGCAGGGCCTCCTCGACCTCGGGGCCCGCGATGTTGTACCCGGAGGAGATGATCATGTCGTCGGCGCGGGCCACGTAGCGGAAGTAGCCGTCCGCGTCGCGCACATAGGTGTCGCCGGTGATGTTCCAGCCGTGCCGTACGTAGTCGCGCTGCCGCTCGTCCGCGAGGTAGCGGCAGCCGACCGGGCCGCGCACGGCGAGCAGGCCCGGCTCCCCGTCCGGCACCGGCACCCCGCCGGAGTCCACCACGCGTGCCTGCCAGCCGGGGACAGGGACGCCCGTGGTGCCGGGGCGGATCGCGTCGTCGGCGGCCGAGACGAAGATGTGCAGCAGCTCGGTCGCGCCGATGCCGTTGATGATCCGCAGCCCGGTCCGCTCGTGCCAGGCGTGCCAGGTCGCCTCCGGCAGGTTCTCGCCCGCCGAGACACAGCGGCGCAGCGCCGACAGGTCGTGCCCGTCGAGATGGTCCAGCATCACCCGGTACGCGGTCGGCGCGGTGAACAGCACCGAGACCCGGTGCTCCGCCAGGGCGGGCAGCAGCTGCTTCGGGCCCGCCTGTTCGAGCAGCAGCGCGGACGCGCCCACCCGCAGCGGGAACACCACCAGACCCCCGAGCCCGAAGGTGAAACCGAGCGGCGGACTGCCCGCGAACACGTCGTCGGGCCCGGGCCGCAGGACGTGCCGCGAGAAGGTGTCGGCGATGGCCAGCACATCGCGGTGCAGATGCATGCAGCCCTTGGGCCGGCCGGTGGTCCCCGAGGTGAACGCGATCAGCGCCACGTCGTCCGACGCCGTGTCCACCGCCCGGTACGGGCCCGGCCGGGCGGCCGCCAGCCGCAGCAGGTCGTCCGGTGCCCCACCCCCGTACGCCGTGATCCGCAGCCCGGGCACCTCCGCCCGCGCCAGGTCCTCGACCGACCGCGCGTCGCACAGGGCGTGGCTCACCCGGGCGATCGAGCAGATCGTGGCCAGCTCGGACGCCCGCTGCTGCGCCAGTACGGTGACGGCTACCGCGCCCGCCTTCAGCACCGCCAGCCAGCAGGCGGCCAGCCGGGGCGTGGTGGGGCCGCGCAGCAGGACGCGGTTACCGGGGACGACCCCCAGGTCCGAGGTGAGGACATGGGCGATCCGGTCGACGAGGTCCCGCAGCTCCCCGTAGCTCAGCACCCCGCCGTCCGGCGTGCGGAAGGCGGGGCGGTCGGGGCCGAGGCGGTCGGCCGTGCGGTCCAGGAGCTCGGTGGCGCAGTTGAGCCGGTCCGGGTAATGCAGCTCGGGCAGGTCGAAGAGCAGTTCCGGCCACTGCTCCATGGGGGGCAGATGCTCCCTGGCGAAGCCGTCGATGTGCGCTGAGGTTTTCGGGTCCATGGTGTTCGGGTCCATGAAGCATCGCTCCCTTGTCGCCCTTGGAGCGTATCGTTTGGGTGACGGTAGTCAACGGTCCGCGATAAAGATGCTCAGGTGCAATCGATTCGATCAGATTCGACCAGATTCGACCAGAGAGGCGCCGGTATGACGGCATTCTCGCTCGATCCGGCACAGACCGCCTGGTGCGAGGAGCTGCGCACCCTGGCCCGTGACCGGCTCGCCCCGCTCGCCGCCGAGGGCGCGCCGGGGCACGTCAACCGCCCGCTGCTGGCCGCCCTCGGCGAGCTCGGCCTCCTCGACCGGCTGTTCGGCTCGGGCGCCCTGGACCTCTGCCTGCTGCGCGAATCGCTCGCCCGGGGCTGCACCGAGGCCGAGACCGCCCTCGCGCTCCAGGGCCTCGGCGCCTTCCCCGTGCTCCGGTCCGGCACCCCCGCCCAGCGCGAACGATGGCTGCCCGGGGTCCGCGCAGGCCGCCACGTCGCCGCGTTCGCGCTCAGCGAGCCCGGCGCGGGCTCCGACGCGGGCGCCCTCGCGCTCGACGCCGCCCCGGACTCCGGCGGCTGGCGGCTGACCGGCGAGAAGTGCTGGATCTCCAACGCGCCGGAGGCCGACTTCTACACGGTCTTCGCCCGCACCACGCCGGGCGCCCGGGCCCGTGGCGTCACCGCTTTCCTCGTCCCCGCCGACCGCGCCGGGCTGACCGGCACCGCCCTGGACATGCTCTCCCCGCACCCGATCGGGGCCCTCGCCTTCGACGGGGTCCGCGTCACGCCCGACGACCTGCTCGGCGAGCCGGACCGCGGCTTCGCGGTCGCCATGGACACCCTGAACCTCTTCCGCCCCAGCGTCGGCGCGTTCGCCCTCGGCATGGCCCGCGCCGCCCTCGACGCCGCCGTCGAGCACACCGCGACCCGGACCGCCTTCGGCGCGCCCCTCTCCGCCCTCCAGGCGGTGTCGCACCAGGTCGCCGAGATGGCCACCCGCACCGAGGCCGCCCGGCTGCTGGTCTACGCGGCCGCCGCCGCCCACGACGCCGGGGAGCCCGGGGTGCCGCGCCGGGCTGCGATGGCGAAGCTGTACGCCACGGAGACCGCGCAGTTCGTCGTGGACACCGCTGTCCAGCTGCACGGCGCCCGCGCCCTGCGCCGCGGCCATCTGCTCGAACACCTCTACCGCGAGGTACGCGCCCCGCGCATCTACGAGGGCGCCAGCGAGGTCCAGCGCACGATCATCGCCAAGGAGCTGTACGCGAACCGGGAGCCGACCGCATGAGCCCGATCCACCGCATCAACCCGCACGAACTCTCACCCGCCTCCGGCTTCTCGCACGCGGTCACCGCGACCGGCGGCCGGCTCGTCTTCCTGGCCGGACAGACCGCCCTGGACCAGCACGGCAAGGTCGTGGGCGACACCCTGCCCGAGCAGTTCGCGACCGCCCTCGGCAACCTCCTCACCGCCCTGCGCGCGGCGGGCGGTTCCCCGGCGGACCTCGCCCGGGTCACGGTGTACCCCACCGACGTCGCCGACTACCGGGCCCACGCCCCGGAACTGGGCCGGATCTGGCGCCGGATCGCGGGCCGCGACTACCCGGCCGTGGCGGTCATCGGCGCGGCCCGGCTCTGGGACGAACAGGCCCTGGTCGAGATCGACGGCATCGCGGTCCTGCCCTGAACGACGAACGCCCCCGCCGGGCCCGGAAACCGGGCCCGGCGGGGGCGTAACGTGCCGCCCTGCCTCAGTACGGCTGCACCAGCACATGGGCGGCGCCCGGGATGCCGATCTTCAGCAGTTCGTCCTCCTCCGGCGTCGTCTCGCCGCCCGTCTCCTGCTTCAGCACGGCGCGCGACATCGCCTGCACCCACATGGCGCGCGGACGGCGACGGGCCTCCCACACGTCCAGCGCCGCGTCGACGTCCGCCTCGGCGTCCAGTGACTCGGCGAGCACCAGCGCGTCCTCCACGGCCATCGCCGCGCCCTGCGCGATGTGCGGGGTGCTCGCGTGCGCCGCGTCACCGGCCAGGACCACCCGGCCCACGTGCCACGGCTCCTCGACCGTCACCTGGGAGATCCGCGAGTAGACGACCGCATCCGGACCGGTGACCTCGGCCAGTGCCTCGGCGACCGGCCCCGAGAACATCGCCAGCCGCTCCTTCAGCTGCTCGTGCGCCTCTTCCGGGTCCGGCCGGAAGTCCTCGGCCTCCGCGAAGACCGAGCCCAGGTACATCAGCTCCTCGGTGATCGGGGTGAGCAGCGCCTTCGCGGCCTGGCCCGCGGTGCCCATCACGACCCCCCGCACCTGCTTCTGACGGGGCACGGTGACGCGCCAGTTGGCGAAGCCGGTGTACTGGGGGGCGTAGCGGTCCCCGTACAGCCGGGTGCGCAGCGGCGAGCCGATGCCGTCGAAGCCGACGACGAGGTCCCAGCGGGCGGACGAGCCGTCGGACAGGGTGACGTCCACGCCGCCGCCGTCGTCGGTGAGCTCGGTGACGGTCGCGCCGAACCGGATCTTCGCACCGGCCGAGGTGGCCGCCGCGTTCAGCACCCGGGCGAGGGCGGGGCGGGGGATGCCGTTGTTGGAGGGGGCGTCGCCCATGCGCGGCTGCGGTATCTCGGCCAGGGTGTTGCCGGCCGGGTCCGCGATGGTCAGCACCTCCCACTCGAATCCCGCCTCCAGGCACTCCGCGAGGACCCCGATCTCCCGCATCACGTGCAGGGCGTTGGACGGCTGGATGATGCCGACGCCGAGGGCGTCGAGCTCGTCGCGGAGCTCGGCCACCTCGACGGTGTGGCCCCGCCGGGCCAGGGCGGTGGCGAGCGTCAGCCCGCCGATGCCGCCGCCGTGGATCAGGACGCGCAGAGGTGTTGCCATGTCGGATCTCTCCAGAGCGAGGAAGTTGAGAGGGAAGGGTCAGCCCACCGCGACGGGCAGGCTCATCAGGTGGTCCACGAGGGCCAGCAGCACATCCCGGCCGAACGGCCGCTCGCGCACGTCGCCGACCAGCAGCGGCACATGCGGGTCCAGGTCCAGGGCGGCCCTGATCTCGTCCGCGGTGCGGGTGTTGTGCCCGAAGAAGCAGTTGATCGCGACGACGAACGGGATGTCCCGGCTCTCGAAGAAGTCGATCGAGGCGAAGCTGCTCTCCAGCCGCCGGGTGTCGGCGATCACGACCCCGCCGAGGGCCCCGTTGACCAGGTCGTTCCACATGAACCAGAAGCGCTCCTGGCCCGGTGTGCCGAACAGGTAGACGACCAGGTCCTGGCTGACCGTGATCCGGCCGAAGTCCAGGGCCACGGTCGTGGTGTCCTTCTGGCCGACGCCGGCCAGGTCGTCCACGCCGATGCTGGCCGTGGTCAGAAGCTCCTCGGTGCGCAGCGGGGCGACCTCGCTGACGGCACCCACGAGGGTGGTCTTGCCGACGCCGAAACCGCCGGCTATCAGGATCTTGACGGCGGCGGGCGCCGCCTGACTGGTGGTCATGTTGGGTCAGAGTCTCCGGAGTCCGTCGCGAACAGCGGCCAGTACGCCCATGTCGGCGCCGCCGGACGCCCGGGCCACCGAGAGCGGGGCCCGGGCGGCCAGGAGGCCGGTGGCGACCAGGTCCGCCAGCAGGATCTTGGTCACCGAGATCGGCAGACCGAGGTCCGAGGCGACCTCGGCGACCGCCGCGGGCCGGCGGCAGCGCTCCAGGATCAGCCGGTGCTCCGGCTGGAGCCGGCCCGGGCGGGCCGCCGCGCCGTGCTCGTCCCGCGGATCGTGCGCGGTGGTGAGCACGGTGATGAGGGTGAGGTCGTCCCGGTCGGGGGCCGTCCTGCCGCGGGTGATGGTGTACGGGCGCACCATCGTTCCCGCGGCGTCCTCGCCGTCGTCCTCGAAGTCCCCCTGCCCGTAAGGCCAGTGGCCGGTCACGCCCGCGGCCTGTCCCCGGCGCCGAAGGCGTCGAAGTCGTCCCGCGCCGGGGTACTGAGCTTCTGGCCGACCTGGAGGACGAGGTTGTGCATGGCGAGCGACATGATCTCGGCGTCCACCTCCTGCGAGGCGATGACGGCCAGGTGGGTGCCCTGGCCCGCCGAGATGATGAAGAGCCACAGATCCGCCAGCTCCACGATCACCTGGTGGACGCCGCCGCCGTCGAAGAGCTGGCCCACACCTCGGGCCAGACTCTGCTGACCGGTGCAGATCGCGGCCAGGCGCTCGGCGTCGGGCCGCTCGATGGTGCGCGAGTGGCTCACCACCAGCCCGTCGTCCGACAGCAGGACGGCGTTGATGGTCTCGGCCACCGAGTCGACCAGACCGTCGAGGAGCCAGTCGAGGTCCTGGCGAGTGGCGGTAGTGCGTGTCATGTCCGTTCTTCTCTCGTGAGGTCGGGCTGCGTCGGCGGCTCGTCGGTGGCGCGGGCGGCGCGGGACCGGCGCTGGAAGGCTCCGATCGCCGCACCCGCGCGGTGCGGGGCGGTCCGGGGCGGCGGGTCCTCGGCCCTGGCCTGCGGCCGGGCCGCGGCGGCCGGCGCGGCCGGGTCGACCCGCAACTCGTCGGCGAGGCTGGCCTGACGCACCCGGCGCGGCAACGGCGGATCCCCGAGGGGCGCCCCGGGCGGCGCGGCGGGAAGACCCGCCCCCCGGCCCGGCGCGGGCTGCATGGCCTGGGCGGCCGGCCCGGCGTGTACGGGTGGCCCGGCGTGCACGGGCGCCCCTGCCCCCGCAGGCGGCCCGGCATGCACGGCAGGTTCCGGCTGCGGGGGCAGGGACACCGGGAAGCCGTCCGCGTCCAGCTCGCCCGTCAGATAGGTGTCCGGGTAGGGCTGCCGCGGAGCGCCGTACGGCTCCGAGGGCTCCGGATACGCCTGGTGGGCGACCGGGTACTGCCCCTCGGCGGTCATGTACGGCTGCCCGGCGTCCGCGTACCCGCCGTGGTGCGCCGCCTCGTCCTGCCGGGCGGCGGCGCCTCCGTACACGTCGTCCCGCTGCCCGTACGCGTGCCCGTCCGTACCGGCGTACGGGGGCCCGGGCTCGGGTGCGTCCGGCGCGTCCGGCGCGTGCAGGGCGGTGACCCCGGCGAGGGCCCTGCCCCGGCCCCGGCTGGGCAGCGCGTCGGAGTCCCGGAGCGGGGCGGTGGGCCGGGCGGGCTCCTGCGCCCCGGCGGCGGGAACGGCCACCGGACCGGCGTGCGGGCCGGGGACGGTGAGCGCGTCCGGGACCAGCACGACGACGCGGGTACCGCCGTACGCCGAAGGGCGGAACTCCACCCGCAGCCCGTGCTGGTCGGCGAGGCGCGCGATCACGTACAGGCCGAGGCGGATGTCGTCGGCGTGGGCCAGCACGTCCATCCGCGGTGGCCGGCTCATCAGCTCGTTGGCCGCCGCGAGCTGCGCCTCGTCCATGCCGAGCCCGCGGTCCTCGACCTCGACGGCCAGGCCCCGGCTCACCTGGGCGGCCCTGACCTCGACGGGGCTGGGCGGCCGGGAGAAGGTGAGGGCGTTCTCGATCAGCTCCGCCAGCACATGGGAGACCGGTCCCACGGCCCGCGCCGCGAGCCACGGGGACCCGTCCAGGTCCAGCACCACGCGCTGGTAGTCCTGCACCTCGCCCTGGGCGGACCGCATGACGTCCAGCAGCGGTACGGGCTTGCGCCAGCGCCGGTGCGGGGAGCCGCCCGCGAGGATCACCAGGTTCTCCTCGTACCGCCGCAGGCGCGCGGTGAGGTGGTCGAGGTCGAAGAGACCCTCCAGGAGTTCCGGGTCCTCGTGCTCGTGCTCCAGCTGATCCAGTTTCTTCAGCTGCTGGCCGATGAGCTGCTGAGTGCGGCGGGCGATGCGCTGGAGCAGCCGCTCGAAGCCCCGGTGCTGGTCGGCCTGGTCGACGGCGGCGCGCAGGGCGCTGGTGCGGGCCAGGTCGAGCGCGTGGCCGAGCTGGGACAGTTCGTCCTTCGCGCCGGGATCGCCGCCGTCCCCGATGGCCCGGGCCTCGGCCTCGACATCGATGCGCTCGCCCCTGCCGAGCCGTTCGACCACCTCGGGCAGCGCCTTCTCCAGCTCCTCGGCCCGCTCCTGGAGCCGGCTGATCCGGCGGCGCAGATTGCGGGAGAGCCGCCAGGTGAACCAGATGACCGCGACGACGGCGGCGAGCCCGACGACCGTGGTCAGGACCACCTTGATCAGGAGGGAGACGACACTGTCCTTGCCCTCCGCGACCACCACGTCGGTGCGGGCCTCCATCAGCTCGACCAGCTGCGGCGTGAGCTCGTCCATCGCGCCGCGCCAGTCCGCCTCCTTCGCGCCGAGGGCGACGGAGCCGGCGGAGTCCGGGCCGGCCGGGCGCAGCACCTGGGTCTCCACCCGGGTCTTGGCCTTCCAGGCGGCGGAGCCGAAGACCTCCTGCCACTTGGCCTTCTCGTCCGCCGGGAGATAGGGGACGACCTTCGTCGTGTACTGGAACGACTGGGCGGAGACGGCCTGTCGGACCTCCTGGAGCTCCGCGGTGCTCAGCCTGCCCTTCATCCAGCCACGGGCGAGCAGCGCGTCCGAGCGGGAGATCATCTCCTTGGCCCAGAACAGGTCCACCAACGGCTGCGAGAGCGTGGTGATCCGGCCGTTGTCCACATGGCTGAGGGCGGTGAAGAGCCGCAGGTCGACGGCGATCAGGTCCGTGTAGTAGCGGTACACGGCCTTCTGCTGGTCGTTGTCGCCCTCGTCCACGAGTGCCCGCTGTGCTGGGAGTTGGGTGATCGCCGTACGGGCTTCGCCGACCGCGTCGCGTACCTCGCCGGGGGCGTCCGCGGTGTCGGTGTCGGACAGCGACTGGAAGCTGGTGATCGCCTTGTCCGTCAGCCTGCGCTGCTCGCGCAGGGCGTCGGTGGCGCCTCCCTTGCGGGCCAGCACCTCGGCGCTGAGCCGCCGCTCCTCCTGGAGGTTGTAGTACACGATGTTGGACGGCTGGCCGGCCTTCTGGGCCAACTGCCCTTGAGCCGCTTGCTTCTGGAAGTCGAGCAGAGTCTGACCACTGGTGACGGCCCAGAGGGCGGCCAGGGCAACACCGGGGACGACTGCCAGTACGAGAAGGGCCGTCCGCAGCGCCATTGTGGTCGAGCTGCTCCGCCGTGACGCGCGCGTGCGCAGGGCATGCTCCTTGACGTGGTACCGACCTCACGGTCGGTCAAATCCGTTGAGAACCAGGACGGATAGATAGTAGTCACAGTGCAAAAAAGAAATGGAAGTGGGATCACATGTTCAACATCTGGCACGCACATGATCACCATGAAACGGTGGCGCCCCTTCCGATCTGACCGGCCGCGCAGGGTGCGGCGGGTCGGACCGGTGAAGTGGCGCCGGGGATATATCTGTATTTAGTGCTCTCTGTCCGTTCGGTAGCCCCGCACACCCCGCCGCCCGCCGCCGCACCCCGCCGCCCCGCCGTATGACCGCGCTCATCGCCGCCCACTTCGTCCTCGCGGCCTTCGCGCGCCCGCTGGTGCGACAGCTGGGCGCGCGCGCCTTCCTCGTCCTCGCACTGCCGCCCGCCGCCACCACCTGCTGGGCGTTCACCCGGTGGGAGACGGCCGCCTCCGGCTCATCGGTGAACTGGTCCTGGGCCTGGATGCCCGACTACGGCGTCTCCGTGGACCTGCGCCTCGACGCGCTCGCCGAACTCATGGTGCTTCTCGCGTCCGGCGTCGGCACGCTCGTCCTGCTGTACTGCGCCTCCTACTTCGGCGACAGGACCCCCCGGCTCGCCGGCTTCGCCGGGAACCTCCTCGCGTTCGCCGGCGCGATGCTCGCCCTCGTCCTCAGCGACGACCTGATCTCCCTCTACGTCTTCTGGGAGCTCACCACCGTCTTCTCGTACCTGCTCATCGGCTACGACAGCGAGCAGCGCCACAGCAGACGCTCCGCCCTCCAGGCGCTGACCGTCACCACGCTCGGCGGGCTCGCCATGCTGGTCGGCTTCCTGATCGTCGGTCAGCAGACCGGGACGTACCGCATCTCCGCGATCCTGGCCGACCCACCCCCGGCGACCACCGCCGTCCAGGTCGCCGTCCTGCTCATCCTGTGCGGGGCCCTGTCCAAGTCGGCGGTCTGGCCGTTCAGCCTCTGGCTGCCCAACGCCATGGCCGCGCCCACCCCCGTCAGCGCCTATCTGCACGCCGCCGCGATGGTGAAGGCCGGGGTCTATCTGGTCGCCCGGCTCGCCCCGGCCTTCGCCGACGTGCCCGGCTGGCGGCCCGTCGTGATCGTCTTCGGCGCCGCGACGATGCTCCTCGGCGGCTGGCGCGCCCTCAGGCTCAACGACCTGAAGATCGTCCTGGCGTACGGCACCGTCAGCCAGCTCGGCTTCCTCACCCTCCTCGCGGGCGTCGGCAACCGCGACGCCGCCCTGGCCGCCGCCGTCATGATCCTCGGTCACGCCCTCTTCAAGGCACCGCTCTTCCTCGTCACCGGCATCGTGGACCACGCCACCGGCACCCGTGACCTGCGCAAGCTCTCCGGCGTCGGACGCGCCCTGCCCCACGTCTGCGCCGTCGCCGTGCTCGCCGCCCTCTCCATGGCCGCCCTGCCCCCGATGCTCGGCTTCGCCGCGAAGGAGTCGGCGTTCGAGGCGCTGCTGCACGGCGACACGGCGGACCGCTGGGCGCTCGGCATCACGGTCGCGGGCTCTGCGCTCACCGTGGCGTACACCGCCCGGTTCATCTGGGGCGGCTTCTTCCGCAAACCCGGGGTCGCCGACACCCCCGTGCACCGGGTCGGCCCCGCCTTCCTCGCCGCGCCCGCCGCGCTCGCCCTCTGCGGGCTCGTCCTCGGCCCCGGCGTCGGCTGGACCGACCGGCTGCTCAGCGCCTACGCCGACGCCTTCCCGGCCCCCGCCCACCCGTACCACCTCGCGCTCTGGCACGGCTGGGGCACCGCCCTCCTCCTCTCCGCCGTCGCCACGCTGGGCGGCGCGGTCCTCTTCGCCGCGCGGGACCGGATCGCCCGGCTGTCCCGGCGCATCGCCTGGCCCACCGCCGACGGCGTCTTCGGCCAGCTCCTCCTGGGCCTGGAACGGCTCTCCCTCCAGGCCACCGGCTTCGTCCAGCGCGGTTCCCTCTCCGTGTACCTCGCGACGACCCTGCTGGTGATGCTCGCCGGACAGCTCTCCGTGTTCGTCGTGGACCGGCCCTGGGAAGGGGCTTCGGCGCCCCGGCTCTGGGACGTCCCGCTCCAGGGCGCGGTAGCCGCCCTGACCTGTGCGGCGGCCCTGCTCTGCCTCACCGTCAGACGCCGTATGAAGGCCGTGGTGCTGGCCGGACTGACCGGTTACGGAACCGCGCTGCTGTTCGTCGTCCAGGGCGGCCCGGACCTGGCGCTCACCCAGTTCTGCGTCGAAACCGTGTCCATGATCGTGTTCGTGCTGGTCCTGCGGCGGATGCCGGTGCACTTCCAGGAGTCGGTGAGCCCCTGGCGGCGGGCCGTGCGCATCCCGGTCGCCCTGGCCGCCGCCGCGACACTCGGCGTGGTCGTCTGGGTCGCCGCCGCCGCGCGCACCGCGTCCCCGGCGGGCGCCGCCATGGTCGAGGAAACCGCGCACCACGGCCTCAAGGACGTCGTCGCCACCATCCTCGTCGACCTCCGCGCCTGGGACACCATGGGGGAGTCCGCCGTACTCGCCGCCGCCGCGATCGGTGTCACCAGCCTCATCTATCTGCACCGCCGCGCCGAGGGGACGGCCGCCCCCGCCGAGGTACGCGGGCACACCGCCTGGTCCGTGACCGCCGAGCCGCTGACCGGGGTGCCGCAGGGCGACGAGGGTGCGCCCGAGCGCGGCTGGCTGGCGGCGGGCTCCACGCTGGCGCCCGAGCACCGGTCCGTGGTCTTCGAAGTGGTGACGCGGCTGCTGTTCCACCCGATCCTGGTGCTCTCGGTCTACCTGCTGTTCTGCGCCGAGAACATGCCGGGCGGCGGTTTCGTCGGCGGCCTGGTCGCGGGCCTCGCCCTGATCACCCGTTACCTCGCGGGCGGCCGCTTCGAACTCGCCGAGGCCGCGCCCCTGCAGCCCGGCCTCTTCACCGGGCTCGGCCTGTTCATCTCCACCGGGGTCGCCCTGATCGGCCTCTCGGACGGAACGGTCCTGCACGCCTGGACGTACCACGGCCACTGGCCGCTCGTCGGCGACTTCGAGTTCGGCACCCCGGTCATCTTCGACTGCGGGGTCTATCTGCTGGTCCTCGGCGTCGTCCTCGACATCGTGCGGGCCCTCGGCGCCAAGATCGACCGGCAGATCGAACGCGCCGCCGCCGAGAAGGCCGCCGCCCGCGAGGCCGGACCGGAGACCGGGGAGGCCACCCCATGACCGTCAGCGCCTCGCTCCTCGCCACCGCGGCGGTCCTCTGCGCGGTCGGCGGCATCCTCATGCTGACCCGCCCCCTGACCCGCATCCTGCTCGGCGCGGTCATCGCGGGCAACGGCATCAACCTGTTCATCCTGTCCGCCACCGGCCGGGCCGGCCGCGAACCGCTGCTGTACGGCGTCGACCTCGGCCGGGTCACCGACCCGCTGCCCCAGGCCATCGCGCTCACCGCGATCGTCATCACCCTGGCCACCACCGCGTTCCTGCTCGCCATGGCCTACCGCGGCCACCAGCTCACCGGCACCGACGAGGTCCACGACGACCTGGAGGACCGCCGTATCGTGCTGCGCGCCGAAGTGCTGGACGAGCGCGACGAACTGCGCGCCCGCTTCCGCGAAGACGGCGACCGCAGCGCCGAGGCCCGCCGCGCCTACCGCGACGAACGCCGCCGCCTGCGGGCCCGGCTGCGCGCCGACCGCGCCCTCCAGGCCCGGGGCCGCGACGCCACCGGCGACCTGTGGCACGACGTCCTGGGCGCGGACCCGGAGGACTACGCGAAGCGCGCCGGGGACCCGCAAGCCGGGGAACGACCCGACTCCGACAAACCGGGAGGCACCGGATGAACGCCCTCGTCCCGCTGCCGGTGCTGCTGCCGCTCTGCGCGACCGGCCTGAGCCTCGCCTTCGGCACCCGGCTCAAGCAGATCCAGCGCCTCGTCAGCGTCGCCGTGCTCACCGCCGTACTCGGCCTCTCGATCGCCCTGATGATCGCCGCCGACACGGACGGGCCGCTCTCCGTGCACCTCGGGGACTTCGCGCCGCCGCTCGGCATCACCCTGGTCGCCGACCGGCTCTCCGGGCTGATGCTGACCATCTCCTCCGCCGTCACGCTGTGCGTCCTCGTCTACTCCCTGGGCCAGGGCATGGCGGACCGGGACGAGGAGACGCCCGTCGCCGTCTTCCACCCGGCGTATCTGATCCTGGTCGCCGGGGTCTCGTGCACCTTCCTCGCCGGAGACCTGGTCAACCTCTACGTCGGCTTCGAGATCATGCTCGTCGCGAGCTTCGTCCTGCTGACGCTCGGCGGCACCGGCCCGCGCATCCGGGCGGGCTCCACGTACGTGATCATCTCGCTGTTCTCCTCGATGCTCTTCCTGACCGCCATCGCCATGACGTACGCGGCGACCGGCACCGCCAACTTCGCCCAGCTCGCGGAGCGCCTGGGCACGCTTCCGCTGGGCGTCCAGACCCTCATCCAGGCCATGCTGCTGACCGTCTTCGCGATCAAGGCGGCCGTCTTCCCGCTCGCCGCCTGGCTGCCCGACTCCTACCCGACCGCGCCCGCCCCCGTCACCGCCGTCTTCGCCGGACTGCTCACCAAGGTCGGCGTCTACTGCATGCTGCGCACCGAGACCCTGCTCTTCCCCGGTAACCGGCTCGGCGACCTGCTGATGGCGGCGGCCCTCGCCTCGATGATCGTCGGCATCCTGGGGGCCGTGGCGCAGACCGACCTCAAGCGGCTGCTCTCCTTCACCCTGATCAGCCACATCGGCTACATGGTCTTCGGGATCGGCCTCGCCACCCGGGACGCGTACGGCGGCGCGATCGTCTACGTCGTCCACCACATCACCGTCCAGACCACGCTGTTCCTGGTCGCCGGGCTCATCGAACGCCGGACCGGCACCACCGAACTCACCCGGATCGGGGGCATCGCCCGGGCCGCCCCCGCCCTCGCCGTCCTCTTCTTCGTGCCCGCGATGAACCTCGCCGGAATCCCGCCGCTGTCCGGCTTCATCGGCAAGCTGGGCCTGATGCGCGCCGGTGTCGCCGACGGCGGGGTGTGGGCCTGGATCCTCGTCGTCGGGGCGACCGTGACGAGCCTGCTCACGCTGTACGTGATGGCCAAGGTCTGGAACCTCGCCTTCTGGCGGGCGGCGCCCCCGGGCCAGGCCGCCACCGGTACGGTCCTGGAGTCCGACGACGACAGCGACGACGACGATGCCGACGAGGGCCCCGACCGGATGGCCGGCACCGGCGACGAGGGCGTCCGCATCCGCCACCAGCCGGCCGGGCTCGCCGTCGCCGCCACGCTCCACGGCCACGCCGTCACCACCACCAGCGTGCTGCCCCGCCCGATGACCTGGGCGACCGCCGCCGCCGTCGGACTCGGCCTCGCCTTCACCGTGTTCGCCGGGCCGCTCACCTCGTACACCGACCGCGCCGCCACCGAACTCATCGCCCGCACGCCGTACACCCAGGAGGTGCTGGGCCGGTGAAACGCATCGTCACCTTCTCCTTCCGGAACAAGGACCTGCCGCCGTTCAGCGCCGCGTTCGGCGCCCGGCACCGGCGGGTGCTCGACCTCCCGCTGATCGCCTGGCTCACCGTCATCTGGGTGCTCCTGTGGTCCAGCCTGAACTGGGCGAACCTGCTGACCGGGGCCGTGGTCGCGGTGGTGGTCTGCCTGGCCTTCCCGCTGCCCAAGGTCGACCTGGGGCTGCGGCTGCACCCCTGGGGCATCCTGCGGCTCGCCGGCTATCTGCTGTACGACATGTACACCTCCGGTGTGAAGGTCACCCGGCAGATCCACGGACGGCAGCCGCGCCGGGCGGCCGTCATCGCCGTACCGCTCCGCTGCCGCTCCGACCTGATGCTCACCGCGACCGCCGTCACCGTGTCGAACGTGCCCGACGGCTCCGTGGTCGAGGTCCGCCGCGCCACCGCCACCGTCTTCCTGCACGTCCTGGACGCCGGCGACCCGGCCGAACTGGAAGCCGCCCGGCGCTCCGTGTGGCGCCTGGAGGAGCTGACCGTACGCGCCTTCGGCACCCGCGACGAGATCGAGCGGGTCGCCGCCCCGCCCCCGGACACCCCGCACACCGGCGCACGGCCGGGAGACCAGGAGGAGCGGCCATGAGCGCGCCCCAGACCGTGGACCGGGTGCTGCTCGTGGCAGCCGTCGTCCTCATCCTCGTCGCCGGCGCGCTGCTGCTCGCGCGCGTCTGGCGCGGGCCCTCGATGCTCGACCGGGCCATCGCGCTCGATGTCTGCGCCGCGCTCATCATCGCCGGGCTCGGCGCCAAGTCCGCCTTCGCGCGCGACCCCTTCTACTTCCCGATCATGCTGGTCCTGGCCTTCCTCGGCTTCACCGGCTCGGTCGGCATCGCGCGCTTCATCGCCGTACGCGACCGGCCGCCGGGCCATCCGCATCATCCCGGCGGACAGCGGAACGGCGGCGGAACCCCATGAGCGTCTGGCTCCAGATCCTGGACACGGCGGGCGCGGCGCTGGTGCTCATCGGCGCCGCCATCTGCCTGCTCGGCGTCATCGGCATGCTGCGGCTGCCGGACGTCCTGTCCCGCAGCCACGCCGCGACCAAACCGCAGGCGCTCGGCATGCTCATCGTGCTCGCCGGGGTGGCGCTGCGGCTGCGCAGCGGCATGGACCTGGCGACGCTGGCGCTGATCGGCTTCTTCCAGCTGATGACCGGCCCGGTCGCCGCCCACCTCGTCGCCCGCTCGGCGTACCGCACGGGCCAGGTCGACCACGCGGAACTGCTCTTCGACGACCTGGACGAACAGCTCACCGAGGAGACCTGAGCGGCCGGTCTTCTCACACCCGCGGTCCGCCCGGTGTGCGACGAGCGTTACCGCCCATGATCCGCCGGTGCCACACCGGCGTAACGGCGCTTTCCTACCGTCGGGGCACGATCCGATTCACGGAAGGTCTCCCGGTGCCCCCACAGAGCTCGTCGGCCGACGCCACTCAGGTCCGTACGGTCTGCTCGTACTGCGGGGTGGGCTGCGGCATGGTCCTCGACATCGCGGCCGGGCCCGACGGGCGGCGCACGGTCCTCAAGGCGTCGGGCGACAAGGCCCACCCCGCCAACGCGGGGCGGCTCTGCACCAAGGGCGCGACCACCGCCGACATGCTCGCGGCGCCCGGCCGGCTGACCACCGCGCTCATGCGGCCGGAGCGCGGCGCGGAGCCCGTGCCGGTGGGCGTGGACGAGGCGGTCGCGGCCACCGCGCGGCGGCTGCGGGCGGTCATCGACACGCACGGACCGGACGCCGTCGCGTTCTACGTGTCCGGGCAGATGAGCCTGGAGGCGCAGTACCTCGCGAACAAGCTGGCCAAGGGGTTCGTCCGCACCAACCGGATCGAGTCCAACTCGCGGCTGTGCATGGCGAGCGCGGGCAGCGGCTACAAGCTGTCGCTCGGCGCCGACGGGCCGCCCGGCTCCTACGACGACCTGGACCGCGCGGACGTCTTCCTCGTCATCGGGTCCAACATGGCCGACTGCCACCCGATCCTCTTCCTGCGCCTCCTGGACCGCGTCAAGGCGGGCGCCAAGCTGATCGTCGTGGACCCCCGGCGCACCGCCACCGCCGACAAAGCCGACCTCTTCCTGCGCGTCGGCCCCGGCACCGACCTGGCCCTCCTCAACGGCCTCCTGCACCTCCTCCACGTGAACGGGCACACCGACCCCGCGTTCATCGCCGCGCACACCGAGGGCTGGGAGGAGATGCCGGAATTCCTCGCGGACTACGCGCCCGAGGCCGTCGCCGCGATCACCGGCATACCGGAGGAGGACATCCGCCGCGCCGCGCGGTGGATCGGCGAGGCGGGGGAGTGGACGAGCTGCTGGACCATGGGGCTCAACCAGTCCACGCACGGCACCTGGAACACCAACGCACTGCTCAACCTCCACCTGGCTACCGGCGCGATCTGCCGCCCCGGCAGCGGCCCCCTCTCGCTCACCGGCCAGCCCAACGCCATGGGCGGGCGCGAGATGGGCTACATGGGCCCGGGGCTCCCCGGGCAGCGGTCACTCCTGGACGACGAGGACCGTGCCTTCACCGAGGAACTGTGGGGCCTGGCCCCCGGCAGCCTGCGCAAGGACGAGTGCGGCCGGGGGACGGTCGAGATGTTCGAGCGGATGGCGGCCGGTGACATCAAGGCGTGCTGGATCATCTGCACCAACCCGGTCGCCTCCGTCGCCAACCGCCGCACCGTCATCGAGGCCCTGGAGGCCGCCGAACTGGTCATCACCCAGGACGTGTTCGCCGACACCGAGACCAACGCCTACGCCGACGTCGTGCTGCCCGGCGCCCTGTGGAGCGAGGCGGAGGGCGTCCTCGTCAACAGCGAACGCAACCTCACCCTCGCCCGCCCGGCCGTCGAGCCGCCCGGCGAAGCCCTCGCGGACTGGCGGATCATCGCCCGTATCGCCTGCGCGATGGGGTACGAGGACGCCTTCACCTACGACAGCGCCGAGGAGGTCTTCGAGGAGATCAAGCGGGCGGCGAACCCCCGCACCGGCTACGACCTGAGGGGCGTGACGTACGAACGACTGCGCACCGCCCCCGTCCAGTGGCCCGCGCCCACCGCCGACGGGCCAGACCGCAACCCCGTCCGCTATCTCGCCCCGGACGGCGGCGGCCCGGTCTTCCCGACCCCGACCGGACGCGCCCGCTTCTTCGGCCGCCCCCACATCCCGGCGGCGGAGATGCCGGATGACGACTACCCCTTCCTGCTCAACACCGGCCGGGTCCAGCACCAGTGGCACACCCTCACCAAGACCGGCAAGGTCGCCAAGCTCAACCGGCTCAACCCCGGACCGTTCGTGGAGGTGCACCCCGAGGACGCGGCCCGCCTCGGGCTCGCGGAGGGCGACTCGGTGGAGGTCGAGTCCCGGCGCGGGCGGGCCGTGCTGCCCGCCGTGGTCACCGACCGGGTGGCCCCGGGCTGCTGCTTCGCGCCCTTCCACTGGAACGACCTGTTCGGCGAATACCTCAGCGTCAACGCGGTGACCGCCGACGCGGTGGACCCGGTCTCCTACCAGCCGGAGTTCAAGGTGTGCGCGGTGACGCTGACGAAGGTGGCGGCGGCGCCCGTGCCGCTCCCCGCACCGGCCGAGCCCGAAACCGCCGCCGTCTTCGGCCTGGAGACCACCCCGCCCCCGGTCCTCGCGGAGCACGAGCGCCAGTACCTCGTCGGCTTCCTCGCCGGGCTGCCCCTCGGCGCCCCCGGCGTCCCCGTCCTCCCGCCCGGCGCCCCCTTCAGCGCCGAGCACGCCCGCTGGGTCAACGGCGTCCTGGCCGGGATGTACTCGCGCACCGGGCCGCCCGCCGAAGCCCCCGCGCCCGTCCCCGCCGCCACCGGGGCCCCCGGCCGCGAAGTCGTCGTGCTGTGGGCCTCGCAGACCGGCAACGCCGAGGAGTTCGCCGTCGCCACCGCCGACCGGCTCACCGCCACGGGCCACCGCACCCGGCTCCTCGGCATGGACCAGGCGGACCCGCGCGCCCTGCCGCCCGCCGCCGACCTCCTCCTGATCACCAGCACCTTCGGGGACGGCGACGCGCCCGACAACGGCTCCGGCTTCTGGGAGGCCCTGACCGCCGCCGACCTCCCGCCCCTGGACGGCCGGCGGTACGCCGTACTGGCCTTCGGTGACTCCTCCTACGACGACTTCTGCGGACACGGGCGGCGGCTCGACCGGCGCCTGGACGAGCTGGGGGCCGTCCGCCTCGCCCCGCGTACCGACTGCGAACCCGACTACGAACCGTCGGCGCTGAGCTGGCTCGACCAGGTCCTCGCCGGGCTCACCGCCCCGCCCGCCGAAGCGGCCCCCGCGCCCCCGCCCGCGGCCGCCCCGGTCCGCACCCCGAAGCCCGCGCCCGTCACCGCCCGGCTGGCCGGCAACCGGCTGCTCGGGCTGCCCGGTTCCGGCAAGGAGGTCCGCCGCTTCACCTTCGACACCAGCGGCACCGGGTCCGCCCTGGAGTACGCAGCCGGGGACGCGCTCGGTGTCCACGCCGCCAACCACCCGGACCTGGTGGCCGAATGGCTCTCCGTCACCGGCCTCGACGCCGACGCCGGGATCGAGCTCTCCGGACTCGGCGGCCTCCGGCTCGGCGACGCGCTCCGCACCCGGCTGGACATCACCCGCCTCACCCCCGCCCTGCTCGGCTTCGTCACCGAACGCACCGGCGACCGGGAGCTGAAGAAGATGCTGCGGCCCGACAACAAGGGCGAGCTGGCCCGCTGGTCCTGGGGCCGCCAGGCGGTCGACGTCCTCGCCGCATACCCGGTCAAGGCCACCCCCGAGGAGTGGGCCGGGCTCCTCAAACCCCTCCAGCCCCGCCTGTACTCGATATCGTCGAGCCCGCTCACCGACCCCGACCGCCTCTCCCTGACGGTCTCGGTCGTCCGCTACGAGAACACCCACGGCCGCCCCCGCGCCGGGGTCTGCTCGCCCTTCCTCGCGGACGCCGAACCCGACACCCGCGTCCCGGTGTTCGTCCGCCGCGCCCCGCACTTCCGGCCCCCGTCCCGCCCCGACGCACCGATGGTCATGGTCGGTCCCGGGACCGGCGTCGCCCCCTTCATCGGCTTCCTGGAGGAGCGCCGCGCCCGCCGCGACCCTGGCCCCAACTGGCTGTTCTTCGGGGAGCAGCACCGGGCCACCGACTTCTTCTACGAGGAGGAGCTGACGTCCTTCCTCGCCGACGGCACCCTCACCCGCCTGGACACCGCCTTCTCCCGGGACCAGCGCGCCAAGGTCTACGTACAGGACCGGATGCGCGAGCACGGCGCCAAGCTGTGGTCCTGGCTGCGCGACGGCGCCCACTTCTATGTGTGCGGCGACGCGGCCCGGATGGCGAAGGACGTCGACCGGGCGCTGCGCGACATCGCCGTCGCCCACGGAGGGCTCGACCCGGAGGCCGCCGCGCTGTACGTGAAGCAGCTCGCCGCCGACAAGCGGTACGTGCGGGACGTCTACTGAGGTTCAGAGCGCCACGAGCGTCACTTCGGTGGCCTTGACGCTGGTCCACACCCGCGCCCCGTCCGCGAGGGACAGCTCGGCCGCCGCCTGCGGGGTGATCTCGGCGACCAGGTCCGGTGCCTGGTCCGACTCCACCAGCACCCGGAGCCGGCTGCCGCCCGCCGTGATCTCGCGCACCGTCCCCGGCCACACGTTGCGCGGGCTCCCGGCCGGCTTCTCCCGGTGTACGGAGACGGCTTCGGGCGCGATGACCGCGAGCGCCGGTGCCCCGGCCGGCAGCGGGTCGGCCGCGACGAGACGACCGCCGTCCGAGGGCTCCAGGCCGTCGCCGGTGGCGGTGCCGGGCCAGGCGTTGCGGCCGAGCATCCGGGCGACCCAGGGGGAGCGCGGGTGCCGGGTGACGTCGGCGGGCGGGGCGTCCTGGAGCGTGCGGCCGTCCTCCAGGACGAGGACCCGGTCGGCGAGCGCGACGGCCTCCACCGGGTCGTGCGTGACGATGAGGCAGACGCCGCCGAACCCGTCGAGGTGACGGCGCAGGGTGTGCCGGACCTGGGACCGGGTCGTCTGGTCGAGCGCGGCGAGCGGTTCGTCGAGCAGCAGCAGGCGCGGACGGGCGGCCAGCGCGCGGGCCAGCGCGACGCGCTGCGCCTGGCCGCCGGAGACCTGGGCGGGCTTCCGGGAGGCCAGATGCCCGACCCCGAGCCGGTCCAGCCACTCCTGCGCGCTGCGCCGGGCCTCGGCGCGCGGTACGCCCTTCGCGCGCAGCCCGTAGGCGGTGTTGGCGAGGGCGCTCAGGTGCGGGAACAGCGCGCCGTCCTGCGGGACCCAGGCGACCCCCCGGCGGTGGGCGGGCAGGGCGGTGACATCGGTGTCGCCCAGCAGGAGCCGGGCGTGGGCGCGCGGGGTGAGGCCGAGCAGGGCGCGCAGCAGGGTCGTCTTGCCGGCGCCGTTGGGGCCGACGACGGCGATGGTGGTCCCGGCCTCCGCGTCGAGGGTCAGCTCGTTGAAGCCGGTGACCTCGGCGTGCAGCGGCCAGTCCTCCCGTACGACCCGGGGAGCGTCCCCCGAAGCGACGGTCGTCCCGGGCTCCTCGTCGATGACCTCCCGCGTCCGCGTACGCGCCTGCGGCGTCCCCGTCCACCGCCCCCGCAGCGCCAGCAGTACCACCATGGCGATGACCAGCAGCAGCAGCGACACCGAGGTCGCGGCCTCCGGGCTGTCCTGGAGTAGCAGGTAGACCTGGAGGGGCAGGGTCTGGGTGGTGCCGGGGAGATTGCCCGCGAAGGTGATGGTCGCCCCGAACTCACCGAGCGCCCGCGCCCAGGTCAGCGCCGCCCCCGCGGCAAGACCGGGTGCCACCATCGGCAGGGTGACCGTGAAGAACACCCGTACCGGCGAAGCCCCCAGGGAGGCCGCGGTCTCCTCGTAACGGGGGCGCAGCCCGCCCAGCGCGCCCTCCAGGCTGATCACCAGGAACGGCATGGCGACGAAGGTCGCCGCGAGCACCGCGCCCGAGGTGTGGAAGGGCAGTGTGATGCCGAACCAGTCCTCCAGCCACGGCCCCAGCAGCCCCCGGCGGCCGAAGCCGAGGAGCAGCGCCACACCGCCGACCGTGGGCGGCAGCACCATCGGCAGCAGCACCAGCGAGCGGACGAGGACCTTGCCCGGGAAGTCGACCCGGGCCAGCAGCCAGGCCAGCGGCACCCCCAGGACGAGGGAGAGGAGCAGCGCCCAGCCGGAGACGATCAGCGACAGCGTCAGCGCCTGGGTGGTGCCCTCGCTGGTGAGGTGGGTGCCCAGCTCGCCCCAGGAGGTGCGGGCCAGGATGCCGGCCAGCGGCAGCAGCAGGAACGCGACCGCCAGGAGCGCGGGGAGGGCCAGCACGACCGGCGCGCGGCCGCGGGGTCGGTTCATCGGTGTTCCTTGTCCACGCTACGGCTGCTGGAAGCCCGCGCCGGTCAGGATCTTCCGTGCCTCGGGCGAGGACAGCCACTTTACGAACGCCTCGGCCGCCGCGCTGTGCTTGCTGCTCTTCAGGGTCGCCGCCGGGTACGAGGCGACCGCGTTCTGCTCGTCCGGGATGTCGACCGAGTCGACCTTGCCCGCGGCGGCGGAGACGTCCGTCTTGTACACGAGCCCGGCGTCCGCCTCGCCCAGCTGCACCTTGCTGAGCACCGCGCGCACGTTGGCCTCCTGCGAGACCGGCTTCACGGTGATCTTCCGGGCGTCCAGGATCTGCTTGCTGTAGCGGCCCACCGGCACCTCGGGCGCGGCGAGGACGACCTTCAGCTTGGTGTCGGCCAGGTCCTTGAGGTTCCCGACCTTCTCCGGGTTGCCCTTGCCGGTCGCGATGACCAGGCGGTTCTTCGCGATGACCGTGGGCGTGCCGGTGTCCGACCTCAGGCCGTCCATCGTCTTCGTGTCGGCGGTGACCAGCGCGTCGGCGGGAGCGCCCTGCTTGACCTGCGCGGCCAGCTCCTGGGACCCGGCGAAGGAGAACGTCACCTTCGTGCCCGGGTGCTCCTTCTCGTACGCCGCACCCGCCTCCTTGAACACATCGGTGAGGGAGGCGGCGGCGAGGACGGTCAGATCGGCGGCGGGCGCGCCGGAGGCGGACGCGGAGGCGCTGGAGCCGGTGGCCGCGTCCTTCGTGTCGTCGTCGCTGCCGCACGCGGTGAGGGGCGTGAGCAGGCCCACGACGACGAGGGCCGCGGCGGCGCGCTGAGTGGAAGCAGAGGTCATGGAGAGCAGCATGTGCCAAAGACTATGGGTGATCACATCGCATTTACAGCTTTCCATGGGAAAACACATGGCAGCTGCGGTGCTCCCTGGAGGAAGCTCCTAGCCGCCTCGGGGCCGCCCCCGGGCGGCCAGTAGAGTGCGGGTGCGCCAGCCCCCGAGACCCGAGGTACCGTCCGTGACCCCCGAGCACCCCCGCCCGCCCGCAGTCACCGTGGCCGGGATCGGAGCCGACGGATGGGCCGGGCTCACCGGACCGGCGCGCGCGGCCCTGGCCGACGCCCAGGTCCTCATCGGCGCCGAGCGCCAACTCGCCCTCCTGCCGCCCCGGTGCGCGGGCACCCGCGTCCCCTGGCCCTCGCCCCTGCGCCCCGCCGTCCCCGGCCTGCTCGCCGCGCACGCGGGGAGCCGCATCGCCGTCCTGGCCAGCGGCGACCCCATGTTCTACGGGATCGGCCGCGCGCTCACCGAGGTCCTGGGCCCGGACCGGCTGCACGTCCTGCCGCACCCCTCGTCCGTCTCCTACGCCTGCGCCCGCGTCGGCTGGCCGCTGGAGGACACCGAGGTCGTCACCCTCGTCGGCCGCCCGGCCGCCCGGCTGGCCGCCGCCCTCCACGAAGGGCGCCGGATCCTCGTCCTCAGCGCCGACGCCACCACCCCGGCCACGGTCGCCGCACTCCTGCGCGACCACGGCTTCGGGCCCAGCCGCATGCGGGTCCTGGAACAGCTCGGCGGCGAGGACGAGGCGTGCGCCGAGGGCACGGCGGACGCCTGGGACCACCCGGCGGGGGACCCGCTCAACATCGTCGCCGTGGAGTGCCGCAGGGTGCCCGGGGCGCTGCGCCTCGGCGCCGTACCGGGCCTGCCGGACGAGGCGTACGCGCACGACGGCCAGTTGACGAAACGTCACGTCCGCGCCGCCACGCTCGGCGTGCTCGCCCCCGCCCCCGGCGAACTCCTCTGGGACATCGGCGGCGGCTCCGGCTCCATCGCGATCGAGTGGATGCGCGTCCACCCCTCCTGCCGGGCCGTCACCGTCGAACGCGACCCCGTGCGCGCGGCGCGCATCGCGGAGAACGCCGACCGGCTCGGCGTGCCCGGCCTCCGCGTCGTCACCGGCCGCGCCCCCGACTGCCTGGACCGACTGCCCGCTCCGGACGCGGTGTTCATCGGCGGCGGCCTCACCGCACCGGGCCTCCTCGACACCTGCCTCGCCGCGCTCCCGCCCGGCGGCCGGCTGGTCGCCAACACGGTGACCCTGGAGTCCGAGGCGCTGCTCGCCGACCGGCACAAGGCGCACGGTGGGGAGCTGACCCGCCTCGCCGTCTCGCACGCGGTGCCGGTCGGCACGTTCACCGGCTGGCGCCAGGCCATGCCCGTCACCCAGTGGTCCGTACGCAAGCCCACCACGGACCCCGCACAACCCTCAGGAGACGACAGATGACCGTGTACTTCATCGGTGCGGGCCCCGGCGCCGCCGACCTGATCACGGTGCGCGGCGCGCGCACGCTCGCCGCCTGCCGGGTGTGCCTGTACGCGGGCAGCCTGGTGCCCCGCGAACTCCTGGCCGAGTGCCCGGACGACGCCCGTCTGGTGGACACCGCGCAGCTCGACATCGACGCGATCACCGCCGAGCTGGTCGCCGCGCACCGGGCCGGCCACGACGTGGCGCGGCTGCACTCCGGCGACCCCTCGGTGTTCAGCGCGGTCAATGAGCAGATGCGCCGCCTGGACGAGGCGGGCGTGCCGTACGAAGTGGTCCCGGGCGTGCCCGCGTTCGCGGCCGCGGCCGCCGCCCTCAAGCGCGAGCTGACCGTGCCGACCGTGGGCCAGACCGTCATCCTGACCAGGATCGCCCAGCGCGCCACCGCCATGCCCGAGGGCGAGGACCTGGCGACGCTCGGCCGCAGCGGCGCCCTGATCGTCCTGCACCTCGCGGCCCGTTACGTGGACCGCGTCGTCGAGGAACTCCTGCCGCACTACGGGGCGGACTGCCCGGCCGCCGTCGTCGCGATGGCCTCACGCCCCGACGAACTCGTCCTGCGCGGCACCCTGGACGACATCGCCGCACAGGTGAAGGCCGCGGGAGTCATCCGTACGGCCGTCATCATGGTCGGCCGCACCCTGGGCGCCGAGCAGTTCCACGACAGCCACCTCTACTCACCGGCCCGCGACCGCCACACCTGCTAGGGGGTGTCCGGGCGGGTCAGCGTACGGAGCTGCGCCCCACCACGGTCCCCGCCCGGTCGACGCAGATCACGTCCACGGCCACCGGCGCGCCCCGCAGCACCGACAGTGCCTCGTCCCGCGCCGCCACGGCCACCAGATCACCCAGCGGCACCCCCTGCGCCTGGCACAACTGCAGTGCGGCGAGACCGGTGTTGGCGACGGCGATCCCGGCGGCCAGGGCCTCGTCGGCACCGCCGCGCCGGGCCAGCTCCGCCAGGTACGCCTTGTCGACCTGGGAGCGGCCCGAGTGGAGGTCCAGATGGCCGGCGGCGAGCTTCGACAGCTTGGCGAACCCGCCGCAGATCGTGAGCCGGTCCACCGGGTGGCGGCGTACGTACTTCAGCACCGCGCCCGCGAAGTCGCCCATGTCCAGCAGCGCGATCTCCGGCAGCCCGTACTCGGCGACCACCGTCTTCTCCGAGGTGGACCCCGTACACCCGGCGACATGGGTGTGCCCGGCCGCGCGCGCCACGTCCACCCCGCGCCGGATCGAGTCGATCCACGCCGAGCAGGAGTACGGCACCACCACCCCCGTCGTGCCGAGGACCGAGAGCCCGCCCAGGATGCCCAGGCGCGGGTTCCAGGTGGAGCGGGCGATCTCCTCGCCGTGGTCCACGCCGACCGTCACCTCGACGTCCCCGGACCCGCCGTGCGCCGCCGCGACCCGCGCGATGTGGTCCCGGATCATCCGGCGCGGCACCGGGTTCACCGCGGGTTCGCCGACGTCCAGCGGCAGCCCCGGCAGCGTCACCGTGCCGACGCCGGGTCCGGCCCGGAACACCACCCCCGAGCCCGGCGGCAGCGCCCGCACGCCCACCCGCACCAGGGCGCCGTGCGTCACATCGGGGTCGTCACCCGCGTCCTTCACCACGCCCGCCGTCGCCCGCCCGTCGCCCAGCTCCTCCACGGCGAGCGCGAACGCCGGGGTCTGGCCCCTGGGCAGGGTGATGGTCACCGGGTCCGGGAAGTCCCCGCTCAGCAGCGCCGTGTAAGCGGCCGTCGCGGCGGCCGTGGCACACGCCCCGGTCGTCCAGCCCGGCCGCAGACCGGTGTGCTTGAGTTGGGCGCCGCGCCCGCCTTTCGCCTCACTCATGGATGGTCCCTGTGCACGTACTGATTCTGGGCGGGACGACGGAGGCCCGCCGCCTCGCCGAGCTGCTGGTGGCGGAGCTGCCCGCCGGGAGCCGGGTCACCAGCTCCCTGGCCGGCCGGGTGGCCCGGCCGAAGCTGCCGCCGGGAGAGGTCAGGATCGGGGGCTTCGGCGGGGCCGACGGGCTCGCGGACTGGCTCCGCTCGCACCGGGTGCACGCGCTCATCGACGCCACCCATCCTTTCGCCGGGACGATCACCTTCAACGCGGCCGCCGCGGCCGCCGCCGCCCATGTTCCCCTGCTCATGCTGCGCCGCCCCGGCTGGGTGCCCGGGGCCGGCGACGACTGGCACCCGGTCTCCTCCCTGGCCGAGGCGGCCGACGCGCTGCCCGCGCTGGGGCGGCGGGTCTTCCTCACCACGGGCCGGATGGGGCTCGCCGCCTTCGCGGGCCTGGACGGGCTGTGGTTCCTGATGCGGTCCGTGGACGCCCCGGAACCGCCGTACCCGGCGCGGATGGAGACCCTGCTCGACCGGGGCCCCTTCACCCTGGAGGGCGAGCGCGAGCTGATCCGCCGCCACCGCGTCGACGTCCTCGTCACCAAGGACAGCGGCGGCGCCGCGACCGCCCCCAAGCTGACCGCCGCCCGCGAGGCCGGCATCCCCGTGGTCGTGGTCCGCCGGCCACCGGTCCCCGAGGGGGGCGCGGTGGCCGGCACCCCGCGGGAGGCCCTGGTCTGGCTGACGGATCAGTCCTCCGGGTAGCGGCGCGGCGTCCACACGATGGGCGTGCCGTCGCCCCGCCGCCCCCACCGGGTCTGCGAGGACCCGACGATCAGGATCGTCCGCATGTCCACCTCGGCCGGATCGAGGTCCCCGAGGCGCACGGTCCGAACGCGCTCGCCCGGCCCGCCGACGTCCCGGCCCAGGACCACGGGCGTGTCCGGCGAGCGGTGTTCCAGGAGCAGGTCCCGGGCCTTGCCGACCTGCCAGGTCCGGCTCCGGGAACCGGGGTTGTACAGCGCGAGCACCAGGTCCGCCGAGGCGGCGGCCGACAGCCGGCGCGCGATGACCTCCCACGGCTTGAGCCGGTCCGACAGCGAGATCGTCGCGTAGTCGTGGCCCAGCGGCGCACCCGCCCGGGCCGCCGCCGCGTTCGCCGCCGTCACCCCGGGCAGCACCCGCACCGGCACGTCCGCGTACTCCTCCTGCGACGCGGCTTCGAGCACCGCAGTCGCCATGGCGAAGACCCCCGGGTCCCCGCCCGAGACCACGGCGACCCGCCGCCCGCGCCGGGCCAGGTCGAGCGCGAACTCCGCCCGCTCCGACTCCACCTTGTTGTCCGAGCCGTGCCGTGTCTGACCCGGCCGGACCGGCACCCGGTCCAGGTAGGTCGTGTAGCCGACGAGGTCGTCGGCGGCGGCCAGCGCCCCGCGCGTCTCGGGCGTCAGCCACAGCGGACCGGCCGGACCCGTGCCCACGACGGTCACCTCACCGTCGCCCGGGGCGCGATCCGGACGGGCGTCGATCCGGCTCGGCAGGACGGCGACCGCGAAGTACGGCACCGAGTCGGCGTCCGTGTCCGCGAGTTCGCCCAGCCGCTCGCCGGCCATCGTGGCGCGCTCCACATAGCGGGCCTCGGGCAGCCGCCCCGACGCCTCGAACGCGCGGCGCACGGCGGGGAAGGTGCGGCCCAGCTTCATCACCACCGCCGCGTCGGTCGCCGCCAGCCGGGCGGTCAGCTCCTCCTCCGGCAGGGTGCCGGGCAGGATCGTCAGGACCTCCTCGCCCTCCGCGAGCGGGGCCCCGAGCCGGGCGGCGGCAGCGCTGACCGAGGTCACCCCGGGGATCACCTCGGTCGGATAGCGGTCGGCCAGCCGCTTGTGCATGTGCATGTACGAGCCGTAGAACATTGGGTCGCCCTCGGCGAGCACGGCGACCGTGCGCCCCGCGTCCAGGTGCACCGCGAGCCGGGCCGCCGCTTCGGCGTAGAAGTCCTCCATCGCCCCCCGGTAGCCGCCCGGGTGGTCCGTGGTCTCCGTCGTGACGGGGTAGACCAGGGCCTCCTCGATGTGGTCGGCGCGCAGGTGCTTCGCGGCGATGGACCGGGCGATGGACCGGCCGTGCCGGGCGCTGTGATAGGCGACGACGTCCGCATCCGCGATGACCTCCACCGCCCGCAGGGTCATCAGGCTCGGATCGCCGGGGCCCAGCCCGACCCCGTACAGCCGTCCCGTCCGCCGCTCGCCCGGCCGTCCCGTCTGCTGCTCGCTCACGGTCACTCTTCCTCGCTGGCGATGGCGTTGAGCGCGGCGGCCGCGATGGCGCTCCCGCCGCGCCGGCCGCGCACGATCAGGTGGTCGAGCCCCGACGGATGGGCGGCCAGGGCGTCCTTGGACTCGGCGGCCCCGACGAACCCGACCGGGACCCCGATGACGGCGGCGGGGCGCGGGGCCCCCTCCTCGATCATTTCGAGCAGCCGGAACAGGGCGGTCGGCGCGTTCCCGACGGCCACGACGGCCCCGTCGAGCCGGTCCCGCCACAGCTCCAGGGCGGCCGCCGAGCGGGTCGTGCCCAGCTCCGCCGCGAGCCCGGGCACGGCAGGGTCGGACAGGGTGCACACCACCTCGTTGTCCGCGGGCAGCCGCCTGCGGGTGACCCCGCTGGCGACCATGGCCACGTCGCACAGGATGGGCGCGCCCGCCCGCAGCGCGGCGCGGGCGCGGGCGACCGCGCCGGGCGTGTAGCCGAGGTCGCGTACGAGGTCGACCATGCCGCAGGCGTGGATCATCCGGACCGCGACCTGGCTCACGTCCGCGGGCAGCCCGGCGAGGTCCGCCTCCGCCCGGATGGTGGCGAAGGACTGGCGATAGATGGCCGGTCCGTCCTTCTCGTACTCGTACACAGTGGTGTCGCTCTCTTCTCAGGGCGGGGGGTCGGTCGGAAAAGTGTGGGGAGGGGGATCAGGTGTGAGGGTGACGGGCCGCCGCCACGGCGTCGGCCAGCGCAGTGGGACCGTCGGTCACGCGGACCGGCTCCGCGCGACGCCCGTCGTCCCGCACGACGGACACCCGGTAGCCGCCGTCCGGTCCCGCGACGACGTCGACCCACGCACCGCGCGGGTGCCCGCACCGCCGCTCGCACCCGGACCAGTGGACGGGCAGGGCGCGGTCCGGCGACCCGGCGCCCAGAGCTGACGCCGCGTCACCCCGTACGTCTGCCAGGGACTTCGCGCACCCGGGCCGCCCGATGCACGCCCCCACGCCGGACCACGGTGAGCGGTCCCCGGTGACGAGGCCCACGGCCTCCAACGCGTCGAGCGCCTCGGACGCCCGCTCCCGCCGGACAACGGGCACGACGACTCCGCGCCACGGAGTGAGCCGCAGTTCGCCGGCGCCGTGGTCCCGGGCGAGGTCCGTCAGCGCCCGCCACCGCACCGCGTCCGCCCGCCCGAGCGGCAGCCCGACGGACAGTGCGTCCGTGTCCCCGGACCCCGCCACCACGCCGAGCGCCGGGGGAGTCCCGTCCGGCACCGGTACGGTCCCGAGGGCGACGGGCAGCCCGGCGGCACCCAGCCCCCGTACCACCTCGTCGAACAACGGACCGGCGCCCCCGGGCAGGTCGGCCACCCGCCACGCACCGGACCCGGCCGCCGCGGACAGGAACACCGTCGCCGCGAGCAGCGCGGCGCGCGGCGCCCCCTCCGCCGGAATCCGGGCCACCGAATCCAGCGCCCCGATCCGCAGCTCCGCGTCCCCGTCCGCCCGCGCCCGCAGCGCCACATCCGCGCCCAGCGCGTCCACGTCGCCGCGCCCGTCGTCCAGGGCGAACAGGAACCGCCCCGACAGCCCGGCCGCCTCCTCGCTCGCGCACACCAGCGCGTCCAGCGCGATCAGCCACGGGCGGACGTCGCGCGCGCCGAGCCCGTCGAGCCCGGACAGCGGAGAGGCCACCACATTGCGGACCCGCTCATGCCGCTCGGAGGGCAAAAGTCCCAGTTCGTACATGCGTGACGCCAGTTCGCCCCCGCACTCCGCGTCCAGCCCGCGCAGCTGAACATTGCCGCGCGAAGTGAGATACAGCTCACCATCGCCCAGCTCGCCGGCCAACTCCCGCAGCCCGTCCGCCTGCTCCACGGCGAGCACACCACCGGGCACCCGGACCCGCGCCAACGCCCCGTCGTCCGCCCGGTGCAGCCGCAGCGCACCGGGGCAGGCGTCGCCGCGCGACCGGAAACGGGCGTCGTCGGGCTGGGCGAAAAGGGGGGCTGGGGGAGGCATGGCGGCGAGCATACCGACCATCTCATCCGATCCGTATGACCCGTCTTCCGATCCGTATGACCGGTCGGGCACCCCGGCCCGTACTATGCCTGCGGGGCCCGTCTTCGCGGACGGACCCCGGCGGACCTCCGGGTCCGTCGTCGCCACAGACGGCGACAGGGGAGGAAGCCCGGTGCGATTCCGGCGCGGTCCCGCCACTGTGAGCCCGGCCCCACCAGGCCGGGCGAGTCAGGAACTCCCTTCCCCGCACGTTCGGCAGGTCCGAGCAGGGGAGCTCTCGACACCGCCCGGGGCGTGGACACCCCGAGGAAGGCCAGACGCCGCATGATCCTGCTCCTGTCGACGTCCGACACCGACCTGCTCAGCGCCCGCGCCTCCGACGGACCCGTCCGCTACCGGTACGCGAACCCCTCCCGCCTCCCGCTCCAGGACCTGCCCGCCCTCCTGGACGGCGCCGACCTTGTCGTCGTACGCCTCCTCGGCGGTGTCCGCGCCTGGCAGGACGGCCTCGACCACCTGCTCGCCACCGGCCGCCCCGTCGTCGTCCTCACCGGCGAACAGGCCCCCGACGCCCAGCTGATGGCCGCCTCCACCGTTCCGATCGGGATCGCCGCGGAGGCCCACGCCTACCTCGCGCACGGTGGCCCCGCCAACCTGGACCAGCTCGCCCGCTTCCTCTCCGACACGGTCCTGCTCACCGGCCATGGCTTCGAACCGCCCGCCGCCGCACCCTCCTGGGGCCCGCTGGACCGCACCCCCCGGGACACCCCGGACGGTGCCCCCGCGGTCGCGGTGCTCTACTACCGCGCCCACCACATGAGCGGCAACACCGCGTTCATCGAGACCCTGTGCCGGGCCGTCGAGGCCGAGGGCGCGAAGGCCCTCCCGCTGTACGTCGCCTCGCTGCGCGCCCCCGAACCCGAACTCATCGAGACCCTGCGCGCCGCCGACGCGATCGTCACCACAGTCCTCGCGGCGGGTGGCACCCGGCCCGCCGACGCGTCGGCCGGCGGTGACGACGAGTCCTGGGACGCGGGCGCGCTCACCGCTCTCGACGTGCCGATCCTCCAGGCGCTCTGCCTCACCGGCTCCCGCGCCGACTGGGAGGGCAACGACGAGGGCGTCTCCCCGCTGGACGCTGCCGGCCAGATCGCCGTCCCCGAGTTCGACGGCCGCCTGATCACCGTCCCGTTCTCCTTCAAGGAGATCGACGAGGACGGCCTCCCCGCCTACGTCGCCGACGACGAGCGAGCTTCCCGCGTCGCCGGTATCGCCGTCCGCCACGCCCGGCTGCGCCACATCCCGAACGCCGAGAAGCGCGTCGCGCTCGTCCTGTCCGCGTACCCGACCAAGCACTCCCGTATCGGCAACGCCGTCGGACTCGACACCCCCGCCAGCGCGGTCGCCCTGCTGCGCCGACTGCGCGCGGAGGGCTACGACTTCGGTACGGAGGAGGTCCCCGGTCTCGCCTCCGGCGACGGCGACGAGCTGATCTACGCCCTCATCGAGGCGGGCGGCCACGACCAGGAATGGCTCACGGAGGAACAACTCGCCCGCAACCCGGTCCGCATCCCCGCCGCCGACTACCGCCGCTGGTACGCCACGCTCCCCGCCGAACTCCGCGAGGCCGTCGAGGAGCACTGGGGCCCGCCGCCGGGCGAGATGTTCGTGGACCGCTCGCGCAACCCGGAGGGCGACATCGTCCTGGCCGCCCTGCGCCGGGGCAACCTCCTCATCCTCATCCAGCCTCCGCGCGGGTTCGGCGAGAACCCGATCGCGATCTACCACGACCCGGACCTGCCGCCCTCGCACCACTACCTGGCCGCCTACCGCTGGATCGCCGCCCGCGCCGACGACAACGGCTTCGGCGCCGACGCGATGATCCACCTCGGCAAGCACGGCAACCTGGAGTGGCTGCCCGGCAAGAACGCGGGCCTGTCCGCCGCCTGCGGCCCGGACGCGGCGCTGGGCGACCTCCCGCTGATCTACCCGTTCCTCGTCAACGATCCGGGCGAGGGCACCCAGGCCAAGCGCCGGGTGCACGCCACGCTCGTGGACCACCTGGTGCCGCCGATGGCCCGGGCCGACAGCTACGGGGACATCGCCCGCCTCGAACAACTCCTGGACGAGCACGCCCAGATCGCCGCCATGGACCCGGCCAAGCTGCCTGCCATCCGGGCCCAGATCTGGACCCTGATCCAGGCCGCGAAGCTCGACCACGACCTGGGGGTCGAGGACCGCCCGGAGGACGAGGGCTTCGACGACTTCATCATGCATCTGGACGGCTGGCTCTGTGAGATCAAGGACGTCCAGATCCGCGACGGCCTCCACGTCCTGGGCGCCGCGCCGACCGGGGCCGCCCGCGTCAACCTGATTCTGGCCATCCTCCGGTCCCGCCAGATCTGGGGCGGCACGACCTCCCTGCCGGGTCTGCGCGAGGCGCTGGGCCTGGACGAGTCGGCGGCGACCCGCACGGACGCGGACGCGGTGGAGGACCGGGCGCGGGCGTTGGTCCAGGCGATGGAGGACGCGGGCTGGGACCCGGCAGCACTTCAAGCGCCTACGGCGGGCGATCAGCCCAATCAAGCCCCTGCGGCGATTGAGCAGCGGGGTCCGGGGCAGAGCCCCGAGCCCACGACCCGCACACCGCTCCACGACCTGGCCCCGGACGTGGCGGCCATCCTCGACTTCGCGGCCCAGGAGGTCGTCCCCCGCCTGGCCCGCACCGAGGACGAACTCACCCACTGCGTCCACGCCCTCCAGGGCGGCTTCGTCCCCGCAGGCCCCTCCGGCTCACCCCTCCGGGGCCTGGTCAACGTGCTCCCGACGGGCCGGAACTTCTACTCCGTCGACCCCAAGGCCGTCCCCTCCCGCCTCGCCTGGGAGACCGGGCAGGCCCTCGCCGACTCGCTCCTCAACCGCTACCGCGAGGACAACGGCGACTGGCCGGTGTCCGTGGGCCTGTCCCTCTGGGGCACGAGCGCCATGCGCACCGCAGGCGACGACATCGCGGAGGCGTTCGCCCTGCTCGGCGTGCGCCCGGTCTGGGACGACGCCTCGCGCCGCGTCACCGGCCTGGAGGCGATCCCGGCCGAGGAGCTGGGCCGCCCCCGCATCGACGTCACCCTCCGCATCAGCGGCTTCTTCCGCGACGCGTTCCCGCACACGATCGGCCTCCTGGACGACGCCGTACGCCTGGCCGCCTCACTCGACGAACCCGCCGAGCTCAACCACGTACGGGCGCACACGCAGGCGGACCTGGCCGAGCACGGGGACGAGCGCCGGGCCACCACCCGTATCTTCGGCTCGCGCCCCGGCACGTACGGCGCCGGGCTGCTCCAGCTCATCGACTCCCGCGACTGGCGCACCGACGCCGACCTCGCCGAGGTCTACACGACGTGGGGCGGCTACGCCTACGGCCGCGACCTGGACGGCTGCCCGGCCCGCGAGGAGATGGAGACCGCGTACAAGCGCATCGCGGTCGCCGCGAAGAACACCGACACCCGCGAGCACGACATCGCGGACTCCGACGACTACTTCCAGTACCACGGGGGGATGGTCGCCACGGTCCGCGCGCTGAAGGGGACCGCCCCGGAGGCGTACATCGGGGACTCGACCCGCCCCGAGACGGTCCGCACGCGGACGCTGACCGAGGAGACCTCGCGCGTCTTCCGCGCCCGCGTCGTCAACCCCAAGTGGATCGAGGCGATGCGCCGCCACGGCTACAAGGGAGCCTTCGAGCTGGCGGCGACCGTCGACTACCTCTTCGGCTACGACGCCACGACGGGCGTCGTCGCGGACTGGATGTACGACAAGCTGACCGAGACCTACGTCCTGGACCCGGCCAACCGCGCCTTCCTGGAACAGGCCAACCCGTGGGCCCTGCACGGCATCGCGGAACGCCTTCTGGAAGCGGAGTCGCGCGGCATGTGGGCCAAGCCCGACCCGGCGGTGCTGGAGGCGCTGCGCCAGGTGTTCCTGGAGACGGAGGGAAACCTGGAGGGCGAGGAGTAAGCGATCGTCCGGGAGCATGTCCAGCCACCCGCTGGAACGGCTCCCCAGCCCTCGCGCTGGATTGCGGGCGCCCGAGTGCCCCTCACGTCGTACGCGTCAAGCGACTTGAGGGGCACGGAATCGTGCGAGGACCGTTCGGAATCAGCACCATTCCCACACTGATTCATTTCGCGGGAGACACACGGCGGTGGTTCGATCCCGCGATCAGTCCTCTGTGTGCTTCACCCCCTTGCACTCGTCGGTGGTGTCGGCGGTCCCGGGAATGGCAGCGCTCTTGAGGGAGTTGAAAGTCGCAACGTAGGCGTCATGGGCTGTCGAGCTGTCCACCTTCAGGAGCGCTTCATCGTTTTCACGCAGCGCGGGGCCCGAGTAGTTGTGACTACCGGTCCACAGAACCTTGTTGACCGCCCCGCTGTACATGCCGTCGATCAGCAGGTACTTGGAGTGGACCACGGAGTTGGTCGTGTCCGGGTCTCCGTCCTCGTCGTGGTTGTAGCAGCGCACGCTCGGACCCCCGGAAGCATGCAGCGCCTCCCACGTGCCCGCCGTACCCGACCCGGCGAGACTGTCCGTCTCCGCGTAGACGACCTCCACCGCGCAGCCCGCCTTCTGGAGCGCCGTCAGCTTCTCGGCGACGCCCTGCCTGGTCAGCTTGAGCACCGCGACCCTGACCTTCGTCTTCAGGGTCGCCGTGCCGCTCTTGTACGTGCACGTCACACCGTCCAGAATATTCCAGATGGTGTCTTTGGAATTACCTGAACCTGGGTAGGGAAAGAAATACGCCTTGAACGGACTGGCCGTCACGCTGGTGTACTTCCAGTTGGCCCAGTCCATCTTCGTCAGCTTTTCGAAATAATTCGCATAAGCCGTGTACATCGACACGTTGTAGGGCATCACGTAGGCGTCGTTCCACATTCGCGTATACGCGGAAGGCGTCATGTTGGATGACGACTGGACTACCAGGTCGGAGGCTCCGTCGACCTGCGAGAAAAGCCAGAACTTGTTGTGGTTGATTCCCGCACTGGAAAGCGCGTCGGGGTCTCCGAGGCACGACCGGCCCGTCGGACACGTGCCGACGAAGGACTGCTGCGAGCGGTCCGTGCCGAGCGCTGCCCGAAGGATCGCGTACGAAGAGTCGGTGGTTGCGGCCGCACTTGTGGAGTCCAGCATGACCTGTACGTTCACCTGCCGCTCCGTGTGTGCGTCGGCCAGCGCCTGGGCGACCCCCTCGTCCCACAGGTGGTACATCGCGACCTTGACGTCGGACTGCGGCGCGGCGGAGCCTATGTAAGCGAGCAGCCGGTCACGGATGGCGTACTGCTCCGCGGCGGTGCCGGTCGGCTTGTTGAAGACCGGGCCCTCGATCACGGCGGCCGACGCGACGGGTGCTGTTCCCCAGCCGAGACAGACAGCGAGCAGTAGCGCACTCAGTGCGAGTGCGGATCGGCGCGGAAGCCCCGTTCGTGGCCTGAATCCGAATATCTGATCCACTTTCCCCCCTCTGCCGGACACGCACCCGGCTGGGTGTCAATGTCCGCATCTCTTCCTCATCGGCCTTCAATTCGTCGACCGATGGGCGATCTTGGCACATAGTCCGCGAAAAGGCCACGCACAGCAAAGGCAAAGTCCAGCACGTAGGACCTTGCCGCAGAAATCTGGACGGCCGGATGGGGTGCTGTTCTATCCTCTGCCGACACACCGGCGATCTTCACGGCCGGTATTACGCAGCGCCCGGCGTGGGACCCGGGCGCTCTCGGAGCAGAGCAAATGACCCAGTGGGGGGTATTTCCGTGAAATCCTTGCGTTCGCGTGGCATAGCCGCGCTCTTGGCGAAGGGGCTGGTGGGCGGGCTGCTTTCCTCCGCCGTTCTGACGCAGCCGGCGGTGGCCTTGGCGGTGCCGGACGGCACCATGGCCAGCGTCCCGTCCCAACGGCTCGACAGCCCGGTGCCGCAGGCCACCGAGCCGACCTCGACCCGGGCGCCTGCGGTGAAGTGGCCGCAACGGGCTCACGAGGGAGTCGACTTGACGTCGTCGAATCCCGCCCGGATCTCTGTGGTCACCGTGCGGGGGGCCGAGCCGCAGGCCGGCGCGGGGAGCAAGACCCCGTCCCGCGTGAGCGGCGGACCCGCCGACAGGGGCCCGACGAAGGTGGACGTCCAAGTCCTGGACCGTGCGCAGGTGGAGGAGGCCGGCGGGCTCGGACTCGGCGTCCGGGTCGCCCGAAAGGACGGTGGCGTCACGGCCGGTCCCGTGGACATCACCATCGACTACTCGGGGTTCGCGCACGCGTACGGCGGCGACTTCGCGTCCCGCCTGCGCCTGATCCGGCTCCCCGCCTGTGCGGCGACCACACCGCACGCCACGCAGTGCCAGGGCGGCACGTACGTCGACCCGGCGGATGTGCACAACGATCCCTCCTCCGGGACCTTGACCGCCACAGTCGAGGCGGCTCCACAGGTGGAGCAGATCTCGGGGATGGCCCCGATCGCCCAGCCCGCTGTGTACGCACTCACGTCCGGTTCCTCGTCCGACAAGGGCGACTACCGGGCCAGTACCCTGTCGCCGACCGGCAAGTGGGACGTGTCGCTCGGCTCGGGAGCCTTCACCTACTCGATCCCGATCGACGTGCCGAAGCCGCCCATGGGCGAGGCACCCGACCTGGCCCTGAGCTACAACTCCCAGGCCGTGGACGGCCGCACCTCGGCGACCAACAACCAGGCGTCGTGGGTCGGCATGGGGTGGGACCTGAACGTCGGCTACATCGAGCGCCGCTACAAGAACTGCAGCCAGGACGGCCATCCGACCTTCGGTGACCTGTGCTGGGACTCGCCCAACTCGGAGAAGGACGCCAAGGGCGCGAACTACGTGATCAACCTCAACGGGGTCACGTCCGAGCTGGTCCAGGACAACACCGGCACCGGTGCCTTCCACCTGAAGGACGATCCCGGCTGGCGGGTGCAGAAGCTCAACGGCGGCTACGGCTCCGACAACACGGACGAGTTCTGGGTCGTCACCGAACAGGACGGCACCCGGCACTACTTCGGGTGGGGCCGCACCGAGCGGCTCAACAACGACAACGAGCACGAGAAGACCAACTCGGTCCTCACCGTGCCGGTGATCGGCGATGACGCCGGAGAGCCCTGCTTCTCGTCGTTCCCCAACCCCTGCAAGCAGGCGTGGCGCTGGAACCTCGACCGGGTGGTGACGCCCAACGAGGTGGAGAACGCCTACTTCTACAAGAAGGAGCAGAACTACTACCGCTCGGTGGCCGCCGCGGACAAGGCCCGTTCCTACGACGCGGGCTCATACCTGGAGCGCATCGACTACGGCTGGTCGTCCCAGCTGCCCGGCGCGCAACTTCCCGCCCAGGTGGACTTCCAGCATGTCAACCGCTGCGTCGAACACATGGCGGAGAAGGACCCGCTGAACGAAGCCACGCCGGACTGCCCGACGATCGACGCGAAGCCCGAATCGTATCCCGACGTACCGGTGGACCTGATCTGCGACGGCCCGGAGGACGGTGAGAGCTGCCGGGGCAAGACGTACCACCCGACGTTCTTCCTGCGCGGCATGCTGTGGGACATCAACGTGAAGGTGCGCGACAACAACACCGCCGCCTGGGACACCGTCCGCCAGTACCAGATGAAGTACGCGCTGATGAACCCCGAGGGTTCGGTGGGCGACCAGCTCTGGCTGGACTACATCCAGCGACGCGGCTACTCCGGCGATGACATCGACATGCCGACCATCAACTTCAACGGGGAGTGGCAGGACAACAAGGTCGGCGACGGCGCGATGAACTTCCGCCGGATCAACAAGGTGTTCACCGACACCGGCTCCACCGTCGCGGTCACCTATGGCCACGCCACGGACGAGGGCGGCACGGTCAGCCGACAGTGCGACGCCGCCCACCTGCCGTCCGAGTCGAGCAATGCCTATGAATGCTTCTGGCAGAAGTGGCAGCCGGAAGGTTCGGAGACGGAGAAGACAGGATGGTTCAAGAAGTTCGTCGTCAAGCAGGTGGTGGTGGATCCCGGTGACCTGTCCGAGGGCAACCCCGCGATGACCACGACGTACGAGTACGACGGCGCACCGGGCTGGCGCTACACCGCAGACCCGATGGTCCCGGACAAGGACGAGTCCTGGTCCGAGTGGCGGGGCTACGGCAAGGTGTTGGTGACCACCGGCGCGAGCAGCAACAAGCACTCCACGTACCACTGGCTCTACCGCGGCCTGGACGGCGACCGCACCTCCAAGACCGACCCGGCCGCGACCCGCTCGGTGAAGGTCAAGGACTCCGAGGACGTCGAGTCGACCGACTACGCGTGGCTGGCCGGCAAGACCCTGGAGACCTCGGTCCGCGACGAGGCGGGCAAGTCGCAGAAGCGTGAGTGGCACAAGTACTGGTCCCACAACACCGCTCAGTACACCGGCCTCCCCGACGCCCGTTTCGTCCGCGAGTCCGAGGTCCGCACCCTGGAGAAGGTCCACGACTCCACCGATGCCGACCTCTCGACCTGGCGCGAGCACGTCGTGCAGAACGAGTACGAGGACACCGAGGCGGCCAGTACCACGTTCGGTCTGCCCATGCGGGTCGACGACTGGGGTGAGACGGACGTCTCGGACAACCAGTGCACCGAGTACGGGCGCGCGTACAACACGAGCGAGCTCGACGGAACCGGCACGCAGCGCTGGATGGTCGCCCAGGACGACGAGCGGCACTACAGCGTCTCCTGCACCGCCCAGGCCGAGGACCAGGCCGCGGGCAACGACACCCTGCACCAGGACAGGCGGACGGTGACGTTCTTCGACGGGGCGACCTCGTTCACGGAGAACGACACCAAGCTGACCGACGGCAATCCGACGCAGACCCGCGTCTATACGGACCAGACCGCCTACCGCTCGGCGCGCAATGACTACGACGCCGCAGGCCGCGTCATCAAGGCCTGGGACGGCAAGGACAAGCTGACGACCACGGCCTATCAGCCGACCACTTCCTGGCCGGTCAGCGGTGTCACCACCACCGGCCCCGACCCGGACGGTTCAGGTGCGGGCACCTCGCTGATCTCCACGGTCTACCCGTCGCGCTTCTTCGGTGAACCCTGGAAGACGGTGGACGCCAACGGAAACACTACGCGCGTGGTCTACGACGCGGTGGGGCGCATCTCCCAGGTGTTCCGGCCCACCGAGAGCGCCAACTACCCGGACGGCAACCCGTCCCTGAGATTCAGTTACACCATCCCGGTCGCCCCGTCCGAAACGGGTGTGCCCAACGTGGCCACCGGAGCGGCGCTGCGGGTCTCGTCGGAGACGCTCCAGTCGGGCTCCACATACGTCAAGTCAGTGACGTATCTCGACGGCCTCGGAAGGACCCGGGAGAACCAGGAACCGGCACCGTCCGGTACCGGACGCATCGTGACGGTGACCCGCTACGATTCGTCGGGCAACGTCGCGGGGACGTCGGGAGCCTTCTACAACTCCGGTACGCCGGGCTCGGGTCCGGTCAACCCGGCGGTCGCGGACATCCCGTCGTACAACGATCTCCAGGTGGACTGGGCGGGACGCACCACGCTCGCGCAGATCCAGGCCAAGGGCGTCGCCCAGGCGGCCGGAAAGACCGTCAACCGCTACGGCGGAGCGGACCTGGCACAGGTGTTCCCGGCAACCGGCAGCCCGAGCGACACCTACACGGACGTGTACGGCCAGACCGAACGCGTCGTCGAGCACCAGGGTGCCGAGTCGTACACCACGCGCTACGAATACACGCGCAGCGCCAAGCTGAAGTACATCCACGACTCACGCGACAACACCACGCACTACGCCTACAACTGGGCCGGTGACCGGGTGCTGGCCGAGGACCCCGACACCGGGTCCACGACCACCGGCTACAACGCCAACGGCGAGGTCGAGACCGTGACCGGTCCGTCCGGCACACTCACCCACACGTACGACGACGCGAACCGGCTCATCAGCACCAAGCAGGGCAGCACGACCCTCACCCAGAAGACCTACGATTCGGCTCCCGGCGGCAAGGGGCAGCCGGCGACATCCACCACCTACGCGGGAGGCAGGGCGTACGTCCAGAAGATGACGGGGTACGACACCCGGGGCCGGCTGAAGGGTAGGCAGCTGGTGATCCCGGACGACGGCTCCGGGCTCAACGGCACGTACACCTTCGGCTACGGCTACGACATGGCCGACCACCTCACGTCGGTCGCCTACCCCGCCGTGGGCAAACTGCCCGCCGAGACCGTGACCACCGGATACTCGGGCCAGGGCCGGCTCACGTCACTGACGGGCACGCTGGGCACCTACCTCGCCGACACCGGGTACGACGACCGGGGCCGACTGCTGTCCCGTTCGCTCGGCAACAGCGGCAGTGGCACCCAGGTGACCCGTACGTTCGGCTACGAGGACACCAACGGCACCGGCTGGCTCAAGAACGTCGTCACCAACACCCTGGTGGGAGGAGTGGCCAAGAAGGTCCAGGACGACACGTTCACCCGCGACGCGGCGGGTCAGATCACGGCGGCACGTGAGAACACCGCGAACCAGCAGCAGTGCTACGTCTACGACGATCTGGACCGTCTCACCGACGCGTGGACCATCGCGTCCACCACCTGCGGCACAACCCCCAAGTCGGACTTCACGGGTCCTGATCCCTACCAGACGAAGTACTCCTACGACCGGATCGGCAACATCCAGGCGGTCACGGACACCACCGCGACCGGCTCCAAGACCCGGGACTACACCTATCCCGGGTACAGCGCCGACGAGCAGACCTACACTCCCGACCAGCCCAGGCCGCACGCCGTCACCAAGGCGGGCAGCGACAGCTTCGGCTACAACGACGCCGGCCAGATGACGTCCCGCACGGTCGACGGAGTGGCGTCCTCCCTCGAGTGGAACGCGCAGAACCGGCTCAGCAAGGTCACCCAGAAAAAGAGCACCGGCGACGAGGTGTCCACCTACGTCTACGACGCCGAGGGCAACACACTGCTGCGCACCTCGAAGGCGGAGGCCGTGCTGTACGTGGAAGGCCACGAACTCCACAAGGCCGGTACGGCCCTGACGGTGACGCGGCACTACACGGCGAACGGCACCGAGATCGCCACGCGCACGGCTGACGCCTCCTCCTCTGCCAATGGCACCCTGACCTGGCTGCTCAGTGACTCGCAGGCTTCGACCCAGCTGACGATCACGATGGCGGGAGTCGTCACGCGCCGCAGATACACACCCTTCGGCAAGCAGCGCAGCGGAAACCTTCCCGCAAGCTCCGACCGGGGTTTCCTCGGCAAGCCGGAGGACGACAGTACGGGACTCTCGATGCTCGGCGCCCGCATGTACGACGCCGCGCTGGGCCGCTTCCTTTCGGGCGACGAGTTGACCACCCCGTACAAGCCGCAGAACCTGAGCGCGTACACCTACTCGATGAACAACCCGATCATGTTCAGTGACCCGTCGGGCATGGACGCCCTGTCGGACTTCGAGAAGGCCATAGAAAAGGAGAGGGACCGGGCTCTCCGAGAGGCCATACGCCAGGCGGAGGAGCTGAAGAGCTACTACGTCGCACTCCAGCAGGGCTTCGGAGCCGCCGGCAGGGGCGAGAGCCGGGGTTCCTTCAACGTGGGGGCGGGCAAGGACCGTGGCGTCATCATGATGCGGTTCTTCATCCACACGAAGAGGGCCATGATCGGCATGCTGCTGGGCGACAACCGCTCCTGGTCCACGGATCCGACCGCGCTGTTCCGGATGAACCTGTTCTGGAACACCAAGACGGGACAGGTCACCTTCACCATCGCGCCGTCGCACAAGCCCGGACACACGTACAACAAGCTCGCGAAGGCGCGATTCGGCCTGCAGGACACGCCGCCCACGATGATCCCCGCGAACCCGTTCAAGCTGGACGCGTTCCCCGGTGACACTCTGGGCCGCAACAACATCCTCGACAGGAACCACGTCTCGTCCGAGGAGCTGGATCTCGGTGTGCACGGAGTGAACAGCCTCGCCCCCCTCTTCGCGGTGGACAACGAGGTGACCATCAAGGCCAAGGGTGACTCGGTCACGGTCACCAGGAACGGCGACGCCTATCCCGACATGGAGGTCGTGCAGTACCGCAAGAACCAGGCACCCCGGGTGATCGCGACGGACCTGATGGCCAGCACGAACGGTCTGGATTCCATGCCCAGTCCCTGGCAGACCACGAGGAACAGAACCTGGACCGACGGCTCGTGCACGGCGGGCTGCTGATGACGCCCTCGTGAGCAGACCACGAGACCAGTGACGCGCCGGTGCCCGGTGGCTTGAGCCACCGGGCACCGGTGTGCGCACGGGCTGTGAGGGAAGCGACCGGAAAGCCCTAATCGGCGGTCCCGGGCTTCACGCCCCACACGTACACGACGTCGTCGAGCGCGAGCAGATCCCACAGCTTCGCCGCGTCGTCCACCGTGAGGTTGACGCAGCCCGCCGACCCGCCCCCGTCGTACAGGTCGCCCGGGTGCCCGTGGAGCGCCTGGCCGCCGTCGAAGAACTGCGAGTACGGCATGGGGGCGTCGTCGTAGATGTCGGAGACGTGGTCGCGGTCGCGCCAGTAGATGGTGTGACGGCCGGGCCGCGTCTCCTCCGCGTCGCGGCCCGTACGGATGGGCACGGGTCCGAACACGACGTCCTTCCCCTTCTGCACCCACAGCAGCTGGCGGTCCATGTCGACGCAGGTCACCCGCCCGGTCTCGACGGGGCAGTTCCCGGCGGCGTTCGGATGCGGGGTGGCCTCGACGACGAGCATCGCGCGGTATGTACCGAGGTCGGCGAACCCGTCCGGGTGCGGGCGGCCCCGGTCGGTCTGGAAGGCCCGGATCGCCCGGCAGTCGGCGTCGGACTGACGGCCGTCCACGGGCAGCCCGAGGTGGGTCTCCAACTGCCGCTGATACGGACCGGCCGGGGCGGTGCACGCGGCGTCGCGGCCGGCGGACGCGGCCGAGGGGACCGCGGTGCACAGCAGCGCCATGGCCGCGGCGGCGGCACCGGCGAAACGGTGGGGATGGGACAAGACGGGACCTCCTACGGGATCAACGGGGGCCGTACGTACCGCCCGGCCGCCCACGAGTGGGCGGCCGGGCGGGTGACCGTGTCAGCCGCGAGCGGCCCTGTGCGTGTCGTCCTTGCAGTCCTTGCCCTTGCACGGTTCACCGCGGTCGTTGGCCAGCTCCACGGTGACGCCCTCCCCGCTGTTCTCCTCCGTCACCTCGTACGGACCCGAGACGGGGTTCGCCGGCAGGACGTAGCCCTCCGGGACGGCGATCTCGCGGAGGTAGTACTCACCGAGCGGCAGGTCGTCGAAGGTGCACTGCCCGTCCTGGTCGGTGGAGCAGCCCGCGTCCGCGAGGGTGTCCGGGTTCGCCCCGCCCGTCTGGAGGCCGGGCACGTCGTTGCTCTCGCGCCACAGCTCGAAGACGGCCCCGGGCAGCGGCTCCCCGTTCTTCGCGTCCGTCTTGTCCAGCGTCAGCGAACCGGTCACCGGCGGCACCGGCTCCTTGGTGTTGACGGCCTCGGCCTGGACGCCGTCCTCCGCGTCGTCCTCGGTGAGGGTCAGCGGCCCGAAGACGTTCGGGTCGGGCAGCTCGTAGCCGTCCGGGGCCTGGGTCTCGCGCCAGTAGTAGGTGCCCGGGACGGTGGTCGCCGTGCAGACGCCGCTTGCCGGGGTGGTGCAGTCGGTGACGTGGGTGTCGGGGTTGATGCCGATCGTCTGGAGACCCGGGGTGTTGTTGGTCTCGCGCCACAGCTCGAAGTCGGCCCCGGCGAGCGGGGCCCCCGTGTCGGCGTCCGTCTTGCGTACGCGGACCTCGCCGGTCACCGGCGGGACGGGCGTCCGGCTGTTGACGGCCTCGACCTGGACGCCCTGGTCCGCGTTGTCCTCGGTGAGGACGAGCGGTCCGAAGACGTTGGGGTCGGGCAGGTCGTAGCCGTCCGGGGCCGAGGTCTCGCGCCAGTAGTACGTGCCCGCGGTCGTGGTGTCGGAGCAGACGCCGTTCGCGGGGGTGGTGCAGTCCGAGACGTGGGTGTCGGGGTCGGCGCCGTCGGTCTGGAGGCCGGGTACGTCGTTGGTCTCGCGCCACAGCTCGAAGTCGGCCCCCGGCAGCGGGTCACCGGTCTCGGCGTCGGTCTTCAGCACGCTCACCGCACCCGTCACCGGCTGCGGACCGGCGCAGTCCGGGAGGTCACCGTCGAACGGGTAGGCGTGGAACTCGACGCCGGCGTTCTCGCTGGTGTGGGTGAGCGAGCCGGTGGTGAAGAACCTGCCGTTCATCCCGGGCAGGCTCACCGTGGTCATGGACGCCTGCTCGCCCACCAGGACGCTGCCCTGGAACTGCCCGGACCCCTGGAAGGACGCCGTGGTGGCGTCGGGCAGGTTCCACAGCAGCCGCTCGCGGTACTGGCCCAGCGTGTCGCTCCCGCTGGTGGTGTTGATGACCCGGTTCTCGCCGACCACGTTGACCAGGATCGTCGCGTCGTCGGGGATGCCCGCGAACTCGATGGACTGGCTTCCGTTGGGGGAGTTCGGGTTGACCAGGTCGAAGTCGACGTTGAACACCTGGAGCTGAGACGTTCCGTCGCCGGTGAACAGCGTCCGGTAGCCCTCGTTGACCGCGGTCCCGGTGGGCGTCCGGGCCGTGCCGTCCGGGCGCGCGTAGCACTGGCTGGCCGCTGTCAGCTCGTCGCGCAGGCCCACGTACGGGGCCGTCGCGTCGTCGTCCTGGACCGTCGTCCCGGTGACGGTCCCGGTCAGCGTGCCCGCGTAGCGCACGGTGCCCACCTCGTCGACGAGACCGCCCGTCGTGTCCAGGGTCTGCCCCGGCGCGATGGTCACGTTCCCGCCGGCGGCCAGGAAGTCCGAGTCGACGGGCGGCGCGACGCGCGAGCCGACCCCGACGATCCCGAGGTTGTACAGCCCGCCCGCCGCCGCGTCCTTGTTCTGGTCGAAGTCGTCGAGCACCACGACCCGGCCCTCGGCCTCCGCCGCACGCCCCCGGACGAGGAAGTCGTCGCCCACGAAGATGTTGATCGCGTCGTCCCGGCCGGCGATGTCCCCGTTGTTGACCGGCGGGAACGGGTCCGGGCAGTCGCCCGGCACACAGGGCCCGAGCCCGCCGGGGAGGGGGGCGGCGGCGGCCGTGGTGGCGCCGAGGCCGAGGGAGAAGACGGGGACGACGGTCGCCAGGACGGCGCAGGCCGCACCCGTGGCGCGGACGCGGGAGCGCAGCGCGGCGAGGCGTTCGGGCATGGGTTTCATACCGGCATCCTGGGCGGTCCGGGCCCCCGCTCCGCGCGCGCGACACGAGGCGTTGCGCCGGGCGGCGGGACGGAGCCACCCGGACGGAGGGGCGGCCGCGGCGGGGTCCGCCCCCTCGCCGCGACCGCCCCCGCCCACCCCGGTCAGGCCGGGCCGGTCCAGAGCTGGTTGCCGCTGCCGTAGCAGGTCCAGAGCTGGAGCCGGGTGCCGTTGGCCGAGCTGGGCCCGGTCGCGTCCAGGCACTTCCCGGACGCGGGATTCACCAGCTCGCCGGTGCTCCGGTGCTGCCAGACCTGCGCCCCGGAGCCGTTGCAGTCGTAGAGCTGGACCTTCGTGCCGTTCGCGGTCCCGGCCGAGGCGACGTCCAGGCACTTGCCGAGCGCCCGCAGCGTGCCGTCGGTCCCGGCCGTCCAGCGCTGGGCCCCCGAGCCGTTGCAGTCGTAGAGCTGGACCGCCGTGCCGTTGGCGGAGCTCGCGCCCGCCACGTCGACGCACTTGCCGCCGTAGCCGGTGATCCGGCCGGTGGTGCCCTCGGGCGGGGTGACCGGGCCGCCGTCCTGCCCGGCGGCCCAGGCGATCTCCTGGAGCAGGAGTTGGTTCTGCCGGTCGCTCGCGAAGGTGGAGGAGAGGGCGGTGTTCGTCGCGTAGTCCATCGCGTTGTGGCCGAAGTTGTTGTAGACCATCCGGTAGTCGCGGTTCGACCACACGATCGGGTAATCCCCGCTGTACCAGGTCTGGTTGGGGTCGGTTCCGATGGGGAACGTCGAGGGCGCCATCGAGGCCAGGACGTCGATCGCGGGGTTCTTCCGCAGGTCGTTCTGCCAGCTGTACCACTCGCTGACCGACGAGGTGATGGTGGCGGGGAGCCCCGCCGTCGCCGGGTGCCCCGGGTCGTCCACGCGCAGCGTCTCCTGCGTGGGGCCCCAGGTGTTGGACCGGAACGTGCCGGTGCCGAGGAAGGTGTTGTGGTACCAGGGCCAGTCGCTGGTGTCCGTGTTGAACGCGGACACGTGGAAGCCGACGAACCCGCCGCCGTTCTGCACGTACGACTGGAAGGCGGAGCGCTGCGAGGCGGTGTGCGGGTAGTTGTCGAGGAACATCACCACCTGGTAGCCGGCCAGCTCACTGCTGTTGAGCCGGCTCCAGTCGGTCGTGGCGGTGTACGTGAAGCCGTGGGCGGCGCCCTGCTGGGCGAACCAGGTGTTCGCCTCGTGGTCGAAGCTGATGTGCGCGGCGTCGTACGTGCCGTCGTAGAAGGCCAGCACGCGGAAGGTGCCGGCGGCGGGGGCGGAATGGGCCGGAGCCGCCTGCAAGCCGAGTACGAGCGCGGCGAGGGCGAGGAGCCGGAGCAGGAGGGCGGTGCCGTGTCTGACGCGCATGGGGGACTCCCGAGGTGGGCGGAGGAGCGCAGCGGCCGAGCAGACCGGAGTCTGCGCGTGGACACGACAGCCCGTCAAGACATCTGTCAGGAAACTTTCCTGGCAGAAAATCGCGCACAACTCGAACACTGCATGTCAGCGCAGCTGACCTGCGACTTCAGAAGGCGTATGAGGGTCCTGCGGTTTCCCGTGATCGTGGACAGAGTGCCTACAGAAGGTGAATAACCGGGTCATGCAAGGGGGTTGACGGGCGGTCGACGCCGCCTCTAGCTTCACGGCTTGAAATAAGGCGCCGGCCGAGTTCCTGTCATGCACCTGATCCATCACCCCCACCACAGGAAGGCTCCCCATGCCTCGTTCACCCCATCGCCGCAGACGGCGAACCGCACCCCTGGCCATGGCGCTGTCCGCCTCGCTGGCCGCAGCCGGTGCCCTCGTCGCCCTCGGCTCGGGGACCGCCGGAGCCGCGACCCCCGGCGCCCTCACGAACACCGGCAACGGCAAGTGCCTCGACGTCACCGACGGTTCGACCGCCGACGGCACGCCCGCCCAGATGTGGACGTGCTACCCCGGCAGCCAGAACCAGAGCTGGACCCTGAACAGCGACGGCTCGCTGACCGCGAAGGGCAAGTGCCTGGACCTGGCCGCCAACGGCACGGCCAACGGCACCGCCGTCCACCTGTGGACCTGCTACGGGAGCGTCGCCAGCCAGAAGTGGCGGCTGTCCTCCGCCGGTGACCTGGTCAACACCGCCGCGAACAAGTGCCTGGACATCAAGGACAACAGCAACGCGGACGGCGCCCGCCTCCAGATCTGGGACTGCGCGGGCACCGGCAACCAGAAGTGGAGCTTCTCCGGCGCGGTGGACCCGACCGACCCCACGGACCCGCCCACGGGGAACAACCCGGACCTCGGCCCGAACACGGTGATCTTCGACCCGTCGATGTCGGCCTCGTCCATCCAGTCCAGGCTGAACAGCATCTTCAACCAGCAGCAGTCCAACCAGTTCGGCTCCCAACGCTACGCGGTCCTGTTCAAGCCGGGCACGTACAGCGCGGATGTCAACGTCGGCTTCTACACCCAGGTCGCCGGCCTCGGACTCTCCCCGGACGCGGTGAACATCAACGGCGCCGTCCACGCGGAGGCCGACTGGTTCCAGGGCAACGCCACCCAGAACTTCTGGCGCGACGCCGAGAACCTTTCCGTCACGCCCAACGGCGGCAGCGACCGCTGGGCCGTCTCGCAGGCGGCACCGTACCGGCGCATGCACGTGCGCGGGAACCTCAAGCTGGACGACGGCGGCTGGTCCAGCGGCGGCTTCATCTCCGACTCGAAGATCGACGGGCAGATCCAGTCGGGCAGCCAGCAGCAGTTCCTGACCAAGAACACCAGGATGGGCTCCTGGTCCGGCTCCAACTGGAACATGGTCTTCGTCGGCGACCAGGGCGCCCCCGCCCAGTCCTTCCCGACCTACACCACGGTCGCCTCCGCCCCGGTCAACCGGGAGAAGCCCTTCCTGTACGTGGACGACGCGGGCGCCTGGAAGGTGTTCGTCCCCGCCGCCCAGACCAACGCCTCGGCCACCACCTGGAGCGGCAAGACCCAGGCGGGCTCCTCGCTGCCGCTGGACGACTTCTACATCGCCAAGCCCGGCGCGAGCGCGGCCGACATGAACGCCGCCCTGGCCGCCGGCAAGAACCTCCTCGTCACCCCCGGCGTCTACCACCTCAACCAGACACTCAACGTCACCCGCCCCGACACCGTCGTCCTCGGCATGGGCCTCGCCACGCTCATCCCGGACAACGGCATCACCGCGCTGACCACGGCCGACGTCGACGGCATCAAGATCGCGGGCGTCCTGGTCGACGCCGGTACGACCAACTCCCAGACGCTGATGCGGATCGGGCCCGACGGCTCGTCGGCGAACCACGCCGCCAACCCCGTCACGCTCAACGACGTGTTCTTCCGCATCGGCGGCGCGACCGTGGGCAAGGCCACCCAGTCGCTGGTCGTCAACACCAGCAACACGATCATCGACCACACCTGGATCTGGCGCGCCGACCACGGCAACGGGGGCACGGTCGGCTGGAACACCAACACCGCCGACACCGGGCTCGTCGTCAACGGCCAGAACGTCACCGCGTACGGGCTGTTCGTGGAGCACTACCAGAAGACCCAGGTCATCTGGAACGGCAACGGCGGGCGCACGTACTTCTTCCAGAACGAGCTGCCGTACGACCCGCCCAACCAGAGCGCCTGGAAGAACGGGAACACCAACGGCTACCCGGCGTACAAGGTCGGCGCGTCCGTGACCAGCCACGAAGCGTGGGGCCTCGGCAGCTACGCGTACTTCAACGTCAACCCGTCCGTGGTCGAGGACCACTCCTTCGAGGTGCCGCAGACCTCCGGCGTGAAGTTCCACGACATGGTGACCGTCGTCCTCGGCGGCGCCGGAACGATCAGCCACATCATCAACAGCACCGGGGCGGCGGTCACGCCCAGCAGCAACGTCGCGTACCTCACCACCTACCCGTAAACCGGAGGGACCCCCCATGCCCAGATCCCGCAGCAGATGGCTCACCGCCCTGATCGGCGCGCTGCCCCTGGCCGCCGCCGGCCTGGTCGCCACGGCCGCCGCCCCCGCCTCCGCCGCCGCCAACCCCGGCCCCGGCTTCCCCGCGCACTACGCGGCCCCGTACGCGGAGATGTGGAACAGCCCGTCCAGCCTGATGAACGCGTACAACGCGACCGGCAACAAGTACTACACGCTCGCCTTCATCGTCAGCCAGGGCACCTGCAACGCCACCATCAACGGTGACACCCCGGTCACCGACTCCGGCTGGAACAACGCGATCAACAGCCTCCGCGCGGTCGGCGGCGACGTCATCGCGTCCTTCGGCGGCGCGAGCGGCAGCGAACTCGCCTCCTGCAGCTCGGTGTCCGCGATGCAGGCCCAGTACAAGAAGGTCATCGACCAGTTCAACCTGACCCGCATCGACCTGGACATCGAGGGCAGCACCCTCGACAACACCGCCGCCAACGACCGCCGCAACCAGGCGCTGGCCAACCTCCAGAAGGACTACGCGGCCCAGGGCCGGAAGCTGGACGTCGACTTCACCCTCCCGGTCAGCCCCAGCGGCCTGGAGTCCAACGGCATCGCGCTCCTGAAGAACGCCAAGAGCCACAACCTCAACGTCAACCTGGTCAACATCATGACCATGGACTACGGCCCCGCCATGGACATGGGCCAGGCCGCGATCAGCGCCGCGAACGGGCTGCACACCCAGCTCGGCCAGATCTGGACCGACAAGTCCTCCGCCCAGCTCTGGGCGATGGAGGGCAACTGCCCGATGATCGGGATCAACGACACCGCCGCCGAGGTCTTCACCGTCCAGGACGCCCAGGAACTCGAAGCCTTCGCCGCGAGCAAGGGCATCCAGGAACTCACCTTCTGGTCCCTCGGCCGCGACAACCAGGGCCAGAGCGGCACCCCGCAGAGCACCTGGCAGTTCACCAACACCTTCAAGGCCATCACGGGCGGCGGCGGCCCCGTCGACCCACCGGCCGGCACGACCGCCATCAAGGGCTACGGCGGCAAGTGCGTCGACGTCGCGGGAGCCGGCAGCGCCAACGGCACCAAGGTCGACCTCTACACCTGCAACGGCACGTCGGCCCAGCAGTGGACCCGCAACGGCAACACCTTCCGCGCCCTCGGCAAGTGCCTGGACGTCACGGCGGCGGGCACCGCCAACGGCACGAAGGTCCAGCTCTACGACTGCAACGGCTCCGCAGCCCAGTCATGGACGACCGGTGCCAACGGCAGCCTGGTGAACTCCGGTTCGGGCAAGTGCCTGGACGTCACGGACTGGAGCACCACGGACGGCAACCAGCTCCAGATCTGGACGTGCGGCGGCACGGCCAACCAGTCCTGGACGCTGGCGTAACACCCGACGCCCCGGTCCGGCGCGACCGGACTCACCCGCAGCGGTGATGCCGATCGCGCCAGGCCCGGGGCGACATCCCCGGGGACAGCACGGCGTACGGATGCCGTACGGAGATGCGGTGCGCGGCCGCGATGCGCGCCGCCGACAGATCGCTTCATCGGAGCGTCCCAGGCCTGGTCCCCACAGGCGAGAGCCCCGCCGGTCCATTGCGGTCCGGCGGGGCTCTGATGCGTACAGACGCGGCCTGTACTACTCCGCCGTGGCGAGTCCGACGAACCCGGCCCAGGCGTCGTGCGACAGGTGGAGGACGGGCCCGGCGACGTCCTTGGAGTCACGCACGTGCACGGCTCCGGCGCTGGCTGCGACCTCGATGCACTGGCCGCCCTCGGCTCCGCTGTAGCTGCTCTTGAACCATGCGAGGGGTTCGGTGTTGTTCATAGTTCTCCCAGCAACTTCTCGATGAACGCCAGCGACTCTCGCGGGCTGAGAGCCTGTGAACGGATGATCCCATAGCGTGCTGCGGCCAGAACCGTCTGCCTCGGGTCGGTCTCCAGAGAGCTCGTGCCCTGGGCTTCGACGTACAGGAACTTCTTGCCGTCCTCGCGAGTGACGACGGTGAACGGTCCGTCCACACCCGAGTTCTCCTCCGAGCTGAGCGGCATGACCTGCAACTCCACGTTGCTCCGCTGCCCGATGAGGAGGAGGTGTTCCAACTGGCCTCGCAGCACGTCGTCGCCGCCGAATCTGCGACGCAGGACCGACTCGCACATGACGAAGCTCAGCAGGGGCGCCGGACGGCGATCGAAGATCGCCTGGCGGGTCAGTCGGGCCGTGACGCGCTGTTCAATGACCTCCGTGTCCAGAGCGGGGCGCCGCATGGCGAGCACTGCGCGCATGTACCCCTCAGTCTGAAGAAGGCCGTTGACGGCGAGCGTGTCGTAGCACAGCAGCTCGATCGCCTGCTTCTCCAGCTGCGCCATCCCCTGGAAGAACACCGGGTACTGCGCCTTCTCGACCTGCTCCTTCCACAGGACCAGCAGGCCGCCCGCATCCACTTCCAGGTCCGCACGGTCGATCGCTCGCGGCGGAGGAATCCGGCGCCCTTGCTCGAATGAGGCGATGGTCGACGCGGAGTAGCCCAGCCGACGGCCCAGTTCCTCCCGCTCGATGCCGGCCCGCAGCCGTAAGGTCTTCAGGCTCTGCCCGAACGCGAAGATAACTCCCTGACCCGCCTTGTCCGGCGCGTAAGGGCCTTCCATCTCTCCGGGGTCCACCCGCTCAGCCGTCATCGCACCCTGCCTCGCTCGATCGCGCCGTGTCCGCGTACCGGTGCCGACAGCGCGCGTACAAGGAGATCGCGTCGGTGCGTCACCACTGGTCACGCTACGCCACGGCGAGGAGTCTCGTGGTCATGACGAGCAACATCGACAGCCCCCGCCGCCCCATGCAACGCATCCTCAACTTCCCCCACTTGGGCACCCCGAGTTTCGACATGCGGTTCACTTCCACGCCCCGGGGCGCCAGGCTGGCTCGCCGCCTGTCGGCGGTCCGGCTGGACGCCTGGGGTCTGCCGTACGGGACGGAGACGCACGAAGCGGTTGTCCTGATCGCTGCGGAACTGACGGCGAACGCGGTGCGCCACGGCCACGTAGAGGGCAGGGACTTCCACCTGCTGCTGCGCGTCGTTGAGCGCCCCGGTCCGACCGCGCGGATCGAAGTGACCGACACCCGGGGCGAACGCGTCCCGCCCCGCCCGGGCAAGCTCCCGGCGGCGGGCCTCGCGGACGACGGCCGCGGCCTGCTGTTGGTCGAGGGCCTGGCCACACGCTGGGGCTGGTACCCGAGGACGCAGGCACCGGGGAAGACGGTGTGGGCGGAGTACGACCTGACGGTCGGCGGCGCGGATTAGCGTGGGGGCATGGGAGCGAAGACGACACAGTCGGCGTACGTGAACGGCGAGGTCGCCCGGGGCCTGGTGGGCACACGATGACCAGCTTCCTGACCCACCGAGCGCACGTGCACGATGCCGGTCTCCCGGTCCACCGCCGCCACAACGCACTGCGCACCTGCCTCACCGTCTTCGCTCCGTACGGCTTCCGGGCGACGTACCACCACCTCACCCTCAGCGCCGCGATCCCCCGGCGGCTGGAGGCGGACCTGGACGCCCTCGTGCGGGCGGTGGAGGAACTGCACGAGGCGCGGGTGCTGTGGCTCGCGCGGACGGAGGAGTACGCCGCGCAGCGCCGGGCGGAGAAGCGGGCGGGGCGCCGGGCCGTGGCGAGCCCGCGACCGTGGTGGCTGCGGAGCTGGTCGGAGAGCCCGAACCGCGGCTGGTACGAGGACCCGTTTCGCCATCCGCCGCTGCGGCTGCCCGAGTACGTCCGGCGCCAGAACGCGCTGCTGGACGGCGCCGACCTGCCCGGCTGCCCCGCCTGCGGGGACGAGCGACCACCGGTTTCCCACTCGTCCGGGCACGGCTGGGTGGAGCTGTGCCCCGGGTGCTCATGGGTGCTGGCGCCCTGCCCGTGCGGGCAGCGGCACCCGGTCGTCCCGCAGACCCCGTACAACTGGACGGGGCTGTGGCGGCGCACCCACATGGGCAACGACGGCCTGCCGAGATCGCATTGGCCTGGGGCATGACGACGCCCAGGCCCGCCGCGAAGACGGCGGCGGAACTACAGCGCAAGCCTGCGACGGAGCCCGGAAAGCTGGGCGCTACGACCCGCCACCGGCACAGACCGGACGAGATCCCCCTGCTGGGCTTCGCCCTCACGAACGATGGTGCGGTTCACCGCCCGTGCGAGAGCCCCTAGGGGGCGTCCCCCTAGTCCGCACACCCATTTCCACCGCGCTCAGCCGATCGGGAAGGTGGCGCCGGGTGCGGCGTAATCGACGGGACCGCTGAACCGTGCCGAGGCGCGCGCCACCGCTTGCTGCGGCGTGAGGAAGCGGCCGACGTGCGTGACGATCAGGCGGCCCGCCCTGGCCGCGCTCGCCGTCTCGCCGGTGTCCTCGGGTGTGTGGTGCACCTGTTCGCCCTCCACCGGTGCCTGTGCACTCTCGGCTTCGCACAGCAGCGCGTCGCATCCCTCGGCCAGTTCCGTGAGGCTGGGGCACGGTGCCGTGTCCCCGGAGTACACCAGCGATCTGCCCGCCGCCTCGATGCGCACGGCGAAGGCCGGCATGCCGTGCGACACCGCCCGGCTGGTCAGCCGGAGCGAGCCGATGGCTGCCTGATGCCCGTCGTGCAACTCGTTGACGGCGAAGGCGGATTCGATCGGGCTGCGGGCCGGAGTGTTGGTGAGGAAGCCGGCCAGCCGGTCGGCGATTCCGGGCGGACCGTAGAGAGGGATGGGCGCTGCGAGGCGGATGTCCGCGTACAGGGCTCCGTAGTACGCCGTGAGCAGGTCCGCGCTGTGATCGGCGTGCAGATGCGAGATCCAGATCGCATCGAGCTCATCCAGCCGTACATGCCGCTGGAGTGGGCCGAGCGTCCCGCTGCCCGCGTCCACCCAGATGCGAGTGTTCCCGCTCGATACCAGATAGCCGGAGCAGGGATTGTCCACGCTCGGATAGGGCGTCGCGCAGCCCAGGACCGTGAGGCGAAGAGGCTCGTCACTCATCCCGGAATCCTAGAGCACAGTGATATGAGCGCCTTGCGGCTGACGCAACGGCAGCTTCTACGTTCATGGGACAGGGCCGGAGACACCGGCCCGGTACGGCGAGAGCGCGGGGTGACAGGGGATGGAGTGGCCGACCGCCGAAGTGGTGCGGATGTCCGGGGTGACCGCCCGGACGCTGCGGCATTACGACGCGATCGGGCTGTTGCCGCCCGCCCGGACAGGGGCGGGCGGGCTCCGGTACTACGGCGAGCGCCAGCTCCTGCGGCTTCAGCAGATCCTCGTCCTGCGGGAGCTGGGGCTCGGGCTGGGGGACATCGGGCGCGTCCTGGCCGAGCAGGTCGACGCGGTGGAGGCCCTGCGCGGCCACCACCGGCGGCTCCTGACCGAACGGGACCGGCTCGACACGCTGGCCGCCACCGTCTCGCGCACGATCGCCGAACTCGAACAGTCCAGGAAGGACGACGCACCCATGACCATCAACCGACCGGAGAACCTTTTCGAGGGCGTACAGCCGGACCAGTACCAGGAGAGCCTGCGCGACTTCCCCGCCCACGCCGAGCGGGTCGCCGAGCATGTCGACGGAATGAGCCCCGAGGAGATCGAGGCCGGGCAGCGCGACCGTACGGCCAGGATGATCCGCCTCGCCGAACTCCGGGCCGCCGGCCACGCGGCCGACTCCGCCCCCGTCCAGGCCGAGATCGACGCCCACTACCAGCTGCTCTCCGCCCTGCGCCCCGTCACCGCCGACGAGCACCTGGCCATGGGCCGCTCCGTCGTGGACAACCCCGAATGGCGCGCGGCCTACGAGGCCGTCGCCCCCGGCCTCGCCGCGTTCCAGCGCGATGCCATCGAGGCGTACACCGCCGGACACCTCACCTGAGCACGGACGGGGCCGCCCCGGCGGACGGGGCGGCCCCTCGGAGCCGTAAGCCCACACCTGGGGCATGTGCGACGATCGCTCGAATGACCGGTGTGAGCGGGGATTTCGAGCTGTCCATGAGTGAGCTGCGCGTCGTCGCGCGGTACGCCACCGAGGCGGCGGAGGGGGTTCTGCCGGTGTTCGAGGCCGCACACCCCGGCGATGACCGGCCCCGGGCCGCCATCGAGGCCGCCCGGGAGTTCATCGGCGGCGCGCCCAGGACCCGGCTCCAGCGCGTCACCTCGATGGACGCCCACCGCGCCGCGAAGGACGCGGCCACGGAGGCCGCCCGCCTCGCCGCCCAGGCAGCCGGCGACGCCGCTTCCGCCGCCTACCTGCACCCGATCGCGAAGGCCCACCAGGTCGCCCACATCCTGCGCGCGGCGGCCAACGCGGCCCGCATCGCGGAGATCGAGGCCCCCGGGGCGGCGGACCGGGCACTTGAATGCGCCCGCGACCGAGCCGCCCCCGCCCTGATCGACGTCCTCCGCCGGTATCCGCCCGCGCCCACCGGCAGGAGCCGATCCGCGCAGCTCATGACCGCGCTGGATGCCGTCCTCCGCGGGTTCGGTGGGTGACGCTCAGGCAACGTGATCGGCGTCTGCGGGACTCATCCGCATCAGCCGGGAGATCCGTGCCTGGTCCTCGGCGGCGGCGTTGAAGGTGACGAGCTTCTGTTCCGGATCGTCGGCTAGCTGGAGTACGACGTGCTCCAACTCCAGTATTCCGAGAACCGGATGACGCAGTCGCTTGGTGCCGGAGCCCAGTGGGACGACCCTGTGCTGCGGCCACCACGCGCGTACCTCCGGGCTGGCCGCTCGCAGGCGTTCGAGCAGCGTGCTGAAGTCCGGATCACCGGGATGCCGTGCCGCGGCGGAACGGAATCGGCCGAGCAGCGCGGATGCTTCGGCAGGCCAGTCGACCATCACCTGGCGGGCGCCGGGGTCGGTGAACATCCACCAGAGCAGGTTGCGGGCATCCGGCGCCCGGGTCGGCCAGTCGGTCCACAGAGTGCGGGCGGCCCGGTTGGCGGCCAGGACATCCCAGCACCGGCCGGTGACATACGCCGGGCACGGGTCGAGCCGGTCGACGAGCGCGACGACGGCAGGGGCGAGGCTCTCAGCGGCGGCGGGCTTCTCGGCGGGTGGGGCACCGTGGATGAGTTCGTGGATGTGGCTGCGCTCGGCGGCGTCGAGCCGCAGGGCCGCCGAGAGGGAGTCGAGCACCTGACGGGAGGGACGGATGTCGCGGCCCTGCTCCAAGTACGCGTAGTACGTCGAGGAAATGGCCGCCAGCTGGGCCACCTCCTCCCGGCGCAGACCCCGGGTCCGGCGTCGAGCCCCCGTGGGCAGACCGACATCGGCGGGCTGGAGCCGCTCGCGGCGGGAACGCAGCAGCTCTCCGAGTTCCTTGGCCCGTGGCGTGGACTGAGGCATCCAGGTACTTCCATTACTAGGAAAAACATCCTGTGGATACCACTCTAGGCCGTGGCTACGTTGGCGCCATGAAGGCCATGAACGCGAATTCTCTTACGGCTGCCGGGCCGTATGCCATCCGAACGGAACACGTCGGCATCCCGGTGGGCGACGGGCCGCCGATGGGGGCCTACGCCGCCCGGCCAAGGGTTTCCGGCCCGTTCCCGGGCGTCCTGGTGGGCATGGAACTCTTCGGCGTCGATGCCGGTGTCCGCGAGGTCTGCGACCGCCTTGCCCGGCTCGGGTTCGTGGCTCTCGCACCGGACTTCCACCACCGCACCGCCCCGGGCAGCGAACTGCCCCGCGACCCCGAGGGAAGGCAACGAGGCTTCGATCTGCTGGGGTTGATGACGCGCACCACCGTGCTCAGCGACGTGGGCGCCGGCATCGACCACCTTCGCGCGGGCGGCAGCGAACACGTCAGCATGGTGGGGCTGAGCCTGGGCGGTCACATCGCCTACCTCGCGGCCACCGAGTTCGACCTCGCCGCGGTCGCCGTCTTCTACGGTGGCTGGCTGCCGAGCACCGACATCCCGATCAGCCGGCCCGAGCCGACCCTGTCGCTGACTCCGAAGATCACCGGGCGTGTGCTTTTCCTCGTCGGCGAGGACGATCACGTCGTCCCGCCCGCCCAGCGGCGCGAGATCGAGGACGCACTGCTCAAGGCGGGAGTACCCCATGAGGTGGTCGTCTACCCCGACACGGGGCACGGCTTCCTGCAGGCCGATCCGGCCACGGCAGCCGACGCGTGGCGTCGCGTCCACGCGCTGCTGACCGGCGTCGAAGGCTCACCAGGTCGCCCGCATCCTGCGCGCGGCGGCCGACGCGGCCCGCACCGCTGAGATCGAGGACCCCGGGGCGGCGGACCGGGCACTTGAATGCCCCCCAGCCGCCCCCGCCCTGACCGACGTCCTCCGCCGGTATCCGCCTGCGCTTACCGGCAGGCGCCGTACCGCGCAGCTCATGACCGCGCTGGACACCGCGCTGCGAGGCGAAGGAGGTCCAGGCGACTTGCGCGAGGCACCTGAGGACGGGGGAGCGGGAAGCCGTGCGCAAACCGTTCGACGGTGTCGTCCCTCGTGCCGGATAGTGACGCGGTGAGCAGAATCGATCTCGACGCCCTGGCAGAGCGGTGGTCGCGGCAGTGGCCGGCGCAGGTGGGCGACCCTCGGATGCGTCACGCGTATGCGGACCGGTGGGTGCGTTTCCACAGCCTGCCCGAGTCCAAACGCTATGCCGACGACGAGGCCGAGTACGCCGTGATTCTTGAGCGGCATCACACGCTGCTGAGCGAACTGGGGCCGGACGACGAGGAGCTCTATGTGGTCACCCGGGAGTGGAGCGGAGTTCCGGCTCCGGCCGCCCGCCGGCGCGAACTGGAGGCCGCCGATCCCGGCGCGGAGCACTGGGGCAGCCACGTCCACGACGACGAGTTCCCCGACGACATCGTCTACGAGCATGAATACGTCAACCGCCGACCACGCACGAGGAGCGCGTTGGATCCTCTGCTGCGACTGGTCGCTGACGACGTCGTCGCTGGAGTCACCCTCGCTCCGTTCGACCTTCGCTGGCTCTACCACCCCTACGACGGCGGCGGGGACGTCGTCGCACCCGACAGCGCGACCAGGGATGCGCTGAGAGCCGCCCATCAGAACTGGCTCTCCAAGCACCCCTTCGGCCTGTAGTCCGCCTCCCCCTCTCCCGTCCGCCGCATCCGGCACTCGCCCCCGAGGAGCAGCGCTTGCCCCCGTACCGCCCCCACCATGACGCCACCGAGAGCGTTACCGGAAACGACCTGCGCGCCGGATTCGAGGCGCTCGGCCTTCCCGTCGGCGCGACGGTCATCGTGCACGCCTCCCTGTCCGCCTTCGGCCGTGTCGACGGCGGTGTCGCGACGGTCCTCGGCGCGCTGCGTGAGCACCTCGGTCCACAGGGCACCGTGGTGGTGCCCGCGTTCACCGGTGACGCGGTACGGGACCCGCACCCGGGAGCGGGAGCCGACGCGGACCGCTCGGGCGTGCCGCTGTTCCACGACCGGCTGCCCACTCTCATGGGCGCGGTGCCCACCGCCGTGCTCGCCGACCCCCAGCGGCTGCGCAGTTCCCACCCGCAGGTGTCCGTCGCCGCGCTGGGGCCGCTGGCCCGGGACATCACCGCCCGGCAGCCGCTGGCCTATGCGGTGGGGCGCGGCTCGCCGTTCGACCGGCTGCACGAACTCGGCGCCCACATCCTCCTGCTGGGCGTGGGCCACAACCGCAACTCGTTCCTGCACTACGCCGAGTCCCTGATCCCCGACCACCGCCGCAAGCTGCGCCGCTTCCCGTACGTCGTCGACGGCGAACGGGTCTGGGTGGAAGTGCCGGACGTGGGGGACGACAACGGCCGGCACTTTCCCGGGGTCGGCGCGGAGGCGGAGGACGCGGGGCTGGTGCGCGTCGGTGTGATCGGTGCCGCCGAGTGCCGCCTGATGGAGAGCCGCCCCTTCATCGAGTTCGCCGCCCGACGCCTGCGGGAACGGCTGGCGGACCAGCGCGGCATCACCGGGTGCGCACCCGCGCCCCTCAGCAGCTGACGCTGCCCCTCCGCAGCGCGTGCCCGCCGTCATTCGCGTCGTCCGACCAGTACACCGGCTTCGAGCCCGACACGCACTCGTCGGCGCCGGACAGCGCGAAGCCCTCGTTGTTGTAATTCGGCATGCCGGACGGGCGGTTGTACGCGCCGGTCACGGCGAACGCGCCTGCCGCGTTGACCGTGAGGGTCTGGTGGCGGCCGTCGCAGGTGTCGTCGCAGACCGCCCAGAGCCGGGATGCCTGGGGCTCCCACTGGAGCTCCATCACGCCGGACAGGCCGCTGCTGAAGGAGGCGATCCGGGTGTACGAGCCGGAGTCGGCCAGGACGTATCCGTAGACCATGCCCGTGCCCTCGACGCCGACGAGGAAGACGCCGTTGCCGTGGGCTGCGTAGTGGGACGGGTCGTACGCCGCGCCCGTCGACGCGTCCTTGAAGCCGGCCGCCGTCAGCGCGCTGTCCGGAATCCAAGTGACCGCTTCCAGGCCGAGGTTGGAGCCCGTCGACGGGAGGTCCGAGGTGAGGTTCCACTCCTTGGCGGCCGTCAGCGACGAACCGGAACCGCTCACGTCGTACCGCAGCACCGACAGGCGGCTCGTGCCCGAAGCGTCCCCGTTACGCTCGCTCGCGACGAAGACCGCGCCGCCCGTCGCGGTGACGCCCTCACCGTCCGGGCTGCCGGAGCCGCCCGGGAAGCGCAGGGTCTTGCCCGAGGACCAGCCGTTCGCGGTGTCCGGCTTCCAGCCGCCCGACCCGTCCCGCACCAGGCGCCACAGCTTGCCGCTGTTCTGCGCCGCCCACAGCACGCTGCCGTCCTGGTAGAGGCCGCTCAGGTCCTCGCCGAAGACATTCGAACCGTCCGCCGTGGCGACCGCGCTGCCGCCCGGCCACGCCACGGGGGTCGTCGAGCCCCCGCCAGTGCCGCAGGCGTTCGCGGCGCCCAGCGTCACCGACGCCGCCTGCTTGAAGGCGCCGGTGCCGTCGGGGCAGCGGGACCAGGACGGGCCGGAGTGCTTGCTCCACGAGAAGCCGTCCACCTGCGTACTGCCGTCCGCCAGGTACAACCGGGCCTGGTCCGCCGAGCCCAGCCCGAACGCGCCACTGACGTCGAACGCCCGGAAGCCGCCCGGCGCCAGCGTCGTCCCCGAGGGGATCGTGTACGTGTGGCTGTTGTCGTCGTCCTTCAGGACCCAGCCCGACACGTCGACCGACGAGCCGCCCTTGTTGTACAGCTCGACGGAGTCGTTCACATCGCCGGTGGTCACCACCTCGTTGATACGCACGTCGTCGGCCGGGGCCGCGTGCGCCGCCGGAACACCGGTGAGCGCACCGGCGGCCAGCAGCGGCGCGGCGACGAGGAAGCGGGCGAGGGCGCGGGGCCGTCGGCGGGGGAGTCGTGCGGTCACGGAATCCATCCTGAGGTCGTGAGGAGGCGGGCGGCCCGACGTTCTCGGCCCCGGCCGAACGGAACGCCGTCCCCCGGAAGGACGGTGCGGGAACGCCGGGCGAATTCTGCGTGCCCGGCACCTCGGCGGCCGGGTGTGTGAATGCGCTTCCATACACCTGCCCCGCATGTGGGAACATCTCTCCACCACAGCGGAAGAGAGGTGACGCGGCGCGATGAGTACTCCGACGGTGTACGACGTAGCCGAGCGGGCGGGGGTCTCCATCGCCACGGTGTCGCGGGTGTACCGCAGCCCCGAATCGGTGCGCGGGGAGACCCGCGAACGCGTACTGGCCAGCGCCCGCGAACTCGGGTACGTGCCCAGCGGCAGCGCCCGCGGCCTCGCCAGCCGCTCCACCGGGGTCCTGGGCCTGTGCTACCCGGACTTCCACGACGCGGAGGCCGACAGCGCGCCCGCCGCCGACCCGGGCGAAGTCACCCTCTACTCCGACGAGGTCATAAGGGGGATGGAGCGCGCCGCGCGGCGCCACGGCTACGCGCTGCTCATCGCCTCCTCGCACGCCGACGACGCGGGCGCCCGGCTCACCGAGGTCGCGGGCCGGGTGGACGGGCTCGCCGTCCTCGCCCAGGCGGTGCCCGACGAGACCCTGGAGATGGTGGCCCGGCGCGTCCCGGTCGTGCTGCTCGCGGGGGAGCCGTACGACGGCATCGACCACGTGAAGGTGGCCAACTTCGACGGGCAGTTGCAGATCACCAGGCACCTGCTCGGCCCGCACCGGCTGCGGCGGCTCGCGTTCGTCGGCGGGCCCGAGGACTCCCCGGACGGCGAGGCCCGGTTCCTCGGCTACCAGGCCGCCCACCTCGAAGCCGGTCTCCCGCTGCCCAAGGCCCCCGACCTGCGGGGCGACCTCACCCAGGCCGCCGGACGCCAGGCGGTGGAGACGCTGTTCGGGGCGACCGGGGAGGGCCCCCGGCCCCAGGGCCTGGTGTTCGCCAACGACCAGATGGCCGTCGGCGCGCTGCACGCCCTGGAGGCGCGCGGCATCGACGTGCCCGGGGACATCGCCGTGACCGGCTTCGACGGCATCCCGCTCAGCCGGCTCGTACGGCCGACGCTCACGACGGTCCGGCAGCCCATGGGCCTGCTGGGCGTGGAGGCCGTCGAACTGCTCGTGGCCCGGCTCTCCGAGCGCGACAGACCCCCGCAGGAGCGGCTCCTGCCCGTCTCGGCAGTGCTGCGCCGCAGCTGCGGCTGCCCGGAGGGCGCGTCGGCGTAGGGGCGGGACGCGAGCCCGTACGCCCAGGTCAGGGGCGTACGCGGACCCAGCGCGCCCATTTTCGTACCCGCGGTGTGAACCCCCTCACGTACACCCCGGTCAACCCCACCACCCCTTACGTTATCCAAGCGTTACCCCATCCCTCTTGAGCGATCCTGACCCGTATTGCAGAGTCCTGTATGCGCTTTCAGATAGCGCATACACAGCTCGAGGAGGAGCTCCATGGCACGCCCCGCCAAGACCGTCACAGGTATCTCCGTCGCAGTGGCCGCCGCGCTGTCGCTCACCGCCTGCGGCGGTGGCGGCGGCGCGCAGCAGTCCGCCGACGCCAAGCAGACCCTGACCGTCTGGGGCATGGGCGAGGAGGCCAAGCGGCTCGCCACGGTCGCCAAGGACTTCGAGAAGGACAACCCGAACATCACCGTCAAGGTGACCCCCATCGGCTGGGACGTCGTCGGCCAGAAGATGACCGCCGCCGCCGCTGCCGGGAAGCTCCCCGACATGGCGCAGATGGGCTCCACGATGATGGGGCAGTACATCGCGCTCGACGTGCTGGAGCCGGTGAACACCAAGACCTTCAAGAAGGCGGACTTCTTCCCCGCCACCTGGAACAGCAACGTCGTGGACGGCACCGCCTACGGCGTCCCGTGGTACGCCGACGTACGCGGCCTCTACTACCGCACCGACCTCGCGAAGCAGGCCGGCATCGACAAGGCCCCCGTCACCTGGGACGACCACCACAAGCTCGCCGAGGCGTACCAGAAGCACGGCGCCCAGTACGGCACCGCGCTCCAGCCCGGCAACACCGGCGCCTGGCAGAGCTGGCTGCAGTTCCTGTACTCCGAGGGCGGCAGCCTGGTCGACGCGGACGGCAAGGCCGCGCTCGACTCCCCGGAGGCCGTGAAGGCGTTCGAGACGTGGGGCAGCTACTTCAAGGACGGGCTCGCCAAGAAGAACTTCGTGCCCGGCGCGGACGTGGCCAAGACCTTCGCCAAGGGCGAGGAGCCGACGTTCATGTCCGGCCCCTGGATGGTCCAGAACCTCAACGAGCAGCAGCCCCAGCTGAAGGGCAAGTGGAAGACCGCCCCGCTGCCCGCAGGCCCGAAGGGCTCCGTCTCCTGGGTCGGCGGCGCCTCGCTCGTGACCTTCAAGGACAGCGAGCACAAGGCCGCCGCCGAGAAGTTCACCCAGTACCTGACCACCCCCGGGACCCAGGCCGCCTGGTACGGCGCGACCAAGTCGCTGCCCGCGAACAAGGCCGCCTACGACCTCCCGGAGATCAAGGACAGCGCCGAGGCCGACAGCCTGAAGGTCTTCCGCCAGGCCCTGGACACCGGCAAGGAGATCCCAGCCCTGGAGAAGTGGAACGAGATCGCCGCCGCCATCGAGGGCACCCTGGAGAAGATCGCGCAGGGCGGGGACCCGGCCGCCGAGGCCAAGAAGCTCCAGGCCACCACGGAGGGGCTGATCTCCCGGTGAAGACCGCCGCCACCCGGGCCGGAGCCGGCCTGGACCGCGCCCCGGCCCAGGCCGGCGGCCCTTCCGGACAGCAGGATCCGGCGGGCCGGGCGCTCCGCCCCGACCGGCTCTCCCGGCAGAACCTCGCGGGCTGGCTGTACTCGACGCCCTTCCTGGTCCTCTTCCTGACCTTCATGGCGTTCCCGATCGTCGCGACGCTCCTCATGAGCTTCACCGACTTCGGCCTGCGCAACGTCACGCACCCGCTCGACGCGAACTTCGTCGGTTTCGACAACTACACCGCGCTGTTCGACGACCCGAAGTTCATGCGCGCGCTCTTCAACACCTGCTACTTCGTGGTGCTGGGCGTCCCGCTGACCATCGGCAGCGGACTGGTCGCCGCCGTGCTCCTCAACTCCGGCATCGACCGCTTCCGGACCTTCTTCCGGGTCGGCTTCTACGTCCCCGTGGTCACCGCCATCGTCGCGGTGGCCGTCATCTGGCGGTTCGTACTCGACCCCTCGGAGGGCCTGATCGCCGGACTCGGCGCGCAGCTCGGCTTCTCCACGCCGGACTTCCTCGCCTCCAAGGCGCTCGCCATGCCGTCCCTGATCGTCATGGCCGTCTGGCGCAACATGGGCACCGCGATGGTCCTCTTCCTCGCCGGACTCCAGGCCATCCCGGTCGAGGTCCGCGAGGCCGCCAAGCTGGACGGCGCCGGCGCCTTCCAGGAGTTCCGCCGGATCACGGTCCCCCTGCTGCGGCCCACCATGCTGTACGTCGCGGTGATGACCACCATCGGCTTCCTCAACGTCTTCGAGGAACCCTTCGTGATGACCGACGGCGGACCCGGCGACAGCACCCTCACCGTGTCGCTGGACATGTACAAGGAAGGATTCAGCTTCTTCCACATGGGCTCCGCGAGCGCCATGGCCTACGTCCTCTTCACGATCGTCCTGGCCGTCACGCTGCTCCAGTTCCGCCTGCTGAAGGACAAGACCTGATGAGCGCCACCGACCTCCCCACCACGAGCGCCCCGGGCAGGCGGCGCACCGCCACCTCGCGCAGGCCGGGCACCTCGGCCCTCACGTACACGCTGCTCGCCCTGGGCCTGATCGTGATGGCCGCGCCCTTCCTGTGGATGGCGGTCTCCGCCTTCAAGACCCCGCAGGACCTGGGTGCCAGCCCGCCGGTCTGGATCCCCACCGAGTGGACCCTCGCGAACTTCCGCGAACTGCTCGACCTGATGGACATCGCGCGGAACTTCCTCAACTCCGCGGTGGTCGCCGTCGTCGTGACCCTGTGCAACCTGGTGTTCTGCTCGATGCTGGGGTACGCGCTCGCCAAGCTGAACTTCTTCGGCAAGCGGGGCGTGCTCGCGATCGTGCTGGGCGCCCTCATGGTGCCGGGCAACCTGATGCTGCTGCCCCAGTTCGTGATGATGAGCAAGATGGGGCTGCTCGACAGCTACGCGGGGCTCATCCTGCCCTTCGCGGCAGGGGCGTTCGGGGTCTTCCTGATGCGGCAGTTCATGGCGGCGATCCCCGACGAACTCCTCGAAGCGGCCCGCATCGACGGCGCCGGTGAGTGGTACATCTTCTGGCGGATCGTGATTCCGCTGGTCAAGCCCGCCCTCGCCACGCTGACGATCTTCGTGTTCCTCGGCTCGTGGAACAACTTCCTGTGGCCGCTCGTCGCGACCAACGACCCCGACAAGTACACGCTGCCCGTCGCCCTGGCCACCTTCGCCACCGACCCCACCAAGGCCGCCGGCTCCAACGGTGTGCTGATGGCCGGCGCCTTCCTCGTGGTGCTCCCGGTCGTCGCCGTCTTCATCGCCCTCCAGCGGCACTTCACCCAGGGCATCGCGACCTCCGGCCTGAAGTGAACGGGCGCCCCGGCCTCGCCCCGGCGGCCGTCCTGCCCCCGCCCGGCACGGCACTGCTCTCCACGGACGGCATCGGCCATGTGCTGCTCGACTGGGTGCCGGCGCCGGGGACGGCCGGCTACGTCGTACACCGTTCCGACCACTACGAGGGCCCGTACGCCCCCCTGCACACCGGCCCGGTCCTCCCGCCGTACGCGGACACGCACGCCGAGCCCGGCCGAGGCTACTGGTACCGGATCGCGCCCAGGACGCCCGAGGGCCCCCAGCCACCGCTGCCCGGCCCCGTGCGCGGCTGCGCGCTCGCCCCGGGCAGCGCACCCCCCGGCGTCCGCGTCCGGATCGACGCCGACGCCCCGCACCACCCCGCGCACCTCACCGGCGACGGAGCCCGCGCACTGGTGACCGCGACGGCCACCGCGCGCGACGGCACGGTCGAGGTGCGCGTGGTCAACGCCGCCGCCGACCGGCCCTGCGCGACACCGGTACCGGCGCTCGGCCGCCGCGTCACCGTGGAGGTCGCCGGGCTCGACCCGGGCGCCCGCTACCGGCTGCGCCCCGCCGGTGACACCGGCCCCGAAGCCCTCGCGCACACCGGCCCGGACGGTCTCGTACGCACCACGCTCGACCTGCCCATGCCGGGCAGCCGCACGCTGCGGCTCGCCCCGGACCGGAACCGCCCGCACCCAGCCAAGGAGGACCCCGGGCCATGAGCACCACCGGCACCGAGCGCCCCAGCCTCGTCTTCTTCATGACCGACGACCACGCCGTGCCCGCGATCGGCGCCTACGGCAGCGTCATCAACAGGACGCCCGCCGTCGACCGGCTGGCCGCCGAGGGCATGCGCTTCGACAACGCCTTCTGCACCAACTCCATCTGCTCGCCCGCCCGCGCGTCCCTCCTGACCGGCACCTACAGCCACGTCAACGGCATGACGACGCTCGAACAGGAGGGCCAGAAATTCGACGCCACCCAGCCCTCCTTCCCGCGCATGCTCCAGGAGGCCGGCTACCAGACCGCGATCATCGGCAAGTGGCACCTGGGCCACGGCGGCTGCTCCGACCCGGTCGGCTTCGACCACTGGGAGGTGCTGCCGGAACACGGCGTCTACCACGACCCGGCGTTCGTCACCCGCGACGGGGAGCGGCAGCACACCGGTTACGTCACCGACCTCATCACCGACCTCGCGCTCAACTGGCTCGACCGACGCGACCGCGAGAAGCCCTTCGCGCTGTTCATCCAGCACAAGGCCCCGCACCGCGCCTTCGAACCCGCCGAACGCCACCGGCACCTGTACGAGGACGTGGACATCCCGGTGCCCGGCACCCTCCACGACGACTACAGCCACCGGGCGGGCGCCGCCGCCGAGGCGGAGATGCGGATGCGGGACCTGCTCCCGCAGGACCTCAAGGCACCCGTCCCCGAAGGTCTGGACGAGCGCGAGGAACGCGAGTGGCGCTACCAGCGCTACATCAAGGAGTACCTACGCGTGATCGCGGCCCTGGACGAGAACGTCGGCCGGGTCCTGCACTACCTCGACATCACCGGCCTGGACCGGTCCACGGCCGTCGCGTACACCTCCGACCACGGCTTCTACCTGGGCGAACACGGCTGGTTCGACAAGCGGTTCATGTACGAGCCCTCGCTGCGCATCCCGCTGGTGGTGCGGTGGCCGGGCGTCACCCCGCCGGGCAGCAGCTGCGACGAGCTCGTGATCAACGTCGACTACGCCCAGACGATCCTGGACCTCGCCGGAGTGGAAGCGCATCCACGGATGCAGGGCCGCAGCCTCGTCCCGCTGCTCAGGGGCGAACGGCCGGACGACTGGCGGCAGTCGGTGTACTACCGGTACTTCGAGCACCTGGACGTCTGCCACAACGTCCAGGCCAGCTACGGCGTCCGTACGCACACCCACAAACTGATCCACTACCCGGGCCACGGCTCCGGCCAGCCGGGCGCCAAGGACGAGGCCCGCGCCCCCGAGTGGGAGCTGTTCGACCTGGTCGCCGACCCGGACGAGATGCACAACCGGTACGAGGACCCGGCGTACCAGGACCTCGTCGCCGAGCTGACCGCCGAACTGGCGGCGCTGCAAGCGCATTACGGGGACACCCCCGGCTGACGTACGGCTTCGCCCCCGCCCGGACCCCGGGCGGGGGCGAAGCCGCATCCCGCAACCGCTCAGCCCGCGTCGAGCGCGAAGATCCCGAAGCCGAAGCCCTCGGCCCGGATGCGGCCCTCCGCGACGGTGACCCCGCGCGCCTCCACGGCGGTGGCCCGCCCGGCGGGCGCGGCGGTCTCGGCGGCCTCGGAGCGCGGGTTGACCACGACGAGGTAGCGCCCGCCCCGGACGTACACCAGCGGATAGCCGTCGTGCAGCACCTCCGTGGAGCCCCCGGCGCCCAGCTCCGGGGTGGCCCCGCGGAGCGCGATCAGGCGCCGGACCAGGTGGAGGAGGGAGCCCTCGTCGGCGCGCTGGGCGGCGACCGTCGGACGGGCCGGGTCGGGGTCGACCGGCAGGTACAGGGCGTCGGCGGGCGCGGTGGAGAAGCCCGCGTTCGGCGAGTCGTCCCACTGCATGGGCGTACGGGACCCGGACCGGTCGTACCGTGGACCCAGCCGGCTGCCCTCGCGGGTGGGCGTGCCGGGCACGTACCGCATGCCGATCTCGTCCCCGTAGTAGATCGCGGGGAGCGTCGGCCAGGTCAGCTGGAACGCGAAGGCGGCGGGCAGCTGTTCGGCCGTGCGGGGGCCCGTGGCGAGGCGCGAGAAGTCGTGGTTGGACGTGGGGAGCGAGATGAACCCGGCGTCGCCGATGATCCCCGTCGCCTCGCGCCAGGCGTCGAGGAAGGTGGCGAACCCGCCCTCGCCCCGGGCCCCGAAATACGGCTCCAGCGGCTCCCACGGCTCGCTGACCGTGCCCTCCCAGTTGTTCCAGAGCGACCGCAGCGGCAGCCCGTCACCGCGTGGACCGAACTGCAGGAAGAAGTCCGCGTGGAACCCGGCAGGGACCGAGACCTGCGGGTCGCCCCACTCGGAGAGCAGCGCCGCCCCCGGGTGCGCCCGGTCCAGCCAGCCGCGCAGCTCGGTCCAGAGCTTCGCGGTCTCGGCGTGCCCCGGGTCGTCCTTGACCAGCGAGGCGGCCATGTCGACCCGGAAGCCGGACAGGCCGAGGCCCAGCCAGTGGTCCATGATCTCGCGCAGCGCCTGCCGGTTGGCGCGGGGCCCCTCGGCGTCGACGGGCAGCCGCCAGGGCTCCGCCGGGTCCTTGCGCGCGTGGCCGAAGTTGAGCGCGGGCTGCGACTCGAAGAAGTTCGGCTGGTAGAACCCGGGCCGGCTGCCGGGCGAGGCGACGAAACCGGGCGGCGCCTGCTCGGTGTCGGCCCAGATGAACCGCTGGTCGGCCGGGTCGTTCGCGGACGCCTGGAACCAGGGGTGCTGGTCGGAGGTGTGCCCGGCGACCAGGTCGAGCAGCACCCGGATGCCGCGCCGGCCGGCGGCCTCGGTGAGCCGGGCCAGGTCCTCGTTGGTGCCGTAGCGCGGGGCGACGTTGAGGTAGTCGGCCACGTCGTAACCGGCGTCGTCGAAGGGCGAGACGAAGCACGGGTTGAACCACACGGTGTTCACCCCGAGCCACTGGAGATGGTCGAGCCTCGCCTCGATCCCCGCGAAGTCCCCGATCCCGTCGCCGTTGGAGTCGGCGAAGGACTGCGGGTAGATCTGGTAGAGGACGGCGTCGGCGAGCCATTCGGTCGCCGGGCGGGGGGATGACATGCGGATTCCTCCGGTAAGGGTGTAGCGGGAGTGCGGGCTCAGCGCCCCACGGGTGCGGACGGCAGCTCGATCAGGGCGCGCACGGGCAGGTGGTCGCTCGGCGCGACGGGGCCCGGCAGCACGGCGGACGCCTCCCGCACGCGGGTGCCGCGCGAGGCGAGGATCCAGTCGATGCGCGGTCCGCCCGCGACCGGTGCGCGGTAGTCGTGGAAGGTGCCGTAGGAGGCACCGCGCTCCGCGGCCCGGTCCCAGGTGTCGTCGAGGCCGCCCTCGGCGAGCAGCACCCCGTGCACCTCGGGGTCCCCGGCCGGGGTGTTGAAGTCACCGGTGACGACGACCGGCAGGCCGGGCGCGAGCGCGGCGGACCGTTCCACGAGCAGCCCTGCCGCCCGGGTGCGGGCGTAAGCGCTGACATGGTCGAGGTGGGTGTTCACGGCGAGGAAGGCGCCCCCGGTGGCCAGGTCGCGGAAGCGGACCCAGGTCGCCATGCGCGGGCAGGCGCCGCCCCAGGTCTCGGAGGCGGGCGCCTCGGGCGTGTCCGAGAGCCAGAAGTCGCCGTGGTCCAGGGCGTCGAGGCGGTCGCGGTCGTGGAAGAGGGCCGTGTGCTCGCCGGTCCCGTCGCCGTCGCGGTCCCCGCCGGTCCTCGCGTAACCCGGCCCGAGGGCGGCGAGCACGTCCGCGATCTGGTGCGGGCGGCCCTCCTGGGTGCCGAGCAGCCGGGGCCGTTCCGCCCGCAGGACCGCCGCCACCGCGTCCCGGCGCCCGGACCAGGGACGGGGCGAACCGTCCCAGTCCACATGGAGGTTGAAGCTCATGACGCGCAGGGCCGACGCGCTGTTGGCCATGGATGCCTCCCGTGCTGACTCATCGATTCTGTCACGAGGGGCCATGACTCCTTGCCCCCTCGTCTGAATGCGCTTACATTTCTTGCTGCGAGCGACGTTAGCCCCAGCTGTTCCGTCCGGCAAGGGCCCGCTCACCTCCCGCTTTCCGCCACGAAGGACCCGACATGCTCCGATCGCACGACGACAAGGTCAAGGAACTCCTCGGCCGGATGACGACCGAGGAGAAGCTCGGCCAGGTCCAGCAGCTGACCTGGACCGGGGACACGGGTCCCGGCGGCGGCCAGACCAAGGAGATCGAGGCGCTGGCCCGGGCCGGGCGGCTCGGTTCGGTGCTGAACCTGCACGGTGCGAAGTGGACCAACGACCTCCAGCGGCTGGCCGTGGAGGAGTCCCGGCTCGGCATCCCGCTGCTCTTCGGCTTCGACGTCATCCACGGCTTCTGGACGACCTTCCCGATCCCGCTCGCGCAGGCGTCCGCCTTCGACCCGGCCGTGGCCGAGACCGACGCCCGGGTGTCCGCCGCCGAGACCCGCTCGCAGGGCGTGCGCTGGACGTTCTCGCCGATGATGGACGTGACGAACGAGCCGCGCTGGGGCCGGATCGCCGAATCGAGCGGCGAGGACCCGTACCTGAACGCGGTCCTGGCCGTCGCGAAGGTGCGCGGCTACCAGGGACCGGCCGACGGCTCGGGGCTCCGGTCCGGGGAGCACGTCGCGGCCTGCGCCAAGCACTTCGTGGCCTACGGCGGAGCCGAGGGCGGCCGGGACTACAACACCGTGGACCTCTCCGAGCAGCGGCTGCGCAACCACTACCTGCCGCCGTTCAAGGCCGCGCTGGACGCGGGCGCGGCGACGGTGATGGCCGCGTTCAACACCGTCGGCGGCGTCCCCGCGCACGCCAACAGCCACACCATGAACAGCATCCTCAAGGGCGAGTGGGACTTCGACGGCTTCGTGGTCAGCGACTACACGGGCGTCATGGAACTGGTCGCGCACGGTTACGCCGAGGACGCGGCGCACGCGGCGGAGCTCGCGCTCACGCACGGCCTGGACATGGAGATGGTGTCCACGCACATCGCGGACCACGGCGCTGACCTGCTCGACGCGGGCCGCATCAGCATGGAACGCCTGGACGACGCCGTCACCCGCATCCTGCGCCTGAAGTACGCCCTCGGCCTCTTCGACGCCCCGTACACCGACGAGGCGGCGGAGATCGCCGGCCCCACCACCGAGGCGCGGGCCGCCGCGCGGGAGGCCGCGGCCCGGTCGATGGTGCTCCTGAAGAACGAGGGCGGTGTCCTGCCGCTGAAACCGGGCGGCACGATCGCCGTGGTCGGCCCGCACGCCGACTCCACGGACCAGCACGGCACCTGGGCGGGCCCCGGCCGGCTGGTGTTCGACACGGTGAGCGTGCTCGACGCGGTACGCGCCGCCGCCCCGGGCGCCGACGTCCGGCACTCCGGCGGCGACCCGGCGATGGCCGCCGCAGCCGCCTGGGCGGCCGACGTCACCGTCGTCGTGGCCGGCGAGGACTCCGCGATCAGCGGCGAGGCCGCGTCGCGCAGCGAGATCGACCTCCCCGCGGGCCAGCAGCAGCTGATCGAGGCCGTCGCGGCCACCGGCAAGCCCTTCGTCGTCGTCCTCGTCAACGGCCGCCCGCTCACCATCGGCGGCTGGGCGGACCGCGCACCGGCCGTCCTGGAGGCGTGGCACGCGGGCATCGAGGCGGGGAACGCGGTCGCGGACATCCTGTTCGGCGCGGTCAATCCGGGCGGCAAGCTGCCGGTCTCCTTCCCCCGGACGGTCGGCCAGATCCCGGTCTACTACAACCGCGAGTCGACGGGCCGCCCGTACGACGAGGCGGAGAAGTACGTCTCCAAGTACCTGGACCTGCCGGACGGCCCGCAGTTCGTCTTCGGCCACGGGCTGAGCTACACCACCTTCGCGACCGGCGCACCGGAGCTCAGCCGCACCGAGATCGCGGTGGACGCCCTGGAACGCGGCGAGACCGTCGAGGTCACGGTCTCCGTCGCCAACACCGGCGACCGCACCGGCGACGAGGTCGTCCAGCTCTACATCCACGACGTCGCGGCGTCCGTCGTCCAGCCGGTCCGCAGGCTGCGCGCCTTCGAGCGCGTCACCCTCGCCCCGGGCGAGGAGCGCCGGCTGCGTTTCACTCTGGGCGCGGAGGACCTCGGCTTCTGGACCAACGACCCGTCGGGCACGTACGTCCTGGAGCGCGGCCGTATCGACGTCTACACGGGCACCAGCTCGGCGGCGACGGCCCGCGGCAGCCTGCGCCTGGTCTGACGCGCGTACGGGGAACCGTCGGCCGGGCACCTCACCCCGGCCGACGGTGGCTGTGCGGACGGCCACCCGGGTGGCGGCGCGAGGTCAGTCGCGCCGTCCGGCGGCCAGGCGGGCCCCCACGACGCCCGTCAGCGTGACCGCTCCGGCCGCAGCGACCCAGTTCAGCCACCCGGCGGAGGAGTTCGGCGCGATACCGGCGTGTGCCGCGCCGCTCTTCATGTCCTTGGTGTCGAACGTCTGGGTGGCCAGCGCGAGGCTCTTGTCCTTGGCGCTGCCCCAGGCGTAGACGACGTTGCTCGTGCCCTGCTTGAGGTTCAGGTCGGCCGGTCCGACGGCCACGGTGTCCGTCCCGGCCAGGACGACATCGGCGTTCACCGTGCCGGCCTTGACGGAGGTGGTGTCCTCCTTGGGGTTGGTCAGGTCCTTGAAGACGGGCTGGCCTCCGGCGCGTACGTCCACGGCGGGCGCGGCCGCCACATGGCGGACCGTCAGGCGCGCTTCGCCGGACTTCACGGCGGAGACGTCGTTGGCGTAGGCCGTGAGCTGCGGGTCGCCGTCGGCGGAGAGGTGGGCGGCCACCGTGGCGTTGCCGCCTTCGGTCACCTTCACCTGCTTCTCCAGGGCGGGTGTGCCGTCGGGGCTCTTGCCGGCCTCGAAGACCTTGATGTCGTGCGTACCGGCGTCGAGCGCCTGCGGTTCGGTCACCGTGCCGGGCTTGAAGTCGCTGAGCAGCGGGTCACCGTCGGCGTACACGTCGACCGTCATTCCGGGGATGCCGTGGAACACGGACACCATTCCCTTGTCCTGCGCCCGTTCGGGAGCGGCCATGGCGGCCGGGGCTGCGGCGCCGAGGACCAGGGCGCAGGCCCCGGCCGAAGCGGCGGCGGCGATGGTGGTCCGGTAAGTCATGGGGATCATCCCTTCGGGGGGAGTCCGGTGTGCTGGGTCTCTCACTCCTGCTTCGCGGGGCGGCGGCGCGGCGGATGCACCCGGGTCGCGCCTTCCCGGTCCGCTCAGCCGCCCGGGTGGTGTGCGCCGCCCAGGTCGACCACGGTGCGCAACCGGTGCAGGCCACGGCGTGTGTGGCTCTTGACCGTGCCCAGGGGGACCCCGGTGCGCTCCGCGATCTGGGCTTGCGTCAGGTCCTCGTAGAACGCCATGCACAGCACCTCGCGCTGGGCGTGCGGCAGCCTGGACAGGGCCTCGACGAGCAGGACCCGGTCGAGCACCTCCTCCGGAGCCTGCCGGTCGGGCCGGGCGGGTGCGGCGTCCCGGGCGGCCGACTCGACCAGGGCGAGCCGCCGGCCCCGGGCGGCCAGCGCGTCCACGATCTTGCGGCGGGTGATGCCCACCAGCCAGGCGCCGAGCGTGCCGCGCTCGGGCCGGAAGCCGTGCCGGCCGCGCCAGACGCCGATGAACACCTGCTGGGTGACGTCCTCCGCCTCGTGCGTGTCACCGAGGGACCGGGTCGCCATGGTGTGCACCAGCGAGCCCCAGCGCCGGTAGATGGCCGCGAAGGTCTCCTCGTCGGCGCGCAGGAGACCGTCGGCCAGATCCTCCTCGTACCGCGTCTCCCGCACGTGCGGGACGACGGTGGTGGTCGGTCGCGCATCGGTGTCCATGGCCGTGCCTCCTGCCTGGCCTCCAGTCTTGGACGCACAAACGACGCAGGCAACATGCGTCGTTCATGCGTCGTAAGGTGGGAAAGGTGAGCGCACACGGACGAAGCGGTGAGGACCGGGACGGCTCCGGCGGCCCCCCGGCCGCAGGGCTGACCACCGGCGACGTGGCCCGACGCCTCGGGGTCGCTCCCACCACGGTCCGCACCTGGGACCGCCGGTACGGACTCGGCCCGGAAGCGCACACGGGCGGCCGGCACAGGCGCTGGACCCCGGCGGACGTGGCGAAGCTGGAGCGGATGTGCGCCCTGACCGCGACCGGGCTGCCCCCGGCCGAGGCGGCCCGCCTCGCGCGCGGCGCCGGGCCACCGGCGGCGGACTCCGTACGTGCCGACGGCCCCGGGCCCGCTCCGGCCGGGCGCCGCAGCCGGACGGGGAGCGGCCTGCGGCTCGGCGACGTACGGCAGGAGTGCCGGGGAGTGGCCCGTGCGGCACTGCGGCTGGACGCGGCGGCCCTGGACGAGCTGCTGACCGCCGCGATCGCCGGACACGGGCTGGTGGCCGCCTGGACCGAGGTGATCGTGCCGACGCTCCAGGCCGTGGGCCGCAAATGGGAGAACTCGGGCGAGAAGTACGTCGAGGTCGAGCACTTCCTGTCCTGGCACGTCTCCGGCGCGCTGCGGCAGGCCGCGCCCCGGACCGTCCCGGACCGGCCCGGGTCCACCGTGGTGCTCGCCTGCACACCGGGGGAGACCCACACGCTGCCGCTGGAGGTGCTGTCCGCCGCGCTGACGGAGCGGGGCGTCCCGGTGCGCATGTTCGGCGGCGCCCTGCCCGTCGATCCGCTGCTCGCCGCGGTGCGCAGGACCGGGCCCGCCGCCGTCGCCCTGTGGGCGCAGTCCCGCGCCACCGCCAGCCGGCCGCTGGCCCAGCACGTGGCCGCCATGGAGTGGGGGGTGCGCGGGGCCCGCCGCAGTCCGGCCGTCCTGACCCTGGGCCCGGGCTGGGCGGGGCAGGCGGTGGCCGGTCTCGCGCGGCCGCCGGGGCTGGCCGAGGCGGTCGCCGCGCTGGCACCGGACGGGCCGTGACGCGTCACGGTGGCGCGTCGCCCCGGGCGCGCTCCTGTTCGCGGACGTCCGCGAGGTCGGCGAGCCGGTCCAGCTGCCGGACCGGCCGGGCGACCCGCTGGTTGCCGGCCAGCCGCTCCCGGTGCCGGTCGAGGAAGGCCCAGTAGCCCGCGGTGTACGGGCACGCGTGCTCCCCGGTGCGGTCGCCCGGCCGGTAGGCGCAGGGGCCGCACAGGTCGCTCATCCGGTGGATGTAGGCGCCGCCCGAGGTGTACGGCTTGGTCGTCATGCGCCCGCCGTCGGCGTACTGGGACATGCCGATGACATTGGGGAGCATCACCCAGTCGTAGCCGTCCACGAAGCAGCGGTGGAACCAGTCCGTGACGGCCGCGGGGTCCCAGCCGCGCTGGAGCGCGTGGCTGCCGAGGACCATCAGCCGGGGGATGTGGTGCGTCCACCCCGTGTCCCGTACCTGGGCCAGGACCGTACGCAGGCAGTTGGCCCGGACCGCGTCCGCGTCCAGATCGTTCCACCAGTCGGGCAGGGGAGCGGTGTGCCGCAGCTCGTTGGAGCGCCGGTAGCCCTCGCCGAAGTGCCAGTAGAGCTGCCAGACGTACTCGCGCCAGCCGGCGATCTGGCGTACGAAGCCCTCCACGCTGTTCAGGGGCGCCCGCCCCGCGCGCCACGCCTTCTCCGCCTCCTCGACGCACTCGGCGGGATCGAGCAGACCGAGGTTGAGCGAGGAGGAGAGCAGGCTGTGGCTCATGACCGGGTCGGCGGCCAGCATCGCGTCCTCGTACGGCCCGAACAGGGTGAGCCGGTGCTCCACGAAGCGCCGCAGGGCCCGCAGCGCCTCCGCCCGGGTCGCGGGGAACAGGCGGGGCCCGTCCCGGCCGACGAAGGAGACGTCCCCGTCGCGCTCCCAGCGGTCGAGGTCGCGGCGGACCTCCGCGTCGATGTCGTCCTCGCGCGGCCGGTACGGACGGCCGGCCTGGAGGGCGGGGGTGTCGCGGGGCGGGGCCTCCCGGTTGTCGTGGTCCAGGTTCCAGCGGTCCCCGGCCGGCCGGTCGCCGTCCATCAGCAGGTCGTGGCCGCGGCGGACCCAGCGGTAGAAGTCCTCCTGCCGCAGCTTCTTCCCGCCGTGGCCGTCCGCCCACGCGGTGAACTCGGCCATCGGTACGAGAAACCCCCGCGCCGGGCCCACCGTCACCCCCGGCAGGTCCCGCACCAGGCGGAGAGCGGCGTGCGAGGTGGGGTGATGGACGCCGACGGCACGCCCGCGGGCGGCCCGGTCCAGGCCCTCGCGGTAGGTGTCGGCACGCACATAGGTGACCCGGTCGCCGAGTTCGGCCGCGCGGTGACGCATCGCGGACAGGACCAGGTGGGCCTTGGCCCGGTGGAACCGGCGCCGCCGGAACACGGAACGGGCCTCGATCATCAGCAGGGGCGTGTCGCGCCCGGGCCCGTCCCCGTCCCCGCCGGGAGTGAGGAAGTGCGGGCCGAGCTGGTCGCCGAAGAGCCAGTGCACAGCGGTGTCTCCTCAGTCGCGGCGGCGGGCGGGCCGAGGCGGGCGGGCCCGAGCGGGCGGGCCCGCCCCCCTACCGACCGATCATGGCGCCCCCGGCGCCACCGCGCTCGTCGCGACCCGGATCATCCCGTATGCATCCAAAGCGGGCGGACGGGCCGAATCACTGTCATGAACCTCAAGGACGAACTGCCTCTCGACCACCATCTGGCCACCGTCTACCGCTACGGCGCGGGTGTCTGCGGCCTCATCCTGCTGGCGTTCGCGGGGCTCGGCTTCGCCGACGCGCTGAGCCCCCTCGACACGGCCGGCGACACGATCGCGGGCATGACCACCAACGTCGCCCTCAGCGTCATCTCCACGGTCGTCGGCCTCGCGCTGCTCGCCGGCGCGGTGATCGGCGGCAACTTCGCCTCCGTCCTGAACATGACGGTCGGCGGGCTCTTCGTCCTCAGCGGCTTCGCGCACATCTTCGTGCTGGACCGTTCCGCCAACATCCTCGACTTCGGCATGAGCAACGTGATCTTCAGCTTCGTCATGGGGCTGGTCATCGCCACGTTCGGGATGTACGGCCGGGTGTCCAGCAAGCTCTCCCACGACAACCCCTACTGGCGCCGCCGCCACCCCGAGCAGGCGGCCCGCGAACGCGCGAAGGCCACCACCGCGTCACGCGCCGCCCTGGAGCTGGAGCAGCCGCGTCCCGACCCGAGTTAGTCCCCGGTCAGTCCCCGACGTCACGGCCTCGCAGGTCCTGCAGGGTCTCGCGCCGCACCAGCAGACGTGCGGCGCCCGCGCGCACCGCGACGACCGGCGGCCGGCCGACCAGGTTGTAGCCCGACGCCCTGGACAGCTGGTAGGCGCCCGCCACGGGTACGGCGAGCAGATCGCCGGGGCGTACGTCGCCGGGCAGCGGGACATCGGCCGCGAGGACGTCGCCGGCCTCGCAGTGCCGGCCCACGACCGTGGCCACCACGGGCTCGGCGGCCGGCCGGGGGCTGATCAGGCGCGGCGCGTAGCGGGCCCCGTACAGAGCCGGCCGGGGGTTGTCGCTCATGCCGCCGTCGACGGCCACGAACACCTTCTCCCCGGTGTGCTTGACGGCGAGCACCCGGTACAGCGCCACACCGGCCGGACCCGCGATCGCCCGCCCCGGTTCGATGACGAGCCGGGGCACGGGCAGTCCGGCCGCCGCGCAGCCCGCGGTGAGTTCGGCGTTCAGCCGACGAGCCAGGGCGGTCAGGTCCAGCGCGGGGTCTCCGGGCCGGTAGGCGACGCCGTGGCCGCCGCCCATGTCGAGTTCGGCGAGCGTGACGCCGTGGCTCTCCTTGATCCGGGCCATCAGCCCCACCATCCGGCGGACGGCCACCAGATACGGCTTGACCTCCGCTATCTGGGAGCCGATGTGGCAGTGCAGGCCCGTCAGTTCGAGCCGCGACTGGCCGAGCACGCGGGCGACGGCGTGCTGGGCGGACCCGTCGGTCGACGACAGGCCGAACTTCTGGTCGTCCGTACCGGTCCGGATCTTCTCGTGACCACCTGCGGAGACGCCCGGAACCACCCGGACCATGACCTTCTGCCGCCGCTCGGGCCCGGCCAGCGCGGCGATCCGGGCAATCTCCGAGGGGCTGTCGACGACGATTCGCCCGACCCCGAGGCGCAGCGCGGTCTCAAGGTCGCGCGGGGACTTCGCGTTGCCGTGCAGCACCACACGTGCCGGCGGGAACCCGGCGGCGTGGGCGAGTTCGAGTTCGCCGGCGGAACAGACGTCGAGCCCCAGCCCCTCCTCCTCGATCCAGCGCGCCATGCCCCGGGAGAGGAACGCCTTGGCCGCGTACAGCACGTCGGCGTCGGGGAACGCCGCACGGTAGGTCCGGCAGCGCGTCCGTACCTCGTCCTCGTCCAGGACGTACGCGGGGGTGTCGAACCGGGCGGCGACGTCGGCGAGCGGCACCCCGCCCACGGCCAGTTGCCCATGCGGCAGGCGGGTGGTGGAGGCGGGCCAGACCGAGAGGTCGTCCAGGCCCGCCGGGCGGGTGGGGGAGGGAGCGGACACGGGGACGTCTCCTCGACGGGCGAAGGGCAGCGGGCGGGTCACAGCGTGCCGACGGGCGCTTCGGAACGCACCGGCTCCGTGGTGACGGCAGGCGCCGAGAGGGCGGGGTCGAGCACGAGCCGGCCGATGCCGAGCGGTGACGCGAGGGCGCGCAGGGCGGGCTCGGCGAGCCTGATGGAGGCCTGACCGGCGCCGAGGGTCGCGGCCAGCCGGGCGCGGCCGGTGAAGGCGACCGCGGTGCGTTCACCCAGCGGGGTGCGGAAGGTCCGCAGCACGAAGCCCGTCGCCTGCCGGTGGACGGGCACGTGAAGGAGCCCCGCCGGGACCTGTTCGTCGGGGTCCGGTTCGTCGTCGTACAGGAAGAGGCACATGGGTTTTCCTCCGGGGGAGTCGCGACCGGCACTCTCGCCGACGCATGACGCCGAAGCTATGCCCGCCTCCCCGGCGCGAGCCCTGCCGGCTGACGCAACCTTGACGGCCGGCGCCCAGTCCATACGGACTGCTGATATGCGGAGCCCCGGGGCCGCCCTTCAATGGAAGTCCGGAACAGGACGGTCAGGAGGGCACCCGATGCGGCAGCGGGTCGTGGTGGGCGTGAGCGGTTCGCTGGGGAGCCTGACGGCTCTGCACCAGGCCGTGTCGGAGGCGAGGGAGCGCGGTGCGGAGCTGTGTGCCGTGCTGGCCTGGCAGCTGCCCGGGGGAGGGCTCGGCAGCCGTACCGGCGGCCTCGGCGCCGAGACGTTCAGGGAGTGCCGTGCGGCGGCGCGGGCGGAGTTGTGCGCGGCCCTGGACATGGCGTTCGCCGTCGAGAGACCGGGCATCGCCCTGTCCGGATTCGCGGTGCGCGGCGATCCGCGAGCGGTGCTCGTCGACGCGGTCCGGTCGGCCGACGATCTCCTGGTCGTCGGCATGGGATCACGGGGCCGGCGGTTTCCCGGACTACGGACACCGGTGGCCCGGTACTGCCTGGCACACGCGCCCTGCCCCGTACTCGCCGTCCCTCCGCATCCCCTCGAAGCCGAACTGGCCTCGGCACGCCGCACGGCGTGGCGCCTGCCGCTCATGGCGCGGGAGCAGGAACAGTGAGCGCTTCACGGGTGCCGGCCCGTACCGAGAACCGGGAGCGGGCCGGCAGCGCCCGCTCGGCCCTTGGCGTCGCCGTACTTCTTCCCCGCTGCTGATCGGTGCCGACGCCGCGCCCGGCCTGCTCACGACGCGGGGGGTTGCCGCGCGAACGAACTGTCCCCACCGATCTCCTGGCATCGGTCGACCTGCCCGTCGGGATCTCCCCCCGGCCGGTGCCGTCACTCCGGGTGAGGCGGCAGGTGCTTTTCGTGGTGCGGGGCGGCCGACGGCGTCAGGCCGGCGTCAAAGGGTTCACGCTCCTCGTATGGGCCCCGTCAAGGTGGCTCATCCCCGGGGGGAAACCGAGGTTTGCTCGTATCGGCCAAAAGGCCAATTCCCTTCCTCACGCCAATCAGGAGTTCGCGATGGCCGATCTGGCCTTCGTCGTCACCATGGTCGCGATATTCGCGCTGGTGGCTCTCATCGCCCGGGGGGTGACCAAGCTGTGACCGCAGAAAACATCGTCGGAATCGTCGTGGCCGTGTCCCTGCTCGGATATCTCATCCTCGCTCTCCTGTATCCGGAGAGGTTCTGAGTTCTGATATGAGTCCCCAGATCGCTGGTGCGCTCCAGCTCATGGCGCTGATCGTCGCGCTCGGCCTGTCCTACCGCCCGCTGGGCGACTACATGGCCAAGGTCTACTCCTCCGAGAGGCACTACCGGCCGGAGAAGTGGATATACAAGGCCATCGGCGCCAATCCGGCCGCCGAAATGCGCTGGCCCTCCTATCTGCGCGGGGTGCTCGCCTTTTCGGCGGTGAGCGTTCTCTTTCTGTATCTGATGCAACGGATACAGGGATCGCTGCCGGGCTCGCTCGGCTTTTCCTCGATCGATCCGGACCAGGCGTTCAACACCGCCGCATCCTTCGTCGCCAATACCAACTGGCAGTCGTACTACGGCGAGCAGGCCATGGGCCACGTCGTGCAGACCGGCGGCCTCGCGGTGCAGAACTTCCTGTCCGCGGCGGTCGGCATGGCCGTGGCGGTGGCCCTCGTGCGGGGCTTCGCCCGCTCCCGTACCGGCGAACTCGGCAACTTCTGGGCCGACCTCGTCCGCGGCACCGTCCGCATCCTCGTTCCGATCTCGGTGATCGGCGCGCTCGTCCTCGTCGCCTGCGGGGCGATCCAGAACTTCTCCGGCATCCACCAGGTCGGCCAGTTCATGGGCGGCACGCAGGAGTGGAACGGCGGCGCGGTGGCCTCCCAGGAGGCCATCAAGGAGCTCGGCACCAACGGTGGCGGCTACTTCAACGCCAACTCCGCCCACCCCTTCGAGAACCCGAACCCCCTCTCCAACCTCTTCGAGATCTTCCTCATCCTGCTGATCCCGTTCGCGCTGACGCGGACTTTCGGCCGCATGGTCGGATCGCTGCGCCAGGGGTACGCGATCCTCGGTGCGATGGCCGTCATCTGGATCGGCTTCACGGCCCTGATGATGTGGACCGAGTCCGCCCACCGCGGTCCGGCGTTCGAGATCGCCGGCGGCGCCATGGAGGGCAAGGAGACCCGCTTCGGGATCGCCGGATCGTCCCTCTTCGCGGTCGCCACGACGCTGACCTCGACCGGCGCGGTGAACTCCTTCCACTCCTCGTACACCGGCTTCGGCGGCGGCATCACGATGCTCGGGATGCAGCTCGGCGAGATCGCTCCCGGCGGTGTCGGCTCCGGCCTCTACGGCATGCTGATCATGGCGGTCATCGCCGTGTTCATCGCCGGGCTGATGGTGGGCCGCACCCCCGAATACCTCGGCAAGAAGATCGGCACCCGCGAGATCAAACTCGCCGCCTGCTACATCCTCGTCACCCCCGCGCTCGTGCTCGGCTTCACCGCGGTCGCCATGGCTCTGCCGACCCCCGCCCACTCGATGACGAACTCCGGCGCGCACGGCTTCTCCGAGATCCTTTACGCCTACACCTCCGGCGCCAACAACAACGGCTCCGCCTTCGCCGGGCTCAACGCCGACACCCAGTGGTTCAACACCACCATCGGTATCGCGATGCTGCTCGGCCGGTTCGTGCCGGTGGTGTTCGTCCTCGCCCTGGCCGGTTCGCTCGCCGAACAGAAACCGGTACCCGAGACCGCGGGCACGCTGCGCACCGACAAACCCCTCTACGCGGGGCTGCTCGTCGGCACGATCCTCATCATCACCGGACTCACCTACTTCCCGGCCCTGGCGCTGGGTCCGCTCGCCGAAGGGCTCGCCTCATGAGCACCGCCACCTCCACCCGAGCTCCGCACGGAGACATCCCGCCGACCGGCGGCCATGGGACCGCCGGCCGGGTCGGCAGCGGGCTCTTCGACCCGAAGCAGCTCCTGAAGTCGTTCCCGGACGCGCTGCGCAAGCTGGACCCGCGCGTGATGATCAAGTCACCGGTCATGTTCGTCGTGCTGATCGGCTCGGTGGTCACGACCGCGCTGGCGGTCACCGACCCGGCCGACTGGTTCGGCTGGGCGATCACCGCCTGGCTCTGGCTGACCACGGTCTTCGCCAACCTCGCCGAGGCGGTCGCCGAGGGCCGGGGCAAGGCCCAGGCCGACACCCTGCGCAAGGCCAAGACCGACACCGTCGCCCGTCGCATCGTCGGCGGCAAGGAGGAGCGGGTCGCCGGGACGGACCTGCGCATCGGCGACCTGGTGGTCTGCGAGGCCGGCGACGTCGTCCCCGGCGACGGGGACGTGGTCGAGGGCGTCGCCTCCGTCGACGAGTCCGCGATCACCGGGGAATCGGCTCCGGTCATCCGCGAGTCCGGCGGCGACCGCTCGGCCGTCACCGGCGGCACGAAGGTGCTGTCCGACCGCGTCGTCATCAGGATCACCACCAAACCGGGCGAGACCTTCATCGACCGGATGATCGCCCTGGTCGAGGGCGCCGCCCGGCAGAAGACCCCCAACGAGATCGCCCTGAACATCCTCCTGGCGTCCCTCACGATCGTCTTCCTGCTCGCCGTCGTCACCCTGAAGCCGTTCGCGATCTACGCGGGAGCCGACGGCCAGACCTCGCTGATCGTGCTCGCGGCCCTGCTGGTCTGCCTCATCCCCACCACGATCGGGGCGCTGCTGTCCGCGATCGGGATCGCCGGGATGGACCGGCTCGTCCAGCGCAACGTCCTGGCCATGTCGGGCCGCGCCGTGGAGGCGGCCGGTGACGTGTCGACGCTGCTCCTCGACAAGACCGGCACGATCACCCTCGGCAACCGGCAGGCGGCCGCACTCGTCCCGGTCGAGGGTGTGGGGGAGGCGGAACTCGCCGACGCCGCCCAGCTCTCCTCGCTCGCCGACGAGACGCCCGAGGGCCGGTCGATCGTGGTGCTGGCCAAGGAGAAGTACGGGCTGCGGGAGAGGGACCAGGGCGAGCTGGCGGGCGCCGCGTGGGTGGAGTTCACCGCGCAGACCCGGATGTCGGGCGTCGACCTGGCGGGCCGCAAGGTCCGCAAGGGCGCCACCGGTTCCGTCGAGGCATGGGTGAAGGAGCGGGGCGGGAGTGCCTCCGAGGACGCGCAGGCGCTCAGCGAGCGGATTGCCCAGGCTGGTGGCACGCCGCTGCTGGTGGCTGTGGAAGATGCTCGCGGCGCGCGGGTCCTGGGGCTGATCCATCTCAAGGACGTGGTGAAGGAGGGCATGCGGGAGCGGTTCGACGAGCTGCGCCGGATGGGCATCAGGACGGTCATGATCACGGGCGACAACCCGCTGACCGCGAAGGCGATCGCCGAGGAGGCGGGGGTCGACGACTTCCTGGCCGAGGCGACGCCCGAGGACAAGATGGCCCTCATCAAGCGGGAACAGGCGGGCGGCAAGCTGGTCGCGATGACCGGTGACGGCACCAACGACGCCCCCGCCCTGGCCCAGGCCGACGTCGGCGTCGCGATGAACACCGGAACCTCGGCCGCCAAGGAGGCCGGGAACATGGTGGACCTCGACTCCAACCCCACCAAACTCATCGAGATCGTCGAGATCGGCAAACAGCTCCTCATCACCCGGGGAGCCCTCACCACCTTCTCCATCGCCAACGACGTCGCGAAGTACTTCGCGATCATCCCCGCCATGTTCGCCGTGGCGTACCCGTCGCTGGACGAGCTCAACATCATGGGCCTGACCTCGCCCGAGTCCGCGATCCTCTCCGCCGTCATCTTCAACGCGCTGATCATCGTGGCCCTGGTGCCGCTCGCACTCAAGGGCGTCGGCTACCGGCCCGCCAGTGCGGACAGGATGCTGCGCCGCAACCTCGCGGTCTACGGACTCGGCGGCATCGTGGCCCCGTTCATCGGCATCAAGCTCATCGATCTGCTCCTCTCCCTCATCCCCGGAATCGGCTGATCCGCCATGACCAACAACACCGTCAGCACCACCGCGCGCGTGCTCGGGGCCGGACTGCGGGCCCTGCTCGTCCTCACCCTGGTCTGCGGGGTCATCTACCCCCTCGCCGTCACCGGCGTCGCCCAGGCCCTCTTCAACGACCGGGCCAACGGCTCCGAGATCAAGGACACGAAGGGGCGTGTCGTCGGCTCCTCCCTCATCGGACAGCGGTACGACCTCCCCCTGAAGAAGGGTGAGGAGACCCCCGCCCCCGACCTGAAGTGGTTCCAGCCCCGCCCCTCCAACGGCCTCGGGACCAACAGCGTCAACACCCGCTACTCGCTGATCCTCTCCGGCGCCACCAACCGCTCCGGCGACAACGCGGAGCTGATCCGGTGGGTGAAGGACGCCAAGGCGGCCGTGGTCAAGGACAACTCCACGCCCACGTACCGGGTGAAGCCCCGGGACGTACCCGCCGACGCCGTCACGTCCTCCGGCTCCGGCCTGGACCCGGACATCTCACCTGCGTACGCGAAGCTCCAGGTCCACCGGGTCGCGGAGAAGAACGGACTCGACGTCAAGCAGGTCGAGGGCCTCGTCCGGAACCACACCACCGACCGGCTCCTCGGCTTCATGGGCGAACCCCGCGTGAACGTCCTGGAACTCAACACCGCGCTCAGGGAACTGACCCAGCACTGAACCACCTGGGCCGGCGCACCCCTCGGGGAGGGGCGCGCCGGCCTCGATGTATCAGATGTCCCGGAAGATCTCGATCTGCGCCCCCACCGAGTTCAGCCGCTCCGCCAGTTCCTCGTAGCCGCGGTTGATCACGTACACGTTGCGCAGCACCGACGTGCCCTCCGCCGCCATCATCGCGAGGAGGACGACCACCGCCGGGCGCAGGGCCGGCGGGCACATCATCTCGGCGGCGCGCCAGCGGGTGGGGCCCTCGACCAGGACGCGGTGCGGGTCCAGGAGCTGGAGGCGGCCGCCCAGGCGGTTGAGGTCGGTGAGGTAGATGGCGCGGTTGTCGTAGACCCAGTCGTGGATCAGGGTCTGGCCGTGCGCCGAGGCCGCGATGGCCGCGAAGAAGGGGACGTTGTCGATGTTGAGGCCGGGGAACGGCATCGGGTGGATCTTGTCGATCGGCGCCTCCAGCTTGGAGGGACGGACCGTCAGGTCGACCAGCCTGGTGCGGCCGTTGTCCGCCGCGTACTCCGCGGTGCGGTCGCAGTCGACGCCCATCTCCTCCAGGACCGCGAGCTCGATCTCCAGGAACTCGATGGGCACCCGGCGGATCGTCAGCTCGGACTCCGTGACGACGGCGGCGGCCAGCAGGCTCATCGCCTCGACCGGGTCCTCGGACGGCGAGTAGTCCACGTCCACGTCGATCTCGGGCACGCCGTGCACCGTGAGGGTCGTCGTGCCGACGCCGTCCACGCGTACGCCCAGCGCCTCCAGGAAGAAGCAGAGGTCCTGGACCATGTAGTTGGACGAGGCGTTCCGGATGACCGTGGTGCCGTCGTGGCGGGCGGCGGCCAGCAGGGCGTTCTCGGTCACCGTGTCGCCGCGCTCGGTCAGCACGATCGGGCGGCCGGGCGTGACGGAGTGGTCCACCCGGGCGTGGTAGATGCCCTCGGTGGCGGCGATGTCCAGGCCGAAGCGGCGCAGGGCGATCATGTGCGGCTCGATCGTCCGCGTGCCGAGGTCGCAGCCGCCCGCGTACGGCAGCTTGAACGCGTCCATGCGGTGCAGCAGCGGGCCGAGGAACATGATGATGGAGCGGGTGCGGCGGGCGGCGTCCGCGTCGATCGCGTCCATGTCGAGCCGGGCCGGCGGCACGATCTCCAGGTCGGTGCCGTCGTTGATCCAGCGGGCGCGCACGCCGATGGAGTTGAGTACTTCGAGGAGGCGGTAGACCTCCTCGATCCTGGCCACGCGGCGCAGCACCGTACGGCCCTTGTTGAGCAGCGAGGCGCACAGCAGCGCCACGCAGGCGTTCTTGCTGGTCTTCACGTCGATGGCGCCGGAGAGGCGGCGCCCGCCGACCACGCGCAGATGCATGGGACCGGCGTAGCCGAGCGAGACGATCTCGCTGTCGAGTGCTTCACCGATACGGGCGATCATCTCAAGGCTGATGTTTTGATTGCCGCGCTCGATGCGGTTGACCGCGCTCTGGCTGGTGCCGAGCGCCTCGGCGAGCTGGCTCTGCGTCCAGCCCCGGTGCTGGCGGGCGTCACGGATGAGCTTGCCGATACGTACGAGGTAGTCATCTGACATGCCGAAAGGCTATCTCAGATATGAGATTGCACTCGCGTGGGGGTGTGCCGTTCGGGTGAGAGTGGTGTGCCGGAGGGGACGGCGGAGTGCAGGGTGATGGGCGAAACTCCCTCGCGTCCGCGCCCGGTGGCTCGTAGGGTCCCGCCCCATGGATGATGCCCGCGGCACGCACGTGCTCTCCGTCAACATCGGCCGTCCCCGTCCCAATCCCTGGAAGGGGATCAGCGCGACGGGCATCGACAAGCGGCCCGTCGACGGGCCGGTCGCGGTGACCGCCCCCGGGTCCAAGGGCACCGGCGCCGTCGGCCTGGCCGGCGACCGGGTCTACGACGTGAAGCACCACGGCGGCACCGACCAGGCCGTCTACGCCTACGCGCGCGAGGACCTGGACGGCTGGGAGGCCGAGCTCGGCCGGCCGCTCGCCAACGGGGTGTTCGGCGAGAACCTGACCACCGTCGGCGTGGATGTCAACGGCGCCCTGATCGGGGAGTGCTGGCGGATCGGGCCGGACGTCGTCCTGGAGGTGTCGTGCGCGCGGATCCCGTGCGGGACGTTCCAGGGCTGGCTGGAGCGGGACGGCTGGATCAAGCGGTTCACCCGGGCCGCCCTGCCCGGCGCGTACCTCCGGGTGATCGAGCCCGGCGAGATCCGGTCCGGCGACCGCCTGGAGATCGTGCACCGGCCCGCTCACGAGGTGACCGTCGCGCTGGAGTTCCGGGCCACGACGCTGGAGCCGGAGCTGCTGCCGGGCCTCCTCGTCGCCGACGCGCTGCCCGACGAGACGAAGGAGGCCGTCCGCCGCCGCACCGCACCGTGACCGCCCGTGCCCGTCAGGAGGGCGGCCGGCGGCTCGACGGTGTACCGGCCGCTGTCCGCGCCGGGAGGGGACACGGGGCGCCCGGACATGACCCTTCCGCGGTCATGTACTAGAGTTATCTCGACATCGAGATATATGCCGAAGGCGCACAGCGGGCCGCCCCAGGTAAGGGTTACCTAACTAAGCCTTACCTTAGCGGATGGTCCGGTGGTCCGAGGCGGCACCACGCGGCGCCCGCCGTGGTGAGGCGCGGCGCGGAGTTACGCGCACATTGATGAAGGAGACTGTCGTGTCGGCGAACAGCTTCGACGCCCGCAGCACGCTGCGCGTGGGCGACGAGTCGTACGAGATCTTCAAGCTGGACAAGGTCGAGGGCTCCGCGCGCCTCCCTTACAGCCTGAAGGTCCTGCTGGAGAACCTGCTCCGCACGGAGGACGGCGCGAACATCACCGCCGACCACATCCGCGCGCTCGGCGGCTGGGACTCCCAGGCGCAGCCCAGCCAGGAGATCCAGTTCACGCCGGCCCGCGTGATCATGCAGGACTTCACCGGTGTGCCCTGCGTCGTGGACCTCGCGACCATGCGTGAGGCCGTCAAGGAGCTCGGCGGCGACCCGGAGCGCATCAACCCGCTCGCCCCGGCCGAGCTGGTCATCGACCACTCCGTCATCGCCGACAAGTTCGGTACGAAGGACGCCTTCGGCCAGAACGTCGAGCTGGAGTACGGCCGCAACAAGGAGCGCTACCAGTTCCTGCGCTGGGGCCAGACCGCGTTCAGCGAGTTCAAGGTCGTCCCGCCCGGCACCGGCATCGTCCACCAGGTCAACATCGAGCACCTGGCCCGTACGGTCATGGTCCGCAACGGCCAGGCGTACCCCGACACCCTCGTCGGCACCGACTCGCACACCACCATGGTCAACGGCCTCGGCGTGCTGGGCTGGGGCGTCGGCGGCATCGAGGCCGAGGCCGCGATGCTCGGCCAGCCGGTCTCCATGCTCATCCCGCGCGTCGTCGGCTTCAAGCTGACCGGCGAGCTGCCGGCCGGCACCACCGCCACCGACCTCGTGCTGACCATCACCGAGATGCTCCGCAAGCACGGCGTCGTCGGCAAGTTCGTGGAGTTCTACGGTGAGGGCGTGGCCGCCACCTCGCTCGCCAACCGCGCCACCATCGGCAACATGTCGCCGGAGTTCGGCTCCACCGCCGCGATCTTCCCGATCGACGACGAGACCCTCAACTACCTGCGCCTGACCGGCCGCGACGCCCAGCAGGTCGCCCTCGTCGAGGCGTACGCCAAGGAGCAGGGCCTCTGGCTGGACCCGGCCGCCGAGCCGGACTTCTCCGAGAAGCTGGAGCTCGACCTCTCCACGGTCGTCCCGTCCATCGCCGGCCCGAAGCGCCCGCAGGACCGCATCGTCCTCGCCAACGCCAAGGCCCAGTTCGCCCAGGACGTCCGCAACTACGTCGACGACGACGAGGAGGCGGGCAAGGAGTCCTTCCCGGCCTCCGACTCGCCGGCCGCCACCAACGGCGTTCCGTCGAACCCGGTCACCGTCACCGCCCCCGACGGCACCACGTACGAGCTGGACCACGGCGCCGTCACCGTCGCCGCGATCACCTCCTGCACCAACACCTCGAACCCGTACGTCATGGTCGCCGCGGCGCTCGTGGCGAAGAAGGCCGTCGAGAAGGGCCTGACCCGCAAGCCGTGGGTCAAGACCACCCTCGCCCCGGGTTCCAAGGTCGTCACCGACTACTTCGACAAGGCGGGCCTGACCCCGTACCTCGACAAGGTCGGCTTCAACCTCGTCGGCTACGGCTGCACCACCTGCATCGGCAACTCCGGCCCGCTGCCGGAGGAGGTCTCCAAGGCGGTCAACGACCACGACCTGGCCGTCACCTCGGTGCTCTCCGGCAACCGCAACTTCGAGGGCCGGATCAACCCCGACGTCAAGATGAACTACCTGGCGTCCCCGCCGCTGGTCGTCGCGTACGCCATCGCCGGTTCGATGAAGGTCGACATCACCAAGGACGCGCTCGGCGTCGACCAGGACGGCAAGCCCGTCCACCTGGAGGACATCTGGCCCTCCGAGGCCGAGGTCAACGACGTCGTGGCGAACGCCATCGGCGAGGACATGTTCAACAAGTCCTACCAGGACGTCTTCGCGGGCGACGCCCAGTGGCAGGCGCTGTCCATCCCGACCGGCAACACCTTCGAGTGGGACGCCGAGTCCACCTACGTGCGCAAGCCCCCGTACTTCGAGGGCATGACCATGGAGACCTCGCCGGTCGAGGACATCACCGGCGCCCGGGTCCTGGCCAAGCTGGGCGACTCGGTCACCACCGACCACATCTCCCCGGCCGGTGCGATCAAGGCCGACACCCCGGCCGGTCAGTACCTCACGGAGCACGGCATCGAGCGCCGTGACTTCAACTCCTACGGTTCGCGCCGTGGCAACCACGAGGTCATGATCCGCGGCACGTTCGCCAACATCCGCCTGCGCAACCAGATCGCGCCGGGCACCGAGGGCGGCTTCACCCGCGACTTCACCAAGGACGGCGGTCCGGTGTCGTTCATCTACGACGCCTCGCAGAACTACCAGGCCGCCGGCACCCCGCTGGTCATCCTGGCCGGCAAGGAGTACGGCTCCGGCTCGTCCCGCGACTGGGCGGCCAAGGGCACCGCGCTCCTCGGCGTCAAGGCCGTCGTCGCCGAGTCCTACGAGCGCATCCACCGCTCGAACCTCATCGGCATGGGCGTCCTGCCGCTCCAGTTCCCGGAGGGCCAGACCGCCGCGACGCTGGGCCTGACGGGCGAGGAGACCTTCTCCGTCACCGGTGTCACCGAGCTGAACGACGGCACGACCCCGCGTACGGTCAAGGTCACCACCGACACCGGTGTGGAGTTCGACGGCGTCGTCCGCATCGACACCCCCGGTGAGGCGGACTACTACCGCAACGGCGGCATCCTGCAGTACGTGCTCCGCAGCCTGATCCGCAAGTAGGGATCAGCCGCAGTACGGCGAGAGGGCCGCACCCCCGGCGACGGGGGTGCGGCCCTCTCTGTCTCTCACGGCCTGATCAGAACAGGAACTTGTAGCTGTCCCAGCCGCTCGTGCCGATCTGCTTCTTCGCCTTGTACGGGGCCGAGGCGTTGCCGGTGCCGCTGTACAGGTACAGCGCGCCGCCCTTGCGGGCGATCAGGTCGGTCTTGCCGTCCAGGTCGATGTCACCCGTGGAGATCAGACGGTTGTACTGGTTCCAGCCGCTGCCGATCTCGGTGCGCTTGGCGAACGGCGCGTTCTGGTTGCCGGTGCCCTTGTACAGCCACAGGACGCCCGACTTGTCGCGCGCGACGACGTCGTTCTTGCCGTCGCCGTTGAGGTCGCCGTTGCCGGCGATCTCGCTGTAGATGTTCCAGCCGTAACCGGCCTTGATGCGCTTGGTGACCTTGCCGTTGCCGTAGCCGAGGTAGACGTACAGGTCGCCCTTGGTGTCGACGGCGAGGATGTCACCGGCGGCGGCTCCGCCGATCTGGCCGGGGGAGACGAGCTTGCTGTAGGTGTTGTAGCCGTAGCCGACCTTGACGGCCGACGAGTCGAACGGCAGCCAGCCCAGGTCTCCGTTGCTCTCACGGAACCAGAGGCCGTCGCTGTCACCGTCGTTCTGGTGGTCGACCTGCATCATCGAGGTGACGCCGGTCCAGCCCTGACCGTACTGCTTGCGGGCGGTGAGTCCGCCCTTGCCGTTCGGGCCGTAGGCGTACGCGATGCCCGCGGAGTTGACCGCGTAGAGCGAGAAGTGCGGGTTGGCGGCGGCGGCCGCGGCGGCCGGAGCCGCTGCCGGCTGGTCTGCCGAGGCACCGAGCGACGGCTGCGGGGCGTCGGCGGCCACGGCGGAGGTGCCGGTGGCGACGAGGGCGGCGGTGAGCGCCGCGGCTGCCGCGCGAGCGGCTATGCGCATGTGCTGCCGGCCAGTGGTTTTGGCCACAAGTACTCCATGGATCGTGAAGTGGGAGTGGCCCGCCGCACGTTGGCGACGGGCCACCGATTCACGGAAATCGTGTCACGATTTCGTGCGTGAATCCTTCACGTTTCGTCATGAGTGTGTAACCACCGTGACGGTGACCGGCTCAGAAGAAGAGGCGGTACGTGTTCCAGCCCGAGGTCCCGATGAGGGCCTTCGCCTTGTACGGGGCGGCTCCGTTGCCGGTGCCCGCGTACAGGTACAGCTCGCCCTTGGCGTTGCGGGCGACCAGGTCGGTCCGGCCGTCCATGTTCAGGTCACCGGCGGCGAAGAGGGTGTTGTACTGGTTCCAGCCGCTGCCGATCTTGGAGCGCTTGGCGTACGGGGCCTTCTGGTCGCCGGTGCCCTTGTACAGCCACAGGACGCCCGCCTTGTCGCGCGCGACCAGGTCGCCCTTGCCGTCGCCGTCGAGGTCACCGTTGCCCGCGATCTGGGTGTAGGTGTCCCAGCCGTAGCCGACCTTGAGGCGCTTGGTGAGCGTGCCGTCGCCGTAGCCGAGGTACAGGTAGAGGTCGCCCTTGTTGTCGCGGGCGAGCAGGTCGCCGGCCTCGGCGCCGCCGAACTGGCCCACCGAGACAACGGTGTTGTAGGTGTCCCAGCCGTAACCGACCTTCACCGCGGCGGAGTTGTCGGCGGCGTAATACCAGATGTTGCCCGAGGTGCCGAGCTGCCAGCGGCCGTCCGCGAGGTTGTCCGCGTCGTGGTCGACCTGGCCGACGAACGCGAGGCCCGTCATGCCGGTGTCGAACGCGACACGCGACGAGAGCGTGCCGTCGCCCTGGGGCGCGTAGGTGTAGGCGTTGCCGGAGCTGTCGATGCCCTGAAGGCCGAACAGGGGCGCGTCGCCGACCTCGGCGGCGGAGGCGGAAGTGGCGGCAGCGCCGGTGGCGACGAGGGCCGCGGTTATCGCGGCGGCGGCGAGACGGGTGACTGCCCGTCCGGGCCGACGGCCAGAGATCTTGGCCACGTGTGTTCTCCATGGATGGTGGGACGAGGCGTGACGCGCCGCGGGATACGGGGACACGCCACGGAATTGAGGGTGATCCTTTCACGACTCCCTCACGTCTCCAAGGGTTTGTCGAAATGAGGCCGACGCACGGACTTCGCCCCGGTATGCGGACACCGCAGGGGCTCCGGCCGTCCTTTGCCCGCGGCGGCATGCGTACCCCGGTGCATGCCGGGCAGGCGGAAGTCAGCTTCCCGAAACCAGTCGGACAGCGGTAGAAGAGGAGTTGTCGTGTCATTTCTCTGGGCCATCATCGCGGGACTCATCATCGGCCTGCTGGCCAAGCTGGTCGTTCCCGGCCGTCAGCCCATTCCCCTGTGGCTGACCGTGCTGCTCGGCATCGTCGGCGGCCTCGCCGGCAACGCCCTCGCCACCGCCTTCGGCGTGCGTGACACCGGCGGCATCGACTGGATCCGCCACATCTTCCAGATCGGTGTGGCCGCCGTGCTCATCGCCTTCATCAGCCCGGTGTGGGCCCGACGACGCGCCTGACCCCCGGCACGACATGACGGACGCCCGGCCCGGCCGCGAGAAGCGGCCGGGCCGGGCGTCCGTCATGTCGTCCGTCGGACCCGGCCACCGCCGGCCCGGACCGGCCGTAGGAGGCGGTGGAGGTCACGGGCGGGACGGGCGCTCCCGCGACCTCACCCAGGCCGTGTACGCCTCGACCGCGTCCACCACCGCGTCGAAGCGGAGCGAGGGGTACAGGGGTCAGCGCGGCGATCGCGCCCGTGTGGCCGCCCGCCGAACGGCCTGTCACGAACAGCGTCGGCACCGTACTCATGGGCGTGCTCCCTCGCCCAGGCGATCACCCGCCTCAGGAGCGGCAGCGACTGGCTGTTCCGGTGACCGACCGGCACGAACAGGACGCGGAGCCACGGCGGCCGGCGCCGCAGCCCCTCGGCGAGGTCCGCGTCGATCTCGGCGCGCCACCCCGGGCCCAGGCCCGGCGCACCGCGACGGAGACCCCGCTGATCCCCGCCTTCGCCGAGGCGTCGGCCGACGCCGACCGTAGGCTCTTTCGTCCCACCTACGGGCGCGCCCGCTCTCGCCGCCCCGGCAGGAATGCGATCGTGGGTCGGCGGGTTGGCGCCAGTACAGAACGTGAACAGCACTGAGAGCGGATGGCCTTCACATGGGCGAGCTGATCCTGATCCGGCACGGCGAGACCGAGTGGTCCCGCAACGGGCGGCACACGAGCTACACCGATCTGCCCCTGACCCCCCTCGGCGAGCGCCAGGCCCGCGCCCTGGCCCCCCTGCTCGCCGACCGGTCCATCGGGCTCACCCTGGTCAGCCCCCTGGTCCGGGCCCGGCGCACCGCCGAACTCGCCGGGCTCGCCGCGCCCCGCATCGCACCGGAGCTGCGCGAGTGGGACTACGGCGGCTACGAGGGCATCACCACGGACGAGATCCGCCGCACCCGGCCCGACTGGAACCTCTGGACCGACGGGGTCGGCGCCGGCCCGGAGGCCCACCCCGGCGAGACCCCTGCCGAGGTCGGGGCCCGGGCCGACCGGGTGCTGGCCGAGGTGGCGGAGGCGGCCGGGCGCGCCGGTGACGAGGACGTCGTGCTCGTCGCCCACTCCCACTTCCTGCGCGTCCTGACCGCCCGCTACCTGCGCCTGACCCCGGCCGAGGGGACCCTCTTCCAGCTGGCCACCGGCGCCGTGTCCCGGCTGGGCCGGGAACACGGCAACCCGGTCATCACCGCGTGGAACGTCACGCTGCCGGAGAGCCTGTTCCCGGCGGCGGTCCCGGAGAAGCCGGAGCACGCCTGAGAAACGCGGACGGCCGGCAGCCCACGGGGAGCTGCCGGCCGTCCGCTCGCGCGGGGCGGGTTCAGGCGATCAGTTCCACCTCCGCGAGCGACGCCTCACCGTCGAACACCAGCCGGTAGTGCGCGTACGAGCCGGGGGACTTCACGGAGAAGGCCCGCGTCTGCTTGTCCCAGGCGAAGGACTGGCCGGACCGCCGGTCGAGGTCCTTCCAGCTCTTGCCGTCCGACGAGCCCTGGAGCACCCAGCCCTTCGGCGCCGTCGCCCTGGCGGCCGAGGTCAGCGTGTACTGGACGCCCTTGGCGGCGGACGGGACGGGCAGCTCGACCGTGGCGGCGGCGCCGGTGGTGGCCGAGGTGTTGTCGAACAGCGGGCCCTCGCCCTTCAGTACGTCCTTGCGCGGGGACGGCACCTGGTCGTCCTTGGTGATGGAGACCGGCGCGGCGTCCTTGCCGGTGCCCCAGGCGGACGGCTTCGGGCCCATGTCGAAGTCCAGCGTGCCGCCCTTGGCGAGCAGGTCGTGCGGCAGCGAGGTGGCGGTCCACTTCTTGCCGTTGACCCGCAGGCCCTGGACGTAGATGTTCTTCGCGCTGTTCTTCGGCGCCTTCACGACCAGCGTGCGGCCGTTCTCCAGGTGCACGGTGGCCTTGGTGAAGAGCGGCGAGCCGATCGCGTACTCGCCACTGCCCATGACCAGCGGGTAGAAGCCGAGCGAGGAGAAGAGGAACCAGGCCGACTGCTCGCCGTTGTCCTCGTCGCCGTGGTAGCCCTGCCCGATCTCGCTGCCTGTGTACAGCCGGCCCAGGACCTCGCGGACCTTCTCCTGGGTCTTGTACGGCTGCGAGGCCGCGTCGTACATGTACGTGACGTGGTGGGCGACCTGGTTGCTGTGCCCGTACTGGCCCATCCGTACGTCTCGGGCCTCCGTCATCTCGTGGATGACCCCGCCGTAGCTGCCCGCGAACTCCGGGGTGCCGGTCTCCGGGGTGGCGAAGTACGTGTCCAGCTTCTTGGCGAGGCCGTCGCGGCCGCCGTACAGGTTGGCCAGGCCCTTGCTGTCCTGCGGAGCGGTGAAGGCGTAGCCCCAGCCGTTGGTCTCCGTGTAGTCGTAGCCCCAGACGCGCGGGTCGTAGAGGCCCGACGGGAGCCGCCAGTCGCCCTTGGCGTCCTTGCCCTGGAAGAAGCCGGCCTTGTCGTCGAACAGCTCCACGTAGTCGCGGGCCCGGTTCATGAAGTACTCGGACTCGTCCTTGTAGCGCTGCTCATGCGTCTTCCTGTAAAGCGCCTCGCCCATCTTGGCGATGCCGTAGTCGTTGACGTAGCCCTCCATCGACCAGGACATGCCCTCGTGGGTCGTGGTGTCGGCGTACCCGGTGAACGGGGACGTCTCCATGCCCTTGCGGCCCACGCCCGAGGACGGCGGGACGACCGTCGCGTTCTTCACGGCCGCGTCGTACGCCGCCTTCGCGTCGAAGTCCACGCCCTTGACGTACGCGTCGGCGAACGCCACGTCCGAGGAGGTGCCGGTCATCAGGTCGGCGTACCCCGGCGAGGACCAGCGGGAGATCCAGCCGCCGTCCTTGTACTGCTGCACGAAGCCGTCGACCATCTCACCGGCCTTCTCGGGCGTCAGCAGCGAGTAGGCCGGCCAGGTCGTCCGGTAGGTGTCCCAGAAGCCGTTGTTGACGTACACCTTGCCGTCCACGATCTTCGCGCCGGTGTGCGTCGGGGTGTCCGAGCCGGTCTGCGGGGAGAACGGGGAGGCGTACTTGTCCTTGCCGTCGACCTTCTCGAAGCCCGAGTTCGGGTAGAGGTAGAGCCGGTACAGGCTGGAGTACAGCGTGGTCAGCTGGTCGGCGGTGGCGCCCTCGACCTCGACCTTGCCGAGCAGCTCGTCCCAGGCGTCCTGGGCCTTGTCCTCGACCCGGCCGAAGGAGCGCGAGGCGGGGATCTCGGCGGCCAGGTTCTTCTTCGCCTGGTCGATGCTGATCAGCGAGGTCGCCAGGCGCAGGTTCACCGTGCGGTCCTTGCCCGCGTCGAAGCGCAGGTAGCCGGTGACGTCGTCACCGCCGCCGCCCGAGAGCTTGCCGCTCGCGGTGACCGGCGCGTCGAAGACGCCGTACACGAACAGCCGCGTCGCCCCGGTGGAGCCGCCGCTCTTCACGTCCGAGAAGCCCGTGAACGAGCTGGTCGCCGGGTCCAGGGTGAGTCCGCCGTCGTTGGAGACGTTGTCGAAGACGATGCTCGCGTCCTTGCCCGGATACGTGAACTTCATCCGCGCCGCGTGGTCGGTCGGCGTCATCTCGGCCTTGAGGCCGTTCTCGAACGTCACGCCGTAGTAGTGCGGCCGCGCCGTCTCGTTCTCGTGCCTGAACGGCAGCGCGCGGGCCGTGCGCGAGGCGTCCGGGGTGCCGGAGGCCGCCGAGGGCATCAGCTGGAAGGTCTGCCGGTCACCCATCCAGGGGCTGGGTTCGTGGCTCGCGGCGAACGCCTGGAGCGTGGGCAGGTTGTCCTCGTTGTTGCCCCGGGCGTAGTCGTAGAGCCAGCTGGTCGAGCCGGCGTTGGTGACCGGCGTCCAGAAGTTGAACCCATTGGGGACGGCCGTCGCGGGGAAGTTGTTGCCGCGCGAGAAGGAGCCGCTGGAGTTGGTGCCCCGGATGGTGGACGCGTAGTCGGAGAGGTGCGCCTTGCGCTTCTCCGGCTTCGTGGGCGCGATCTTCAGGTCGTCGATCCAGCCCTGGAACTTGGCCGTGCCCTTGGGGGAGTCGTACGCGACCAGGATGCGGTCGATCGTCTTGCCCGCGGCGACCGAGCCGATCCCGGCCTCGACCTTGTTCCACTGGTTGACGTAGAGCCGCTTGGCGTCCGCCTGGCCCTGCGGTGTCAGCAGCCCGCCGTGGGTGTCGGTGGCGTGCAGGTCGCTGAGGTAGGTGCCGTCGGTGAAGGCCAGGTCCACCGCGACGTGCGTGGCCGGGTAGGCCAGGTCCGTCTCGCCCATCTGCGGGTAGACCAGGTAGGACAGCTCGGTGTCCCGTTCGACGCGCGTGTTGACGTCGAACACCTTGTTGTACGAGTACGCCCGGCCGTCCGCCTTGTGGGTGCCCGCGTACCGCAGCGCCTTCTTGCCCGTGAAGCCCGCGCCGGCCTTTGCGGTGGGGGAACCGGAGGGGCCGTTGCTGAGCTGCGTGAGCATGTCGGAGGGCGCGGGGGCGGAGGTGTCGCCGTCGGAGAACTGGACGTCGGCGAGCTGGGTGGCGTCGGTGGCGCCGTTGTTCTTGGTGATGTTCAGCCGGAAGTGCTGGTACGCCTTGTCCATCTCGAAGTCGTACGACTTGGTCTGGAAGCGCTCGCTGAAGGTCTGGCCCGTCCGGGTGTCCAGGTCCGTCCAGGTCTTGCCGTCGTCGGAGCCCTGGAGCGTCCAGTCCTTGGGGTCGCGTTCGTCGTGGTCGTCGGCGGAGGTGAGCGCGTACGTCACGACCTTCACCGGCTCGGTGAGGTCGAACTCCAGCCAGGCGGTGGGCTCGAACGACAGCCACTTCGTACCGGATTCGCCGTCCACGAGGTTTTCCTTCACCTCGCCGCCGCCGGTGTTCTCGTCGCTGGCGCGGACGTCGGTGACCCGGTCGGTCACATTGCCCGGTATTCCGGAGGAGAATCCGCCATCGACACCCGATGACCGTTTCTTTCCGTCAGGGCCCTCTTCCACTGAATTGCGCCAGTCCGGCTGCTTTTCGTCTTCTTCGAAGGACGTGCTGAACGTTCGTTCACCCGTGGGCCTTTGGCCTCTCGGGCCAGACCCGGCCGATTGAGCGGCGGCCGCCGTGGGGGCTGTCACGACCAGGACCAAAGAGGCCGCGATCAGCGCTGCCGTGCTGCTTCGTCTCGTGCGAGAACGGTGTCGGGGGTGCATGCCGAGCCATTCCTCCCGGGGAAGTGTGCGCTTGGACAACGTTGTCAGAAGATGCGCAGGAACAAGTAGGGAGGCAAGTGGCTGATGGTGTCAAGGGAGTTGGATCGCGGCCCGCCACCGAATCGACCGGAATGCGGAAATCGTTACATCCGAAGGAGGGTCCGGAGTGTCGAGGTATCCGCGAGGTCTCAACTCGGGAAAGACTGCTGCGCAACCTTGCTTTCGATCTTGCTCAGTTGGCGGCAAGTGGACTATACCTGTCGGCGTCCGCACAGCTGGTTCACCGGTTGTGCGGCTGGGGGACACGGGGGCAGGACAACGCGACGCCGCAGGTGTGTCGCCTGTTCGGTCCCCCGGCGCCCCCCACGGCAATCGTTAGCCTGAAATCTGTACCACCCAAGCGCAACTGACCGCGGTGGCGGGGCCCTTCGCTGAGGCGAATTACGACGGGGCGACCGGTACACACCGCCTGAGTCCTGGAGAAGGCGAGGACTTGAGCATGGGATCCACCTCCGCCCACAACAATGAGGGCCTTGGCCGTCGCGATGTGATCAAGCGTTCTGCCGCACTCGGTCTGATCACCGTTCCGACCATGAGCTTCCTGTCCGCCTGCGCGAGCGGCGACAGCGGCGGCGACGAGCCCGTCAAGAAGGGCAAGACCAGCGCGAAGAACCCGCTGGGCGTCAACGAGAGCGCCGCGCTCGACGTGGTCATCTTCAACGGCGGCTTCGGCGAGCAGTACGCGAAGGACGCCGAGAAGGTGTACTCCACGGCCTTCCCCAAGGCCAAGGTCAAGCACACCGCGACGCAGAAGATCCAGTCGCAGCTGCAGCCGCGCTTCAACGGCGGCACCCCGCCGGACCTGATCGACAACTCGGGCGCCGAGCAGATGGACATGGGTGTCCTCGTCGGCAAGAAGCAGCTGCTGGACCTGACCCCGCTGATGGACGCCCCGTCCTACGACGACCCGAACAAGAAGGTCCGTGACACGCTGCGTCCGGGCGTTCTGGAGATGGGCCAGTTCGACGGCGACCCGGTCTGGATCATGTACTACGCGTACACCGTGTACGGCGTGTGGTACTCGCAGACCAACCTGGAGAAGCTGGACGCGGAGTACCCGGAGAACTGGGACGACATGCTCGCCCTCTGCGCCAAGGCGAAGAAGAAGGGCATCGCGGGCTGGACGTACGCCGGTAAGTACCCGTACTACCTGCCGTTCTCCCTCTACCCGTTCATCGCCAAGATCGGCGGCCGGGAAGTCCTCGACAAGATCGACAACCTGGAGCCGAACGCCTGGAAGGACCCGGCCGTCAAGGCCGCCTTCGAGGCGTACTACGAGCTGAAGCAGAAGGGCTACATCCTCAGCGGCACCACGGGCCTGACCCACATCCAGTCGCAGACCGAGTGGACCAAGGGCAGGGCGCTCTTCCTCCCGAATGGTTCGTGGGTGGAGAACGAGGCGGCGCCGACCACGCCCAAGGACTTCAAGATGATGGTCTCGGCCCCGTCCAGCCTGGACTCGTCCGACAAGATGCCCTTCGGCACCATCTGGGCCTCCGGCGGTGAGCCCTTCGTCGTCCCGGCCAAGGCGGCCAACCCGCAGGGCGGCATGGAGCAGCTCCGCATCATGCTCTCCGAGGAGTCCTCGAAGAACTTCACCAAGCAGGTCAAGTCGCTGAGCGCCTACAACGGCGGCACCGACGGTCTGACCCTCTCCACGGCCATGCAGGCCGGCGTCGACGCGCTGAAGAAGGCCGGCGACAACGTGGTGAACCCGCGCATGCAGGACTGGTACGTGAAGCTCCAGAAGGAGCAGATCGGCGCCGGCCTCGGCGAGATGATGGCCGGGCGTCTGACGCCCGCCGAGGCCATCAAGAAGATCCAGGCCTACGCGGACGCCGCGGCCAAGGACCAGTCCATCAAGCACTACAAGCACCAGTGAGCAACCGTCACCAGCGGCGGCACCCGCGGAAAGATCGGGGTCGGTAAACGATGCAGCACGGCAAGTACCGGTTCATTGTGGGGTTCCTGGTAGTCCCCTTGGTGTTGTATGCGGTCTTCGTCATCTGGCCGTTCATCCAGGCCATCTACTATTCCTTCACGGACTGGACCGGACTGAGCCCCGACTTCAAGATGGTCGGCTTCGGCAACTACTCCAGGATGCTGAAGGACGAGATCTTCTGGAAGTCGCTCCAGCACAGCGTGATTCTCGTGCTGGTGCTGCCGCTGGTGACGCTGGGCCTCGCGCTCTTCTTCGCCTTCATGCTCAACGTCGGAGGCCGTCGGCGGAAGAACGCCGCTGTCTCCGGCGTGCGGGGATCGGGCTTCTACAAGATCGCCTATTTCTTCCCGCAGGTCCTGTCGATCGTCATCGTCGCCCTGCTGTTCCAGTTCGCCTTCAACCCGCGTTCGGGCATGCTGAATTCGGCGCTGAAGGGGATCGGCCTGGACTCCGTGCAGCCGGAGTGGCTGGGTGATCCGAATCTGGCGCTGATCTGCGTCATGGTGGTGCTGGTCTGGTCGACGGTCGGCTTCTTCGTCGTCCTCTTCTCGGCCGGAATGGCGTCCATTCCCAAGGACTTCTACGAGGCGGCGCTCCTGGACGGGGCCAGCCGCATCACGACGTTCTTCAAGATCACGGTGCCGCTGCTCTGGGACACCATCCAGTCGGGCTGGGTGTACATGGGCATCCTGGCCCTCGGCGTCGAGGCGTTCACGGCCGTCCAGGTCATGACGGTCGGCCCCGGCGGTCCCGACTACTCGACCACGATCCTGCCGCTGTACGTCTACCAGACCGCCTTCCGCGACGGTCAGGCCGGCTACGCGACGACGATCGGTGTCGGACTCCTCATCGTCACCATGGCGTTCGCCGCCGTCGTGATGCGGCTGGGCCGGCGCGAGCGGCTGGAGTTCTGATGCCGCGCTTCCCGGGACGCGTTCCCCGGACCCCCAGCAGGCAAGACAGCCCGGCCGCGGCGGCCGGCTCGACAGTAGTACGAGGTGAGCACGCGTGAAGGCCACTGAAACCCCTCCCGCGGTCGCGGCGACGGATCCGGCCCCCGTGTCCAAGTCGCCCGCCCCGGGCGGCAAGAAGGCCGAGAAGGGCAGCGAGGGCAAGGTCCTCAACGTCTTCTCGCACGGCGTGCTGATCATCTGGGCGATCCTGGTGGTACTGCCGCTGCTCTGGGCGATCATGTCCTCGTTCAAGACCGACGACTCGATCCTGTCGACGCCGTGGAAGCTGCCGGACAAGCTCCACTTCGACAACTGGTCGCGCGCCTGGAGCCAGGCGCACATGAGCGATTACTTCTTCAACACGATCGTCGTCGTGGGCTGTTCGCTGATCGGGACGCTGCTGCTCGGCTCGATGGCGGCCTATGTGCTGGCCCGCTTCGACTTCCCGGGCAACCGCTTCATCTACTACCTGTTCATCGGCGGGATGAGCTTCCCGATCATCCTGGCGCTGGTCCCGCTGTTCTTCGTGATGAACAACATGGGGATGCTGAACACGCGGCACGGGCTGATCCTGGTCTACATCGCGTACTCGCTGCCCTTCACCGTCTTCTTCCTCACCTCGTTCTTCCGGACGCTACCGGGGTCGGTGGCGGAAGCGGCGATGATCGACGGGGCCTCGCACACCCGGACGTTCTTCCAGGTCATGCTGCCGATGGCCAAGCCCGGCCTGATCAGCGTCGGCATCTTCAACTTCCTGGGCCAGTGGAACCAGTACATGCTGCCCACGGTGCTGAACACGGACCCGAACTACCGGGTGCTCTCCCAGGGGCTGGTCGAACTGGCCAACAGCCAGGGCTACAAGGGCGACTGGTCCGGACTCTTCGCCGGTCTGGTGATGGCGATGCTGCCGGTCCTCGCGGCCTACATCATCTTCCAGCGCCAGGTCGTGGCGGGGCTGACCGCGGGAGCGGTGAAGTAACGCCCCGTACACCCTGAACGCACTTCACGAACAAGCGGACCGCCCGCCGGCACCCCAGCCGGCGGGCGGTTCGTCTGCGTACGGGGGAGTTCGCCCGGGGCGCGGGGTGGAGGAGCGGTGCTCATCGGTGGCTCCGACTGCTCAAGGTCTTGACGGGGCACGCCGGAAAACGGTCAGCTTAGAGTTCACATGTTGGAGAATATGGCAGGAGTGAGAGAGTCGATGGAGACTCCGGGGTCGCAGACGTCTCTGCATCGCGCCAACCTTGAGCGGGTCGTGCGCGCCGTACGCATGGCTGGTTCGCTCACCCAGGCGGAGATCGCCAGGAGTACGGGTCTCTCCGCGGCCACCGTCTCCAATATCGTTCGCGAACTGAAGGACAGCGGCACGGTCGAGGTGACCCCCACCTCGGCGGGCGGCCGCCGGGCCCGCAGCGTCTCGCTCAGCGGCGACGCGGGCATCGTGATCGGCGTCGACTTCGGCCACACCCACCTGCGCGTGGCCGTCGGCAACCTGGCCCACCAGGTGCTCGCCGAGGAGTCCGAGCCGCTGGACGTCGACGCCTCCTCCGCCGAGGGCTTCGGACGGGCGGAACAGCTGGTCAACCGGCTGATCGAGACCACCGGGATCAGCCCCGGCAAGGTCATCGGGGTGGGTCTCGGTGTACCCGGCCCGATCGACGTCGAGTCCGGCACCCTGGGCTCCACGTCGATCCTGCCGGGGTGGACGGGCATCAACCCCAGCGAGGAGCTGTCCTCGCGCCTCGGCGTGCCGGTCTACGTGGACAATGACGCCAACCTCGGGGCCCTGGGCGAGCTGGTGTGGGGGAGCGGCCGGGGGGTCCGGGACCTCGCGTACATCAAGGTCGCCAGCGGTGTCGGCGCCGGTCTGGTGATCGACGGGCACATCTACCGGGGCCCGGGCGGCACGGCCGGCGAGATCGGCCACATCACCCTGGACGAATCGGGCCCGGTCTGCCGCTGCGGCAACCGCGGCTGCCTGGAGACCTTCACGGCCGCCCGCTACGTCCTGCCCCTGCTCCAGCCCAGCCACGGCCACGATCTCACCATGGAGCGGGTGGTCCAGCTGGCCCGCGAGGGCGATCCGGGGTGCCGGCGGGTGATCGGCGACGTCGGGCGCCACATCGGCAGCGGGGTGGCCAACCTCTGCAATCTGCTGAACCCGAGCCGCGTGGTGCTGGGCGGCTCGCTGGCGGAGGCCGGGGAGCTGGTCCTGGGGCCCATCAGGGACTCCGTGTCGCGTTACGCCATCCCCAGCGCGGCCCGGCAGCTGTCCGTGCTTCCGGGGGCCCTGGGGGGCCGCGCGGAGGTGCTGGGCGCGCTGGCGCTCGTCCTGAGCGAGATGGGGGATTCGACCCTTTTGGAGAGCACCCTCCCCGCGGCCACTCCTGCCTTCACTTAGATAACGAATGGCACCGTTGTCATCTCGTTAAGGATTTACTCCTTGACGCCGCCCTCGCGGCCGAGTTGACTTCCAGCCACCTCGGCCGCGACGTTGCGGCCTCGTCAGGGAGGCAAACCCCCAATGAACGCAATGACGCGACGCATCGTCATAGGCACGGCCGCCGTTTCGATGGCCGTCTCCCTCGCCGCTTGCGGCAAGGCCGGCGACGACAAGAAGGACTCGGCGGACTCGGGCAGCAAGACCAAGATCGGTCTGCTGCTCCCGGAGAACAAGACCGCCCGCTACGAGACGCTGGACAAGCCGCTGTTCATCGAGGCGGTCAAGAAGGACTGCGCCGACTGCGAGGTCGTCTACAACAACGCGGCCGGTGACGTCGGCCAGCAGAAGCAGCAGTTCGAGCAGCAGATCGCCGACGGCATCAAGGTCATCGCGATCTCCTCGGTCGACGCCGAGAAGTCCGCCGCCTGGGTCGAAGCCGCGCACAAGAAGGGCGTCAAGGTCGTCGCGTACGACCGCGCCATCGCCGGTGCCGACGCCTACGTCAGCCACGACAACGAGAAGATCGGCCGCCTCCAGGGCCAGGCCGTCCTCGACGCCCTCGGCGCCAAGGCCGCCAAGGCGAACCTCGTCATGATCAACGGTGACGAGAAGGACCCGAACGCCGGTCTGTTCAAGAAGGGCGCCCACGCGTCCCTCGACGGCAAGATCAAGATCGCCTACGAGGCGTCCGGCGAGTGGGACCCGAAGATCGCCGGCGAGAAGATGACCGCCGCCATCTCCTCGGTCGGCAAGGGCAAGATCGACGCCGTCTACTCCGCCAACGACGGCATGGCGGGCGGCATCATCACCTCGCTGAGCAACGCCGGCATCAAGGACATCCCGGTCGGCGGCCAGGACGCCGAGCTGCCCGGCATCCAGCGGATCATCGCCGGTACGCAGACCTTCACGATCTACAAGTCGCCGAAGCAGCTGGCCCCCGCGGCCGCCCAGTTCGCCGTCAACCTGCTCAAGGGCAAGGACATCGGCGCCCAGGGCGAGACGGACGGCGTTCCGTCCACGCTGCTGGAGCCGACCGTGGTGAACAAGGACAACATCCAGTCCACCGTGATCAAGGACGGCATCTACAAGGTCGCCGACGTCTGCGTCAAGGACATCGCCGCCAAGTGCACCGCGCTGGGCATCAAGTAGTCCCTCCTCGCGCCAGGGCCGGCCGGCCCTGGCGCGTGCGGGTCCGTTCCGCCCCGCACGGCGGAACCACCCCGCCCCCATGACTGTCCGGCCCCGGCCGGCTCACACCCCGCTTCCGGCCGGGTGCCGGACACTCTTCACCCCCCCCCAGTGCTTCCCGTATGTCGACGCTGCCCTCGCGGCGCGGCGTCTCCGCCGGTCAGGCGGCACATCCCCGCCGGTCAGGCGGCGAAGGAGATGGTTCACGTGTCACAGACGCCCGTGCTGGCGTTGCGTGGAGTCTTCAAGCGATTCGGAGCGGTCCAGGTCCTCTCCGGTGTCGATCTCGAAGTCCACGCCGGAGAAGTGGTCGCCCTCGTCGGCGACAACGGTGCCGGAAAGTCCACGCTGGTCAAGACGATCGCCGGCGTGCACCCCATCGATGAGGGCGTCATCGAGTGGGAGGGCGCGAAGGTGGACATCAGCCGTCCGCACGACGCCCAGAACCTCGGCGTCGCGACCGTCTACCAGGACCTCGCGCTCTGCGACAACCTCGACGTCGTCGCCAACCTCTTCCTCGGGCGCGAGATCAAGAAGGGCGGCGTCCTCGACGAGGTCGCCATGGAGAAGCGGGCCCAGGACCTCCTGTCCACCCTCTCCATCCGCATCCCCAGCGTCCGCATCCCGGTCGCCGCGCTCTCCGGTGGTCAGCGCCAGGTCGTCGCCATCGCCCGCGCCCTGGTCGGCAACCCCAAGATCGTGATCCTGGACGAGCCCACCGCGGCCCTCGGCGTCGAGCAGACCGCCCAGGTCCTCGACCTGGTGGAGCGGCTGCGCGAGCAGAACCTCGGCGTCATCCTCATCAGCCACAACATGGCCGATGTGAAGGCCGTGGCCGACAAGGTCGCCGTGCTGCGACTCGGCCACAACAACGGCGTCTTCCCCGTGGCCACGACCAGCCACGAAGAAATCATCGCCGCGATCACGGGCGCCACGGACAACGCCGTGACCCGCCGCAAGTCGCGCAGCGCGGAGGCATCCAAGTGAGCAACACCAACGAGACCTCGGCCAAGATCCCGGCCCAGGCGGAGACCACCGAGGCCCCCGAGACCACCGAGGCCCCCGCGGCGGCCGAGGGCGCGGTGCGGGTCGTCGACCCCCGGCTGCTCGTCCGCGAGCAGGGCTTCAAGGGCTACTGGACCGAGTTCAAGCGCAAGGTGCGCTCGGGCGAGATCGGCTCGCTGCCCGTCGTGGTGGGCCTGATCATCATCGGCATCGTCTTCCAGGCCGAGACCGGCAACTTCCTCACCTCGTACAACCTCGACCAGATCACGCTGTACGCGGCGGGCCCCGGCATCATGGCCGTCGGCATCGTCTTCGTCCTGCTGCTCGGCGAGATCGACCTCGCGGTCGGCTCCGTCGCCGGTCTCGCGGGCGCGGTCTGGGCCGTCCTCGGCTCGGACATGCCCGACGGCCTCGCCATTCTGGTCGGCATCCTGTCCGGCACGGTCATCGGTGCCTTCCACGGCATCGTCTTCGCCAAGATCGGCGTGCCCGCGTTCGTCGTGACCCTGGCGGGCTTCCTGGGCTGGGCCGGCATGCAGACCTGGGTGATGGGCGAGAAGTCCACCATCACCACCCCGCTCGGCAGCTTCGTCCGCGACCTGACCAGCTACTACTTCGAGGATGTCGCCGCCGCCTACGGCCTCGCCATCGTCGTGATCGTCGCCTTCTACCTCACGCAGCTGCGCGACGCCCGGCGCCGCAAGGCCGCCGAGCTCCCGGCCCGCCCGCAGAGCGAGATCATCCTGCGCACCGCGCTGCTCGCCGTCCTGTCGCTCCTCGCCGCGTACGCGTTCAACCAGGAGCAGGGCCTCCCGCTCTCCCTGGTGATCTTCCTCGCGATCCTGGTCATCACCGACTTCGTGCTGCGCCGGACCACGTACGGCCGTCAGGTCTTCGCGGTCGGCGGTGGCGTCGAGGCCGCGCGCCGCGCCGGTATCAACGTGTCCTGGATCCGCATCTCGGTGTTCATGATCTCCGGCACGCTCGGTGCGGTCGGCGGTCTCTTCCTGGCCTCCGCGACCGGCGGCGCCGACCGCTCGCTCGGTGGCGGCAACCAGCTGATGATGTGCATCGCCGCCGCCGTCATCGGTGGTACGTCCCTGTTCGGCGGACGCGGCAAGGTCTGGTCCGCGCTCCTCGGCATCCTGGTCATCCAGTCGATCGTCCAGGGCCTCAACCAGATGAACCTGTCGTCCAACGCGATCCAGTACATGATCACCGGTGCGGTCCTCCTCATCGCTGTGATCATCGACTCGGTCTCCCGCAAGACGCAGAAGACCGCAGGGCGCGCCTAGGGGGTGACTTGTCGATCAGGGTCGGATCCGGCCATATCGGCAAGACACCCCCTAGCGACCCGGCCGCGACACGCAACACCGCAGGCCGCGCGCCGTACGCAGTACCCGCCGGAGCCCGGCGCCCCCACGGAGGGCGCCGGGCTCCGGCACGTACCGGCACGGAAGGGGCAGCACGCCCCGCCTCCCGCTTCGGGGGGAGGCCGTTAGACTCATCGGATCGGCATGCTCGACCAGCACAATCGCAAGGAGGCACGGTGACTCAGCCGCGCGAAGCGCGTCACGCACGGGCGGTGGTGGGCGACGGATGGGATCTGCTGACCCGCATCGGCGGACCGCGTGACCTCGACCGGCTCACTCCCGAGCAGCTGGAGCAGCTCGCCGAGGAGATCCGGACCTTCCTGGTCGACGCGGTCTCCAAGACCGGCGGACACCTCGGACCCAACCTCGGCGTGGTCGAGCTCACCATCGCCCTGCACCGGGTCTTCGACTCGCCGAAGGACAAGGTCCTCTTCGACACCGGCCACCAGAGCTACGTGCACAAGCTCCTCACCGGCCGCCAGGACTTCAGCAGACTCAAGAGCAAGGGCGGCCTCTCCGGCTACCCCTCGCGCGCCGAGTCCGACCACGACGTCATCGAGAACTCGCACGCCTCGACCGTCCTCGGCTGGGCCGACGGCCTCGCCAAGGCCAACGAGGTCCGGGGCAAGGACGACCACGTCGTCGCGGTCATCGGCGACGGCGCCCTCACCGGCGGCATGGCCTGGGAGGCGCTGAACAACATCGCCGCCGCCAAGGACCGCCCCCTCGTCATCGTCGTCAACGACAACGAGCGCTCCTACGCGCCCACCATCGGCGGCCTCGCCAACCACCTGGCCACCCTGCGCACCACCGACGGCTACGAGCGCTTCCTGGCCCGCGGCAAGGACCTCCTGGAGCGCACCCCCGTCGTCGGCAAGCCGCTCTACGAGACGCTGCACGGCGCCAAGAAGGGCCTCAAGGACTTCATCGCCCCGCAGGGCATGTTCGAGGACCTCGGCCTCAAGTACGTCGGCCCCATCGACGGCCACGACATCGAGGCCCTGGAGTCCGCCCTCCAGCGCGCCAAGCGCTTCGGCGGCCCGGTCATCGTGCACTGCCTCACCGAGAAGGGCCGCGGCTACACCCCCGCCCTCCAGGACGAGGCCGACCGCTTCCACGCCGTCGGCAAGATCCACCCCGACACCGGCCTGCCCGTCGCCACCTCCGGCCTCGACTGGACCTCGGTGTTCGGCGAGGAGATGGTCAAGCTCGGCCACGAGCGCGAGGACATCGTCGCGATCACCGCGGCCATGCTCCAGCCGGTCGGCCTGACCGGCTTCGAGAAGGAGTTCCCGGACCGGATCTACGACGTCGGCATCGCCGAGCAGCACGGCGCGGTCTCCGCGGCCGGCCTCGCCACCGGCGGCCTCCACCCGGTCTTCGCGGTGTACGCCACCTTCCTCAACCGCGCCTTCGACCAGGTCCTGATGGACGTCGCCCTGCACAAGTGCGGGGTCACCTTCGTCCTGGACCGGGCCGGCGTCACCGGTACGGACGGCGCCTCCCACAACGGCATGTGGGACATGTCGATCCTCCAGGTCGTGCCCGGGCTGCGGATCGCCGCCCCGCGCGACGCCGACCAGGTCCGCGCCCAGCTGCGCGAGGCCGTCGAGGTGGACGACGCACCCACGGTCGTCCGCTTCTCCAAGGGCGCCGTCGGCCCGTCGGTGAAGGCTGTCGGCACGGTGGGCGGCATGGACGTGCTCCGCGAGCCCGGCACCGACCGGCCCGACGTGCTCCTCGTCTCCATCGGCGCGCTGGCCCCGATGTGCCTGGAGATCGCCGACCTGCTCGACGCCCAGGGCATCTCCACGACCGTCGTGGACCCCCGCTGGGTGAAGCCCGTCGACGAGGCCCTGGCCCCGCTCGCCGCGCGGCACCGCGTCGTCGTCACCGTCGAGGACAACAGCAGGGCCGGCGGCGTCGGCTCCGCGGTCTCCCAGGCGCTGCGCGACGCGGACGTCGACGTACCGCTGCGCGACTTCGGCATCCCGCCGGTCTTCCTCGACCACGCCTCCCGCAAGGAGGTCATGGCCGAGATCGGGCTGACCGCCCCGGACATCGCCCGCCAGGTCACCGGCCTGGTCGCCAAGCTGGACGGGCGCTACGGGACGGACGCGGAGAACCGCGCCACGGAGCGCGTCCGGGACTGACGCGCAGCCCGTTTCGGCCGAACGGGCCGGTCGGACCACCCGTAACGAGTGGTCCGACCGGCCCGTTCGCGTGAAATCCGGCCGCGACAGGCGTGCCGCGAACGGGTGGTGGGTCCGGGTCCGCAACATGGCACGCACGACGAGTGCGTGGAGGTACGCCGGTGAGCACGCAGCAGGACCTGCCCCCGAGCGGGAACGGGCTGTTCAGGACCAAGACGGTCGAGCAGTCCATCCGCGACACCGAGGAGCCGGAGCACGCCCTCAAGAAGTCACTCTCCGCCCTCGACCTCACGGTCTTCGGGGTCGGCGTCGTCATCGGCACCGGCATCTTCGTCCTCACCGGCAAGGTCGCCAAGGAGACGGCGGGCCCCGCTACCGCTCTCGCCTTCGTCGTCGCGGGCGTCGTCTGCGCGCTCGCCGCCCTGTGCTACGCGGAGTTCGCGTCCACCGTGCCGGTCGCCGGGTCCGCGTACACCTTCTCGTACGCCTCGCTCGGCGAGCTGGTCGCCTGGATCATCGGCTGGGACCTGGTGCTGGAGTTCGCGCTGGGTACGGCGGTGGTCGCGGTCGGCTGGTCCGGCTACGTCCGCTCGCTGCTGGACAACGCGGGCTGGCACCTGCCGGACGTGCTGTCCGGGCCGGACGTGGCGGACGGCTTCGGCTTCGACATCCTGGCCTTCGCCCTGGTGCTGGTCCTGACCGTGATCCTGGTGCTGGGCATGAAGCTCTCCGCCCGGGTCACCACGGTGGTGGTCGCCGTCAAGGTCGCCGTCGTCCTGATCGTCATCATCGCGGGCCTGTTCTTCATCGACACCAGCAACTATTCGCCGTTCATCCCGGACGCCGAGCCGCAGCCCTCCGGGTCCGGATTCGATGCCCCGCTGGTCCAGCTGATCTTCGGCTACGCCCCGACGAACTTCGGCGTCATGGGCATCTTCACCGCCGCCTCCATCGTCTTCTTCGCCTTCATCGGCTTCGACGTCGTCGCCACCGCGGCCGAGGAGACGAAGCTCCCGCAGCGCGACATGCCGCGCGGCATCCTGGCGTCGCTCTTCATCTGCACCGTGCTCTACGTCGCCGTGTCGATCGTCGTCACCGGCATGCAGCACTACACCGAACTGTCCGTCAGCGCCCCGCTCGCCGACGCCTTCAAGGCCGTCGGGCATCCCTTCTACGCGGGCGTCATCAGCTTCGGCGCGGCCGTCGGCCTCACCACGGTCTGCATGATCCTGCTGCTCGGCCAGACCCGGGTCTTCTTCGCGATGAGCCGCGACGGCCTGCTCCCGAGGTTCTTCTCCAAAACGCACCCGCGCTTCCACACCCCGTACCGCCCGACCATCCTGCTCGGCGTGATCATCGCCGTCGTCGCCGGGGTGACCAGCATCAACGAGCTCGCCACGCTGGTGAACATCGGCACCCTCTTCGCCTTCGTGGTCGTCGCCCTCGGCGTCATCGTGCTCCGCCGCACCCGCCCGGACCTGCACCGCGCCTTCCGCACGCCGTGGGTGCCGCTGGTCCCGATCGCGTCGGTGGCCGCCTCGGTCTGGCTGATGCTCAACCTGCCGGCCGAGACCTGGCTGCGGTTCGCGGTCTGGATGGTCATCGGGATCGTCATCTACTTCGCGTACGGCCGCTCGCACAGCCGGGTGAACCGCGAACGGGTCTGACCCTCAGGCGACGGGCCGCACCGTACGCGGCCCCGCGCACCGCGCCCCGTGCGCCTCGACCCGGCGGCGCAGTTCCCGGTCGGCGGTGACGACGACGCAGGGGCGCGGTGCGGCCCGTGCCGCCAGCTCGGCGATCAGGTCGTCACCGCTGCCCGGGGCCGCCTCCACCCGGACGCCGGGCACTGGCGCGACGTCCCGGGCCCGCCCCTCCACCACCAGCACCAGATCGACGGGGCCGGGCGTGCCGGGCAGGCCGTCGGAGGCGTAGGGCACCAGCGAGTCGCGCAGCCGCTCGGCCGCGCCCCGCCGGTCCCGCCACCAGCCGTCCGGGACGGACCCGACGACATTGGCGGCGTCGACGATCACCAGGGGCAGCTGATTCGACATGGGGCCACCCTGTCATGTCGGGGGTGTGCCGAAGTGCCGCGCAAGCGGTGCGGACGCGGTGATTCCAAGGGTTCGAACGGTGATTCTATGATGGGTGCTCCCCGCCTTCCGGATGCCGGTCGTGACACAAAGCCGCAGATCGGGGGCGGACCATCACGGAAGGAAGACGCCACGACATGCGAGTCAGGTCGAGACGTGCCCAGGGGAGCGCCTCGGGCAAGGGCGACGATGCCCTGCGAGACGTCGAAAGCACCCGTGGGACCGGCGAGACCCCGGTCGACGGACACTGGCTCGTACGTGGCAAGGACGGCAGGCTCACCGCCTACGCCCGCAACGAGGACGGGCTCCTGCGCTGGACCGAGGAGCGCCCCGGCGGTCCCGGCTGGGAGGGCCCCGAATTCTTCCCGGTCGCCGACCTGACCCACCTCGGCCTCGCCCAGGGCCCGGACGGCTACGTCCACTTCATCGGCCGCCGCGCGGTCCACGGCGACGAGGACGAGCCGCAGGTCGACCTCGTGCACGCCATCCAGTACCAGACCGGCCGTCCGGTCACCGCGTGGCGGACCGTGGGCAATCCGTACAAGGACGGCGACGAGCGCGCCGCCCGCATCGGCCCGCCGGCCGCCGCCGTCGCCCCGACCGGCATGGTCCACGTCTTCGTCCGCAACGCCAACGGCGGCATGATGCTGCGCCGCGAGGCGAAGAACGGCAAGTGGGAGGGGTGGAAGGACCTCAGGGGCACCCTCGGCAAGGAGACGATGGCCGTCGCGGTCGCCGAGTCGGGCCGCATGGAGCTCCTGGTCCCCGGCACCAACAAGGCCATGCGGTGGGCCCAGGCCGAGCCGGGCGGCGCCTTCCAGAAGGGCGACAACCTCACCGTCAAGATCGCCGGCGGCGCGGTGAGCGTGCTGGAGACCGCGCCCGACCGCAACACCTTCTACTGGACCGACGCCACCACCGGCTCCCTGGTCGCCCACCGCCTGGACACCCCGCCCATCACGATCGGGGACACCCCGGCCGAGGGCCCGGTCGCGGTGCTCCGCGCCGAGCTGGACGACTACGACTGCACGGTGCTCGCCCACCGCACCCGCGACGGCCGCGTGCTGCTCGCGGCCTGCGGTACGGAGAACGAGGCGGGCGGCCTGTGGTGGGCGGCGACGGGCGAACGCACCTCGGCGCCCCCGGCGTTGGCGCTCGACGGCCAGGGGCGCGTGGTGCTCGCGCTGATCGGCGAGCGCGGCGGGCTGTACGTGGCCCGCCAGAACGACGAGCCCGGGCTCGCGCTGGGACCGGCGCAGCGGGTGTGAACCACTACGGCCCCGGGACCGCTCCCGGGGCCGTACGCCATGAGGTGCTCAGCCCTGCCCGAGCGCCGGGGACTTCTTGGCGGACTCGGGGATCGGGGTGTCCTCGCGGATCGCCTTCCACAGCGCGTCCGCCCGCGACTTCACGGCCACGACGCGGTTGTGGTCGATCTTGTCGTACTCGACGGGGAGCATGACCGTCTCCATCGTGTCCGGGTCGACCCCGTTCATGGACCGGGCGAACTTCGCGAGCGAGGTGAGCGAGGCAAGCTCGTCATCGGTGGTCAGGGCCGCCGTCGCGGAGTTGGCGATCTTGTAGGCGCTCGTCGGGCTGCCGAGGAGGTCCTGGCTCTTGACCTCCTTGAGCAGCGCCATGAGGAACTGCTGCTGGAGGCCGATCCGGCTGAGGTCGGTGCCGTCGCTGAGGCTGTACCGGGTCCGGACGAACTTCAGGGACTCGGTGCCGTCGAACTTGTGCGGTCCGGCGTCGACGTCCAGCCCGGTCTTCTTGTCGTGGATCGGCTCCTTGACGTCGATGTTCACGCCGCCGATGGCGTCCACGAGGCCCTTGAAGCCGGCGAAGTTGATCTCCAGGTAGTGGTCGATGCGCACCCCGGACATCTTCTCGACGGTCTTGACCACACACGCCGGACCGACCTGCGAGTACACCGAGTTGAACATCACACGGTCCCTGCCCGCCACCGTGGAGCCGTCGCCCTTGGTGCAGTCGGGCCGGGTCACCAGGGTGTCGCGCGGTATGGACACGGCGACGGCCTTGTCACGGCCCTCCGGGATGTGCACGACGAGCGCCGTGTCGGAGCGGGCCCCGCTGACTCCGACCGCGCCGCCCAGCTTCTTGTTCTCCGCGCCGGCCCGCGAGTCGGACCCGAGGACCAGCAGGTTCTGCCCGCTGGTGGGCAGCTTCTCGGGACGGTCCTCACCGAGCGCCTTGTTGATGTCGACGCCCTTGATGTTGCCGTTGAGGTGGCTCCAGAACCACCACGCGGTACCGCCCGCGGCGAGCAACAGCACGAGAATGACGATGAGCGTGATCTTGAGACCCTTGTGCTTACGGGCCTTGCGCGGAGCTCTGCGCGAACGGGTAGGCGCGGTGGTGGCCTGAGTCATGCCGTATTTGTCCTCTGATCCCGAGAATCGGCGGTTGTGAGATATTGACGACCGCACCTAGGAGGGGACTGGCGGTCAGCCGCGTGCGACAGCGCAAATGGGGGGCGTCGTTGCCGCCGGTTTCGATTGACATCAGAGCATATAGGCAAATGTGTTTGGCGAACGAGTGTACGTCTATCGTGCTCGACAGCGCGGGGTGGGGCCGCGATTTCAGCGGTGAGAGGGGTCGAACGGATCATGGTGGCATCAACCGGACGTCGTACCGGCGCGCCCAGAGGCAGCCGTCTCCGTGAGGCCGGGGCCGCTGACTCCGGCCGGCCGCGGGTCCTGATCGTCGCACCCTCACCCGCGGAAGCCGCCCTGCTCATGGCCGAGGCGCGAGGCGCCGTCCGGGTCGGCGCGCTGTGCCTCACCGGCGGTGACGGCGAGGGGCGGGCGGCCTTCGCCCGTGCCGTGGCCGCGGTGGGACGTCAGGGCGGCAGGGCCGACGACGAGGTGCGCGTCCTTCCCTCCGGGGGCGACGCCGCCTCGGCGGTCCTGGCCGAGGTACGCGCCCTGGGCCCGGGGCGGATCCTGACCACCGGTGCGGACCAGGGTCCGGCAGACCCGGACGGGTCGCACGAAGCCGCCGCACTGGCCGTGTTCCGCGCGGTCGAGGCGTACCACCGGGAGTCGGGCCGGCCGGTCTTCGTCGACTGCCGGGTCCTGGACCCCCGCGCGACGGACGGATCCGGCACCCGGCCCCGCTACCGCTTCCCGGCGAACTGGCTGGTCCGGGGGAACGACGGCAGGCTGTCCGCCTACCTTCCGACGGCCGGGGCGGTGCTGCGCTGGACCGAGCGGGTGGACGGCGGCTGGACGGGCCCCGAACTGCTCGACGTGCCCGGCCTGTTGCCCGCGCTCACCGTGGCCCAGGGTCCGGACGGTTATGTGCGGCTCGTCGGACTGCGTCGCACCGAGAGGGGTGACGGCACGGTGGCCACGGAGATCGTCTGCGCCACCCAGTACCAGACCGGGCGGCCGCTCAGCCCCTGGCACGAGCTGGGCAATCCGCACCGCGCCGAGCCCGAGCGGGGCCGGTTCGTCGCCCTGCCGGTGGCGGCGTTCGACGACGACGGCACCGTGCACGTCTTCGTCCGCAACGACGAGCACACCGTGAACACGCGTCATCAGGGAGACGACGGAGTCTGGTCGCCGTGGCGGCACCTGAGGGGCGCCAAGACCGCCGACGAGATGGTGGCCATGCGGGCCCCCGACGGTACGGCGGAACTCTTCGCCCGCCTCCGGGACGCCCCCGGAGTCGCCCGCTGGAGCCGCACCGCGAAGAACGCCTGGGCGGAGGACCTGAGCCCGAACGTGCACGCCTACCCGGGGACGCTGGCCGCCGCGCCCGAGGCGGGCGCGCTGCGCTACACGTACGCCGAGACGGGTGAGCTGTGTCAGTGGCAGTGGGGCGCCTACGGTCCGACGGCCCTGCACGGCCCGGACGTTGCGGCGCGGGTCGGGGGCATGACGGGCGTCGACCTGGATGGCTGGCTCTGCACGGTGCTCGCGTCGACGGACCGGCGGGGGTGCTGCCTGATCGGCTTCCACGTGGAGGGCCGCCACGACTCGGGCGTGTGGTGGACGGCGACGGATCAGTGGTGCCTGGTGCCGCCGGCCGTGGCGCCGGACCGCCACGGCCGGGTCACGGTCGCCGCCCTCGACGGGTCGGCCCGGCTGACCACGACGCGCCGTGCCGAAGGCGAGCGCGGTCTCATGCTCGAACCGTGGGACTTTTCGGGCACGCACTAGGGTCCGCGCCCGGTCCTGACCGGTCGACACCGATCACGGCGGCAAGCATTCATGCGTGAAGTGCGCAGGGTGTGATCTCACTGTGTCTTGGCTGTGACATCCGGGCGGGTAATATCATTACTTCAGGTAAAGCTCAGGTGAAGGTTCTGAGTGGATCCTGAGTGCTTGGCCGTCACAGTGGCGCCGTGACCCACGCCGGTGTGGGCGCGGCTTCTTCCTGTCAGGGGGCGGGACCCGAGTGGGTCCGTACGCGCGATGTCCGGGGGGACCTCGTCGCCACCCCGCCACCGTGCTCGGGCTCAAGCCGAGGCTGTTGGGCCATTCCGGGCTGGGGAGAGGCGCGCGCACGGGGGACGTCGTTCCTTCGTGAGCGGTGCGCTCACGAAGAAAGAAGACGAGTTTGATCGCCGCTCTGATCCGCCATGCGGAGATCAGCAAGGGTAAGAACGTCCTCGTTCTCTTCCTGCTGATGGCCAGTTACCTGGGGATGCTGGTCGCGGGCGTCTTCGACGTCTTCTGGGCCTTCGCCGGCTCGTTGGTCCTGAGCTACGCGACCGACCTCTACCTGCACCGTACCGAGCCGGACCTCATCCGCTTCCTGGGCAAGCTCAAGTGGGGGCTGAGCATCCGCGTCCTGACGCGGGAACTGGCCGTCCTGGTGCTCATGCGGGACATCGCCGGCGGCGACCGGGACATGTTCACGGTGGTCTTCCTCGGCTTCGTCGCCGTGCACGCCCTGCGGCTCCTCTACACGTTCCTCTGCATGTTCATCAAGCGCCGCCGAGCGCTCCCCGTGCGTGTGCGCAATCTCGACCTGAGCTCCCTGCGGATGCCCGAGCCGCCCCCGCCCATCGCCTTCCGGGCCCACGAGCGCAAGCTCCTGTACCTCGACACGTCGATCATCGTCGGCGCGCTCGCCTCCGACTACACCGGGCTCGTCGGCTTCAGCGTCCTGGGCGGCGCGGTGGCCATCACCCTGGCGCTCCTCGGCATGGTCATCCTGCTGCCGACCATCAACCAGTGCCGCCGGGTGCCCAGCCACGAGCGCACCTTCCGCATCCTGAACAAGCAGGTCGCCGAGTACCGCCCCGAGGTCGTCCTCTACTTCAGCTACGCGGCCGGGGCACGCGACTCCGCGTACCAGGTCAACATGTGGCTGGACACTCTCTCCAGGCTGGGCCGCCGGCCTCTGATCGTGCTCCGCGAAGTGACCACCCTGCGCTTCCTGGCGTACACCCCGCTGCCCGTGGTCTGCCTTCCCAAGGCGGACGACCTGAGCCTGCTGGACCTGCCCGAGGTCCGCGTCATCCTGTATCCCGCCAACGCCGGCAAGAACGTGCACATGCTGCGCGTCGCCGAGGCCAAGCACGTCTTCATCGGCCACGGCGACAGCGACAAGCTGGCCAGCAGCAACCGGGTCAGCAAGGTGTTCGACGAGATATGGACGGCGGGCAAGGGCGGTGAGGACCGCTACCAGCGGCTGCGCGGCACCATCCCCGGCTCGGCGATCGTGCCCGTGGGCCGGCCGCAGCTCAGCGCCGTCGAGTCGGTGACCGTCCGGCCGCCCGAGCGGATGCCCACCGTGCTGTACGCGCCCACCTGGGAAGGGTGGACCGCGGACCCGTACCACACCTCGCTCATCCTGATGGGCGAGAAGATCATGCGGATGCTGCTCAACCAGTCGGAGCCGGTCCGCATCCTCTACAAGCCGCACCCGCTGACCGGGAAGCGGTCGGCGGAGGCGACCCGGGTGCACCGGCGCATCGTCGCGATGCTGGAGGCGGACAACGCCAAACGCGACCGCCAGGACAGCCGCGGCGCCCGCTCGGCGCTCGCCCAGGGCGACAAGCGGCTCGCCGACCTGGAGTCCCGGATGGGCCGGCTGAAGGCCTGGACCGTGGTCGGCGTCTACGGCGTCTGGGACAAGGACCGGGCGGCGCTCGCCCGGCCGCCGAAGGAGTCCTGGGAGGACCTCCAGGCCCAGTGGCACGAGACGTTCTGGGAGTCCAGGGGCGGCGAACGCCACCAGGTGGTCACCGGCCAGCTCCCCTCCCTGTACAGCTGCTTCAACGAGGCCGACCTGCTGATCAGCGACATCTCCAGTGTGGTGTCGGACTTCGTCGCGAGCGAGAAGCCGTACGCGGTCTCCAACCCGTCGGACATGGACCCGGAGCTGTTCAAGCAGCTCAACCCGGCGGCCTCCGCCGCCTACATCCTCGGCCCGTCGTGCGAGGAGCTCCCGCTCTGCGTGGACGCGGCCCGGTCGGGAGGCCGGGACCGCCTGGCGCAGCACCGGGAGATCCTGAAGCGCTACCTGCTCGGCGACGGGGACTCCATGGTCCGGTTCAACGACGCGGTGAACGCCCTGTTCGCCAAGGGCATGGAGGAGTTCCCGCCGGGAGACACCGCGGAGCCGATCCTGGCGAACCCCTTCACCCAGGCGGCCGCCCCCGGGCAGGAGACGGACGCGACCATGCAGATCCGTCACCTCGGCTGGATGAGACAGCAACTCGGTCCGCAGCAGTCGATGAACCAGTACTTCTGATCCGCCCGGCGACCGCACCCGTACTTCGCGCCCGCCTTTTTCCTGGAGGAACCGACTTGTCCCGCAGCCCCCGTACCGTCGCTGTCGTTCTCGCAGGCGGAACAGGCCAGAGGGTCGGCCTGCCGATACCCAAGCAACTGGTGAAGATCGCCGGCCGGACGATCCTGGAGCACACGCTCGAGGTCTTCGAGGCGACCGCCTCCGTCGACGAGGTCCTGGTCGTCATGCACCCGGACCACATCGAGGAGGTCCGCGCAATCATCTCCGCCGCGGGCCTCGCGAAGGTGACGGACGTCATCGCGGGCGGCTCCACCCGGAACGAGACGACCTGCCGGGCCATCGAGGCCATCTCCGCCGGCCTCGCCGAGGGAGAGGCGGACCCCAAGGTCCTCTTCCACGACGCCGTCCGCCCGCTGCTCTCGCAGCGCGTCATCGACGACTGTGTGCGCGCACTGGACAGGTTCGAGGCCGTCGACGTGGCGATCCCGTCCGCCGACACCATCATCGTCACCCGTACGCACGGTGACGACGGCGAGTTCATCACGGACATCCCCGACCGCTCCAGGCTGCGCCGCGGCCAGACGCCCCAGGCGTTCCTGCTGTCCACGATCCGCCGGGCCTACGCGGTCGCCGCCGGCGACCCGAACTTCGAGGCCACGGACGACTGCTCGGTGGTCCTGCGCTACCTGCCGGACGTACCGGTGTACGTCGTGCACGGCGAGGAGCACAACATGAAGGTGACGCACCCCGTCGACATCTTCATCGCCGACAAGCTCTTCCAGCTCGCCCACCACACCGCCCCGGCCGCGGCGGACGAGGCCGGCTACCGGTCCGCGCTGGAGGGCAAGTCGGTCGTCGTCTTCGGGGCGAGTTACGGCATCGGCGCCGACATCGCCGACATGGCCGAGTCCTACGGGGCCCGGGTCTTCCGCTACAGCAGGTCCGGCACCGGTACCCACGTGGAGGTGCCGGAGCACATCGACAAGGCGCTGGCCGAGGCGTACACCGCCGCCGGGCGCATCGACTACGTCGTCAACACCGCCGGCGTCCTGCACACCGGCAAGCTGGCCGAGACGGACAGCGCGACCATCGAGAACGCCACCCTGGTCAACTACCTCGCCCCGGTCCACATGGCCCGCGCCGCCCACCGGTACCTCGCCGAGTCCCAGGGCCAGCTGCTCCTCTACACCTCCAGCAGCTACACCCGCGGCCGGTCCGGCTACAGCCTCTACTCCTCGGCCAAGGCCGCCACGGTCAACCTCACCCAGGCGCTCGCCGACGAGTGGGCGGCCGACGGCATCCGGGTGAACTGCATCAACCCCGAGCGCACCGCCACGCCGATGCGGACCAAGGCGTTCGGTCTGGAGCCCGCCGAGACCCTGCTCACCTCGGAAGCGGTGGCCCGTACCTCGGTGGACGTGCTCATCTCGCGGCTGACCGGACACGTCATCGACGTCCGCCGCCAGGATCCGTTCAAGTCCGTGTCCGACCCGGCGGCCATCGCGGCCGTGCTGCCCGCCGAAGACGAGATCTGACGGCGGTGACGGCTGTGTACGGGGACGGCCCGCCGCGCAGGCGGATGTTCGTGACGGGTGACTCCACCGTCGTCACGCGCTCGGTGGACTACCTGCCCATGGCCGGGTGGGGACAGGTGCTGAACCTGTTCCTCGGCCCGGAGGTGGAGATCGTCAACTGCGCGCGGGCCAGGGCCAGCTCGAAGAGCTACTACGACCGCGGCCGCTTCCAGTGGATCATGGACAACGTGCGGCCCGGCGACTACGTGATCATCAGCTTCGGCCAGGTCGACTGGGAGCCGGAGAAGGGCCTGTTCACCGAGCCCTTCGGGGAGTACCAGGACTATCTGCGGCAGATGGTGCGCCTGACCAGGGAGGCCCAGGCCCACCCCGTCCTCGTACTCACCCACGAGCGGCGCAAGTTCGACGCGTACGACAACGTGCAGCGCTTTCTGCACGTGTACCCCATGGCCATGCGGGAGATCGCGGAGGAGACCTGCGCCCCGCTGGTCGACCTGTACGCGCAGAGCCTGGAATGGTGGGACAGCCTCGGCCCCGAGGCCACCCGGGAGCTCTTCGCCTACCTGAAGCCGGACGAGAACCCGGTCGCGAACCTCAAGGGCTGGGACGACACGCACTGCAGGGCCGAGGCCGCGGTCGAGTTCGCCCGCTTCATCGTCCGCGCGCTCAGGGACCAGCAGATCGTGCCCGCCCACTGGGTGCACAGCCTGGAGCGGATGGAGTTCACCACCGACGAGATCGGCTGGCTGGACACCGGCACCTTCAACCGGCTGACCAAGGAACGGGTGGCCCCGGTGCCCGAGTCGGCACGGATCGGAGCGGACACGTGACGTACCTGCTGACCGTCGTCAGGGTCCAGGAGTCCGGCGCCCCCGACAACGCGGCCCGCGCCGCACTCCACTGCGAGGCCCATCCCCGTGGCTTCGTCATGCCCGGCCGGCACGTACGGGTCGCGCTGACCGTGCAGGCCGACCAGGGCGCCCGGCACGCGTACGGCTACCTCGACGAGGACTCCGTCGTGGCCGCCGCCGACGTCGTGGCGGTCGAGGGAGCCGAGTACTCCGCGACCCTGCGCCGCTACCGGGTGCGTGCCGACGCGGGCGCTGCCACCACGGCCGTCCTGACGCTGCTCGTCCGCCCCGGTACGACCGAGCCCGCGCTCCGCCCGGCGATCGGGGCGGCGATCCCGGGCCGGGACCCGCGCAAGCTGCTGCGTGCCGAGCCGCAGGCCCAGGAAGGCGTCCGCATCCGCGGCTTCTTCGCACCCGGACGAGCCCTGGCCATCGCGCCCCACTCGGCACACACGCCGGCGCTGATCGACGTGTGCGCCGGGCTCCCGGCGGGCACCGCCCTCATCGGGCACGGCCAGCCGCGCAACGGCCGGGTCTCGGTGACCGCCGAGGGTGCCCTGCTGTTCGAGGCGGCCCCCGGAGCCATGGGCTACGACCACTTCGGATACACGGTCCAGGCACCCGGCGGCGAACGGGCCGAGGGCCGGGTCGTCGTCCACATCGGTGATCTGTCCGCGGCCCCGGGACTCCTGACGCCGCCCCGGCCCGACGGCTCCGGGACCACCGTCCACGCCTCGTGGTCCCGGACCAGCGTCTCCGGACCGCTGCCCTGGCCGGCGGCCTCCCTCTCCGGCTGACGTCCGGACCGTCCCCCGTACGCAACGAAGTCTGGTGACCAGCGCCGTGAACCCCTCCGCCCGCCACCCCAAGGAACAGCCCGACGTCAGCGTGATCGTCGACGCGCTGAACTCGGCCGAATCCATCGGGGCCTGCCTCGAATCGGTGCTGTCCCAGAACGAGGACGGCTTCCGCGTCGAGGTGCTCGCCTTCGACCGGGGGTCGCGCGACGGCACCCGGGAGACCCTGGAGCAGTGGGCCGCCGGCCGCCCCGCCGAACTGCGCTGCGGAGTGGTCGCCCCGTCCGACACACCCGCCGAGGCGCGCAACGCGGGCATCGAGCAGTCATCGGGCCGCTTCCTCCTGTTCCTGAACGGCACGGACCGGCTCGTCCCGGGCGCGTTGCGGCGGATGACCGAGACGGCCGAGACCGAGGAGGCGGACGTCGTGCTCGGCAAGGTGGCCGGACTCGACGGGCAGAAGGTCGGCACGTCGATGTTCGCCCGCAACGCGGCCGACGCCGACGTCTACACCTCGCGCGTCTACTGGTCGCTCAGCCCGGACAAGCTGTTCCGGCGCTCTCTCGTCGAGCGTTGCTTCCTGCGCTTCCCCACCGACTGGAGGGTCGGCGAGGACCAGGTCTTCACAGCGCTCGGCTACCTCTACGCGGACCGGATCGCCGTCGTCGCCGACCAGGAGTGCGTGCTGCAGGCGCGCAGGATCGCCGGCGTGAACCACTCCCGGTACGCGGGCTCGGCCGTGGAACGCATGCTGCTGACCCGGCAGATGACCGCCATGGTCGCCGAGCGGGTCCGGCCGGGCGCCGAACGCGACCACCTGATGGCCCGCCACGTCGAGCTGGAACTCGGCAAGGCCACCGGAGCCGCGTACCTCAAGTGCGAGGACCCGGAGCAGCGTCACCGCATCCTGACCGAGGCCCGCGAGGTGCTGGACGCCTACGTGACCCCCGGTGTGATCGCCAGGCTGCCCCGGCCGCTCTCCGTCCGCATGGAGCTGATCAGGCTGGGCCGGTTCGCCGAGGCGGAGCGTCTGATCTCGTTCGAGGTGGACAAGGAGAAGGCGGAGATGCTCGTCGAGGGGGGACGCGTCTACCGGCGCTACCCCTTCTTCCGGGACCCGGAGGTGGGCCTCGCCGACGAGGTCTACGAGATCACGCACACCCTCCGGGCCAAGCACCGGCTGAACAAGGCCAGTTGGAGCGGCACCCTCCTGCAACTGGGCGGGCATGGGTACTTCGAACAGCTCAGCACCAAGGTGCCCGGCGTCAAGGTCGTCCTCCGCGAGCGCCGCACCGGTGCCGAGCACCGCTTCCGGGTGTTCTCCACCCCGTCACCGAAGCTGAACGCCGCCACCCGCATCGACCGGTCCCAGGCGGGTTTCGAGGCGAAGCTGGAACTCTCGGCGGCCGACGGCCACCGGCCGATCGGACCCGGCCTGTGGGACATGTACCTCTACATCTGCTACCAGGGCGTGGGCAAGGAGGTCCGCCTGGGCGGCAGCCGGGCCCAGACCCTCCAGGACCGCACGAAGCAGGGCGTCGTCGTGGCTCCCACCGACGCGTCCGGCCTGGAGCGGGTCTGCCACCTCTACGCCACGAAGGCCGGCAACCTGACCCTTGAGGTGTCCGAGCGCCGCCCGCTGCCCGGGGCCTGACGGGGCGCCGACGCGTCACGCGCCCTGCGTCATCGACGCACCGAGGCGAACGCGTGGATCGCCAGCTGACGGTCGCCCGCCGCGCCGGTGGCGAACCCCGTGCACAGCCGCGGACCGCCTGCCAGCCGGACGGCAAGGCCCTCGGGCTCCCGGTACGCCAGGTCGGACGCGACCGTGACCCGTACGTCCTCGGTGGTCCGGCCGTCGGCCAGGCGGATGGCCCGCACGCGGACGTTGCCGCCCGACGACGGCGGATTGCTGCCGGACGGGCCCGAGTAGGGGTCGCCCGTCAGCTGGTAGAGGTGGTCGCCATGGAGCGCACAGCCCTGGTAGGTCTCGTCCGGTCCCAGCTGGGCCGGCCGCACGAGGTGCAGTGGTTCGTAGCGGCCGCGTACGAAGTCGTCCAGGCCGTAGACCGCGTAGCGCTGCTCGTACCCCTTGCCGGTCGCCGCCCAGTGGCCGACCAGCACACGGCGCCGGACGAGGTCGAGCGACGGCTGGTTCACCAGGGAGCCGGGCACCGGGCGGTGGTGGCGGAGCCGGGAGTCGGTGGTGTCGAGCACCGTGCCACCGCGGAAGGGGAAGCGCGCGACGGCCCGTCCGTAACCGGTGTTCGGATGAGCCTGGGACTCGGTCCACAACAGGACGCCGGAGCCGTGCGGTTCGACGCCGATCGAGACACCGTGGCCGAAGCCGCGCAGGTACATGTGGCCCGTACGACGACCGTCGGCCGCCAGTCTCGTCACACACAGATCGCCGTTCGCGCTGCGGGACGCGCTCGTGACGGCCCGCGCCTCACCGGGCAGCCGTACGCCTCCCTGGACGATCTGCACGGTGTAGATCTCGCCCCGCTCGTCGTCGAAGGCGAACGACTGGGCGACCGTCCTGTGGTACAGGGGGCTGGGGGCGAGGATTTCCGCCGCGTCGGCGAGATCGAAGTCCCCGGCCCGCAGCAGGGCCGGGCGGCGTGTGCACGCCCTGCCCGTCGCCGCCGCCAGCGCCACGCCCGCGGCCCCCGCACCGGCCGCCCACAGCACTCTCCTGCGCGAGTACTCCCGCTGCCGCTCCATGGGCCGTTCCGCTCCCCGCGTCCGCCACATGGCACGTCCGGATGTTCCCGCCTCAGGCGGAGAAGGAGATCTTGTCATACCTCCGGGACCGGACAGTGCGGCGGGCCGTACGGATCGATCCCGTACGGCCCGCCGCCCCTGAGGCGATTCCCCGGTTACGCCGGAACGCTCGCCACGCCCGCCGCCAGGAACTTCTTCCCGTTCACGCGCTCCGAGACGCCCTCGCGGTCCAGGTACGGCGTGATGCCGCCCAGGTGGAAGGGCCAGCCGGCGCCCGTGATCAGGCAGAGGTCGATGTCCTGGGCCTCGGCCACGACGCCCTCGTCCAGCATCAGGCCGATCTCCTGCGCCACCGCGTCCAGGACGCGGTCGCGGACCTGCTCCTCGGTCAGGACGGTGTCGCCCTGCTTGAGGAGGGCGGCGACCTCCGGGTCCAGCTCCGGCTTCCCGGAGTCGTAGACGTAGAAGCCGCGCTTGCCGGCCTTCACGACCGCCGCCAGGTTCTCGGAGACGGTGAAGCGCTCCGGGAAGGCGCGGTTCAGAGTCTCGGAGACGTGCAGGCCGATCGCCGGGCCGACGAGCTCAAGGAGCACCAGCGGGGACATCGGCAGACCGAGCGGCTCGATGGCCTTCTCCGCGGTCTCGACCGGGGTGCCCTCGTCGATGACGTTCTGGATCTCGCCCATGAAGCGGGTGAGGATGCGGTTGACGACGAACGCCGGGGCGTCCTTCACCAGCACCGCGGTCTTCTTCAGCTTGCGGGCCACACCGAAGGCGGTGGCCAGCGAGGCGTCGTCGGTCTGCTCGCCGCGCACGATCTCCAGGAGCGGGAGGATCGCGACCGGGTTGAAGAAGTGGAAGCCGACGACCCGCTCGGGGTTCTTGAGCTTCGACGCCATCTCGGTGACCGAGAGGGACGAGGTGTTGGTGGCGAGGATCGCGTGCGCCGGGGCGACCGCCTCGACCTCCGCGAACACCTGCTGCTTGACGCCGATCTCCTCGAAGACCGCCTCGATGATGAAGTCGGCGTCGGAGAAGCCCTCCGCCTTGTCCAGCACACCGGAGACCAGGGCCTTCAGGCGGTTGGCCTTGTCCTGGTTGATGCGGCCCTTGCCGAGCAGCTTCTCGATCTCGGCGTGGACGTAGCCCACACCCTTGTCGACGCGCTCCTGGTCAATGTCGGTCAGCACGACCGGCACCTCCAGGCGGCGCAGGAAGAGCAGGGCGAGCTGGCTGGCCATCAGGCCCGCGCCCACCACGCCGACCTTGGTGACCGGGCGCGCCAGGTTCTTGTCCGGGGCCCCGGCCGGGCGCTTGGCGCGCTTCTGGACGAGGTTGAAGGAGTAGATCCCGGACCGCAGCTCGCCGCCCATGATCAGGTCCGCCAGGGCCTGGTCCTCGCGGTCGAAGCCGGCGGACAGGTCGCCGTCCTTGGCCGCGGCGACGATCTCCAGCGCGCGGTACGCGGCCGGGGCCGCACCGTGCACCTTGGAGTCGGCGATGGCCCGGCCGCGTGCGACGGCCTGGTCCCAGGCGTCTCCGCGGTCGATCTCCGGGCGCTCGACCGTGACCGTTCCGTTGAGCACGTCGGCGGTCCAGACGAGGGACCGCTCCAGGAAGTCCGCGCCCTCGAAGAGCGCGTCCGCGATGCCGAGCTCGAAGACCTGCTTGCCCTTGAGCTGGCGGTTCTGGTTCAGCGAGTTCTCGATGATCACCGAGACCGCGCGGTCGGCGCCGATCAGGTTCGGCAGCAGCACGCAGCCGCCCCAGCCGGGGACCAGACCGAGGAAGACCTCGGGCAGCGAGAACGCCGGCAGCGCCTTGGACACGGTGCGGTACGAGCAGTGCAGCCCGACCTCGACACCGCCGCCCATCGCCGCGCCGTTGTAGTACGCGAACGTGGGCACCGCGAGACCGGAGAGCCGGCGGAAGACGTCGTGGCCGCCCTTGCCGATGGCCAGCGCGTCCTTGTGCTCCTTGAGCAGCTCGACGCCCTTGAGGTCGGCGCCGACCGCGAAGATGAACGGCTTGCCGGTGATGCCGACGCCGGTGATCGCGCCGTCGGCGGCCTCCTTCTCGACCTGGTCGATCGCGGCGTCGAGGTTCGCCAGCGACTGCGGTCCGAAGGTGGTCGGCTTGGTGTGATCCAGGCCGTTGTCCAGCGTGATGAGGGCGAAGCGCCCCGCACCGGCCGGCAGGTCCAGGTGGCGTACGTGCGCCTGGGTGACGACCTCGTCCGGGAACAGCTCGGCCGCACCCTTCAGAAGCTCGGTGGTGGTGCTCACTTGTCGCCTCCGGCGTTCTCGAAGTGCGGGTTCTCCCAGACGACCGTGGCGCCCATGCCGAAGCCGACGCACATGGTCGTGAGGCCGTAGCGGACCTCGGGGTGCTCCTCGAACTGGCGGGCCAGCTGCGTCATCAGCCGGACGCCGGAGGAGGCCAGCGGGTGACCGTAGGCGATCGCGCCGCCGTACTGGTTGACGCGGGCGTCGTCGTCGGCGATGCCGTAGTGCTCCAGGAAGGCCAGCACCTGTACGGCGAACGCCTCGTTGATCTCGAAGAGGCCGATGTCCGAGATGGAAAGACCGGCCTGGGCGAGAGCCTTCTCGGTGGCCGGGATCGGCCCGTAGCCCATGACCTCCGGCTCGACGCCCGCGAAGGCGTACGAGACGAGGCGCATCCTGACCGGGAGGCCCAGCTCGCGGGCGACGTCCTCGGCGGCGAGCAGCGAGGCGGTGGCGCCGTCGTTGAGCCCCGCGGCGTTACCGGCCGTGACGCGGCCGTGGGCGCGGAACGGGGTCTTCAGGTTGGCCAGGGACTCCATGGTGGTGCCCGGGCGCATCGGCTCGTCGGCGGTGACCAGGCCCCAGCCGGTCTCACCGGCCTCGGCGTTGGTCCGGCGCACCGAGACGGGCACCAGGTCCTGCTGGATCTTGCCGTTGGCGTACGCCTTGGCGGCCTTCTCCTGCGACCGCACCGCGTAGGCGTCGGCGCGCTCCTTGGTGATCGTGGGGTACCGGTCGTGCAGGTTCTCCGCAGTCATGCCCATGAACAGGGCGGACTCGTCGACCAGCTTCTCCGACACGAACCGCGGGTTCGGGTCCACGCCCTCGCCCATCGGGTGGCGGCCCATGTGCTCGACACCGCCGGCGACGACGACGTCGTACGCGCCGAAGGCGATGGAGCCGGCCGTCGAGGTGACGGCGGTCAGGGCGCCCGCACACATGCGGTCGATGGAGTAGCCCGGGACGGACTGCGGCAGACCCGCCAGGATGCCGGCGGTGCGGCCGAGGGTCAGACCCTGGTCGCCGATCTGCGTGGTCGCGGCGATGGCGACCTCGTCGATCTTCTTGGGGTCCAGGTCCGGGTTGCGGCGCAGCAGCTCCCGGATGGCCTTCACGACGAGATCGTCGGCGCGGGTCTCGTGGTAGATGCCCTTCGGGCCCGCCTTGCCGAACGGGGTGCGGACGCCGTCTACGAAGACGACGTCCCGGATGGTACGAGGCACGATGGCTCTCCTCCAAGCTGCGGGATGGCACTGCTGCGGGGCGCGCCCGGAGGCACGCCGCTCCGGTCATGCTACTTGCGGGTAACCAGACTGCCCACCCCCTGGTGCCGGAGCGGCGAAGGTCACACGCGGAAACTGCCCGGAGAGCACCCCTCCGCACACGGCGAATGGCCCGGACGGACTCGTTTTCGAGTCCGTCCGGGCCATTCGCGAGGCGCGCGGGGCGGCGCGGAACCTGGCGTGATTACGCCCCTGTCCTATGCCGCAACGAGGGTCGCCGTGCCGCTACGAGGGCTGCGTGAGCGCCTGGTACAGCAGCGGGGCCACCTGCTCGATCTGCCAGTGCCGGGCGCCGTACCCGGCGAGCGCCGACTCCACCGTCTCCGGCGTCGGGTTCTTTGGCGGCTCCCAGCAGACCCGGCGCACCGTGTCCGGCGTGATCAGGTTCTCCTGCGGCAGGTGCAGCCGCTCCGCGAGCGCGGAGACCGCGGTGCGGGCCGCCGAGAGCCGGGCGGCGGCGGCCGGGTCCTTGTCGGCCCAGGCGCGCGGCGGCGGCGGACCCGCGAGGGCCTGGCCGGGCTGCGGCAGCTCCGTGTCGGGCAGCGCCTTGGCCCGGTCCACGGCCGCCTGCCACTGCTCCAGCTGGCGCCGGCCCATGCGCGGACCGAAGCCGGGCAGGGCGGTCAGCGCCTGGGTGTTGGCCGGCAGCGCGAGCGCGGCCTCGATGATCGCCCCGTCGCCGAGCACCTTGCCGGGCGAGATGTCGCGCCGCCGGGCGATCTGGTCCCGGGCGTTCCACAGCTCCCGGACGACCGCCATCTGGCGGCGGCGGCGGACCTTGTGCATCCCGGAGGTGCGGCGCCACGGGTCCTGCCGCGGCGGAGCGGGGGGCGCCGAGGCGATGGCGGAGAACTCCTCCTGGGCCCATTCCAGCTTGCCCTGCCGGTCGAGCTCGTCCTCCAGCGCGTCGCGCAGGTCGATGAGGAGCTCGACGTCGAGCGCGGCGTAGCGCAGCCAGGGCTCGGGCAGCGGGCGGGTGGACCAGTCGACGGCGGAGTGGCCCTTCTCCAGCGAGTAGCCGAGGACGCTCTCGACCATGGCCCCGAGGCCGACGCGGGGGAAGCCGGCCAGCCGTCCGGCGAGCTCGGTGTCGAAGAGCCCGGTCGGTGTCATCCCTATCTCGCGCAGGCAGGGCAGGTCCTGCGTCGCCGCGTGCAGGATCCACTCGGTGCCGCGCAGGGCCTCGCCGAGCCCGGACAGGTCGGGGCAGCCGACGGGGTCGACGAGCGCGCTGCCCGCCCCGTCACGGCGCAGCTGCACGAGGTAGGCGCGCTGGCCGTAGCGGTAGCCGGACGCCCGCTCGGCGTCCACGGCCACCGGGCCCGAGCCCGCGGCGAATGCGGCGATCACCCCGGCCAGGGCGTCGTCGGACGCCACCACCGGCGGAATGCCCTCGCGCGGTTCCAGCAAGGGGATCGGCGCCGGGGCGACGTCGTCCGGGGGAGCGCCCCCGGTGGTTCGCAGTGATGTGTCTGCTGCGGTCTCTTGGGCGTCGGTCACGTGTCAAGGGTATCTGTGTGTGCGCGGCGGCTGCCGACGGAACGTTCCGTCGGCAGCCGCCGATGCACGTAATCCAGCCGGTTCCGTACGCAGGGCACCGGCCGGGGCGGGGGGTCAGTGGATGATGCCCGTCCGCAGGGCCACCGCGACCATGCCGGCGCGGTCGCCGGTGCCCAGCTTGCGGGCGATGCGGGCGAGGTGGCTCTTCACGGTCAGGGCGGACAGCCCCATGGAGACGCCGATGGCCTTGTTGGACTGGCCCTCGGCGACGAGCCGCAGGACCTCCACCTCGCGGCCGGACAGTTCGCGGTAGCCGCCCGGGTGGCTCGGGGTGCCGGGGGGCCGGCGGTGCATACGGGCGGCGGTGGCGCCGATGGGGGCGACGCCGGGACGGGCCGGGTGGCCGATGTTGGTACGGGTGCCGGTCACGACGTAGCCCTTGACGCCGCCCGCGAGGGCGTTGCGCACGGCACCGATGTCGTCGGCGGCGGACAGGGCGAGACCGTTGGGCCAGCCGGCGGCTCGGGTTTCGGACAGCAGGGTCAGCCCGGAACCATCGGGCAGGTGGACGTCGGCTACGCAGATGTCGCGCGGGTTGCCGACGCGGGGACGGGCCTCCGCGATGGACGACGCCTCGATGACGTCACGAACTCCGAGGGCCCACAGATGACGGGTCACGGTGGAACGGACGCGCGGGTCGGCCACGACGACCATGGCCGTCGGCTTGTTCGGGCGGTAGGCGACCAGGCTTGCGGGCTGCTCGAGGAGAACGGACACCAGGCCTCCTGGGGAGTGGCGGGACGGGCCGGCTCGGGGATGAAGCCGGGGCGAACCGTGCTTGAAGGGTCATTGACTCCTTCGGCAGCAGACCCCTGCTCCTTTAGGGGAAGATCACGATTTGTTGAGTAACAATTCGGGCAAATGGGGTTCTCGATCGATTCCTGAGAGCGTTTTCCGCTGGCCGAAAGTGATCGCATGACGCGGTGTCACGGAAAATCGCACGACCCGACGGCACGGAAAACGGGGCGGCCCGGAGGCCGCCCCGCTCGTCCCGCTCACGGCAGGGACTACGGCCCCTGCGGGCCCCGGCGCTGTGGAAGCGTGACCACCGCCGCGTCGAGAGGGCCCGACGGCGGCAGGCCCGCGATCTGGCAGAGCAGGTCGCCCCACGCGACCAGGTGCGCCGCCGCGTCCGGTGCCCCGCCCAGGCCCTCGCGCGGCGTCCAGGAGGCCCGGATCTCGATCTGCGTCGCGGGGCGCCGGGTCTCCAGCGCGCCGAAGTAGTGCGAGCCCGCCATCGTGACGGTGCCGCCCGCTTCCCCGTAGAACAGGCCGCGGGCCTCCAGGGCGCCGGTCAGCCAGGACCAGCAGACCTCGGGGAGCAGCGGGTCGGCGGCCATCTCCGGCTCCAGCTCGGCGCGGACCAGGGTGACGAGCCGGAAGGCGCCCTGCCACGCCTCGTGGCCGGCCGGGTCGTGCAGCAGGACGAGCCGCCCGTCCGCGAGGTCGTCCTCGCCGTCGACGACCGCCGCCTCCAGCGCGTACGCGTGCGGGGCGAGCCGCTTCGGCGGCCGGGTCGGCTCCACCTCCAGCTCGGGACGCAGCCGCGCCGCGCGCAGCGCGTCCACCGCCGAACGGAACGCGGACGGGACGGCACCACCCTCCGCACCGTCCGTGCCGTCAGCGCCATCGGATTGACCGGAGATGTGTCCCTGAGCCGCAGCCATGCGGGGAAGAGTAGGCGGAACGGGAGCTCCGCGCGCGGAAGGACACCCGTGCGGGGCCGGGCTCGTTGCCCACGCGTGCGAAGATTCTGTGCGTGAGTGCCAACGACCGCCCCTCCGGGCCGCAGACGAAGACTTCCGCCACCTACGACTCGGCGTTCCTCAAGGCGTGCCGGCGCGAGCCGGTCCCGCACACGCCGGTCTGGTTCATGCGCCAGGCGGGGCGTTCGCTGCCCGAGTACCTGAAGGTGCGCGAAGGCATCCCGATGCTCGAATCCTGCACGATGCCGGAGCTCGTCGCCGAGATCACCATGCAGCCCGTCCGCCGCCACAAGGTCGACGCCGCCGTCTACTACAGCGACATCGTCGTCCCGCTGAAGGCCATCGGCGTCGACCTCGACATCAAGCCCGGCGTCGGCCCCGTCATCGCCGAGCCGATCCGCACCCGTGCCGACCTCGCCCGGCTGCGCGACCTGACCCCCGAGGACGTCCCCTACGTCACCGAGGCCGTCCGGCTGCTCACCGCCGAGCTGGGGGAGACCCCGCTGATCGGCTTCGCGGGCGCGCCGTTCACCCTCGCGAGCTACCTCGTGGAGGGCGGGCCCTCCCGCAACCACGAGCACACCAAGGCCATGATGTACGGCGACCCGGAGCTCTGGGCCGACCTGCTCGACCGGCTCGCCGAGATCACCGGCGCCTTCCTCAAGGTCCAGATCGAGGCCGGCGCCTCGGCCGTCCAGCTCTTCGACTCCTGGGTCGGCGCCCTGGCCCCCGCCGACTACCGGCGCTCCGTGCTGCCCGCCTCCGCGAAGGTCTTCGACGCCGTCGCCGGGTACGGCGTCCCCCGCATCCACTTCGGCGTCGGCACCGGCGAACTGCTCGGCCTGATGGGCGAGGCCGGGGCGGACGTCGTCGGCGTCGACTGGCGGGTGCCGCTGGACGAGGCCGCCCGCCGCGTCGGCCCCGGCAAGGCACTCCAGGGCAACCTCGACCCGGCGGTGCTCTTCGCGCCGACCTCCGCGGTGGAGGCCAAGACCCGGGAGGTGCTGGACGCGGCCGCCGGTCTGGAGGGCCACATCTTCAACCTGGGCCACGGCGTCATGCCGAACATGGACCCGGACGCGCTCTCCCGCCTCGTCGAGTACGTCCACACCAGCACCGCACGCTGAACCCCGCGCAGGCGGGCGCCGCTCAGTCGGTGCCCGCCTTCCGCAGCACCGACACCGTCTTGCGGGCCGCGACCAGGACCGGGTCCCAGACCGGCGAGAACGGCGGGGCGTAGCCCAGGTCCAGGGCGGTCATCTGCTCGACCGTCATCCGGGCGGTGAGCGCCACCGCCGCCACGTCCACCCGCTTCCCCGCGCCCTCGCGGCCCACGATCTGCACGCCGAGCAGCCGCCCCGTGCGGTACTCCGCGAGCATCTTCACCGTCATGAGCCCTGCGTCCGGGTAGTAGCCCGCCCGGCTCGTCGACTCGATCGTCGCCGTGACGTACCGCAACCCCACCGCCCGGGCGTCCTTCTCGCGCAGCCCGGTCCGGGCGATCTCCAGGTCGCACACCTTGCTCACCGCCGTACCCACCACACCGGGGAACGTGCCGTAGCCGCCGCCGACGTTGGAGCCGATGACCTGGCCGTGCTTGTTGGCGTGCGTGCCGAGCGCGATGTGCCGGGTGTGGCCCGCCACCAGGTCCAGGACCTCCACGCAGTCGCCGCCCGCCCAGATGTTCTCGTGGCCCTGGACCCGCATCGCCAGATCGGTGAGCAGCCCGCCGTGCGGCGCGAGCGGCAGCCCGGCCTCCCGGGCGAGGGCCGTCTCCGGCTCGACGCCGATGCCGAGGACCACGATGTCCGCCGGGTAGGACGCGTCGTCCGTGACGACCTCGGTGACGCGGCCGTCGTCGCCGGTCCGGATCGCGGTGACCGCCGCCCCGTTCACCGTGGTGATCCCGAGCCCGTCCATCGCCTCGTGGACCAGGCGCCCCATGTCCGGGTCGAGCGTGGCCATCGGCTGCGCGCCCCGGTTGAGGACGGTCACCTCGAAGCCGCGCTTCAGCATCGCCTCGGCCATCTCGACGCCGATGTACCCCGCACCGACGACGACCGCGCGCCGGCCCTCCGTGCGGTCCAGGCTGTCCAGCAGGGCCTGCCCGTCGTCCAGGGTCTGCACCCCGTGCACCCCGGCCGCGTCCATGCCGGGCAGCTCCGGGCGGACCGGGCGGGCCCCGGTGGCGATCACGAGCTTGTCGAACCCGGTCCAGTACGTCTCGCCGGACTCCCGGTCCAGGGCGCGCACCCGCTGCCCCGCCACATCGATCTCCGTCACCTCGGTGCGGGTGCGCAGATCGATGTCGCGGGACCGGTGCTCCTCGGGCGTGCGGGCGATCAGGTCGTCCCGGTCGGAGACGTCGCCGCTGACCCAGTACGGGATGCCGCACGCGGAGTACGAGGTGAAGTGGCCCCGCTCGAAGGCGGTGATGCTCAGCTCGTCCGGGCCCTTGAGCCGCCGTGCCTGGGACGCGGCGGACATGCCCGCCGCGTCCCCGCCGATGACCACCAGTCGTTCCGCCGCCATGCCGGTCCCTCCGAACGTCTCCGAAAGGACCCACGCTACGGCGCGGGCCGCGCCGGTGGCGTACTCACTCGCCCTTCGCGCCCCGGCGACGGCGGTGCAGCAGCCGCCACAGCACGGCCAGAACGGCCGCCACGCCGAGGAACGGGGCCGCGGCGCCGACCGCCATCGCCAGCCAGCGCAGCATCGTCACGAAGGCGTGCCAGCCCCCGGCGACGGCGTCCGCGAAGCCGGGGTCGTCGTCGGCCCCCTCGGCCGCCGTCTCCGGCTCCACCAGATCGAGCGTGATGGTCGCCAGCGTCGTCCGGTCCTTCAGCGACGCCTGCTGGGCGAGCAGCGACTCCAGCTCGGCCTGACGGCTGCTCAGTTCGCCCTCCAGCGTGACCACATCGGCCAGCTTGCCGGCCCGGTCCATCAGCTTGCGGACCCGCGCCACGCTCGCCCGCTGGGTGGCGATCCGGCTGTCGGTGTCCACGACCTGGTCGGTGACGTCCTTGGCCGCCGAGGTGCGGGAGACCAGCTTCCCCGCCCCGGACAGCTCCCGCAGCACCTCGTCGTAGGACTCCTGCGGTACGCGCAGGACCAGGTTCGAGGATTCCCTGGTGCCGTCGATCCGCTCGGTGGTCTCCTTCTCGACCAGCCCGCCCGCGTCCTGCGCCGTCGCCCGGGCGTTCGCGGCCGCCTTCGACGTGTCCTTCACCTCGACGGAGAGCGTGGCGGTGCGGATGACGTGGGTCGCTGACGGTGTCGGGTTCTTACGCGGCTGCTCCGGCCGCTCCGCGTCGGCCGCCGGCGCACCGGCCTTGCCGCTCTTCTGCTGCTGCGCCCCGGCGACGCCCCGGTCGGCGCTCGCACTCGAATCCTCGCCGGCCGCGCCGCAGCCGCTCAGCGCGAGCACGGCTGCCAGCAGCACGGCGGCCGGTCCGGACACGCGCCTGCCGGTGCGTACGAAAGGTGTTCCTCGCATAACTGTCCCCCCAGGACGGGTGATTGATGTCGGCGGTGGGACGTGGCGAGGTGCGCGGACGGACCCGGAAATCCGGTTTCGAACCGGTCACGGTCGGGACTCGGAACCGGTTTGAGAGAGTGGAGCCATGCAGCCATCCACACACCGCGCGGACCGGGCCCCCCGTCATGTCGTCGTCATCGGCGGCGGCATCGCCGGACTCGCGGCCGCCCACCGGCTCGTCGGCGCCGGGCTGAGGGTCACCGTCCTGGAGGCGACCGACCGGCTCGGCGGCAAGCTCATGACCGGAGAGGTCGCCGGTGTCCGGGTCGACCTCGGCGCCGAGTCCATGCTCGCCCGCCGCCCGGGGGCCGTCTCCCTGGCCCGCGCCGTGGGCCTCGGCGACCGCCTCCAGCCGCCGGCCACGGCCACCGCCGCGCTGTGGACGCGTGACGCGCTGCGCCCGATGCCCAAGGGCCATGTCATGGGTGTCCCGGGCGACCCGTCCGTCCTGGGCGAGGTGCTGTCGGCCGAGGGGCTGGCCCGGATCGCCGAGGACCGCGCACTGCCCCCGGCGACGGTCGGCGAGGACGTCGCGGTCGGCGCGTACGTGGCGGAGCGGCTGGGCCGCGAGGTCGTGGACCGGCTGGTGGAGCCGCTGCTCGGCGGGGTGTACGCGGGCGACGCCTACCGGATCTCGATGCGCGCCGCCGTACCGCAGCTCTTCGAGGCCGCCCGGGAAGGCGGCTCCCTGCTCGACGGGGTCACCCGGCTCCAGGAGCGGGCCGCCGCCCGGCAGCAGACCGGACCCGTCTTCCAGGGCATCGAGGGAGGCATCGGCACCCTTCCGGGGGCCGTCGCCGACGCCGTACGGGCCGGGGGCGGCGCGATCCTCACCGAGACCCCCGTGCTGGGCCTGACCCGTAACGCCGACGGCTGGGACGTCCGCACCGACACCGGGGTCGTCTCCGCCGACGGCCTCGTGCTCGCGGTGCCCGCCTGGTCCGCCGCCACGCTGCTGGCCGCCGAGTCACCGGGGGCCTCCGCCGAACTGGCGGGCGTCGAATACGCGTCGATGGCGCTGGTCACCATGGCGTTCCGGCGCTCCGACGTGACCGGTACGGCCTTCGACGGGCGCTCCGGCTTCCTCGTACCGCCGGTCGACGGGCACACCATCAAGGCCGCCACCTTCTCCACGCACAAGTGGCAGTGGGTCGCCGAAGCGGCCCCGGACCTCTTCGTGCTGCGGACCTCGGTCGGCCGGTACGGCGAGGAGGAGCACCTGCACCGCGAGGACGTCGAGCTCGTCGGCGTCTCGCTGCGCGACCTGGCCGCCGCGACCGGGCTCTCCGCCCGGCCCGTGGCGACCGAGGTCACCCGGTGGATCGGCGGACTGCCGCAGTACCCGGTGGGGCACCTCACCCGGGTCGCCCGCATCCGGGACGAGGTCGCCAAGCTGCCCGCGCTGCGGGTCTGCGGCGCGGTGTACGACGGGGTCGGCATCCCGGCCTGCGTGGCGAGCGCCCACCGGGCGGCGGACGAGATCGCCGGGGATCTCGGCGGGGAGATCATCGCCACGCCGACCCTGGTTCAGGGCACTCGGAGCGAGGCGGGACAATAGCCGTATGAGTGCTCCTGAGACTGCGACATCAAGCAAGGTTCCGAACGCCGGCAAGAAGGCCAAGGACCTCAACGACGTCATCCGCTACACGCTGTGGTCCGTCTTCAAGCTGCGCGACGTCCTGCCCGCCGACACGGACCGCGCGGCCGTCTCCGGTGAGGTCCAGGAGCTGTTCGACCAGCTCGCCGCGAAGGACATCACCATCCGCGGCACGTACGACGTCTCGGGCCTGCGCGCCGACGCGGACCTCATGATCTGGTGGCACGCGGAGACCGCGGACGAGCTCCAGGAGGCGTACAACCTCTTCCGTCGCACCCGGCTCGGCCGCCACCTGGAGCCGGTCTGGTCGAACATGGCGCTGCACCGCCCCGCCGAGTTCAACAAGTCGCACATCCCGGCGTTCCTCGCCGACGAGACGCCGCGCAACTACGTCAGCGTCTACCCCTTCGTGCGCTCGTACGACTGGTACCTGCTGCCCGACGAGGACCGTCGCCGCATGCTCGCCGACCACGGCAAGATGGCCCGCGGCTACCCGGACGTGCGCGCCAACACCGTCGCCTCCTTCTCGCTCGGCGACTACGAGTGGATGCTGGCCTTCGAGGCGGACGAGCTGTACCGCATCGTGGACCTGATGCGTCACCTCAGGGCCTCCGAGGCGCGGATGCACGTCCGCGAGGAGGTCCCCTTCTACACCGGCCGGCGCAAGTCGGTCGCGGACCTGGTGGCGGGGCTCGCGTAGCGAGCGGGCTTCCGACCACCCCAACCCGGAAGATCAGACGGCGGGCCCACGGCACCTCGTGCCGTCCGCTGGTCCAGCGACACCGGGTTCGGCTCAGCGGTGCGGCGCGCTTCGGGCGCGCCGCACCGTTCGTCATTCGTGGCTGCCCAGCAGCTTCCGTACGCCCGACCGGCCCGTCAGCGCCGCCCGCAGTGCCGGGTCGTCCACCGCGTCCACCCCGCGCACCGCGACCGTCACCAGCGTGTCGCCCGTCGCGCCGTCCCCCGGCACCGCACACGCCGCCAGCAGCCGTTGCCCGTCCGGGGAGGCCCACGCACCGTAGGGGTGCGCCTCGATCCGGGCCAAGGCCAGGCACCCCAGGGTCAGGGCGAGCGGCAGCGCGAACCACACCGGCATCGGGGCCGCGCCCCCGTCGCCGGGCGCGAGCAGGGCGGCGGCGCCCAGCGCGGCCACCAGCAGCGCCGCCCCGCGCACCCCCCGCACCGCCGAGGCGACGTCCGCCCCGCGCGGGACCGCCAGACCGGCCGCGACGAGCCGGTCGGCCACCGCGCGCACGGCGTCGGCAGCGGCGGCCGACGCGCGTACCGGCGCTATCGGCGACTGGCCCTCCGGCCCTATGGCGCGGATCACCGTACGTTCCACCTCGTCGCGGCCCTCGGGGTCCACGACCGTCGCCCAGCCGGTGTGGGCCAGCAGCAGCCGGCGCCGCAGATGCATGGAGACCAGCGCCAGGTCGGCGACCCGGCCGGGTCCGCCCGCCAGGAACGCCGCCTCGTACAGCGTGAGTTGCCGCCCGCGCCCGCCGGCCCCGCTCACCGGCCGACGGGCCGCGCGGGCCGCCGAGAGACAGAGCCGGGCGCAGGAAAGACCCGCCGCACCCCACGCGACCAGCAGCAACAGAAACGGCACCATGCCGGTGTTCTATGCCAGCACCGCCGGTGGCGCCATAGCTCGTCCAGTAAGTGGACGGCCGTCTCAGGAACTGCTGCCGCAGCTCGATCCGCCGCCGCAGCTGGAACCGCCGCCGCAGCTGCTGCCACCCCCGCAACTCGACCCGCCGCCCCCACAGCCGCTGCCGCCACCGCAGCCCGATCCGCCGCCCCCGCAGCCCGATCCGCCGCCTCCGCCGCAGCTGCTGCCCGAGGAGCTGCCGCAGCCGCCGCCCGGGCTCGCCCCCGCGCACCACACGGCCGGCGCCACCAGCACCGCCGAGGAGCCGTACGGGGTGTACGAGGAGGCGGTGGGCCGGGTCCTGGCCGCCGCGATCAGGTGCGTCCGCAGCTCCGGGTCCGGGACGCCGCGCAGCCCCCGGGTCGCCACCAGGAACCCCGGGTCGGTGCGGTGGGCGTGCGCGGTCCCGAACTCCGCCGCCGCCCTGCGCCCCGCCCGGGTGACCCGGGACCGGGCCACCCCCGCGCAGACCAGGCCGGAGACGAAGCCGACGACGACGGCCGGGATCATCGCCACCGCGAACGGGTAGCTCCAGCCGGCGCCGTCGTCGCCCTCCATGAACCGGGCGATGGCCAGGCCGATGGTGACCGGGCCGGACGCGAGGCACAACAGCATCTGCAACAGACCCCAGATGCGCCACCCGGCACTCGCGCGGGGCGGGGCCAGCAGTCCCCGCGCGGCGAGGCCGTCGCCGGTCTCCTGCACCGCCGGATGCCGCATCACGGCCGCCCGCAGCGCCGGCAGCGCCCCGCTCGGCGCGGCGGCCAGCTCATGGAGCACCGCCCGCTCCACCGGGTCATAGGCGACCGGCCGGAGCACGGCGACGATGCCGGGACCGCCGATGGCCAGCCGGCCGTCCGCGTGCATGGCCGCCAGCGCGGTGTCGGCCACCCGGCCCGGCCCGCCGTTCAGGAACGCCACCTCGGACAGGTCGTGCGCCGGACCGCCCACCCCTCGGCGGGAGCGGGCCAGGCCGACGATCAGCGCGGTGGAGGAGGCGATCACCGCGAGCGTGAGGAACACCAGCATCCCGTCCACGCCGGTCACCGCCCCACCAGGACGGAGCGGGCCGCCCGGGCCAGGCGGGTCGCGCGGCCGGGCGGCCGTGGCGCGGCCCGGTCCCGCCACCACCGCGTCAGCCGGTGCCGGGCCGCGTCGTCCTCCGGGCGGCCCGCGATGAGCAGGTGCTCGGCGAAGTCCAGCGCGTCGCGCCGGTACCCCGCCGTCATGGGCCGCGCCCCGGCGTACGCGAGGAACGCGGCCCGGTAGCCGTCGCCCAGGATCTCCGGCAGCTCGGGCGCCACCTTGGCCACGACGTCGGCGCGCTTCGCGGCGAGGGCGCGGCTCTGCACCCGGAGCCGGGCCGGGTCGAACCCCTGCGGCGCGGGCGTGCCGGCGACCAGGGCGGACAGCAGGGCGGCCTGGGCCACGGCGACCCCGTCCCGTACGGCCTCCGTGACCGGCGGGGCGGCCGGGACCTCCGGGGGGACCCAAGCGGCCGTGGCGCCCCCGCCCTTCGCCAGCACCCCCCGGATCGCGTCCAGCTCGCCCGCCAGCTCACCGGCCGGCGGGAACGCCTCGTCCCGCTCCAGCAGCACCCCCGGCGGGTTTACCCGGGAGCGCAGCTCCGCCAGCACGTCGAGCACCGGGGCGGTCACCGGGTGGGCGTGCGTGTCGTGCCACACGCCGTCCTTCTCGACCCCGCCCGCCACGTGCACGTACGCGATGGCCTCCACCGGCAGCCCGTCCAGCGCGGCCACCGGGTCCTCGCCCCGGTTCACGTGGTTGGTGTGCAGATTGGCCACGTCGATCAGCAGCCGCACCCCGGTCCGCTCGACCAGCTCCGCCAGGAACCGCCCCTCGGTCAGCTCCTCGTCCGGCCAGGAGACCAGCGCCGCGATGTTCTCCAGGGCCAGCGGCACCGGCAGCGCGTCCTGCGCGATGCGCACGTTCTCGCACAGCACGTCCAGCGCCGCCCGGGTGCGCGGCACCGGCAGCAGATGGCCCGCCTCCAGGACCGGCGAACCGGTGCGCGGCCCGCCCGCCCGTACGAAGGCGATGTGCTCGGTCACCAGCGGCGCGCCGAGCAGCGTGGCCCGGGCGGCGAGGTCCGCGAGCTTGGCGGGGTCGGGGCGGTCGGCGCCCCCGAGACCCAGCGAGACGCCGTGCGGCACCACCGTGACCCCGCGCTCCCGCAGCCGTACCAGGGAGTCCGGCAGGTGGTCGGCGCAGAGGTTCTCCGCGACCGCCTCCACCCAGTCGATCCCCTCCAGCGCCTCCACCTCGCCGGCGATCTCCGGCCGCCAGCCGATCCCGATGCCCAGCCTCATACCGTCCCCCATGTCGCTTCCCCCTCGTTCCGTGCAGGGGTGATGGCCCCGGAGCGCGGCCCTGAATCCGCAAGGGAGGACGTTCAGAGCTTCATTTGAGGTTCCGCCGGTCCCTGTTCTCTCAGCGACGTCGCCGCAGCGCCGGGTGGTCGGCGACCACCGTGCACGAGCCCGGGGCGATCTCCGTGAACCCCGCGTCCCGTACGACCGGCAGCCCGCTCACCGTCAGCTCCGCCCAGCGGCCCGGCTCCGCCGTGGCCACCGAGAGCGGGAACCCGGCCTCGCGCCACGCCTTGCGCTCGGTCTCCGTCAGCTCCCACCAGGCGAGCTGCGCCCCGTGCCCGACCTGCGCCATCTCCTTGCCCGCCGACATGCCGAGCTCCGGGTTGAGCCAGAGCACCGGGTGCGCCGGGTCGGGCGCGGCCGGCGGCTCCGGGTCGTCCAGGTCGGTCCCGGAGACCTGGAGCTTGGCCAGCTCCTTCGGCCAGCCGTCCAGGGGCACCGGCGGGAAGACCCGCACCTCCGCCTCCTCGCCCGTCACCGTGATCCCGGGCAGGGCCGAGGCCTTGCGCCACTCCGCGCCCCGGGCCCGCCGGACCACCTTGCGGATGCGGGCGTCCTGCCAGTCCCGCATCACCCGCGCCCACTCGCCCTCGCCCACCGACCGCTCGTCGGACAGCATCACGAGGACCGCGCGGGCGGCCGTGCGCAGGGCGTCGGTGCGGGCCGGCGGCGCGGCCTTCTCGATGTGCACCACCAACGGCAGTACGTACTGGGGTGCTTCGTCCCGGTCCGTCCGCTCGGGCCGGAAGGGGCTGTCCACGGGCTCGGGGGCCGGCTCGGCGGACGGGGACGCGGGGATGTCGTTGCTGCTCACCCGCCCAGTCTGCCAGCCGCCCCGGACACCGTTCTTGGCGGAATGGAAGGCTCCGGGCGAGGATGCCGTCCATGAAGAGCGATCTCTTTTCCAGCGAGCACATGGCCGAGCAGGCGACCGTCCCCGGGATGACGCTGCAGAACGCCAAGTCCATCAAATACGCGGTCAACGGGGAGATGCACGCCCGCCAGGGATCGATGGTCGCCTTCCGCGGGAACCTCCAGTTCGAGCACAAGAGCCAGGGCATCGGCGGCCTCCTCAAGCGGGCGGTCACCGGCGAGGGGCTGCCGCTGATGGCGGTGCGCGGCCAGGGGGAGGCGTGGTTCGCGCACGAGGCCGCGAACTGCTTCATCGTGGAGATGGAGCAGGGCGACGCCCTCACCATCAACGGCCGCAACGTGCTGTGCTTCGACGCGTCGCTCTCGTACGAGATAAAGACCGTCAAGGGCGCCGGGATGACCGGCGGCGGCCTCTTCAACAGCGTCTTCACCGGCTACGGCAAGCTGGGCCTGATGTGCGACGGATATCCCATCGTCATCCCCGTCACCCCGCAGCAGCCGGTCTTCGTGGACACGGACGCCGTCGTCGGCTGGAGCGCCCAGCTGAACACCTCGCTGCACCGCTCGCAGAGCCTCGGCTCGATGATCCGGGGCGGTTCGGGGGAGGCCGTCCAACTGCGCCTGGACGGGCAGGGATTCGTGATCGTACGGCCCAGCGAGCTGAAGCCCGAGAAGGCGTCGTCCCACTGAGCACCGGTACGGAGGTCCTGCGGCTGCGGGGAGTCGGCCGGCGGTACGGGCTCACCGGCCCCTGGGTGCTGCGCGGGGTCGACCTCGCCCTGCCCACGCGCGCCCTGGTCCGCGTGGAGGGCGCCAACGGCACCGGCAAGTCGACCCTGTTGCGGCTGCTGGCCCGGATCGACGCCCCCTCCGAGGGCCGGATCACGGGCCGCCCGCGCACCGCGTACGTCCCCGAGCGGTTCCCGGCGGCCCTGCCGTTCACGGCCGCCGGGTATCTCGTCCACCTGGGCCGCGTCCACGGGCTGCGCGCCACTGGGGCGGCCGACCGGGCGGACCACTGGCTCACCCGGTTCGGCGCCGCCGCGCACGCCCGGACGCCCCTTGCCGAACTCTCCAAGGGCACCAGCCAGAAGGTCGCCGTCGCCCAGGCGCTCCTCGCCGAACCGGAACTTCTGGTCCTGGACGAGGCGTGGACCGGCCTCGACACCGAGGCGCGCGAGGTGCTGGACCGGGCCGTGGCGGAACGCGTCGCGGCCGGGGCGACGGTGGTGTACGTCGACCACGACCCGCGCCGGCTGGCGGGCGCGGTCGACGCGGCGTTCCGGGTCGAGGGGCTGGGCCTGACCGCCGCCCCGCTCGCGACGGACCTTGAGCCCCGCGTACGCATCGAGGCCACGGCCCCGCCGGGGACCCCGCTCCCGTCCGGACTGCCCGGGGCTCCCGCGTACACCCTGACCGGCGACGGAACGGCCCGCCTCACGGTCTCGGCGGCGCACTCCGACGCCCTGCTCGGCGCGCTGCTGTCGGCCCGGCCGCAATGGCACATCGGGCGGGTGGGGCCGGTGCGGGGGCCGGATGCGGGCGGCGGGGGCGAGGCCCGTACGCGCCCCCGCTCCGAACCGGAACCCGCACCGCACCGCTCACCCACCCCGGACGGGGACCCCGCCTCATGACCGCGCTCATCCGCTACCAGGCCGACCTGCTCGTGCGGTCCCAGCGCTGGCTGGCCCCGGTCCTGCTCTACCTGGCCTTCCTCGCCGTCGGCATCCGCTCCGGGCAGCCCGTTCTCGACTCGCTCGGCTACACCGCCGCCGGGATGCTCCCGGTCACCGCTTGGCTGGTGCGCGTCTGCCTCACCCAGGAGCCGCCTGCCGCCCGGGCGGTCGTCGCGGCGGCGGCCGGCGGGCAGCCCCGGGCCCATCTGGCGGCCCTGCTCACCGGTCTTGGCGGCGCCGCGCTGCTCGGCACCGCCGCCACCGCCGTGGTCCTGGCGATCAGCGACCCGGCCAGCACGGGCCACTCGGTGCGGGTGCCCCTGCCGCTCGCCGGAGCCGCCGGAATTCTCGCCACCGCGTGCTGCGTGCTGCTGGGCGCGGCGGCGGGCGCGCTGTGCGGCCGGCCGCTGCTGCGCGGGCGCGGCTGGTCCCTCGCGGCGACGGTGCTCGCGGCGCTGCTGGCGCTGGTCACCGCCGGATCGCCCGCGAAGTACGCGGTGACGGGCCTGGTCACCGGCTCGCTGACCGGCACGGTCCACGTACCGGTGCTCCCGCTGCTCGGCGCCGCCGCCGTGACGGCCGCCGCGTTCGCGCTCGTCTGCCGGCTCACTTCGGTACGGGGCTGAGTAGGCTCGTACGTATGAGTGAGGAACCGGGGCCCTACTGCGAGACGCCGCCCGCCGAGTCGCCGGAGCGGGCCGAGGGGCCGCCGTACGCCGAGTGCGTGCTGTGCCGGAAGCCGACCGAGTACGCGGAGTCGGTCAAGGGGATCACGCTGTGCCCGGTGTGCGAGTGGCAGGAGGCCCAGCGCACGGCCTGCTCCGGCTGAGGCGCCTCAGCCGCCCATCAGCTCGGACACCTTGACGAAGCGGTAGCCGCGCCTCCGTAGCTCCGGCACGACCTGGCGGACCGCGTCGGCGGTGACCGGCGCCGCGCTGCGGGTGCAGTGCATGACGACGAGCGAACCGGACCGCACCCCGTCGAGCACCTGCTCGGCGACGGCGTCCGCGTCCGTCGCGAAGGCGTCCCCGCTGACGACGTCCCACTGCACGGCGGTCACCTTCTCCGGCCCGAGGGCGCGCAGCGTGGCGTCGTCGTAACAGCCGCCGGGGAAGCGGAAGTACGGCACCACATTGCGGGCGCCGGCCGCCCGGATCGCCCCGAAGGCCCGCCGGACCTCCTCGCGCACCGCGCCCTCCTCCACCGTCGGCAGCCCGTAGCAGGGCGTGGTGAACGCGTAGTGGCTGTAGGAGTGGTTGCCGATCTCGAAAAGGGGATCGGTGCCGATGGAACGCGCCTGGTCCGGATACTCCTCGGCCCAGCGCCCGGTCATGAACACCGTCGCGGGCACCTTCAGGCGGCGCAGCAGGGCGATCAGTTCCGGGTTGTCGAAGTGCTCACCGGCCGCCGCTCGCGGCCCCTCGTCGGCCGTCATGTCGGCGTCGAAGCTGAGCGCGACGACCTTCGCGGCGCGCTGCGGCCCGCGCGTGAAGACGGGGGTCCGGCCGCCGGGGCCGGGGGCCATGACGGGGGGCCCTTTTGTGACATGAGGGGCGGGCGGCCGCTCGACGGCGGTACGCGTCGGCTGTGCCTGGCCGCAGCCGACGAGGACCGCACCCAGCACCCCCAGAACGGTCATTTTGTGCGTAAATCTGATCATTTTCGGACGCTAACCGATCGTCCGGAACCGGTCCCGGGCTGGCGCGCTAGACCGGCGGCGCCCCACGCAGATGGCGCATCAGCTGTTCCAGGGCCGCCCAGCCCTCGGCGGTCTCGCCGTCGCCGAGCGGGTAGTAGTACCCGGGCCGGCCGCCCGGGCCCAGCCGCACCGGCGCCTCCTTGAGCGGGGTCCGGGAGGCGGTGTCGAGGCCCACCTCGGTCACCTCGGGGGAGCCGAGCGCGAAGGAGTACGGGAGCGGGGGGCGTTCGAAGCGGGGCGGGGCGTTCAGGTCGCGGCGGCCGTGGCCCAGCTGGCAGAGCATGGTCCGCAGCCCGTGCCGGGTCACCAGCTCGTCGGCGAGCCCCGGCAGCGCGTCCAGGGCGGGCGCCTCGTCGGGGCCGTAGCCGAGGACGAGGGTGATCTCCTCCTCCACCCCGTCCGGGGTGCGGCTCACCTGGAGCGTGGCGACGGCGGGGCGGTCCGGGCTGCCCACGGCCACCAGCCAGGTGGGCCGGGGCGCGCGCTCGTACGCCAGGTCGGTCAGCCGCCGCCGCGACCAGGTGAGCCCTGCGGGCTCCGAGGTCCCCCAGCCGGCCGGGGGCGCGCCGGTCAGCGCCTCCCAGGCGGCTTCCAGGGCGCCGCCGAGCACGAGGTCGGCGGTGGGGCGGTGCACGGTCCGGAGCGACACGACGAGCTGCCGCTCACCGGTGGGCTCCGCCTCGGTGAACGCCTCGGCGACCGGGGTCTGCCCGTCCTCGCGCCGGTCCGGTGCGAACGCGTCGTCCTGCCAGCGGAGTACGGCGCCGGTCAGCCCGTCGTAGTAGCCGCAGCGCTCGTCCTGGACGACCCAGCGGGAGGAGGTGGACTGGAGCAGCAGCCGGGTCGGCAGCGAGAGCGTGCAGCGCGGCGGGGTGACGATCTGGAGCGACCGCTCGCTCTCCACGGTCGCCCGCAGCGCCTCCGTCATCCAGCTGGTCATGGGGACGACCGGGCGGTCCTGGATGACGACGGCCGCCTTGTCGGTGAGCATGTCGACGGCGGGCTGCGCGGCGGCGGGAGAGGGCACGGCCGTGATGCCCGAGACGTCCAGGGGGCGGGCGGCGCCGGTGGTGCCGGGGGCGTCGGCCGGCCAGACCCTGCCGCCGAGCAGCAGCGTGAGCCGCGCGGCGAAGGCCCCGGCCAGTTCCTCGGCGCGGTCCACCCCGGCGGCGGCCCGCGCCTCGACCCACCACCAGGGCCCGTCCCCCTCCGGCGCGGCCTCCGCCCCGAGCAGCCGAACGGCTTCCCCGGGTACCTGGATCAACAGCGGCACCTCCACGGACACGAGCGGCCGCCCCTCGTCGTCGCACAACTGCACGACGGCCCCGTCCCCGGTGGTCCCCACCCGCAGGTCGGGCCCGCCGGCGAGCAACCCGGCCAGCACACTGAGCGAGTCGGGCATGCGCCGGGTGAGTGCGACGACGTCCTGGGTCATGCGGGGGTCCTTCGGGTGTGGTGGGGTTCGATGACGCGGACCTGGCCGCCGCGCTCGGCGATCCAAGCCTCGATGCCGGGGCCGGTGAGCTGCCGGGGGCCCTCGTCGCCGACCACCGTGACCGGCCCGAAGACCGTGCCGGTGAGGCCGCGTACGAGGGTGGTGTCGTCCACGGTGACCTTGAACGTGTTCTGGAACAGGACGGCGTCCGTCAGGTCCGCGCCCCGCAGGTCCACGTCGTACAGCGAGGCGCCCATGATGCGCGTCCCGCGCAGGCTCGCTCCCGACGCGTCGACGTCGTGCAGTGACGCCTTGACCATGTCGGCCCGGTCGAGCCGGGCGGACCGGAGCACGGCCCGGTCGAGCTTCGCCCGGACGAGGTCGGCGCCGGCCAGATTCGCCCCGGTCAGGTCCGCCCCGCTGAGGTCCGCACGGTAGAGGCAGGCACTCCCGAGCTCCACGCCCGTAAGCACCGCCTCGTTGAGCCACGCGCCGGAGAAGTCGCCGTTCGCGAGACCGGCACCCCGGAAATCGTGCCCGACGCCGTAGAGGGCGTAGCTCGTGTCACCGAGCCATTCCCTCAGCTGGTGCGCCGCCGCAGGGTCTGCGGGGAACGCGGTCGGCTGCCACGGGGCCGGTTCCATGAACGGCGTCTCCGTCACCGCGCGCCCTCGAACGCTTCGCGGACTTTCCTCCGGACGCGGTCGTTGCCGACCGTCGTGAGGTAGCCGCCGAATTCCCGGATCTCCGGCCCCTCGGCCCGGTAGACGAGGATGACGGCGTGCTCCAGCGTGCGGGGTGAGGCGGTGACCCGCAGCACGCTCATGGCCAGCTCGACCGACATGGGTCCGTCGACGGGGGCGACGGCGCACGCCAGGTCCACCAGCTGGGTGGCCAGGTCGAACCGCTGCTTCTCGCCGGCGGCCAGGGCGCGCACGCCACGGCCGATGGCTTCCCTGATCTCACCGAGCGCTGCCCTGACGGTGGCGCTGTCGATCAGCTCGCCGAGCCGGTCCTCGAAGTACTGGGTGTCGGCGAGCCGCACGAGCGCCCGGAACGCCTCTTCGCGCAGCGCCGCCGTGCCCTTCTCCTCGACCTGGTAGTGGCTCACGTCCACGGCCAGCGCCAGTTGCGAGAACGTGCTGTCCACGGAGAACTTCCGGTCGATCGAGAACTCGTACCACGGGGTGCCCTCCGGGTCACCGGCCGCCCGGATCACCGCCTCGAACCCGGCCGCCTCGCCCGCTTCCGTCAGATCCCGGCACGCCAGAAACCGCTCCATAGCCGGGGCGCCGGGATCGTTCATCACACGGATGAGCGCGGCGACGCGGTCGCGTTCCTGATCCAAGCGGTCCTCTTCCTCGAACTAACCCGGGGGAATCGGCTGTTCCGGCGCATCGCCGAACAGGTAGTCGTACATGTCTCGGAGATAGGCGTGCAGTGTCTCCTTGTCAGGGAATTCGATGTCGGTCAGCCGCTCGTACTCGGCAGGCCCGAAATTCCCATCTGCCATGATCTGCTCGAATCCGGAGCGGATCAAGTCAACGTAGGAATCGCTGAAGCTCCACAATGTGGGCCTCAAGTCGCCCAGGATTTCATATCCGCACTCAAGGTCGAGATGCACGCGGAAGAAGTTCGTGAAATCCGGGTCGGTCTGAATGGGCTTGCTCAAGGCCTACCCACTGCCGGTCGGCGCGGCGGGATCACCTGAACCTGCCCGCCCCGCGCACTGATCCACTCCTCGAGTTCCGCGCCGCCCACTTCGCGCGAGGAACCGTCGCCGACAACGGTGATCGGGCCGAAGACCGTGCCCCGCAAGCCGCGAAGGACCGTGGTGTCGTCCACCTTGATCTCGAAGTAGTTCTCCTCGACCACGGCATCGGACAAATCGCTGCCCCGCATATCGGTGTCGAGCAACTCCGCGCCGACGAAGTGTGTTCCGCGAAAACTGGCTCCCCTCGCGTCCGCGTCGGACAACGAGGCCCCGACCATGTCCGCCCCGTCGAGAACCGCCGACCGGAGAACGGCCTCATCCAGGTTCGCCTTCACCAGGTCCGCTGCCGTCAGGTCCGCGCGCGTCAGGTCCGCCGACTGGAGATCGGCACGGTAGAAGGAAGCTCCGACGAGCCGTACATCGACCATTACGGCGTCGGTGAACCAGCAATTCGAGAAATCCCCACCCGAGAGGTCCGCGCCCCGGAAGTCCCGCCCCATCCCGTTGAGGTTGTATTCCTCCGAGGCGAGCCACTCACGGAGCTGCTCTGCGGCCGCAGGGTCGGCGGGGAGCGCGGCAGGCTTCCAGTTCTTACGGATACCAGATGACACGGTCTCCCCAACCATTGCTTTCGACGGCTGCCTTGACGCTGTCTATCGCTGCTTGATTTGCGTTACGGACATCGATGATGACGATGCGGCCTCGGACTTCGATCTGCTTCGCCAGCTGCTTCTTGACCCAGGCGCCATTGTTGGCGGGGTCGTACGCGCCCTTGAACGGTTGCGACTTGTCGCGCACGTTATTGAAGGGTGGATAGTCGGAGTGGACACCCTTGATGTCATAGTACTCACCGGTGGTCTCGGAGTAGAACTCACCCTTGTCCGCACCGTCCGGTCGCCGGATATCCTCCGGCAGGCGCCCGCTCTCCCGGAGGTCGAGACCGACGCGGGCTTCATCCATCGACTTGTCGTCGACCTGGCCCTTGTGATCGGGGTCGTGCTTCAAATGGTCGAACTCCTCCGGGGCCCGCTGTTCCACCTCGTCCAGGTGGCCCCAGTGGGCTGCCCGTTCCTCCGGTGTGAACGCGGGCAGCGGTTCGTTCGGGCGCTCGCCGCCCCCGTGCGTGCCGTCCGAGTGGCCGTCGCCGCCGGGGCCGTCGTTTCCGTCGCCGTGGCCACCGCCACCGCCCGGCGTGTTGGTGTCGGAACCGCCGCCGCTGCTGCCGCCACCGGTCTCGGTGTGCGACCCCGTTCCGGACTCGCCTCCGCCCGACCCCGTCGGATGCTCCGTCACATGCCCGCCCGTCGACGGGGTCGTGTGGTGCGTCGTGCCCTCCGGCGAGGAGTGCGGCGGCTTCGCCGAGTTCTCCACGTGGCTCGGGCCCCCCGCGCCCTCCAGGACCTTCTCGTGGTCCGGGACGCGCTCGTGCGTGTCCGGGAGTTCGTTCTTGTGGGGCTCCGGGACCGGCTCGGTGTCCGGTACGGGGTTGCCGTGCTCGTCGCGGATGACCGCGTCGTCGCCGACCACGCGCGGGTTGCCGTTGTGGTCGGTGTAGTGGAAGCCGGGGGTCTCGGTCGTCGGGTGCGGGGCCGTGCCGGTCGGAGCCGTACGGGCCATGTCGTCCACGCCCGCGGAGCCCGTCCTCAGGCTCTCCATCAGGTCGCCGACCTTGATCTTGGTGACGCCCGCCGCCTTGCCGAGGTAGCTCATCGGGTCGACCAGCGCACCCGCCTTGCCCGCCACCGACGCCGCGTCCGCGACCACGCCCAGCTTGCCGGCCTTGCCCAGCTTCAACAGAGAACCGGAACCGATGGTCACCACGTTGAACAGCACCGAACCGAAGGCGCGTGACGGGTCGTGGCCCCACTCGTCCCAGGCGACCAGCGACTTGCCGAAGTTGCGCAGGGCCGCCTTCTGGCGGTCCGTGTCGCTGTGGTCCACCGGACCGAACATCTTGTCCATCGCCCAGTCGTACGGCGTCATGATGTACGCGCTGATGCCGCCGAAGACGTCACCGATGCCCGACCAGGTCTTCTTGAAGTTGTCCCAGTCGAAGACGTTGACCATGCTGCCGAGGCCCTTGATCGTGCCCCAGACCCCGTCCACGAAGAAGCCCTTCAGCGCACCGCCGACGTTCTTCTTCGTCCACTCCCACGCGGCCCGCAGCCCCGTGTACTCGCGCTCGTCCACCGTGCCCCACGGCGTCTCACCGGCGTCCTTGACGTCGTCCGCCTTGAAGCCGTACATCCCGGCCTTGTGCGAACCGTCGTCCACGACGAAGTGCGTCCCGCCCACCAGCGCCGTGATCTTGTTGGCCGCGTCGCGCTCGGCGCCCTGGAAGGCCACCCACGTCGTGCCGACCTCGTGGACCAGGCGGGCGTTCTCGTCGATCTTGTCCTGGTCCTGCTGCCAGTCGTCGTCGTCCCTGTTCTCCGCGACGAACCGCGCCGCGTCCTCCCGGAGCCGGTTCATCCGGGCCACCAGCGGCCGGGCCGCCGTCGCGAAACCCGAGAGCGCCCCGCTCACCGACTCCAGCTTGTCCGCGAACGCGTCCGCCTTGTCGCGTACCGGAATCGTGGAGTCGAGCAACTCCTCCTGCTCCGGGGCGTCATAGACCGGGTCCAGCGCCTGGAAGGCCGTGTGGGCGTCCTTGCCCGTGGTCCGGATGTCGGAGGCGGTCGTCTTCAGCGTGGCCGCGTGCTTCTCCAGGGCCTCCAGATTGCCGGTGTAGAAGGGGATCTTCGCGAGGTCGATCACTTCTTGGGACCCTTCCCCTTCAGCTCCTCCGGGGTCGGCGCCTTGGAGTACTGCTCCTGCTTGTTCTTCGCCATGTCCAGGTCGCCCGCGAGATACGCCTCAGTGGCGAGCCGCGCCCCCGTCATGGACTTCGCCGCCCGCACCGGAAGGAACTTGAGGTCGTCGAGCGTGTGCTCCTGGAACTCCTGCAACGCCTGGGCCACCGGCCCGAACGCGCCCCCCTTCGGGATCTCGGTCCCGCCCAGCACCATCGTGCCCGCCGAGGTCGCCGACCCCACCAGGTGGTCGTTGTAGGAGGTGAACTCCTTCTCGAACTCCCCGCCGACCTCGGCGGTATTCTTCAGGACCCGACGAACGCCGTTCGGGTCGATGTCCCACTTGGTCACGGTGCCCCCCCCCCGTCAAGAATCGCTTCCACTGAGCGTCCGGGCGCCCGACGCGCCGAAGCGCGGGCGCACCGAAGCACACCCTGTCATCCTGCCCCGGCACACCCGGATGGATCAAACCCCATGTTGCGGTATGCAAAGACGCGGCGGGGTGCGCCGCGGTTCCGCTCAGTACGTCAGCGCCACGGACCCGTGACCGCGAACGTGGTGCCCGGCGTGTAGACGTTCACGTACATCGTCCCGTAATCCGGTGCGAACGTGACGCCCGCGAACTCGCCCCACTCCGGTTCCTCGGGCGTCCCGGTGTTCTGCCGGCCGCGCGCCATCGCGTACACCTCGCCGCGCCGGGTGAGACCGAACACGTGCTGGGCGCCGCCGCCGTCCTCACAGACCATCAGGCCGCCGTCGGGGGCCAGGGTGATGTTGTCGGGGGACTCGCCGGGGAGCTGGAGGTCGGTGTCCGGGCCGAAGACGACGACCAGGGTGAGCCGGCGGCGGTGCGGGTCGTAGCGCCAGACCTGCCCGTAGTGGTCCGCCGCCGAGCCCTCCGCGCTGTGCGCGAAGCTGGAGACGAAGTAGACGCACGAACCGCCCCAGTAGCAGCCCTCCAGCTTCTGGCCGTGGGTGATGCCCTTCCGGCCGAAGTCCTGGAAGCGGATGGGGGTTTCGGCGGCCTGCGGGTCCGGCACGGGCAGCCACTCGACGCCCTCGAAGACCGTCCCGGTCTCCCGCACGGCCGAGAGGTCGGGCACTCCCGGCACCCGCATGGCCTCCAGCCGGCCGCCCGCACGCAGCGAACCCGTACCGCCCAGCGGCTTCTTCGGCAGGAAGCGGTAGAACAGTCCGAAGGGCTTTTCGAACGCGTCCTCCGTCTCGTACACCGTCCCGTCGCGCGGGTCGATCGCGACGGCCTCGTGCTGGAAGCGGCCCATCGCGGTCAACGGCACGGCGCCCGTGCGGCGCGGATCGGCGCCGTCCACCTCGAAGATGAAGCCGTGGTCCTTGGTGTAGCCGTTGGTGCCGGCCTTGTCCTCGGTCTCCTCACAGGTCAGCCAGGTGTTCCAGGGGGTGCGCCCACCCGCGCAGTTCACCGCCGTACCGGCGATGGCGACGCGCTCGGACAGCACGCGGTTGTGGCCGTCGAGCTCCAGGGCCGTACAGCCGCCCTTGCCCATCGGGTCGTACGTCAGCCCCTCGACCAGCGGCACCGGAATCGCGGCGTCCACCCGGTTCTCGTGGTTGCGGACCAGCCGTACGTGCCCGCCCCGGGCGGCGAACGCGGCCATGCCGTCGCAGTGGCTGGGCACCTGCCCCTCGCCGGAGCGGAGCCGGTCGCCCTCCCGGGACAGCACCCGGTAGTGGAAGCCTTTCGGCAGGTCGAGCAGGCCGTCCGGGTCCGGCACGAGCGGGCCGTAGGCGTCGTGACCGCGTGCGGCGGAGCTGCCCGCGAAGAGTTCGGTGAACGCGCCGGTGAAGGCGATCGAGACGGCGGCGCCCGCGGCAAGAACGTTTCGTCGGGAGGCGGTGGGGCGAGGTGCGACAGACATGGGCAACTCCCTGCGTGGGGGACAGGTGGCATGGCATCGTCAAAAGCAGCCTTGCCCATCCGAGGCCATCCGTGAACGTTGTCACGCCACGCTTTACGGACCCGCGCCGACGCTCCGGGGTAGGGCCGGACGGAGACCGCGGCCGGTGCGAAACAGCTGTGTCCCCGGACCGGCGGCCCGGGGACACAGCGGAAGAGCGATCAGCCGAGCGACGCGCTCAGGGTGATCGTGGTGCCGGAAAGCGCCTGGCTGACCGGGCAGTTGGCCTTCGCGTCCTCGGCCGCCTTGACGAAGCCGGCCTCGTCGAGACCCGGCACCTCGCCAACGACGGTGAGGTGGATGCCGGTGATGCCGGTGCCCGGCTGGAAGGTGACGTCGGCCTTGGTCTCCAGCCGGGCCGGCGGGGTGCCGGCGCCGCTCAGGCCGTGCGAGAGCGCCATCGAGAAGCAGCTGGAGTGGGCCGCGGCGATCAGCTCCTCCGGGCTGGTCTTCCCGTTCGCCTGCTCGGCGCGGGACGGCCAGGAGACCGGGTAGTCGCCGATCCCGGAGGAGTCGAACGTGACGACGCCCGAGCCCTCGGCCAGATTGCCTGCCCAGACCGTGTGAGCCTGACGCGTGGTAGCCATGCTGGTTCCCTTCGAACGGATGCGCGGTGGTACGGGGACGGCGGGACACCGCGTCGTGCGCCGCCGGTGGTACGTCCTTACGCCCCCGAACCTACTGCGCCACCAGCCCCTTCGCGTCACGCGCCAGCGCTGTGAGACGGGAGATTGCCCGGAAGTACTTCTTCCGGTACCCGCCGTTCAGCATCTCCTCGCTGAACAGCCGGTCGAAGGGCAGCCCGGCCGCGAGGACCGGCACCTCCCGGTCGTACAGCCGGTCGGCGAGCACCACGAGCCGCAGCGCGGTCGACTGGTCGGGCACCGCCCGCACCTCGGTCAGGCACACCGCCTTCAGCCCGTCCGTCAGCGCCCCGTACCGGCTGGGGTGGACGCGGGCCAGGTGGTCGAGGAGCGCCGGGAAGTCGTCCAGGCTGGCGCCCGGCGTGGCGTACGCGGCCCTGGTGACCTGCTCGTCCGAGAACGGCGCCGGGGCCTCGGGCAGACCGCGGTGGCGGTAGTCCTCGCCGTCGATGCGCAGCGGGCGGAAGTGCGCGGACAGGCCCTGGATCTCGCGCAGGAAGTCGGCGGCGGCGAACCGGCCCTCACCGAGCTTGCCGGGCAGCGTGTTGGAGGTCGCGGCCAGCGCCACGCCCTCCTCGACCAGTCGGCTGAGCAGCGAGGAGACCAGCACGGTGTCGCCCGGGTCGTCCAGCTCGAACTCGTCGATGCACAGCAGCCGGTGCCCGCTCAGCGTCCGCACGGTCTGCTGGAAGCCCAGCGCGCCCACCAGGTTCGTCAGCTCCACGAAGGTGCCGAAAGCTTTCAGCGAGGGCGCGGCCGGGGTGGCGTGCCAGAGCGAGGCGAGCAGATGGGTCTTGCCGACCCCGTACCCGCCGTCGAGATACACCCCGCGCGGGCCTGAGGGCGCGGCAGCCGCCTTCCGGCCGAACCACTTCCGCTTGCCCGCCCCCATCGCGTGCGCCCCTCCGAGCCCGGCGGCGAAGTCGCTCAGCACCCGGACCGCCTCGGTCTGGCTCGGCTGGTTCGGATCGGGCACGTACGTATCGAAGCGCACCGAGTCGAAGCGCGGCGGCGGCACCATCTCGGCGACCAGACGGTCGGCGGGGACGTGCGGCTCGCGGGCGCACAGGGACAGCGGGGCCGCTTCGGCTATGGGGCTGGACCCCGGCACGGCGTGGGAGGACGACACAACCGTCAAGCTTACGGCCCGTGTCAGACTGCCGGACATGCGACGCCTGTTCCCTGTGACCGACCTGACAGCGGCCGACACCTCCGGCGAATGGAGCCTGGACCGCCTCGCCGACGCCTACGCCTACCCCGCCGCGGACGGCCCGTGGCTGCGCGCCAACATGGTGTCCACGCTGGACGGGGCCGCCCAGCACGACGGCCGCTCCCAGCCGATCTCCTGCGAGAGCGACATGCGGATCTTCGGCACCCTGCGCGGCCTGGCCGACGTGGTGATCGCGGGTGCCGAGACGGTGCGCCAGGAGGGTTACCGGCCGGCCAGGGCGCGGGACGCCTTCGCGGCGCGGCGGGCGGCGGACGGCCAGACCCCGGCCCCGGCCGTCGCCGTGGTCAGCGGCAGCCTGGACCTGGACTTCTCGCTCCCGCTCTTCGTCTCGCCGCTGGTCCCGACGCTGGTGCTGACCGGTGCGGGCGCGCCCCCGGACCGGATCGCGACGGCCCGGAAGGCGGGCGCCGAGGTGGTGATCGCGGGGGAGGGGGCGCGAGTCGACCCCGCGCGCGCCGTGCGGGAGCTGGCCGACCGGGGGCACCGGCGGCTGCTCACGGAGGGCGGTCCCCGGCTGCTCGGCCAGTTCGTGGCGGAAGGGGTGCTGGACGAGCTGTGCCTGACCGTCGCGCCGATGCTCACGGCCGGTGACGCCCAGCGGATCGCGGGCGGGCCCGCCGTTGAGGTGCCGAAACGATTCGCCCTGGCCGCGCTGCTGGAGGAGGACGGCTTCCTCTTCACCCGTTACCGCCGGTCCTGAGACCCCGCGGCCCCCGTACGCCCCAGAGCCCTCCCCGTACCGCCCCATGCGGTGGCAATGAGCGGAATATCATGTTCCGGTTAGCGTTCCGTGGGCAGAATGGATCTCGCAGACCCCGTGCGAGCGCGGGGAAGGATGGTTTCGGCAGCGACCGGCGAACGGCCGCTGAAGAGAAGGGCTCCGTGGTGTTCACCAGCGTTTTGATGATCGAGAAGGCCCTCACCTCCGGGGACGTCGAATTCGTCACCACCCTGCACGGGGAGGAGCGCACCTCCTTCGTCGTCCTCATGCAGCCGCGCGGCGACCAGGCGGACGTCCTGCTGCGGGCCATCGACGACCTGGCGATGGGCGAACTGAAGGAAGCGGCCCGCGAGAGCGAGGAGCCCGAGGGCAGGAGCGCCAGGGAGTCGGCCGGGCTCGCCCTCGAAGTGTCCCTGGAGGCCCTGCGCCAGGCGGGCTCCGAGGCCGTCGGCCAGGTGATCGAGAGCCACCCCCTGGACAAGCTCACCTCGGTGGTCGAGGAGTCCGGGGCCGACGAGGTCATCGTCCTGACCGCGCCCCACTACGTCGAGGAGTTCTTCCACCGCGACTGGGCGTCCCGCGCCCGGCACAAGGTCGGCGTCCCGGTGCTCAAGCTCTTCGCGCACAGCGAATAGGCTGGGAGCCCCTACCCGTACGCACCTGGGAGAGACACGTATGGCACCCGGCATCCCCGCCGCCATGGAACGACCGCACTTCATCGGCATCGGCGGCGCCGGAATGTCGGGCATCGCCAAGATCCTCGCCCAGCGCGGCGCGAAGGTCGCGGGCAGTGACGCCAAGGAGTCCCCGACGGCCGAGGCGCTGCGCGCGCTGGGGGCGACCGTCCACATCGGGCACGCCGCCGGACACCTGGCCGACGACGCCAGCTGTGTGGTCGTCTCCAGCGCCATCCGCGCCGACAATCCGGAGCTGGTGCGCGCCGGGGAGCTGTCCGTCCCCGTCGTGCACCGCTCCGACGCCCTCGCCTCGCTGATGGGCGGGCTCCGCTCCATCGCGGTGGCCGGCACCCACGGCAAGACCACCACCACCTCGATGCTGGCCGTGGCCCTGAGCGAGCTGGACCTCGACCCCTCGTACGCCATCGGCGGCGACCTGGCCGGGCCCGGCACCAACGCCACGCACGGCGAGGGCGACATCTTCGTCGCCGAGGCCGACGAGAGCGACCGCAGCTTCCAGAAGTACGACCCCGACGTCGCGATCGTCCTCAACGTCGAGCTGGACCACCACGCGAACTACGCGTCGATGGACGAGATCTACGAGTCCTTCGAGACCTTCGCCGGGAAGATCGTCCCCGAGGGCACCCTCGTCGTCTCCGCCGACCAGTCCGGCGCCGTCGAGCTGACCCGCCGGGTCAGCGAGGCCCTGCCCGCGCTCACCGTCGTCACCTACGGCGAGTCCGAGACCGCCGACGTGCGCGTCCACAAGATCACCCCGCGCGGCCTGGCCAGCGAGGTCACGGTGATCCTGGGCGGCAAGTTCCTCACCTTCACGGTGTCCGTGCCCGGCCGCCACTACGCGCTCAACGCGGTCGCCGCCCTCGCCGCCGGGATCGCCCTCGGCATTCCCGCTCACAACCTCGCCTCGGCCCTCGGCAAGTACACCGGGGTCAAGCGCCGCCTCCAGCTCAAGGGCGAGGCAGCCGGCGTCCAGGTCATCGACAGCTACGCGCACCACCCCACGGAGATGACCGCCGACCTGGAGGCCATGCGCGGCGCCGCCTCCGACGCCCGCCTCCTCGTCGTCTTCCAGCCGCACCTGTTCTCCCGTACCCAGGAGCTCGGCACCGAGATGGGCCAGGCCCTCGCGCTCGCCGACGCCTCCGTGGTCCTGGACATCTACCCGGCCCGCGAGGACCCGGTACCCGGCGTCACCAGCGCCCTGATCATCGACGCCGCGACCGCCGCCGGCGCCGACGTCACCGCCGTCCACGACAAGGACCGGGTCCCCGAGGTCGTCGCGGGAATGGCGAAGCCCGGGGACCTCGTTCTCACCATGGGAGCGGGCGACGTCACCGACCTCGGCCCGCGGATCCTGGACCACCTGTCGAGCTGAAGGAGCCACCGTGACGTACGACGTCGAGAAGCCGGACGAACAGTGGCGGGAGGAGCTCACCCCCGCCGAGTACGCGGTGCTGCGCAAGGCCGGCACCGAACCCGCGTTCGTCGGTGAGTACACGGACACCAAGACCGAGGGCGTCTACTCCTGCCGGGCCTGCGGCGCGGAGCTGTTCCGCTCCGACACGAAGTTCGAGTCGCACTGCGGCTGGCCGTCCTTCTACGACCCGAAGGACACCGACGCGGTCGAGCTGATCCAGGACCGCAGCCACGGCATGGTCCGCACCGAGGTGCGCTGCGCCCGCTGCGGCTCCCACCTGGGCCACGTCTTCGAGGGCGAGGGCTACCCGACCCCGACGGACCAGCGCTACTGCATCAACTCGATCTCGCTGCGGCTGACGCCGGACGCCTGATCCCTCCCGCGTCACGGAGCCGGCCCGCCCGGCTCCGTAAGGCCTCTCAGCCCCGCCGCACCCGCCCCGCGATGCGGCGGCCCAGGCGGCCCAGGGTGCCGCGCTCGCGGCGGTTCCAGTCGCGGAAGGCGTCCGCCCGGCCGCTGCTGCCCGACCGGCCGACCGCGTCCTCGACCGCCGCCACCCGGTCCGCGGGCAGCGCCCGCACCACGGGCCGCAGCACCTCGTCGAGGAGCCCGGTCGCCGCCCCGGTCCACGTGGCGCCGGCGTGCGGGTGGGCCGTCCACACGGTGAAGCAGTCGGCCGCGTAGGCCGGGTCGGCGGCCAGCCGGGCCCGGACGCCGTCACCGCGCGCGGTCCGGGCGTAGGCGGCGATCAGGTCCGCGTCCCCGCTCTGCACCAGGGCGTACAGCTCCTCGTCGGGCCGCTCCGGCGCCAGCAGCCGCCCGGCGACCGCGTCGCACGCCTGCCCGAGCACCCCCGGCTCCACGGGCTCCGCCTCCGCGCGCAGCGCCCGCACCCGTTCGGCCCAGTCCGGCTCCGCCGCGCCCGAGCGCACCTCGCCGGCGAACTCCAGGAGCTGGAGCGCCGCGCGCACCCGGCCCCCGGTCTCCTGCGGGAAGCCGCGCAGCAGGTCGTGGGCCAGCTCCGGGGCCGCCCCGTCGTCGGGGCCGGCCGCGAGGGCGGCGGCCACCAGCAGCGACCAGGTGCCGGCCGCCCGGTGCGCGTCCGACGTCGCCGCCTCAAGGAGCTGCCAGGCCTCGGCGGCCGTCGGCGCCCCCTCGTCCCAGACCAGGCCCGCCGCCGTCCGCAGCACGAGCGGCTCCGCGAACGGGGAGACCCCGCCGGCCCGCAGGATCCGCTGGAGCGTCGCGACCCGGTCGTCGCCGCAGCCGGCCCTGGCCTCCGGCGCCCCGGCGCACATCCGCAGATGCGGCAGCGCCTGCGTGCCGGTGAACGGCAACGGCACCCGGCTCAGCAGCCGTGCCACGTCGGCCGGACGGTCCGGCGCGATCCGGTCGAGCGCGCCGAGCAGCGCCGTACGCACATCGAACTGCTCGTCCATCAGCTCAAGGAGCGCGGGCGCCCAGCCCGGGGCGTCCTCCTCGCCGCCCGTCAGCAGCGCGGGCGCGAGCCGGTCGACCACGGAGGGCAGCAGCCCGGCGCAGTCCACCCCGAGCAGCCGGGCCACCCGCAGCAGCTGCACCGTACGGGCCACGTCCAGGCCCACCCCGGCGCCGCTCAGCTCGGTCACTATCTCCGGCCCGAGCACCCCGGCGACGGCCGCGCCCTCCGGGCCGCTGAAGGCGGTGCGGCCGGGCAGCTCCAGCGAGCCGTTGCCGCCGCGCACCGCCTCGGTCACCAGCATCGCGGCGAGCGGGGCGGTGGTCGTCGCGGGGGAGCGGCCGTCGAGTGCCGCGAAGAGCCGCCCGGCGGCGTCGAACTCGGGACCGGAGCGGTGGTCCGTCCCGGGCGCGGTCAGCGCCTCGACCAGCCGGCGGGTCCGGGTCCCGTCCAGGGCGTACGGCCGCTCGGCGGCCCAGTCGGCGGCCGCCGCGCGCTCCTCGGTGCCGAGCGGTATGCCGGCGCACAGGGCCGTCACCGCCAGCGGGCCCGCCGCGAACGGCTCCCCGGGCAGCGCGGCCGCCTCCCCGAACAGCTCCGGCGCCCGGCCGCGCCAGACCCGGGCCGCCGTCTCGGCCCAGGTGTCGCCCACCGGCCCTTCCGGGCGCGGACCGGCGCACACATGCACACGGAGCCCGGAGTCGGCCAGTTCCTCGGCGTCCTCGGGCAGCACCCCGACCACCCGCTGCGCCGCCTCACGGGGGCGGCGGGTGTACGTGGTGAAGGTCAGCTGCCCGGCGAGCCCGTCCGGCAGCGCGAGCCCGGCCAGCGCGATCCACCGGGCGACGTCCGCGCTCTGCCGCTCGGCCAGGACGACCCGCTCCGGTCCGTCGGGGCCGTGCAGGCGGCGCAGGTCGGACAGCACAGCGGCGAGCCAGGGGCCGCGTGAGACGGCGAAGTCGTTGAGCGCCTCGCGCTCGCGGGCTTCGTGGCCGGGCTGGGCGGGCAGCGCGGCGAGCGGTCCCGGCAGCGGGCGGTCCGGCGTCGCGGCGGCCCAGCGGGCGGACCGGCAGGCGGTGAGCGGCAACGTCCCCTCGGGGAGCCGGGCACCGGGGGGCAGGTGGACCGCGTGGGCGTGGAAGCCCACGGCGGAGGTCCGGGGGGAGCGCACCGCGACGGTCCGGGCCAGCAGCCCGCTGCCGTCGGAGAGCACGCTGAAGCTGTACGCCTCGGGCAGGGCGCGCAGGGCGGTGTCCGTGAGCCGGTCCGGTGTGCCGCGGGGCGCCTCGTACGCCAGCAGCGGTCCGGCCTCGGTCAGCACGGACGCGGGTATCGAGGCGTCAACCGACGTGAACCGGGCGGCGGTCGGCCCGTCCTCGCCGGTTCCGTCCCCGTCCGCGGAGGTGTAGTGCAACTGCGCGAGGCTCATGCGTCGGCTCTCTTCGTCCCTGCCTGAAGATCCCCTGCCACCCGCACCCGCCCTCGCGGTGGCAGCGCCGTCCCGGCAGAGAGCGGCGACCCCGGCGGGGAGTGCTCCGCAGTCGCTGGGGCGACGCTATCAAGGAGCGACACGCCCTGGTGCCCCTGTGGGCCGGAAGCCCGGGGGCACGGGACCGCCGCCGGGCCGCCGGACGCGTGGCTGAATCGGGCCCACGTGGGGATCCGGTGGGAAGCCTGCCGCTTCATGGCTTCGGTCCGGGGCGTCGACCTCGCGACGGCTTCCGCAAGGGGGAACTTCCGCTGAGCATCGAGGCGTTCGTGCAGCGGCATGCTTCCGCCGCTCCGGCAGCGCCTCAGCGCGCTCCGTCACCACCTGCGGAATTCGTCGCGGAGTGCCACCGGGCGATCGTGCGCAGGCCCGCCCGCGCCAGCTCGGCGTACTGCCCCGGACACTCCCACAGTTCACGTCCGGCGAGCTCCGGGGGGACCACCGGTTCCGGGTGGTCCGCGGGCGCGTAGAGGTGCAGAACCGCGGCGCGGCGGTCCGCGACCGCGGACCATGGGTGGATGCGGTGGTCGCACGAGGCGTCGAGGTCGATGGTCTCCAAGGCGGCCTGCATGGCGTGCGCGTAGGAGGGCGGCAGCCCTTCGTACGAGTTCTGGACGACCATGCGCAGGCACAGCATCACGCCGATCCGTTCGTCCTCCGCGACCTGTCCGGCCAGCCAGCGCCGGGCGCACCACAGCCCTACCGGACCGGCGTTGTCCTCCCAGGTACGGGCGAGCGCGTCCTGGACGGCGGGGAAGTCGATGCGGCCGTCGTCGAGGAACGCGGTATCGAGGCCGGAGACATCGATCTCACCGAAGAGCCTCCTGGCGCCCATGTGGACGGTCCCGGCGGCCTGGTCGGCGAGATCGGTCAGGAAGGCCGGGCAGTCCAGAACGGCCAGTTCGGCGTCCTCGATTTCGTAGTCCTCGGCCAGGAGTTGCCTTCCGGCCTCGGTCAGCAGGCTCACGCCGTACTCGACCAAGTGCTCGGGGTCGTCGCCGAGAACGTCGTCCGGATGGCCTTCCGGGCAGTGGCACACGGCCGGGGCGAGAGTCACCCGGATGCTGTCCAGCACATCGGCGTAGGTGTCGAGAAGACGACGGTCGAGGACGCGGCCGGACGCGGCGTACCAGGACGTGGCGAGAAGGAGCACGGTGAAGCCGGACACCTCTCGGAGCCCCGCGGGTGTGTCGCGCCGGCCGAGGGCCTCAGCAGCGTCCGCTGCGAGGGCCGTCAGTGCCTCCGCCGGATCGACGGAGGGATAGTCACAGACGATCCCGCTCAGATCGGATGCGAGTTCGGCATGGCTCTCGGGAAGCGCAGGCAATTGATCGTTCATGCCCTGGACCGACGCACGCGACACCCGGAGGGTTCCGTCGCAGGCCACCTCCACGCGCGCGAAGCCCTGCCCCTCCGGCCATCTGCCGCAGCGTGACTGGAAGCATCTGCCCATGGACACGTTCGCAGACCGACTGGACGCCGGGTGGGCATGGTGGGACGCAGCCGTCGAAGAGGCACAGCAGGGGCGGTGGGTCCGTGACGCCGTGGAGCGGCAGGTGATCCTGGACATCGGCGCCGCCACCAACCCACTTCACGGTGGGCGGGCGGCCCCGTTCACGGAGGACTCGTGGCACATGCGCCTGGGGAGGATCGCGAACTGGGCCGGAGTGCTGCGGCTCGCGGCGCGGGCGGGCGGCTGGGTGCTCCAACCGGTCGCCGGGCGCAACCCGCCGCCCCGTGCCGGAATGACCGCGTTGCTGTCCGGCATCTACGTGGTGGCCGAGCAGGGGGAGATCTGGATGGGCCGGCTCCTGGCGGGCGAACTGCCCCCGGAGTACGAGGTGTCGAAAGCCGAGGCATTCTTCAACGGGCCCGGATCCATCGAGGACCTCAAGCTCTTCTTCTACGACTAGACGTCGTCGGAGGCCGTCGCTGAATCCGACAGCGGACCGCCCGGTGCGCGGCCCCGGAATTCATCCGGGGCCGCGCACCGGGCGGTTACCCCTGTCCGGTCACCGACCGGTGGTGACTCCGGTTCAGACGGGCTGCGGATGGCCTCCGTCGCCCTCGACCACGAGCCGGTCGGTGCCGGGAGCCTCTGCCCCCTCGACCACGGTCACATCGATCACCCCGTCGCCGGTGGTGTCGAATTGGTAGAGGTCGGCTTTGCCGTCACCGGTGGTGTCCGTCATCCAGACGTCGGGCTTACCGTCCCCGTTGGTGTCGGCGCTGAGGACGACATGGTGCTCGTCCCCCTGCGTAGGAACCACTTCCGCACTTCCCTCATTGGCGTCCATGAACGCCGGTTGCCCCTGCACCGCCTTCCGAAACCGCGGCGTACGCCGGCGGCCGGCCGATCCTTCGGTCGCCGCCACCCCTCATCGATCTGCCTGGTGATCTGACTCACATGCTGTCACAGGGGCCTGTCACGCGGTGTCTTGTGCGCGGAACGCTCGAATCGAGGGAGACACCATGGCTGAGAGCACCGAGGCGGTAGTGATCGGCGGCGGTTACGCCGGCGTCATGGCGGCGAACCGCCTGACCCTGCGAGGCGACGTGAACGTGACGTTGATCAATCCGCGACCGGCCTTCGTCCACCGAGTCCGCCTGCACCAGTTGGTGGGCGGGACCGACGCCGCCGTCGTCGAGTACCAGGAGGTCCTGGCGCAGGGGGTGCGGTTGGTGGTCGACAGCGTGACGAGGATCGACGCGGCCGGGCGCGGTGTGGAGCTGGGGAACGGAGGCCGGATCGGCTACGACCACATCGACGGCCGCCTCGGCGCAAAGATGAAGGAGGGGGTGTGCAAGGGCATCGTGAAGCACCTGGCCGACGAGGCGCACAAGCCCGGCGGTTACACCCTGCACCGCATGAAGGGCGGTTCGGGGCGCCGGCGGGCGCTGGAGACCCTGAGGGCCGAAGTGCCCAACGTGGGTGTGGGCGAACGGAATTCCTAGACGCGGGCGGGCCCGGGGGAAGATGATCACGGCATGAATGATGATCACGCCGTAGACCGGGCGACCGGGATATTCGTCGCGCATCGCAACCTGCTCTTCACTGTCGCGTACGAGATGCTGGGCTCGGCCGCCGATGCCGAGGATGTCCTGCAGGAGACCTGGTTGCGGTGGGTCGACGTCGAGTTGGAGCAGGTGCGCGACCAGCGCGCGTACCTGGTCCGGATCACGACTCGGCAGGCGCTCAACCGGCTGCGCGCGATGTCCCGGCGCAAGGAGTCGTACATCGGCCCGTGGCTGCCGGATCCCCTGCTGACCACGCCCGACGTGGCTGAGGACGCCGAGCTCGCCGAGAGCGTGTCGATGGCGGTGATGCTGGTCCTGGAGACGCTGTCGCCGACCGAGCGGGCCGTTTTTGTGCTGCGCGAGGTCTTCGACGTCGGTTACGACGAGATCGCCGCAGCAGTCGACAAGACCCCGGCGGCCGTCCGCCAGATCGCACACCGGGCCCGTCGTCACGTCGATGCCCGGCGCCCGCGCACGGTGGTTTCCCGGAGCGAGACCCAGGCGGCTCTGGAGTCGTTCCTGCGGGCCCTGGAAGGCGGGGACCTGCAGGGCCTGCTCGACGTGCTCGCGCCCGAAGTCGTCTACATGGGTGACGGCGGGGGTGTGAAGCACGCCGCGTTGAGGCCGATCGTCGGAGCGGACAAGGTGGCGCGCCTGTTGGCCGGCAGCCTGGGCAGGAGCAGCGTCCCGCCTGTCTTCGGCCCCACGGTGGTCAACGGCGGCCCGGCGCTGACGATCCACCTGGACGGAGAGCTGGACGCCGTCATCGCGGCTCGTGCGGAGGACGGCCGCATCACCGGTCTCTACGTCGTCCGCAACCCGGAGAAGCTGTCCCGCATCACGTCCGAGACCCCGCTCACCCTGCGATGAACTGCCAGTAATACACCGATCTGCCTCTACGAAAGGTCATTTCATGGAATCCCTCCGCTACACGTTCCTCGTCTTCCACCTCTTCGGATTCGCGGCGCTCCTGGGCGGCATCTTCTACCAGGTACGGGGAAAGGACCCGGTGGCCGGCAGCTACATGGTGACCAGCGCGGTCATCCAGCTCGTCACGGGCGCCGGGTTGATCTGGACCCGCACATCCATGGACCTGCCCGTGCCGCACGCCAAGATGGGCGTGAAACTGGCCCTGGACCTCCTGGTGGCGGTGGCGGCGCTGATAGGCATGCGCAACAGACAAGCATGGGCCTTCTACGCCGTCGCGACCTTCACAGCAGCTGCGGCGGTCGTGGCAGTCGTATGGCAATAGCCGCACCACCACAGCCCGTTCCGGGCCGCGCGGAATCGGGCGGACGGTTCGCCGGCGCGGCGAGCGCTCGCACCGGCCGGAATACGGACTCATGGCCGCCGGTTGGCGCAGAGCGTGCATGATCTTCGAGAGTCCGACACCGGCATACACCCACTCCTCGCAAGGCGCTTCAGCCCCTATCGGTTCGACCGGTCGGCAGTCGTCGACGACCGCGCCCTCGAGCTGCTGCTGGAAGCCGCGCGGTGGGCACCGTCGGCGGGGAACTCCCAGCCTTGGGGCTTCTTCACCGGCAGGCACGGTGAGCCGGAGCATGACCGGGTGCTGCCCTACCTCGCGCCGAGCTCGGCCTCCTGGGCGAAGGAGGCGAGCCTCCTCATCGTGACGCTGACGCGCCGATACGTCGAGGACTCGCAGGTGGTCTACTCCGAATTCGCGGACTACGACCTTGGCCAAGCCGTCGCCCATATGACGGTTCAGGCCCAGGCCATGGGACTCGCCGCGCACCAGTTCCGGGCCTTCGACCTGGAAGGGCTCGCCACAGAGCTGAACCCGGACCCGGGTTGGGCGATCGTTTCCATGGTGGCGGTGGGCAAGGCGGCGGATGGGCCTTCAGCACTCCGCGACCGGCGCAGCGTCGCGCATCTGCGCTCCGCTCCCTGGTCGCTGGTCGGCGACGGGGACACGGACCTCGTCGCCAGTGGGCCCGGTTAGGCCCGCGCCGGTCGGACCGGGACGCCCGCATACTCGATGTCTGCGGGCGTCCCGCCGACGCGGCGAGGCGCTGCAGCCGGGGTGGTGGGCGCGGCCGGGCTACTCGAAGCGCGAGATGTCGCCGGCTCCCTTGCGTACGATCTCCAGCTCGCCGCCCGAGAAGTCGATGACCGTCGTCGGCTCCGTACCGCAGTCGCCGGAGTCGATGACGATGTCCACCTCGTGGTCCAGGCGCTCCTTGATCTCCCAGCCCTGGGTGAGGGGTTCGGCCTCGTCGGGCAGCAACAGCGTGCTGGAGAGCAGCGGTTCGCCCAGCTCGGCCAGGAGCGCCTGCACGACCGGGTGGTCCGGGATGCGCACGCCGACGGTCTTCTTCTTGGGGTGCAGCAGCTGGCGCGGCACCTCCTTCGTGGCCGGCAGGATGAAGGTGTACTGGCCGGGCGTCGACGCCTTGACCGTACGGAACACGTCGTTGTCGATGTGCACGAACTGCCCGAGCTGGGCGAAGTTCTGGCACATCAGCGTGAAATGGTGGCGGTCGTCGAGGTCGCGGATCGCCCGGATGCGGGACAGGCCGTCCCGGTTGCCGAGCTGACACCCGAGTGCGTAGCAGGAGTCCGTCGGATACGCGACGAGCGACCCGGAGCGGATGCTTTCGGCCACGTTGGTGATGGTGCGCTGCTGGGGATTTTCGGGGTGTACGTCGAAATACTTCGCCATCCGGCGAGTCTACGGCCGGGCGTGCGAACGGTTCCCGGAGAAGCGGATTGTCCGGCCCCCCGGGCGGGCAGGACAACCGTTTCGAGTGGCGGTCGCCGTTCAAACCTCCCGGCCGCTCCCGGCCGCGCGATGCTCGTTGTGCATCATGCATGATACGTGCATCGTGCACACATTCCGTGGTATATGTGTACAGAGAGGTCGCCGTCCCGGTGGGGGAGGTGTGCCGCAGTCGTAGGGAGCCTTGCGTGGACATGCCTGTGGACCGGATCGAGTTCGAGACGATGCTGCTCGGCCGGCACATGAGCCTGCTCACCTCGCGCGGCGGCGGCCGGCTCGACCGGAGCGCGTACATCCTCCTCAGCCGCATCCGGGTCCAGGGCCCGATGTCCATCGGCCAACTGCACGACGCGTTCGGCCTCGACACCTCGACCCTGAACCGGCAGACCGCCGCGATGCTCCGGGCCGGTGTGGTCGACCGCATCGCCGACCCGGACGGCGGGATCGCGCGCAAGTTCGTCATCACGGACGAGGGCGAACGCCGCCTCGACAAGGACCGGGCCGAGAACCGCGAGGGGCTGCAGCGGGTCCTCGCCGAGTGGACCCCGGAGGAGGCCGCCCGCTTCGCGGACGACCTGGCCCGCCTCAACCGCGACATCGAACGCCTGGACGGGCGGCCGTGGCCGCGCGACTGAGCCGTACGGCGGGGCGCGTGCGCGGCGTGAAGCGGAGCTGCGGTCCCGCTTAAGAAAACCTCGATGGACCTGGGGCGCGGGGTACGGCAGATTTCTCCGTGACGGCGGAGGATGGTGCGCGGCAGCCGGTGCGAGCGCGCTGCCATGCCGTCCCTCTCATCCTTCCCCGGGCCGCAGGCTTCCTCAGGCATGCCCCCGGCCCGGGGAGCTCAACGCCGTACAGGGAGCCGCAGCCGTGAAGGCACTCGTGAAGCAGAAGGCCGAGCCCGGGCTCTGGCTGATGGACGTCCCCGAGCCCGAGACCGGCCCCGGCGACGTACTGATCAAGGTCCTGCGCACCGGCATCTGCGGGACCGACCTGCACATCCGCAACTACGACGGCTGGGCGCAGCAGGCCATCACCACCCCGCTCGTCCTCGGCCACGAGTTCGTCGGCGAGGTCGCCGCGATCGGCCCGGACGTGGCCGACATCGCCGTCGGCGACCTGGTCAGCGGCGAGGGCCACCTCGTCTGCGGCAAGTGCCGCAACTGCCTGGCCGGCCGCCGCCACCTCTGCCGCTCCACGCTGGGCCTGGGCGTCGGCCGCGACGGTGCCTTCGCCGAGTACGTCGCGCTGCCCGCCTCCAACGTGTGGGTGCACCGGGTCCCCGTCGACCTCGACGTCGCCGCGATCTTCGACCCGTTCGGCAACGCCGTGCACACCGCGCTGTCCTTCCCGCTGGTCGGCGAGGACGTCCTGATCACCGGTGCGGGCCCGATCGGCATCATGGCCGCCGCCGTCGCCAAGCACGCCGGCGCCCGCAACGTCGTCATCACCGACGTCAGCGAGGCCCGCCTCGAACTGGCCCGCAAGGTCGGCGTCAGCCTGGCGCTCAACGTCGCCGACTCGACCATCGCGGACGGCCAGAAGGAGCTGGGCCTGCGCGAGGGCTTCGACATCGGCCTGGAGATGTCCGGCCGCCCCGAGGCGATGCGCGACATGATCGCGAACATGACGCACGGCGGCCGGATCGCCATGCTCGGACTCCCCTCCGAGGAGTTCGCCGTGGACTGGGCCCGGATCGTCACCTCGATGATCACGGTCAAGGGCATCTACGGCCGCGAGATGTACGAGACCTGGTACGCCATGTCCGTGCTGCTGGAGGGCGGCCTCGACCTCGCCCCCGTGATCACCGGCCGGTACGGCTACCGCGACTTCGAGGCGGCCTTCGACGACGCGGCGAGCGGGCGCGGCGGCAAGGTCATCCTCGACTGGACCGTCTGACCTCCTCACCTCTTTAAGGAATCCGGCATGTTCGACTCCGTACGCGACGACCTGCGCACCACCCTCGAAGAGATCGAGGCGGCCGGGCTGCACAAGCCCGAGCGCGTCATCGGCACCCCGCAGTCCGCGACCGTGGCCGTCACCGCGGGGGGCCGCCCCGGCGAGGTGCTGAACTTCTGCGCCAACAACTACCTGGGCCTCGCCGACCACCCCGAGGTGATCGCCGCCGCGCACGCGGCGCTGGACCGCTGGGGCTATGGCATGGCCTCGGTCCGCTTCATCTGCGGCACCCAGGAGGTCCACAAGGAGCTGGAGCAGCGGCTCTCCTCCTTCCTGGGCCAGGAGGACACGATCCTCTACTCCTCCTGCTTCGACGCCAACGGCGGCGTGTTCGAGACGATCCTCGGCGCCGAGGACGCGGTCATCTCCGACGCCCTCAACCACGCCTCGATCATCGACGGCATCCGCCTGTCCAAGGCCAAGCGCTTCCGCTACGCCAACCGCGACATGGCCGACCTGGAGACCCAGCTCAAGGAGGCGTCCGGGGCCCGGCGCCGGCTGATCGTCACTGACGGCGTCTTCTCCATGGACGGTTACGTCGCGCCGCTGCGCGAGATCTGCGACCTGGCCGAGCGCTACGACGCCATGGTCATGGTGGACGACTCGCACGCCGTCGGCTTCGTCGGCGCCGGCGGCCGCGGTACGCCGGAGCTGCACGGGGTCATGGACCGCGTCGACATCATCACCGGCACCCTCGGCAAGGCGCTCGGCGGTGCCTCCGGCGGTTACGTCGCGGCCCGCGCCGAGATCGTCGCCCTGCTGCGCCAGCGCTCGCGCCCGTACCTCTTCTCGAACTCGCTCGCCCCGGTCATCGCCGCCGCCTCCCTCAAGGTCATCGACCTGCTGGAGTCCGCCGGCGAGCTGCGCGAGCGGCTCAACGCCAACACCGCGCTCTTCCGCACCCGGATGACCGAGGAGGGCTTCGACATCCTGCCCGGCGACCACGCCATCGCCCCCGTCATGATCGGGGACGCGGCGAAGGCAGGCCGGATGGCGGAGCTGCTCCTGGAGCGCGGTGTGTACGTGATCGGGTTCTCGTACCCGGTCGTCCCCCAGGGCGCGGCCCGCATCCGCGTCCAGCTCTCCGCGGCGCACTCCACGGCGGACGTGAACCGCGCGGTCGACGCGTTCGTCGCGGCGCGCGCCGAGCTGGAGGGCTGAGGGGCGGTCCCCGAGCGGTCGCGGGGGCGGTCAGGGCGCCCCCGCGACCTGGGACAATGGGTCACATGATCGATGCCCGGCGGCTGCGCGTGCTGCGTGCCGTGGCGGACCACGGCACGGTGACCGCCGCGGCCGCCGCCCTGTACCTGACCCCGTCCGCCGTCTCCCAGCAGCTCGCCGCCCTGGAGCAGGAGACCGGCCACCGGCTCGTGGAACGCGGCTCCCGGGGCGCCAGGCTCACCCCGGCCGGCGAGATCCTGCTCACCCACACCAATGCGGTCCTGGCCCAGCTGGAACGGGCGGAGGCCGAGCTCGCCGCGTACGGCTCGGGCGAGGCCGGTACGGTCACGGTCGCCGCGTTCGCCACCGGCATCGGCCTGGTGCTCGCCCCCGCCATCGCCGCGCTGAGCCGGACCGCCCCCGGCATCAAGGTCCGCGTCCAGGACGCCGAGGGCGACGCGAGCGTCCCCATGGTCCTGGACCGCCAGGTCGACGTCGCCGTCGCCGTCGAGTACCGGGGCGCCCCCGGCGAGGACGACCGCCGGCTCACCCGCGTACCGCTCTACTCGGAGCCGTTCGACGCCGTGCTCCCGGTGGAGCACCGGCTGGCCGGCCAGGAGCAGGTGGCTGTCGCCGAGCTGGCCAAGGACGCCTGGATCGGGCCCTACCCCGGCAACCCCTGCCACGACGTGGTGGTCCTGGCCTGCGAGTACGCCGGATTCGCCCCGAACCTCGAACACTCCTCGGACGACTTCCACGCGGTCGTCGCCCTCGCCGGAGCGGGGGCCGGAGTGGCCCTGGTGCCGCGCACCGCCCTGCGCGGCATGCCGCTGACCGGTGTGGTGGTCCGCCCGGTGCGCGGGACCGCCCCCACCCGCCGGGTCTTCGCGGCGGTCCGCCGGGGCGCGGAGGCCCACCCGCTGATCGCACCGGTCCTGGAAGCGCTGGCGGGCGCGGCGGGCTGAGCGGCGCTGCCCCGCCTCCCGCCCCCGCCGCCCGGCGTCCCCCCCCGTCACGCCGGCTGGAGCAGGTCCCAGCGGTTGCCGTACAGGTCCTCGAAGACCGCGACCGAGCCGTAGACCTCGTGGCGCGGCTCCTCCAGGAAGCGCACCCCGGCCGCCGTCATCCGGGCGTGGTCGGCCGCGAAGTCCTCGGTGTGCAGGAAGAAGCCGACCCGGCCGCCCGTCTGGGCGCCGACGCTCGCCGCCTGCGCCTCGTCCCTGGCGCGGGCCAGCAGCAGCCCGGTGCCCTCGGCGCCCCGGGGCCGCACCACCACCCAGCGCGAGCCGTCGCCCCGGTCGGTGTCCTCGACCAGGTCGAAGCCGAGGGCGCCGGTGTAGAAGGAAAGGGCCTCGTCGTAGTCGCGGACGACCAGCGTGACCAGGGCGATGTGCGGCATGGAACTCCTCGTGGTGCGGCAGGGCGGCGGGGCGCCGGCCCCGGGCGCGACACTAGCCGCATGGACCTCCCCGACCTCACCGCCCGCGCGCACCGCCTCGCCCGCACCGGCGGCCGGCGCGTCCTCGGCATCGCAGGGCCGCCCGGAGCCGGCAAGTCGACCCTGGCCGGGCGGATCGCCGACGCGCTCGGCCCGCTCGCCGCCCTCGTGCCCATGGACGGCTTCCACCTGGCCCGGGCGGAGCTGGAACGGCTCGGCCGGGCGGACCGCAAGGGCGCGCCCGACACCTTCGACGCCGCCGGATACGCCGCCCTCCTGCGCCGGCTGCGCGCCCCCGAGCCCGGGACCGTCGTCTACGCCCCCGCCTTCGACAGGGCCCTGGAGGAACCGGTCGCCGGGGCGATCCCCGTATCCCCGGACGTCCCGCTCGTCGTCACCGAGGGCAACTACCTGCTGTACGGGGAAGGGCCCTGGGCCCCGGTGCGCGGGCTGCTGGACGAGGCGTGGTACCTGGACCCCGACGACGCGGTGCGCGTGCCCCGGCTCGTCGCGCGCCATGTGCGGTACGGGAAGGGCCGGGCCGAGGCCGAGCGCTGGGTGGCGCGGTCCGACGAGGCCAACGCCCGGCTCGTCGCGGCCGGCCGCGACCTGGCCGACCTCGTCGTCCGCTAACCCGCTCGCGCACGCACCGGGGGCCGGGCAGGATGGGGAGGGCCGTCCCGTGCCGTCAGGAGGACCCGCATGTCCAGCACCAGCCAGCCCGTGCCGTTCACCGCCGACGACTACCGGGCCAGGATGGCGAGGGCTGCCGAGAGCGCTGCCGGGGCCGGGCTCGCCGGGGTGCTCGTCGCACCGGGGCCCGACATGGTCTACCTGACGGGCTACGCGCCGCCCGCCGACACCGAACGCCTCACCCTCCTCGTCCTCGCGGCGGACCGGGACCCCGTCCTCGTCGTACCGACCCTGGAGGCACCGGACGCGGAGAAGGCCGTCGGCGCCCCCGCCCTGACCCTGCGCGACTGGACGGACGGCAAGGACCCGTACGAGGTCACCGCCCCGCTGCTGGACGGGCAGGGCCGCTTCGGGATCAGCGACAACGCCTGGGCGATGCACCTGCTCGGCCTCCAGCAGCGGCTGCCCGGCACCTCGTACGCCTCGCTCACCCAGGCGCTGCCGATGCTGCGCGCGGTGAAGGACGCCCATGAGCTGGAACGGCTCGCCGCCGCCGGGGCCGCCGCCGACGCAGCCTACGAGGAGATCCTGAAGGTCCGCTTCTCCGGCCGGAAGGAGACCGAGGTCGCCGCCGACCTGGCCCGGCTGCTCACCGAGCACGGGCACTCCCAGGTGGACTTCACCGTCGTCGGCTCAGGCCCCAACGGCGCCAACCCGCACCACGAGGCGGGGGAGCGCACCATCGAGCACGGCGACATGATCGTCCTCGACTTCGGCGGTCTCAAGCACGGCTACGGCTCCGACACCTCCCGTACCGTCCACGTCGGCGAGCCCACCGCCGAGGAGCAGCGGGTCCACGACATCGTGCGCGAGGCGCAGCAGGCCGGCTGCGCGGCGGTGCGCCCCGGCGCCGCCTGCCAGGAGATCGACCGGGCCGCCCGCGCCGTCATCACCGAGTTCGGCTACGGGGAACGCTTCATCCACCGCACCGGCCACGGCATCGGCGTCACCACCCACGAACCGCCTTACATGATCGAGGGCGAGGAGCAGCCGCTGGTGCCCGGCATGTGCTTCTCGGTGGAGCCCGGCATCTATCTGCCGGGCCGGTTCGGCGTCCGCATCGAGGACATCGTGACCGTCACCGAGGACGGCGGGCGCCGGCTCAACGCCACCGCCCGCGAACTCGCGATCGTGGAGTGACGCCGGTCAGTCGTCGGCCAGCACCACGCAGGACTCCGGCGGCAGGTGCAGCGTCCCGTCCGGGCCCGGCGGGTCCACCGGCAGCCACGCGGCCAGCACCCGCCCCGGACCGCCCCGGTGCCGCCCGTTGCCCAGCGGGATCGCGGCGGGCCCCCCGCCGAGGTTGACCGCGATCCTCAGGTCGCCCCGGCGCACCGCGAGCCACCGCGCCCCGTCGTCGTACGCGGCCTTGACGCTTCCCAGGTCCGGGTCGCGCAGGTCCGGCAGGGTGCGGCGCAGGGCGATCAGCTCGCGGTACCAGGCGCACAGCCGGGCGTGCGGCTCGCGGTGGAGCTCGTCCCAGTCCAGGCAGGAGCGGGCCCGGGTGGCCGGGTCCTGCGGGTCCGGGATGTCCTCCTCCGCCCAGCCGTGCGCCCCGAACTCCCGCCGCCTGCCCGTGCGTACGGCCTCCGCCAGCTCCGGGTCCGTGTGGTCGGTGAAGAACTGCCACGGTGTGCGGGCGCCCCACTCCTCGCCCATGAACAGCATCGGCGTGAAGGGCCCGGTCAGCACGAGGGCCGCCGCGCAGGCCAGCAGCCCGGGGGAGAGGGAGGCGGCGAGCCGGTCGCCGAGGGCCCGGTTGCCGATCTGGTCGTGGGTCTGGGCGTAGCCGACGAAGCGGTGGGCGGCGCTGCGGGTGACGTCGACGGGGCGGCCGTGCGTACGGCCCCGAAAGCTGGAGTACGTGCCGTTGTGGAAGAAGGCGCTCGTCATCGTCTTGGCGAGCCCGGCCAGCGGGGCGGCCGCGAAGTCCGCGTAGTAGCCCTGGGACTCGCCGGTGAGCGCGGTGTGCAGGCAGTGGTGGAAGTCGTCGTTCCACTGCGCGTGCAGCCCGAGCCCGCCCTCCTCGCGCGGGGTGGTGGTGCGCGGGTCGCACAGATCGGACTCCGCGATCAGCGGCAGCGGGCGCCCCAGCTCGGCGGCGAGCGCGTCGGCCCCGGCGGACAGCTCCTCGAGATACGTCAGCGCCCGCGTGTCGGCCAGGGCGTGCACCGCGTCGAGCCGCAGCCCGTCGAGCCGGTAGTCCCGCAGCCAGGCGAGCGCGCTGCCCAGCAGATACGCCCGCACCTCGTCGGAGCCCGGCGCGTCCAGATTCACCGCCGCGCCCCACGGGGTGTGGTGCGTCTCGGTGAAGTACGGGCCGAACGCGGGGAGGTAGTTCCCGGACGGGCCCAGATGGTTGTGGACGACGTCCAGGACGACGGCGAGCCCGAGACCGTGCGCCGCGTCGACGAAGCGCTTGAGTCCCTCGGGGCCGCCGTACGGCTCGTGGACGGCCCACAGCGACACCCCCTCGTACCCCCAGCCGTGCACCCCCGGGAACGGGCACACCGGCATCAGCGACACATGGGTGACGCCCAGCTCCGCGAGATGGCCGAGCCGGGCCGCCGCCGCGTCGAAGGTGCCCTCCTCGGTGAACGTGCCGGTGTGCAGCTCGTAGAGGACCGCGCCCGGCAGCTCGCGCCCCGCCCACTCCGAGCGCCAGACGAACGCGTCGTGGTCGACCACCGCCGACTCGCCGTCGGGGCCGTCCGGCTGGCGCCGCGAGCGCGGGTCGGGGCGCACCGGACCGCCGTCCAGGGCGAAGCCGTACCGGTCGCCGTCCGCCGCCTCGGCCTCGGCGGTCCACCAGCCGGGCCGGTCCGGATCGGGCTCCATGGGCCGCAGTTCGCCCGCCAGCCGCAGCGCGGCCGACCCCGCGTCGGGTGCCCATACCTCGAACAACATGCAGCACTCCCTCGGTCCCGGGGCCGTGCGCCCCGGGACCATCGTGCTACGACGACCAGGCAGCCGTCAGTCGTCCCACACCATGTCGAAGGCGCGCTCGAAATTGACGTAGCCCAGCCGGGCGAACGCCCTCGCCATCGGCACATTGCCCAGGTCCGTCGCCGCCCGGATGCGCTCCACCCCGTCCTGCGCGGCCAGTATCCGCGTCCCCTCGGCGAGGATGTCGTCGATGTAGCCGTGACCGCGGTGAGCGGGCAGCACACCGATGTACGCGATGATCGGGTTGTAGCTGTTGCGGGCCGGGATCACGAAGCCGACCGGCTCGCCGTCCGGGAGTTCGGCGATACGCCACCACTCACGGGGCGTGGCGTACCCGGCCAGTTCCTCGTCGTAATGCTTCTCGGCGGCCAGACGCGGCGTCAGGTCCGTCTGCCCGTGCGCGTCGAGGGTCCCCTCCATCACGGGCGTCATCAGCGCGAGCAGGTCCTCGCGCCCCTCCACCGCCCGGAACCGCAGTCGCCCGCTCGCGGCGGGCACCGGGGTCCCCGCGCGCCACTCCAGGCGCAGCCGCTCCACCAGCATCCGGGCCCCGGTGCGCTCCATGACCCGGATCCGGGCCTCGACCGCCTCGCGGACGGCCGGGTCCTCACGCCAGTCGGGCGGCACGAACCGCCCGTACTCGGGGCGGGGCGCCCCGGCCGGGACCACGGCGGCCGTCGCCGTCTCGACCAGGCGCAGCCCGGCCTCCTCGCGCTCGGCGGGCGGCAGGGTGTCGTCCAGGTCGAAGAAGTCGAGCAGCAGCGGCGCCGCGCCGTCCCTGCTCCACCAGGCGATCCGCGCGACCACCCGGTCGCCGCGCAGCGCCACCCACATCCATTCCGGGCGGCGTCGGCCGGTGGCGAGGTCGTCGGCCAGTTCGTGGTCGAGGACGTAGGGGAGTTCGAGGAAGAGCTTCAGCTCCCCGGGGCCGGCCAGCGGACGGATGGTCAGTTCAAGCGGTGCGTCGGGCACTGAGCTCCAAAGACGAAGGGCGCGTCACGGCGGTCTCCGGACGACAGCGGCAGACCCTAGCAACGTTCCCCACGGGCCGCCCCTGGATATCCGGTGCAGGTCAGAGGGGCCGGAAACCGGGGTTCTTCTGGACACCCCGGGCCCGTCGGACCGACAATCGAGCCGTGACGTCCCCGTTCGAGTACCACACGCCCACCGCGCGCCTGTCCGACGCGCAGCGCGACCGTGTTCTCGGTGTGCTCAGGGAGGGCGCCGCCCAGGGCAGGCTCTCCCAGGACACCTTCATGCAGCGCATGGAGGTGGCACTGACGACCAGCCGCCCCGAGGAGCTGGAAGCCCTCACCAAGGACCTGGAGCGCGAGGGCCGTTGGTCCCGGCAGCTGCTGCGCGCCGTCGGCGGGGTCTCCGGCTTCCCCGAGCGGGTCCGCCGGGCCTGGCGGGCGGAGCGGCTGCCCAAGCTGCTGCTCCCCGCCCCCAGCCCGACCCCCCTGGTCATCGGCCGCGACCCGGGCAGCGGGCTGCGGCTCAGCCACGAGACCGTCTCCCGGGCGCACGCGGAGCTGACCGCGCACGGCGACCGCTGGCTGCTGCGGGACCTCGGCTCGACCAACGGCACCTGCGTCAACGGGCAGCGGGTCACCGGCACGGTCCCGGTGCGCGAGGGGGACCAGGTGAGCTTCGGCCGCATGATGTTCCGCCTCTCCGCGCCGACGCTCCGGCCGCCCGGGTAGGACCCGCCCTCACGCCTGCTGGTGCAGCCCCCGGCCCGCCAGCGTGAGGAAGGACTCGCCGATCGCCTCGGAGAGCGTCGGGTGCGGGTGGATGTGCTGGGCCACGTCGAAGGGTTCGGCGTCCCAGCCCACGATCAGCTGGGACTCGGCGATCATCTCGGAGACGTGCGGCCCGACCAGGTGCACGCCGAGCACCCGCCCGTCCCGCTCGGCGACCACCTTCACCATGCCGCCCTGCCCGTGCACCATGCCCTTGGCGACGGCGGTCAGCGGCATGGTGTTGACGACGACGTCGTGGCCCGCCTCGCGCGCCGCCGCCTCGGAGAGCCCCACCGCCGCCGTCTGCGGTGCCGAGTACGTGACCCGGGGCACCGCGTCGTAGTCCACCGCCGCCGTACGCCGCCCCGCCAGGGTCTCCGCGACCAACAGCCCCTCCGCGAACGAGGCATGGGCGAGCCCGAGGGACGGCGGCGGCAGCAGATCGCCGACCACGTGGATGCCCGGCACCGAGGTCTCCAGCCGCGACCAGTCGGCGGGTGCCACGTACCCCCGCTCATCGGCGGCCACCCCGGCGGCGGCGAGCCCCAGCCCGTCCGTCACCGGCATCCGGCCCACCGCCACCAGCAGCCGCTCGGCCTCCACCGTCACGGTCTCGCCGCGCGGGGTGCGGAGCGTGGCCCGTACCCCGTCGTCGAGGAGCACCGTCTCCAGCAGCCGCGTCCCGGTCCGCACCTCGATGCCCCTCTTCTTCAGCCCCCGGGTCAGGTGGCGGGACACCTCCGCGTCCTCCAGCGGGACCAGCCGGTCCGCCGCCTCCACCAGGGTCACCCGCGCCCCCATCGACCGGTGCAGCGAGGCGTACTCCACACCGATCGCGCCGCCGCCCAGCACCAGCACCGAATCCGGCAGACCGGGCGCGAACAGCGCGTCGTCACTGGTCACCACCCGCCGCCCGTCCGCCGCCAGGCCCGGCAGCATCCGGGGCCGCGACCCCGTCGCGAGGACGATGCCGCGCCGGGCGGCCACCTCCCCGTACCCCTCGATCCGCACCGTGCGCGGCCCGGTCAACTCGGCGCTTCCCGGCACCACTTCCACGTCCGCGTGCGCCAAGTGGGCCTGCACGCCCCGGTGGTTGCGTGCCACGATGTCGTCCCGGGTGGCGACCAGCGCCGGCCAGTCCACCGAATCCAGCACCGCCTTCACCCCCCACCGCTCACGCGCCTCCGCGATGCCGTCGACCAACTCGGCCGCGTGCAGCATCGCCTTGCTCGGGATGCAGCCCCGGTGCAGACAGGTCCCGCCCACCTTGTCGCGCTCCGCGAGGACCACGCTCAGCCCGAGCCCGGCCGCCCGCAGCGCCGTCGAATAACCCCCGGTACCGCCGCCGATGACGACGACGTCCGCTTCCCGCATCCGCTGCTCCTGTGTCATGGCTCCCACCCTCCGCCCGGCCCTTGCCATGAGTCCAAGGCAATGTTTGTGTGGTTTCCATGCAGGGAGCTCATGGCAGGAGGGCGCGATGAGCCTGAGGCAGATGGAGTACTTCGTGACCGTGGTCGAGGAGGCGTCCTTCACCCGGGCCGCCGAGCGGCTGCACGTCACCCAGCCCGCGCTCTCCCACCAGATCAAGGCCCTGGAGCGGGCCGTCGGCGGGCCCCTGCTCGAACGGCTGCCGCGCGGGGTCCGGCTCACCGCGATGGGCCGCGCCTACCTGCCGCACGCCGAACGCTCCGTGCGCAGCGCCGCCCAGGCCCGCCGCGCCGCGCGCGCCGCCGCCGGTGCGCAGGGCGGCGAACTCCACATCGCCACCGTCCACGCCATCGCCGTCGGCATCCTCCCCGACGTCTTCGCCCGCTGGCGCACGGCCCACCCCGGCGTCGCCCTCGTCCTGCACGAGTACGCCACCACCGAGGCCCTGGAGGACCAGATCGAACGGGGCACCGCCGACCTCGCCGTCGGCCCGCCGCCCGCCCGCTGGAGCGGTCCGGTCGTCCCCGTCGGCGCGGAGGACATCGTCCTCGTCGTCCCCTTCGACGACCCGCTCGCCGGCCGCACCTCGGTCCGCCTCCAGGAACTCGCGGACCGCTTCTGGGTGCGCTGCGCCATGGAACCGCTCGTGGACGGGACCCCCTTCCTCGACCGGGCCTGCGCCCGCGCCGGTTTCAGCCCCCGTACGGCGGTGCGCACCGAGCACACCTCGACGGCGGTGCGCATGGCGGCGGCCGGGGTCGGCGTCGCCACCGCCCCCGCCCACGTCGTACGGGGAGCGGTCGGCGAGGACTGCGCCCTGCTCACCGTGGACCCGGCCTGGCGCCGCGAGCTCGCCGTCTTCTCCCGCGTCCCGCTGAGCGGCGCGGCCGCCGCCTTCACCGATCTGCTGGCCGACGCCCGGAGCAGCGGCGAGGCGGTCGCCGTGTCACCTGAACGGCCGCGCGCCGACTGCGACGCGACCGTTCAGGTGATGCCCTGAGAAGGACCGCGCCGTCCACCGGCGTACCGACTCGCCCGGGGGAACCGCCATGCAGGCAGACGCGCCCCGAGACATACCCGCCCCGACCACCTCGCCCGAGCCACGCGCCCGCGCCACCCGCTCCGCCGGGTCCCGCAGGACCGGCCGGGCCTGCACCGGGCCCAGCCTCCTCGCGCGCGGCGCGGCCCGGGACCCGTACCGCTTCTACCGGATGCTGCGCGAGCAGTACCCGCTCAGCTACGACGCGCCCCTCGGCGCCTGGCTGGTCAGCCGGTACGACGATGTGACCACCGCTCTCGCCGACCCCCGGTTCACCGGCTTCCCGCAGGACGGGGCGCCCCGGGGCGGGCCCGCGCCGCTCGGCCTGTGCCACGGCAGCCCGCGCTGTCTGCCCGCCGACCGCTACACCGTGGTGACCGGCACGGTCCCGGACCGGCTCGCCGAGCGCGTGGAGCGCACCGCCTTCGTGCTCGCCCGGCGGATCGCCCGCTCCGCCCGGGCCGACCTGGTCGAGGAGTTCTGCCGCTGGCTGCCCGCCGCGCCGGCCGGTGACGGGCCGTGCGCCCGGGACGCCGCCCTGCGCCGGACCGCGCTCGCCTCGCTCCTCGCCAATCTGCTGGACGACCCCGACCTGCTGGCCGCCCTGCGCGTCGAACCCGCGCTCACCGGCCGGGCCTGGACGGAGTCGCTGCGCCGGGACCCGCCGGTCCAGGTCGTCCTGCGCCGCACGGTCGCCGAGGTCGCCCTCAGCGGGGGCACCCTCCCCGCGCGGGCGCCCGTCGCCTGCCTCGTCGGGGCCGCCGCACGCGACCCGCAGCGGTTCGCTGCGCCGGACGCCTTCGACCCGTTCCGCCCGGACCAGGACCGCACGCTGACCGGCCCGGCGGGCTGCCCGGCCGTGTCGCTCAGCCGCCTGGAGGCCGAACAGGGGCTGCGCGCCCTGCTCGACGCGATGCCCCGGCTCCGCTGGGCGGAGGGCTTCCGCCCGGCCGCCACGGGCCTGCTCACGAGGGGCCCGCGCTCCCTCCTCGTCCGGCCGGGCTGAGGTCCGGTCGTCGAACCGCGGGCGACAACGGCAGTTCGACGACCGGCCCTGAGCCCTCAGCCCCGTACCAGCAACGCCACCGGCCGGTCCGCGAACAGTTCCGCCACCTCCGCCGTGCCGCCCGTGAACGCGCGGCCCGGCGCGAGGAGGTCGCGCCACACGCCGTCGTCCGGCAGGGCCAGCCGTGTGCCTCGCCAGCCGCCCGACTCGGCGAGCCGCAACGACAGCCGGGTCACCGCCGTGACGACCTCCCCGGAGCGGCAGAAGGCCACGCAGTGCGAGGCCGCCGGGCCCGAGGCGCGCAGCGGGGCGTACGTGCCCGACTCGCCGAACACCGCGGGCCGATCCCGGCGCAGCCGCAGTGCCGCCCGCGTCAGCTCCGCCTTCTCGTCGGCGGGCGCGTCCGGCGACGGCTCCGTGAACGGCCGCCGGTTGTCCGGGTCGACCAGCGCCAGATACGCGCGCTCGGTGCCCTGGTAGAGGTCCGGCACCCCCGGCATCGTCAGGTGCACCAGGGCCGCGCCCAGCGACTGCGCCCGCACATGGGCGGCCAGCGGGGCGGCGAACTCCTCCACCAGGGCCCGCACCGGACCGGTGTCCGCGGCGGGTCCGGCGGCGACGAAGTCCGACGCCAGCCGCTCGTACACCGGATCGGGCTCCGTCCAGCTGGTGAACAGGCCCGACTCGCGCACCGCCTTCAGCAGCGCCGGCTCCAGCCGCGCAGCCCGCTCCTCGGCCGGGATGCCCGCGCAGCCGACCGCCGTCTGCCACGCCTGCCAGGCCAGCTGTGGATCGGGCGCGGGCTGGGCGGACCGCCCGAGCCCCGCCACCAGACCCGCCCACCGCCCGGGGCACTGGGACAGCACCGCGATGCCCGCCCGCACTTCGGCGCTGCGCTTCGTGTCATGCGTCGTCAGGGCCGTCCCGGTGGCGGGCCAGTCGCGGGCGATGCGGGTGCAGAAGGCGTGGAAGTCCTCCGGGCCGACCGCCGGGTGTCCCGGGTCGCCGCCCACCTCGTTCGCCGAGATCAGCGGCAGATAGCGGTAGTACGCGGTGTCCTCGACCGCCTTCGCGCGCAGCGCGGACGAGGTCTGCGCGAACCGGGCGCAGAACGCCGCCCGGTCCGCGCCGCCGCCGAGCCGCCCGAGCGCCAGGTCCCGCACCACGTCGACGGCCGACGCCTCGTCGCGTACCGCGAACGCCGCCTTGGCGTCGCTCACCGTCGTCGCGTCGAGCGTCGCCTCGGCCGCGTCGGTGCAGGGCCCGCCCGCCGTCACGTACGGGCGGTAGACCGGGACGCGGACCAGCAGCTCACGCACGGCGGTGCGCAGCGCCCAGGGGGCGTGGTCGCGCAGCGCGGGGTCCCCGGCGCAGATCCGGGAGGCGAGGCGGGTCAGCAGCTCGGTCTCCGCCGCCAGTTCATGGGTGACGACGCGGTACGCGGCCCGGCGCACGGTCGCCGTCCAGTAACCGCCCCGGTCGTCGGCCGGGGACGCCGCCTCGTGGTAGTGGCCGAGCAGTTCGGCGGCGCCCTGGGGGTCGGTGAAGAGTCCGTCGATCCGGTACAGCGCGTCGTAGCCCGTGGTCCCGGCGACGGCCCAGCCGGCCGGCAGCGGCTCGGCGCCGGTGAGGATCTTCTCCACCACCGTCCACACCCCGCCGCTCGCCCCGGAGAGCCGTTCCAGATAGCCGGCCGGGTCGGCGAGGCCGTCCGGGTGGTCGATCCGCAGACCGTCCACCACCCCGTCCCGGACCAGTTCGAGGATCTTGCCGTGGGTGGCGGCGAAGACCTCCGGGTCCTCCACCCGCACCCCGATCAGCTCCGAGATGGTGAAGAACCGGCGGTAGTTCAGCTCGGTGCGGGCCAGCCGCCACCAGCCGAGCCGGTAGTGCTGGGCGTCCAGCAGCTCCGGCAGCGGAAGGCCGGCGGTGCCTTCGCGGAGCGGGAACTCCTGCTCGCCGTAGCGCAGCACCTCGCCGTCGACCCGCATCCGCGCCATCTCGTCGCCGATCCGGCCGCCCAGCACCGGCAGCAGCACCCGCCCGTCACCGGCCGCCCAGTCGATGTCGAACCAGCGGGCGTACGGAGAGTCCGGGCCCTCGCGCAGCACCTCGCGCAGGGCGTGGTTGTGGACGGGGTCGGCCGCCATGTGGTTGGGCACGATGTCCAGGACCAGGCCGAGCCCGTGCTCCCGCGCGGTGCGCGCGAGGCGCCGCAGCCCCTCCTCGCCTCCCAGCTCGTCCCGTACCCGGCCGTGGTCGGTGACGTCGTAGCCGTGCCGGGAGCCCGGCACCGCTTCCAGGACCGGGGAGAGATGCAGATGGGAGACGCCGAGGGAGGCCAGGTACGGCACGGCGTCCTCGGCGGCGCGGAACGGGAACTCCGGCTGGAGCTGGAGCCGGTACGTGGCGGTAGGCGTCATGAAGACCTTCGTACCCACATCGGGGCCGCCTGTGTCACCCTGCCCGGCACAAGGGCACGACGGGGTGACACGGGCGGCCCCGCGCGACCGGTCAGGCCGGGCGCTGGAGCACCACCATGCTCCGGCCCACCAGCGTCACCCGGTCGCCCGCCGCCACCTTCGGCCCGGCCCCGGGCAGCACCCCGGCCGGGCGCGCGGTGTCCACGACGGCGTGCCACTGCCGGCCGTGGTCGACGGGCACGGCGAATTCCAGCGTCTCGGCGCTCGCGTTGAACATCAGCAGGAACGAGTCGTCGGAGATCCGCTCCCCGCGCGGCCCCGGCTCCGAGATGGCGCTGCCGTTCAGGAACACCGTCAGGGCCTTCGCGTGGGCGGCCTGCCAGTCCCGCTGGGTCATCTCCTGGCCCTCGGGCGTGAACCAGGCGATGTCGGACAGCTCGTCGTGCGTGCCCTCCACCGGGCGGCCGTGGAAGAACCGGCGGCGGCGGAAGACCGGGTGGTCGCGGCGCAGCCACACCATCGCCCGGGTGAACTCCAGCAGGCTCATGTCCTCGGCGGCGCCACCCGCCCCCTCGCCCTCGTCCGCGCCGTCCTCGCCCACGGCGGCGGAGGGCTCGGGCCAGTGCACCCACGACAGCTCGTTGTCCTGGCAGTAGGCGTTGTTGTTGCCCTGCTGGGTACGCCCGAACTCGTCGCCGTGACTGAGCATCGGCACGCCCTGCGACAGCATCAGGGTGGCGATGAAGTTGCGCATCTGACGCTCGCGCAGCTCCAGCACCTCGGGCCGGTCCGTCTCGCCCTCGGCGCCGCAGTTCCACGACCGGTTGTGGCTCTCGCCGTCCCGGTTGCCCTCGCCGTTGGCCTCGTTGTGCTTGTCGTTGTACGAGACCATGTCGTGCAGCGTGAAGCCGTCGTGGCAGGTGGTGAAGTTGATCGAGGCCAGCGGGCGCCGCCCGTCGTCCTGATACAGGTCCGATGAGCCGGTCAGCCGCCCGGCGAACTCCGCCAGCGTCCGGGGCTCGCCCCGCCACAGGTCGCGGACCGTGTCCCGGTACTTGCCGTTCCACTCGGTCCACAGCGGCGGGAAGTTCCCCACCTGGTAGCCGCCCTCGCCGACGTCCCACGGCTCGGCGATCAGCTTGACCTGGCTGACCACCGGGTCCTGCTGCACCAGGTCGAAGAACGACGACAGCCGGTCCACCTCGTGGAACTGCCGGGCCAGCGTGGCCGCCAGGTCGAAGCGGAAGCCGTCCACATGCATCTCGGTCACCCAGTACCGCAGCGAGTCCATGATCATCTGGAGCACGTGCGGTGACCGCATGAGCAGCGAGTTCCCGGTGCCCGTGGTGTCCATGTAGTACCGCTGGTCGTCGGTCAGCCGGTAGTACGAGGCGTTGTCCAGCCCCCGGAAGGACAGTGTGGGCCCGAGGTGGTTGCCCTCGGCGGTGTGGTTGTAGACCACGTCGAGGATGACCTCGATGCCCGCCTGGTGCAGGGCGCGCACGGCCTGCTTGAACTCCAGGACCTGCTCGCCCCGGTCGCCCCAGGAGGCGTACGCGTTGTGCGGGGCGAAGAAGCCGATCGTGTTGTAGCCCCAGTAGTTGGCGAGCCCGGCGTCCGCGAGCCGGTGGTCCTGCACGAACTGGTGCACCGGCATCAGCTCGATCGCCGTGACGCCGAGCTCCGTCAGATGGGCGATGATCTCCGGATGCGCCAGCCCGGCGTAGGTGCCGCGCAGCTCCTTCGGCAGCCCCGGATGGAGCATCGTCAGGCCCTTCACATGGGCCTCGTAGATCACCGTGCGGTGGTAGTCCGTACGGGGGCGCCGGTCGTCGCCCCAGTCGAAGTACGGGTTCACCACGACCGAGGTCATGGTGTGGGGGGCGGAGTCGAGGTCGTTGCGCGCGTCGGGCTTCCCGAACGGGTAGCCGTAGACCGCCTCCCCCCACTTGATCTGCCCGGACACCGCGCGGGCGTACGGGTCGAGGAGCAGCTTGGCGGAGTTGCACCGGATGCCGTGCTCCGGTTCGTACGGTCCGTGCACGCGGAAGCCGTAGCGCTGACCGGGCATCACCCCGGGCAGATACGCGTGCCGGACGAACGCGTCGGTCTCTCTCAGCTCCACCGCCGTCTCGGAACCGTCGTCGTGCAGAAGGCACAACTCGATTCGGTGGGCGGCCTCCGAGAAGACCGCGAAATTGGTCCCGGCGCCGTCGTACGTGGCACCGAGCGGATACGCCTGTCCCGGCCACACCTGCATGGATTCGACTCTTCCCGTCCTGCCGCGGTCGCCCTGGGGGAGTGCGGGCCGCCTGGTCCCCGGGCCAGATCTTCCCCGAAAGACCGCCCCTTACCTAGGACGTCGGCCGGTCGGTCAACCTCGTGCCTCTCCGCGTCGCCCGGATCCGGCCTCCGGCCGGCCCCTCGCCCGGGCTGTCCGGATCACGTTCTGCGCTGGGGTGTTTAATCACTATGAATCCGCTCACTCCCGTCGAAGCCGCCGACCGGAACAGGATTGATTCCATGGGGAGTTGGTAAAGGAGCCTGCGCATCCGGCTGCACCGGCTCCCGCTCCCGGAGTACCCTTCCTTGATCGTTGGTGGGGGAGTGGAAGGCGGTGCGTGGGTGAGCTCGGGAGGGTTCGAGCTGCCCCCGGGTGACGCGGGTCACGAGGGGGACGTGGCCGAGGTCCCGCCCGGGGCGGTATCGCTGGCACAGCCCCTGGAGATCGGTGCGGAGCTGGACTGGGACGCCGATGCCTGGAGCGAGGTGCGCACCCGCGCCCAGCGGGCCGGGCGCGCCTATATCTGGCTGAATCTGGTCGAACAGCGGCTGCGCGCCGTCGTCGCGGCGGTGCTCCGGCCGATCTACGAGCCCGTCCACGGCGAGGACTGGGTGGTGGCCGCCGCCGGGCCCGCCGGACAGGAGTGGGTGCAGCGCGCGGTCGCCGTGCGCGAGGTCTCCCGCCGCAAGGGCTATCTGCTCGACCCGGCCGACGACAACGTCCTCAGCTTCCTCACGCTGCCCCAGCTCCGCGAGCTGATGGTCCAGCACTGGCCTTGTTTCGAGCCGTACTTCGACGACCGCCGCGATGTCGAACTGGCGCTCGACGAGCTGGAGGTCGCGCGCAATGTCGTCTCCCGCAACCGCGCGCTGAACGAGGCGGTGCTCGCCCAGGCGGAGCGGGCCTCCGCCCGGCTCCTGGAGATGCTGGGCAGCGGGGCGGGGGTGCCCTCCGCGGACCGGCTCCCGGTCGACGCGGTCGAGGAGCTGGTCGGCGACCGGTACGCGGACGTGGTCTCCGTCCACTCCGACCGGGTGCGCCTCCAGCGCCAGCTGCCCGCCGAGGACCTGTTCGGCGGTGCCCGCCGGCTCGACGCGATCGGCATCGGGCTCAACCTGCTGGTGCAGAACTTCTCCGGACGCCGCCTCATCCGGCTCGCCGAGTCGGGCTGCCGGATCCGGCTGCTCTTCATCAACCCGGCCAGCAGCGCGGTCAAGCGCCGCGAGCGGGAGCTCGGCCTGAAGAAGGGCGAGCTGAGCCGGTCCGTCGAGATGAACATCCTGCACATCCGCCGGGTGCGCGCCAAGCTCCGCGACCCGGACGCCTTCCAGATCCACGTCTTCGACGAGACCCCGCGCTTCACGGCCTACCTGGTGGACGGCGACGGCGCCGACGCGGTGGGGGTCGTCCAGACCTATCTGCGCCGGGCGCGCGGCATGGAGGCGCCGGTGCTGGTGCTGCGCGGCGGCGGGCGTGCGGTGGTGCGGGCGGGGCAGGGATACGAGCACGGGCTGTTCGAGACGTACCGCGAGGAGTTCGAGTCGGTGTGGACGGACTCCCGGCCGGTCTCCTGAGCGGCGTTGTCAGTGGCCCGTGCGAGGGTGGTCGTCATTCGGGGGAGCACCATGAAGGAGGTACGGGATGAGCTGGCACCGGCACGCGCTGGTCGGCTTCGATCTGGAGACGACGGGGACGGACCCGCTGGAGGCCCGGATCGTCACGGCCGCGGTGATCGCGGTGGACGACCGGGACGGTGAGCCGACCGCCCGGCACACCTGGCTGGCCGACCCGGGCATCCGTATCCCCGCCCAGGCGTCCGCGATCCACGGCATCAGCAGCGAGCGGGCGGCGGCGGAGGGCCGTCCCGTCCACGAGGTGGCCGACGAGATCGCCGACACGCTGGCAGGCTACTGGCGCCGGGGCGTCCCGGTCGTCGCGTACAACGCCGCGTTCGACCTGACGCTGCTCACCGCGGAGTTGCACCGCCACGGGCTGCCCCCGCTCGCCGACCGGCTGGACGGGGCGCCCGTCGGCCCCGTCATCGACCCGTACACCATCGACCGCGCGGTCGACCGCTACCGCAAGGGCAAGCGGAACCTGGAGGCGGTCTGCGTCGAGTACGGCGTGGTGCACGGGGGCGCGCACGACGCGGCGGCGGACGCGCTGGCCGCGGTGCGCGTGGCCTACGCGATAGCCGCCCGCCACCGGGCCGTGGCGGAACTCGCACCGGCCGCCCTGCACGACCGCCAGATCACCTGGCACGCGGAGTGGGCCGCGGACTTCCAGAACTTCCTCCGCCGCAAGGGCACGCCGGACGCGGTGGTGGACGGCCAGTGGCCGGTCCGGGAGCCGGTCCGCACGACCGCCTGACCGCGGACGCCCCGCCCGCCCACGTGTGTCCTCAATCGCCGGACGGGCTTTGATGTGGCCGTCCTCATGGCGAGGTCAATCGCTGGACCTGCTTGGGTTTTCGCCCGGATCCCGGCTGCGGGAAGAAGACGGCGGCGGCAAAGTCAAGCCCGTCCGGCGATTGAGGACACACGCTGGTCCGGCGCGCCGGACACCCGAGCCGGCTCAGAACGGGTACCACCGCACCGAAGGGTCACCGTCCCGCAGGGACGCCACCCGGCGACGGAACTCCGCGAGAGCGGCACCGTTCGAGGGCGCATGCTGTGCCACCCACGCACAGCTCGCCGTCTCCCGCGCCCCCCGCAACACCCCGCACCCGTCCCACTCCCGCACGTCCCACCCGTACGCCCCGGTGAACGCGTCGTACGCGTCCGCCGCCAGCCCGTACCGGTCGCGGGACAGCGCGAGGACCACCAGATCGTGTTCGCGCAGATCGGAGGAGAAGGTCTCCAGGTCCACCAGGACCGGCCCGTCCGGCCCGACATGTACGTTGCGCGCCAGCGCGTCCCCGTGGATCGGTCCCGGCGGCAGATGCGGGACCAGCGCCGCGGCCGCCGCCGCGAACCCGTCCCGCCGCTCGCGCAGATACGCCGCGTCGGCCGGATCGATCGAGTCGCCCGCCAGCCGCAGCCACCGCTCGACGCCGCCCAGCAGCTCCCGGCGCGGCAGCGCGAAGTCCTCCGGCGCGGGCAGCGCGTGGACGGCGGTCAGCAGCGGAGCCAGATCGCGCGGCTCGGCGGGCCGCACCGCGTCGGGCAGCCGGTGCCACACGGTCACCGGATGACCGCCGACCAGCCGCGCCCCGTCCTCGGCGGCCCGCACGGCGGGGACGCCGGACGCCGCGAGCCACCGGGCGACGGCCACCTCGCGCTCGGCCCGTTCCAGCAGCTCGGGGTGGCTCACGGCGTCCCGGCCGACCTTGATCACGAGGCCGTCTGCCGTGAACACCGCGTTCTCGCCGAGCGCCAGCAGCTCCGCGCCTCCCGCGAACCCGGCGGCGGCCAGCACCTCGCGCGCTTCCATCTCGTTCATGGTCCGATTTTCGCATCCGTGCAGGTTGCCTTGACGAACCGGCGGGCCGTCAGCACGATGACGGAGGCCACCTGAGCGGCCGGAACGGCAAGTAGCCGGTCGAACGACGCAAAGGGGGCGTAAGCATGACATTGGCGAGTGCAACCGTGGGTTCCGGACGGCACGGCCCGCCCGGCAAGCGCACCGGGAAGCACCCCGACGGGCGGCTCGACCGGGGTGCGGGCACCTGGTTCCTGGTGCTCCCCGCCCTGGTCCCGATCCTGGTCCTGAGCGTCGGCCCGCTGCTCTACGGCATCGCGCTCGCCTTCACCGACGCCCAGTCCGGCCGCACCCGCGCCACGCAGTGGACCGGCACGCTGAACTTCCAGGACCTGCTGCACGACGGCCTGTTCTGGGAGTCGTTCCGGATCGGCCTGGTGTGGGCGGTCGGCGTCACCTTCCCGCAGTTCGTGCTGGCCCTCGGCCTGGCGCTGCTGCTCAACGAGAACCTGCGGATGCGCTGGCTGGCCCGGGCCCTGGCGATCATCCCGTGGGCGATGCCCGAGGTCGTCGTCGGCATCATGTGGCGCCTCGTCTACAACCCGGACGCCGGCATCCTCAACGAGACCATCCGCGATCTGGGCCTCGGGGACGGCCGGGACTGGCTCACCGGTCTCGCGACCGCACTGCCCGCCGTGATCGTCGTCGGCGTCTGGTCCGGGATGCCGCAGACCACGGTCGCCCTGCTGGCCGGGCTCCAGAACACCCCGCACGAGCTCCACGAGGCCGCCGCGCTGGACGGGGCGGGTGCCTGGCGCCGGTTCCGCACGGTGACCTGGCCCGCCATCAGACCGGTCGCCCTCTCCATCACCGCGCTCAACTTCATCTGGAACTTCAACTCCTTCGCCCTGGTCTACGTCCTGACCAACGGCGGACCCGGCGGCCGCACCCGGCTGCCGATGCTCTTCGCGTACGAGGAGGCTTTCCGCTACGGCCAGTTCGGCTACGCCGCCGCGATGGGCTGCGTCATGGTCGCGGTGATCTCCGTGATCCTCGCCGTGTATCTCGCCGGGCGGCTCAGGGGAGGCGACGACCGATGAGCATGCGTACCAAGCGGTCCGTGCGCGCCGGGCAGTACGTGGCGCTGCTGTGCTATCTGGTCTTCCTCGCGTTCCCCTTCCTGTGGCTGATCTCCACGGCCTTCAAGCCCGCGCCGGAACTCGGCTCCCTGCACCCGACCTGGATCCCGCGGCACCCGACGCTGGACAACTTCCGGCAGGCCTTCGACGAGCAGCCGCTGCTGCGGGCCACCGCCAACTCGCTGATCGCCGCGGTCTCGGCCGGGCTGATCGCCGTGCTCATCGCGACCCCGATGGCCTATGTGATGGCCCGCCACCGCAACCGCCTCGCCACGGCCGCCACCGGCTGGGTGGTGGTCAGCCAGGCGTTCCCCTTCGTCCTGCTGATCATTCCGCTCTTCCTGGTCCTGAAGAACCTGCACCTGATCAACACCCTCTGGGGGCTGATCCTGGTCTACGTGGTGTGGGCGCTGCCCTTCGCGCTGTGGATGCTCGTCGGTTACGTCAGGGCCGTGCCGCGCGAGCTGGAGGAGGCGGCGGCGGTCGACGGGGCCGGGCGGCTGCGCACGCTGGTCTCCGTCACCGCCCCGCTGCTGGCCCCGGGAATCGTCGCCACGGCCCTCTTCGCGTTCATCACCGCGTGGAACGAGTTCTTCTTCGCGCTCGTCCTCCTCAAGACCCCGGAGAAGCAGACCTTGCCGGTCGTACTGACGCACTTCCTCGGCGCCGAGGGCGCCAGCGACCTCGGGCCGCTCGCCGCCGCCGCGTTCCTCGCCACCCTCCCCTCGCTCGTGCTGTTCGCGGTGATCCAGCGCCGGATCACCGGCGGCATGCTGGCCGGGGCGGTGAAGAGCTGATGCGCGCGCTGGTACGCAACGCTGCCGCGGCGGCCACCGCGCTCGCCCTGCTGCTCACCGGCTGCGGCGGGGGCGACGACGGCGGGGCGGACGGTCGGATCACCCTCCGCTTCCAGTCGCTGGCCTGGCAGAAGGAGTCCGTCGACATCAACAAGCAGCTGGTGAAGGAGTGGAACGCGGCCCATCCCGACATCCGGGTCAAGTACGTCCAGGGCAGCTGGGACAGCGTCCACGACCAGCTCCTCACCTCCTTCGAGGGCGGCGAGGCGCCCGACATCATCCACGACGCGTCCGACGACCTCGCCGACTTCGCCTACGGGGGCTACCTCGCCGACCTCCGCCCCCTCCTGCCGAAGGGGCTGACCGAGGGCATCCCGCGCAACAGCTGGGAGACGGCCACCTTCGACGGCGGGGTCTACGGCGTGCCCTTCCTCCAGGAGCCCCGGGTCCTGATCGCCAACACCAAGATCCTCAAGGCGTCCGGGGTCCGCATCCCCACCCCCGAGCAGCCGTGGAGCTGGACGGAATTCCGGCAGGTGACCGAGGAGCTGACCGGCAAGGGCCGTTACGGGGTCGCCTGGCCGCTCAAGGAGCCGGTCTCCGTCACCCTCAACCTGGGCCTCTCGGCGGGCGGCGAACTCTTCCACCGGGGCGCCGACGGCAAGGTGACCGTCGCGATGGGGGAGGGCGACCAGGTCGTCCCCGGCACCATCCACGACCAGGTCAACACCGACCACAGCGCCGCCCGCACCGCGCTCGGCATGGGCGGCGGCGACACCCTGCCCGGCTTCTTCGGCGGCAAGTACGCGATGGTGCCGCTCGGTTTCTCCTACCGCCAGCAGATCGTGGAGCAGGCGCCCAAGGGCTTCGAGTGGACGGTGCTGCCCGCTCCGGCGGGACGGGACGGGACGGCGCAGGGGGTGAGCCCGCAGACCCTGTCCGTCGCGGAGGACAGCCCGCACAAGAAGGAGGCGGTGGAGTTCATCGGCTTCCTGCTCAGGTCCGCCAACATGGTGCGCCTGGCCAAGGGGGACTGGATGCTGCCCACCGGTACCGAGGCGCTGGCCGACCCCTCGCTGCACACCGCGGACCGGGGCTGGGCGACCGGCGCCGCGCTCGCCGGGTCGCTGCGGTCCGCCCCGGCCCAGTCGGTGCGCGGCTACCCCGAGTGGAAGGACAAGGTGGCGACGCCCGCGCTCCAGGAGTACTACAGCGGAGCGATCGACGCGGCCGAGCTGAAGAAGCGTCTGGTGACCGACGGCAACCGGGTCCTGGCCCGCTACCAGCGCTGAACACGAAGGTCCCTCCTCCCGGTGTCCGGGAGGAGGGACCGCGTGAAGCAGGCGGTCAGACGCCGACCCGCTCCGGCTCCTCGCCGCCGCGCGCCGGTGCGGACGCGGCCGGCTCGTCCTCGTACGACTCGTCGTGCGTCATGTCCGGCAGCCACCCCAGCCACGTCGGGAAGTACCAGTTGCGGTCGCCCAGCAGGGCCATCACGGCCGGGAGCGACACCCCGCGGATGATCGTCGCGTCGATCAGCACCGCCGCCGCCAGGCTGATGCCCATCTGCCGCCCGCCCGGGCCGCGACGCCCCGCACCCGCGGCCCTCGCTCCGCATCCACGTTCCCCATGACGGGCCCGCCCCCTCGTGACCGGCACCGGCCCACCGCCGCCGCCTCCCGATTCGAAGGCAGGGGCGGCATAAAGCCAGTTCGTCATGGTCTCCGGCGAGCCGGCAACGGCCGCTCTCCGCCCTGGGGGCGGGGCGTGCCCCCGAGAAGGGGCATCGAAGCCCCTTGCACGTAAAGGTGATCGGCGTATCGAGGGGCTCCTGCGACCTTCCTGTGACGAAAAGTTGGCGAGTGCGGCGGAGCTGTAGGGAGGTCTTGATCTGCGCGCGTCAATCGGTCAGGGTTTCGAGCCAGCCCCCGGAGATTTTCCGGCCGGGGGCCAATCCCCCCACAAAGAATGACGAGGAGACCCCTCTTCATGGCCATTCACAAGCGCGCACGCCGGTTCAAGCTGACCGCCTCCATCACCGCGGTCGCGGCCGCCGCCGGCGTCACCCTGCTGGGCACCCCGTTCGCCGGAGCGACACCCGCTCCGGCCATGGGCAAGGTCTACGGCGCCGACGCGGCGACCGCGGTCTCCGGCAGCTACATCGTGATGCTGGACCAGAAGGCGGACAAGGCCGAACTCGCCAAGGAGTACGGCGGAAAGCTGAAGCGCAACTACAGCTCCGCCATCAACGGCTTCTCCGCCAGCGGCCTTTCGCAGACCGAGGCCAAGCGGCTCGCCGCCGACCCGGCCGTCTCCAAGGTCGTACAGAACAAGAAGTTCCACATCGACGCCACCCAGGACAACCCGCCGTCCTGGGGCCTGGACCGCATCGACCAGACGGAGACCGCGGGCGACAACGCGTACACCTACCCGGACAGCGCGGGCGAGGGCGTCACCGCGTACGTCATCGACACCGGGGTCCGCACCACCCATGAGGAGTTCGGCGGCCGCGCCAGCTCCGGCTTCGACGCCGTCGACAACGACGACAGCGCCGACGACGGCAACGGCCACGGCACCCACGTCGCCGGCACCATAGCCGGGTCGACCTACGGCGTCGCCAAGAAGGCGAAGATCGTCGCCGTCCGCGTCCTGGACGACTCCGGCTCCGGCACCACGGAGCAGGTCGTCGCCGGCATCGACTGGGTCACCGAGCACCACGAGGGCCCGTCCGTCGCCAACATGAGCCTGGGGGGCGGCGCCGACGAGGCGCTCGACGCGGCCGTGAAGAAGGCCATCGCCTCCGGTGTCACCTTCGCGGTCGCCGCCGGCAACGAGTCCAGCGACGCCGGCGAGGGCTCCCCGTCCCGCGTCCCCGAGGCCATCACCGTCGCCTCGTCCACCGTGGACGACGAGCAGTCGTCGTTCTCCAACTACGGCTCGGTCGTGGACATCTACGCACCGGGCTCCGACATCACCTCCTCCTGGAACGACAGCGACACCGGCTCCAACACCATCTCCGGTACGTCGATGGCCACCCCGCACGTCGTCGGCGCCGCCGCCGTCTACCTGGCCGGGCACCCGGACGCCACCCCGGACGAGGTCGCCACGGCCCTCACCGACGGGGCGACCCCGGACGCCATCAGCAACGCCACCGAGGGAACGGCGAACAAGCTCCTGAAGATCGTCGAGTAACAGCTCCACCCACCGGCGGCCACCGCGCTCTCCCCCACGGGGCGCGGCGGCCGCCCGGTCCGCCCTCGTCGACCTACGCTTGCCCTATGACAACCGTTGCGGGCGGGAGGCGGGCATGACCGGACCGGCGCCGGGTGTGGCCGCGGCCATCGAGGGGGAGCTCCGGCTCCTGGACCCCCTGGTCCGGGCGTCCGCCGACCTCCTCGACCAGGTGCTGCACCCCGACTACCGCGAGGTGGACACCACCGGCCGCCACTGGGACCGGGACACCATCATCGACCTGCTCGTCTCGGGGCAGGCTCCGGGGCCCGGCCGGCTCACCGCCTCACTCATGCGGGGCGTGCACCTCGCCGACGGGCTCGTCCACCTCACCTTCGACACGGAGGCCAGGAACAAGCGCGCCCACCGCAGTTCGCTCTGGCGGCTCACCCGGGCCGGCTGGCTCCTCTACTACCACCAGGCCACGCCCTTCGAGGCCGCGCCCGACCGCTGAGCGTCCGGCATCAGCCCCGGACCGCCCGCCGTGCCCGGGCCGCCCACCGGCCGTCCGTCCGGCTGATCAGGACCGGGTGGCCGAAGCACTCGCTGACCAGGTCCGTGGTCAGCACCTCGTCCGCCCCGCCCGAGGCCAGGCACCGCCCGCCGCGCAGCAGCATCGCGTGCGTGGTGGAGGCGGGCAGCTCCTCCAGATGATGGGTGACCAGTACGGTCGCCAGCTCCGGATGCTCCTCGCGCAACGCGTCCAGGCTGTCGAGCAGTTGTTCCCGGGCGGCCAGGTCAAGACCGGTCGCCGGCTCGTCGAGCAGCAGCAGCCGGGGCTGCGGCATCAGGGCCCGGGCGATCAGCGTACGGCCGCGCTCGCCCTGGGACAGCGACGGCCAGCGCGAGCCCGTCTTGCCGCCCATGCCCAGCATCTTCAGCAGCCGCTCCGCCCGCTCCCGCTGCCCCGGCCCCGGAGACCAGCGCGGCACCGGCTCGACCGAGTTCGTCAGCCCGGTCAGCACCACCTCGCTCACCGTCAGCGGGGATCGCAGCGGATGGCGCGGATTGACATGGCCGAGCAGCGTGCGCAGCTCCCGGAGGTCCACCCGTCCCAGCGTGCGGCCCAGCACCTCGACCGAACCCCGCGTCGGATGCGTGACCGCCCCGAGCAGCCCGAGCAGGGTGCTCTTGCCCGCCCCGTTCGCCCCGAGCAGCGCCCAGTGCTCCCCGCCGCGCACGGTGAGCGAGACCGCGTCCAGCAGGACGTTCCCGTCGCGTACGAGAGAGACCTCGTCGGCCCGGATGACCGGAACCGGGGCCGTGCCGGCGGAGAGGGACAGGGGTGCGGTGGTGGTCACGTGCGGCTGCTCCTTCGTACGGGCGCGAGCGCTCATCCGCGCACCGGAAAGCCTATCCGTGCCCCGTACACCCGACTCGTCCGGCACCTGTCGCCTTTCTTCAATACCGGCCGGCCGCGTGTCCGTAGGTTGGGGAGCATGAAGACCGAGCACGCCCATATGACCGAATGCGCCGCCGAGGCCGCCCGTGTGGCCCGGGGCGTCACCGCCGCACAACTGGAGGCGAATGCCACCCCCTGTGGGGACTGGGACACCCGCACCCTCGTCAACCACTGGGTCCTGTACACCTCGCACGGCATGGAGCACCGAGCCCGGCGCACCGAACTCCCCGAGGAGCTGATCGCCCGCGACTTCACCGCCGACGCCGACTGGGCCGAGCGGTACGCCGCCCAGCTCGACCGGGCCGTCGCCGCCTGGTCCGACCCCGCCGTCTGGGAGGGCACCATCGGCGAGGGCGACTCCGCGTCCCCGGCCGCCGACACCGCCGCGATGCTCATCGAGGAGATCGCACTGCACGGCTGGGACGTGGCCCGCGCCACCGGCCAGGAGTTCCGGCTCTCCGACGAGGCCGCCGGATACGTCCTGGCCACCGTCGAGAAGACCGCCGCGCTCTACCGTCAGTACGAGGGGTTCACCGACGAGGTGGACGCCCCCGGTGCCACCGGGTTCACCCGCGCGCTGGCCCTGAGCGGGCGCGACCCGCAGTGGACCGCGTCCTGAGAATGGCCCAGGCGGACGGGTGCCGAATGGCCCGGGGGAGTGTGCCACCGGCTGGCTAGGCTCGCCCCATGACCACTCACTCCGCCCCGGAACCGGGCCGGCCCGCAGAGCCCGTACGGGTCGACTTCTACTTCGACCCGGCCTGCCCGTTCGCCTGGATCACCTCCCGCTGGATGCTGGAGGTGGAGCAGCACCGCGACATCGAGCTGCGCTTCCATGTGATGAGCCTCTATCTGCACAACATGGGCAACGAACTCCCCGAGTGGTACCGCGATCTGGTCGACCGTTCGATCGGACCCGTCCGGGTCGCCGCCGCCGCGGCCGAGGAGCGGGGCGGCCAGGTCCTGCGCGACCTCTACACCGCCCTCGGCAGCCGCATCCACCAGCAGAAGAACGAGGACTTCGACCAGGTCGTCGCCGAGGCCCTGGCCGAGCTGGACCTGCCCGCGCACCTCGCGGAGGCCGCGCACAGCGAGGCGTACGACGAGGTCGTGCGGCGCAGCCACGAGGCCGGCCGGGACCCGGAGGCGGGCGGCTACGTCGGCACGCCCACGATCCACGTCGACGGGACAGTGTGGTTCGGGCCGGTGCTGCGGGCGATCCCGCGCGGCGAGGAGGCGGCCCAACTGTTCGACAGCTTCAGGGTACTCGCCGGCCACGCCGACTTCTTCGAGCTCAAGCGCACCCGTACGGGCGGCATCGACGTCGGCTGACCCGGGTGCGGACCCGGGTGCGGGCGCGCCGCCCGGGTCAGGCGCTGACCGCGACCGGCCGCGACGCGAGCGCGTTCGCCTCGTCGTACCGGTCGAGCAGCAGCCGGGCCAGCTCCGGGGCCGGCCCCAGCACCTCGGCCAGCACGTCCGCGCCGGCCTCGGCCGCCCCCGCCGCGATGCGGTCCGGGAGGCGGCCGGGCGCGATCACGTACGGGGCGACGGCCACGCGGCGCGCGCCCCCGGCCCGCAGGGCCCGGACCGCGTCCTCGGTCCGGGGAAGAGATGCGGAGGCGAACGCAGGCCGCACGGAACACCAACCGGTGTGCCGCAGCTCCCGCGCGATTTCAGCGATCACTGCGATCGCCTCCGGGTCCGACGAGCCCGCCGAGGCCAGGACGAGCCCGGTCGAGCTTCGGTCGCCGGGGCGCACCCCGGCCTCGTACAGCCGCCGTTCCAGCGCGGCGTTCAGCAGCGGCGACGGGCCGAGCACCTCGGCCTGCCGGACCCGCAGCCGGGGCAGCGCCGCGCGGGCCTCGCGCAACACCGCCGGGATGTCCGACTTGGCATGGAACGCCCGGGTGAGCAGCAGCGGCAGCGCCACCACCTCGGACGCGCCCTCGGCGGCCAGCCGCTCCAGGAGCCTGGGCACCGAGGGCGCGTTGAAGTCCAGGAACCCCGTTTCCACGCGCAGCCCGGGCCGCAGCTCCCGTACCCGCGCGGTCAGCGCGTGCACGGTCGCGGCGTGCCGCGGGTCGCGGCTGCCGTGGGCGATGACGAGGAGGACCGGAGAGGACATGGAAGGCTCAGTTCTTGACGAGGAGACCGCGGCTGCGCAGCACCCACCGCTCCAGCGGGCTGAAGATGACCAGGTCGATGGCGATGCCGACGATCAGGATCAGGAAGATGGCGAGGAAGATCCCCGGCATGTCCGCGTTGTTGCGGCCGTTCTCCAGCAACTGGCCGAGCCCGAGGCCGAGGTCCGGCGACGAGGCGATGATCTCGGCGGCCATCAGCGAACGCCAGGAGAAAGCCCAGCCCTGCTTGAGGCCCGCCAGATAGCCGGGCAGAGCCGCTGGCATGACGATCAGCCAGGTCCCGCGCAACCCGGTCGCGCCGAGCGTGCGGCCCGCCCGCAGGAAGAGCGGAGGCACCTGGTCGACGCCCGAGACGAGCCCGTTGGCGATCGAGGGCACCGCACCGAGCAGGATGACCGCGAACATCATCGAGTCGTTCAGCCCGAGCCAGATCACCGCCGGCGCCACCCAGGCCACCGAGGGCAGCGACTGCAGCCCGGAAAGGATCGGACCGATCGCGGCCCGGACGAACTTCACCCGGGCCACCAGCAGGCCCAGCGGCGTACCGATCGCGACCGACAGCAGGAAGCCGAGCAGACCGCGCGAGATGCTGGTCCACACCACATCGAGCAGGGTGCCCCGGAGCCACATGTCGCGGGCGCTGTCCCAGACGGCGGACGGCGCGGGCAGCTTGTAGTCCTCGGTCACCCCGCCCCAGACGAGCAGCTGCCAGACGACCAGGACCAGGGCCACCGCGATGAGCGGGGGCAGGACCTTGCGCAGCAGGACCTCGCGCACCGGGGTGCGCTGCACCTGCACCGCGTCCAGGGCGTCCAGACCGGCTTCGAGCCCGGCCAGGTCGTCCGGCTTCCCGCCGGACCCCGCCTCGTCCGACTTGATGTCAGTGCTGGCCATGACGGCGGATCTCCCCACGCAGTTGTTCGGTGATCTCGACGGACAGTTCCGCGACGGCGGTGTCCTCGATACGGCGCGGCTGCTCGATGTCGACCGTCCACTCACGGGCGATCCGGCCGGGGCGGGACGAGAGCAGCACCACGCGCTCGGCGAGGCGGACGGCCTCGCGCACGTTGTGTGTGACGAAGAGGACCGAGACGTTGGTCTCGCGCCAGATCCGGGTCAGCTCGTCGTGCAGCACATCGCGGGTGATGGCGTCTAGCGCCGCGAACGGCTCGTCCATCAGCAGCAGTTGGCTGTCCTGGGCGAGCGCGCGGGCCATCGCCACGCGCTGCCGCATGCCGCCGGACAGCTCGTGCACCCGCTTGCCGTACGCGCCGCCGAGCCGGACCAGCTCCAGCAGCCGTTCCGCCTCGGCGCGGCGCTGCGCCTTCGGTACCCCGCGCAGGCGCAGGGCCAGTTCGATGTTCTTGCCCGCGGTCAGCCACGGGAAGAGGGCGTGCTCCTGGAACATCAGCGCGGGCCGGCCGCCGGGGGTCTCGATGCTGCCCCCGGTCGGCCGGTCGAGGCCGGCCACCAGGTTGAGCAGCGTGGACTTGCCGCACCCGGAGGCTCCCAGGAGGGTGACGAACTCGCCCGGGGCGACATCGAGACTGATGTCGTCCAGGACCAGCTGCGTTCCCGCGGGCCCGGCGAAGGACTTCGAGACATGCGCGATACGGGCGGCGTGCCCGACCGAGACACGGTCCTCGGCCTTGGTGAGGGTGTTCGCCATGGTCGTCACCTCCTGGGAGTCTTCGGGCGGCTGGTTACTTGACGCCGAGACCGGCGTCGTCGGCCTCGGGCTTGCCCGCGGCCTTGAGGATCTTGTTGAGCGGCTTCAGGTCGTAGATGCCCTTGAGGTCGGGCTGCTCCAGCAGACCGGCCTTGACCGCGTGCCGGGCCTGGGCGTCGAGCGTCGCGGCCAGCGGGTCGTCGGTGATCTGGATCGACTTCCAGGCGGGGTCGATGACCTCGGCCGGCAGCTCCTTGCCGGTGAGCTTCTTCAGCGCGGCGTTGGCGGAAGTCTTCGCCTTGTCCGGGTTGGCGTTGATCCAGGCGTTGGTCTTCACCGAGCCGCGCAGGACCGCCTCGACGACGTCCGGGTGCTCCTTCAGGAACTTCTGCGACACGATGATGTTGGTGATCACGAACTTGTCGTCCGGCCACAGCGTCGACTCGTCCAGCAGTTCCTTCGCTCCCTCGGCGACCAGCTTGGAGGCGGTCGGCTCGGGGACCCAGGCGCCGTCGATGGAACCGGAGCGGTAGGCGTCGGGCGTCACCTTGTTGTCCGTACGGACGACGGAGACGTCACCCTTGCCGCTCTGGGCGTCGACCTTCCAGCCCTTCTCGGAGATCCAGTTGAGGAACGCCACGTCCTGGGTGTTGCCGAGCTGCGGGGTGGCGATCTTCTTGCCCTTGAGGTCGTCCAGGGTCTTGATCTTCTTCGGGTTCACGACGAGCTTGACGCCGCCGGACGCGGAGCCGCCGATGATCCGCAGGTTCTGGCCCTTGGACTTGGTGTAGCCGTTGATGGACGGCGAGGGGCCGATGAAGCCGATGTCGATCGAGTCGGCGTTCAGCGCCTCGATCTCGGACGGGCCGGCGTTGAAGGTGGAGGTCTTGAGCTGGGTGCCGCCCAGCTCCTTCTGGAACAGACCCTCCTGGTCGCCCACGAGCGCGGTGGCGTGCGTGAGGTTCGGGAAGTACCCGATGCGCACGGTGTCCACGGAGAGCTTCTTGCCGCTGGCCGCGTTGACCTTCTTGCTGTCGTCCGTCGACTCGGAGCCGTAGCCGCAGGCGGTCAGGGCCAAGGCCAGCAGGGGCAGGGCGGCGACGGCGGCGAGGGTGCGGCGCGGCGTGGTACGGGGGGCAGGCACGGGAGGTCTTCCTCTCGGAGGCCCGGTGCTCACACCCCTCGTGCGTGCGGGGGCGCGGCCGGGCAGTCGGCAGGTCTTCGTCGGTGCGGGCGGTGCGTGCGGAGCTGTTGGTGCTGCCGGGCGCGCATGCGGTGCGCGTACGTCATCGCGCACATCGCCCGACTCCGCCCTGGCCGCTGCCCAGCGCGCCGCTGCCGACGCGGCCGCCCTCCTTCGCGAAGGTCGAGAAGACGTCGATGCCCATCAGAAGTCCCACTCCGCGTCGTCGTCCGCGGCCGGCGCTTCCTCGGCGGCGGCGAACGAGGCGCCCGCCATGCCCGCCGAGAGGGTGGTGCCGTCCGCCGGGTCGATCAGCAGGAAGGAACCGGTGCGGCGCGAGTCGGCGTACGCGTCGAGCGCCAGCGGCTCGGCGGTCCGGACCACGACCCGCCCGATGTCGTTGGCGACCAGCTTGCCCGGGGCCGGGTGCTGCGAGAGGTCGTCCAGGGTCAGCCGCGAGGGGATGTCCTTGACGATGGCCTTGACCGTGCGCGTGGTGTGCTTGAGGAGCACCCGCCGGCCCACGGTGAGCGGTTCGTCCGCGACGTGGCAGACGGTCGCCTCGACGTCCTGGGTGACGGCGGGCGCGTCGCCCACCGGCGCGATGAGGTCGCCGCGCGAGACGTCGATGTCGTCCGCCAGGCGCAGGGTCACCGACTGGGGCGCCCAGGCGATGTCCACCGGCTCGCCGAGCAGGTCGATGCCCTCGATCGTGGAGGTGCGGCCCGAGGGCAGCACGGTCACGGACTCGCCGACCCGGAACACACCGGCGGCGATCTGGCCCGCGTAGCCCCGGTAGTCGGGGTGCTCCGCGGTCTGCGGCCGGATCACGTACTGGACCGGGAAGCGGGCGTGGCAGCCGGTCAGGTCGTGGCTGACCGGGACGGTCTCCAGGTGCTCCAGCACCGTCGGGCCGCCGTACCAGTCCATGTGGGCGGACGGCTCCACGACGTTGTCGCCGGCCAGCGCGGAGATCGGGATCGCGGTGATCTCGGGGACCCCGAGGGACGCCGCGTACGCGGTGAACTCCTCGGCTATCGCGGCGAACACCGGCTCCGCGTACTCCACCAGGTCCATCTTGTTCACGGCCAGCACCACGTGCGGGACGCGCAGCAGGGCGGCGACGGCGGCGTGCCTGCGGGTCTGCTCGACCACCCCGTTGCGGGCGTCGACCAGGACCACGGCCAGCTCGGCCGTGGAGGCGCCGGTGACCATGTTGCGGGTGTACTGCACATGGCCCGGGGTGTCGGCCAGGATGAACCGGCGGCGGGGCGTGGCGAAGTAGCGGTAGGCGACGTCGATGGTGATGCCCTGCTCGCGCTCGGCGCGCAGCCCGTCGGTCAGCAGCGCCAGGTCCGGCGCCTCCTGGCCCCGGTTGCGCGAGGCGTGCTCGACGGCCTCCAGCTGGTCGGTGAGGACCGACTTGGAGTCGTGCAGCAGGCGTCCCACGAGGGTGGACTTGCCGTCGTCGACGGACCCGGCGGTGGCGAAGCGCAGCAGGGTGGTGGCGCTCAACTGCTCGGCTGTAGTGGTCATTTAGAAGTACCCCTCGCGCTTACGGTCTTCCATCGCGGCCTCGGACATCTTGTCGTCGGCGCGGGTCGCGCCCCGCTCGGTGAGCCGGGAGGCGGCGATCTCGGTGATCACGGCGTCCAGCGTGACGGCGTCGGAGTCGACGGCCCCGGTGCAGGACATGTCACCGACCGTGCGGTAGCGCACCTGCCGGGTCTCCGTCTTCTCGTGCTCCTTCGGCCCGCCCCAGTCGCCCGCGGTCAGCCACATGCCGTTGCGGTTGAACACCTCGCGCTCGTGGGCGAAGTAGATCTCCGGCAGCTCGATGCCCTCGCGCTCGATGTACTGCCAGACGTCCAGCTCGGTCCAGTTGGAGATCGGGAAGACCCGGACGTGCTCGCCGGGCGCGTGCCGGCCGTTGTACAGCTGCCACAGCTCGGGGCGCTGGCGGCGCGGGTCCCACTGGGAGAACTCGTCGCGCAGCGAGAAGACCCGCTCCTTGGCGCGCGCCTTCTCCTCGTCGCGCCGGCCGCCGCCGAACACCGCGTCGAAGCGGTGCTGCTGGATGGCCTCGGTGAGCGGCACGGTCTGGAGCGGGTTGCGGGTGCCGTCGGGGCGCTCGCGGAGCTTGCCGGCGTCGATGTACTCCTGCACGGACGCGACGTGCAGCCGCAGCCCGTGCTCGGCGACCACGCGGTCGCGATAGGCCAGCACCTCGGGGAAGTTGTGCCCGGTGTCCACGTGCAGCAGGGCGAAGGGCACCGGCGCCGGCGCGAACGCCTTGAGCGCCAGGTGCAGCATCAGGATCGAGTCCTTGCCGCCCGAGAACAGGATCACCGGCCGCTCGAACTCGCCCGCCACCTCGCGGAAGATGTGGACCGCCTCGGACTCCAGCGAGTCCAGGTGGCTCAGCGCGTACGGATGGTCGGTGCCCTCATGCACAGTCGCGACGGTCGTCATGCCGCACCCCTTTCGCTCAGCAGCGCGTACAGCTCCGCCGCGGACTCCTGCACGGTCTGGCGGTGCGACTCGATCCGCAGATCGGGTGATTCGGGCGCCTCGTAGGGGTCGTCCACCCCGGTGAGCCCGCTGATCTCGCCCGCCGCCTGCTTGGCGTAAAGCCCCTTCACATCGCGCTCCGAGCACACCTCGACCGGAGTGGCGACGTGCACCTCCAGATACGCGGTGCCCTCGGCCTGGTGTCGCTTGCGGACGGCGTCCCTGCTGTCCGCGTACGGGGCGATGACCGGGACCAGCACCTTGACGCCGTTGGCCGCCAGCAGCTCGGCGACGAAGCCGATCCGCTGCACGTTGGTGTGCCGGTCCTCGCGCGAGAAGCCGAGGCCCGCCGAGAGGAACTCGCGGATCTCGTCGCCGTCGAGCACCTCCACGCGGTGGCCCTCGGCGCGCAGCCGCCCGGCGAGTTCATAGGCGATGGTGGTCTTGCCGGCGCTCGGCAGACCGGTCAGCCAGACGGTGGCCCCCGTCTCCGTCACGCTCATCGAAGTCTCCTGATCAGTCGTCATCAGCCGTGCAGCCCGCACTCGGTCTTGCCGCGCCCGGCCCAGCGGCCGGCCCGGGCGTCCTCGCCCTCCAGTACCCGGCGGGTGCAGGGTGCGCAGCCCACGGAGGCGTAGCCGTCCATCAGCAACGGGTTGGTGAGCACCCCGTGCTCGGCGACGTAGGCGTCCACGTCGTCCTGGGTCCAGCGGGCGATCGGCGAGACCTTCACCTTCCGGCGCTTCTCGTCCCAGCCGACCACCGGGGTGTTCGCCCGGGTCGGGGACTCGTCGCGGCGCAGCCCGGTCGCCCAGGCGGCGTAGCCGGTCAGGCCCTCTTCCAGGGGCTTGACCTTGCGCAGCTTGCAGCAGAGGTCGGGGTCGCGGTCGTGCAGCTTCGGCCCGTACTCGGCGTCCTGCTCGGCGACCGTCTGCCGCGGGGTCAGCGTGATCACGTTGACGTCCATCACGGCGTCGACCGCGTCCCGGGTCCCGATGGTCTCCTCGAAGTGGTAGCCGGTGTCGAGGAACACCACGTCGACGCCGGGCATCACCCGGGAGGCGAGGTGGGCGACGACCGCGTCCTCCATGGAGGAGGTGACACAGAACCGGGGGCCGAAGGTGTCGGCGGCCCACTTCAGGATGTCGAGCGCGGAGGAGTCCTCCAGCTCGCGCCCGGCCCGCTCGGCGAGCTCCCGCAGCTCCCCGTCGGTGAGCGTGTCGATGTTTTGAGTGACCGTCATATCCCGTCCCCTCCAACGTTGTCGGGCGTCAGTCCCCGGCTCAGCAGGCCCAGGAACTTCAGCTGGAACGCCCGATTGCAGGAGGCGCATTCCCACGCCCCGTGCCCGGCCTCGTGCGGGCGCAGGTCCTCGTCGCCGCAGTACGGGCAGTGGAAGGGGGCGGCGCGCTCGCTCATGACAGCGACTCCGCACTGGCGCGGGCCGCCCAGGTCGCGAAGCGCTCGTCGGCCTCGCGCTCCTCCTGGTACCGGCCGAGCACCCGCTCGACATAGTCGGGCAGTTCGGCCGAGGTGACCTTCAGGCCGCGCACCTTGCGGCCGAAGCCGGCGTCCAGGCCGAGGGCGCCGCCCAGGTGGACCTGGTAGCCCTCCACCTGCTCGCCGTTCTCGTCCAGGACGAGCTGGCCCTTGAGGCCGATGTCCGCGGTCTGGATGCGGGCGCAGGCGTTGGGGCAGCCGTTGATGTTGATGGTCAGGGGCTCGTCGAAGTCGGGGAGCCTGCGCTCCAGTTCCTCGATGAGGGAGGCGCCGCGCGCCTTCGTCTCGACGATCGCCAGCTTGCAGTACTCGATGCCGGTGCAGGCCATCGTGCCGCGCCGGAAGGTGGAGGGCTTCACCTGGAAACCGAGCGCCTCCAGACCGGCGGACAGCGACTCGACCCGGTCCTGCTCGACGTCGAGGATGATCATCTTCTGCTCGACGGTGGTCCGGACCCGGCCGGAGCCGTGCTCCTCGGCCAGCTCCGCGATCTTGGCGAGCGTGGAGCCGTCGACCCGGCCGACCCGGGGGGCGAAGCCGACGTAGAAGCGGCCGTCCTGCTGCTGGTGGACGCCGACGTGGTCGCGCCACCTGCTGCTCGGTTCCGCCGGGGCGGGGCCGTCGAGCAGCGGGCGCTTCAGGTACTCGTCCTCCAGGATCTGGCGGAACTTCGCCGGACCCCAGTCGGCCATCAGGAACTTCAGCCGAGCCCGGTTGCGCAGCCGCCGGTAGCCGTAGTCGCGGAAGATGCCGACGACGCCCGCCCAGACGTCCGGCACCTCGTCCAACGGCACCCAGGTGCCGAGGCGTTCGGCCAGCCGGGGGTTGGTCGAGAGCCCGCCGCCGACCCAGAGGTCGAAGCCCGGGCCGTGTTCGGGGTGTTCGACGCCGACGAAGGCGATGTCGTTGATCTCGTGGACGACGTCCTGGACCGGGGACCCGGAGATCGCGGTCTTGAACTTGCGCGGCAGGTTGGAGAATTCGGGGCTGCCGATGTAGCGGGAGTGGATCTCCTCGACCGCCGGGCTGCCGTCGATGATCTCGTCGGCCGCGATGCCCGCCACGGGCGAACCGATGATGACGCGGGGGCAGTCGCCGCACGCCTCGGTGGTGGAGAGCCCCACGGCCTCCAGCTTCTGCCAGATCGCCGGGACGTCCTCGATCCGGATCCAGTGCATCTGGACGTTCTGCCGGTCGGTGATGTCCGCGCTGCCCCGCGCGTACTCCTGAGAGATCTCGCCGATGACGCGCAGCTGCTGAGTGGTCAGCTTCCCGCCGTCGATGCGGACCCGCATCATGAAGTACTTGTCCTCCAGCTCCTCCGGCTCCAGCACTGCGGTCTTGCCACCGTCGATACCGGCCTTGCGCTGGGTGTAGAGCCCCCACCAACGCATGCGCCCACGAAGGTCGTTGGGGTCGATCGAGTCGAATCCACGCTTGGAGTAGATCGTCTCAATACGTGTCCGCACGTTGAGACTGTCGTCGTCCTTCTTGAACTGCTCATTGCCGTTGAGGGGGGTGTAGTGCCCCATCGCCCACTGACCCTCGCCGCGGTGGCGGCCCACCTTGCGGCGGGGCGCGGCGGGCGCAGGCTTTTCCGGGGTTGCGGCCATGACAGTACGTCCTTCGGGACTGCGGGAGGGCGGCTCTGAACTGCACACTCGCGTGAGGCGCGGCGGTGCGCAGGGTTTGCAGAGAAAGAAAGAGATCGCGGCGGTGCTGGGACTCTCAGCTCGCCGGACAGATGGCGCTGGACATGCGGCCGAGGTCGACGTGGCGTCGACTCACCAAGGCAATTCCAGTTCCGGACATGACGGAAGCGTGTCATGGGGATCTCGCGGCAGTCCACCACTATCCATGATGTGGACGGCGTGGTCCCGTCTAGTGAGACGATGTGGCGCCCGTCACGTGTGGGGCGGGCGCCGGGGCGGAGCGTAAAACCGGACAAGCGAGGGGATTTGCTGCGGAAGCGGTGACGGCTGTGCGCGGGGCACCGCTCAGCGGCCGGAGCCCGGCCACGGGCCCGGGGTGTCCACCGGCTCCTCCAGCTCGGTCCGCGTGCCGAAGAGCCGGAAGCCGCGCCTCAGGTAGTTGTCCATCGCGTGCGGACCGTCCTTGGAGCAGGTGTGCAGCCACACCCGCTTCGTCGCCGGCCGCTCCGGCCACCGCTCCGCCAGGTCCCAGGCGCGGGCCGTGCCGTACGAGAGCAGATGACCGCCGATCCGCCGCCCCCGGAAGGCCGGGATCAGCCCGAAGTACATGATCTCGACGGCGCCGTCGGCCTGCGGGTCCAGCTCGATGTAGCCCGCCGGGGTGCCGTTCGCGTACGCCACCCAGGTCTCCGCGCCGGGCCGCTCCAGGGCCTCCTGCCACTGCGCGTACGTCATGCCGAGGCGGTCCGTCCACCGGACGTCCCCGCCCACCGCCGTGTACAGGAAGCGGCTGAACTCGGGCAGCGGCACCTCGGACCGCACGATCCGGACCTCCGCGTCCGGCACGGCGGACGGCCGCAGATCATCGGGCGAGGTCTGCTCCAGGGACCAGATCGTCACCTCTTCGGAGGCCGGCGGTGCGGGACGTACGGGGTCGCTCATGGCTGCCAGACAACCATGGACCGCACCCCGCGGCCCACCCGGCCCCTGGTCACGCAGGACCCGGGCCCTTTCGCTCACGCGCCTCGCGCGCCGCCGCCACCACCGGGGCCTGCGAGCGCGGCAGCAGATCGGCCGGGTGCTCCGGGTGGATCACCTCCACCTCCACGCCCTCGCCGAACCGGTACGGACGGTGCGCGAGGACCTCGGCCAGATGGCGCCGCAGCCGCGATATCTCCGCCCGCACCGTCACCGTCCTGGTCGCGTCACCGAACAGGTCCTGGGCCAGCTCGGAGGCCGTCCGGCCCTCCCGGTGCAGCGCCAGCGCGTACAGCAGCTCGGCGTGGCGCGGGGAGAGCCGCTGGGCCCAGGTGCCCACCGGGCCCACCACGTTCACCGCGAGCGCACGCGGCCGGCTCAGATCGAGGACCACCCGGCGCGGCGGGCTGTCCATCGCCCCGTCCGCGACCTGGACCAGCCAGCCGCCCGGCAGCGGCTCCACCCGGCACATCCCGAGCGACGGCAGCCACACCCGGCCCGGCCCCAGCGACTTCGGCAGCGGCAGCCGGTCCACCGGCGGCATCCCCGTCACCGCCGCCGTCCAGCCGTGGCCGTCCACCGCCACCGCCCGGCCGCCGATCCGGCTCAGGACCGGGGCGGCCACCGCCCGCAGCCGGTCCACCGCCTCCAGGTGCCGCACCCGGATCTCGCTCTCCGCCAGCCGCGCCACCGACCGCACCAGGGCCAGCGTCGTCGGGTGGAACGTGGACGCGGGCCCGCTGATGTCCACGATCCCCATCAGCCGGCCGTCCCGGGGATCGCGCACCGGGGCCGCCGCGCACGTCCAGCCGTGCAGCGTGCGCACGAAGTGCTCCGCCGAGTGCACCTGCACCGGGGTGCGGGAGGCCAGCGCCGTGCCGATCGCGTTGGTGCCGGTGATCTCCTCGGACCAGGCCGCGCCCTCCGCGAGGCAGATGTCGTCGGCCCGGCGCAGCACCCCCGTGTTGCCCTCGCGCCACAGCACCCGGCCCTCCACATCGGTGACGACCATGATCTGCTGCGAGGCGTCCGCGATGCTCGTCAGCCCGTCGCTGAGCAGCGGCATCACCTCGCCCAGCGCGGAACTGCGGCGCCGGTGCTCGATCTCGTCCGCCTCCAGCAGCCTGCTGTGCGTCGTCTGCTCGGGATCGATGCCGCTGCGCAGCACCCGGTCCCAGGAGGCGCCGATCTCCGCCCGGGGCACTGCGGGCATCCGGTCGCCCGCCATCCGCGCCTCACGGGACCGGTGCACCAGGCGTCTGGCCTGCGCGCTCTCCCGAGCTGCCGGCGTCAGCACCTCGGCCGGAGTCGTCTCCATGCCGGTTCCCCCCTCACCCCAGTGCCGGCCCGGTGCGCGGGCCGGGCCCCCATCCTGCCGCCGCCCGGGCCCCGATATCGCAACTCCACACAATGGTTGCAACCCTCTGCAACTCTGGCGAGGGTCCCCGGACCGTACAAGAGTGGCGGCACACCGCGCCGCGGGGCCCCGGCCCTCACGTGCGGTGTGTACAGCATGGGGGGTGGTGCCGTGTCGGCGCAGCACCACCCCCCGTCGCTGTGTCCGGTCAGGAATCCACCGGCCGGGCGCGGGCCACGACCGCCCCCAGATCCAGCGTGTGCGGCAGGGTCCCGAAGGCCGCGCCCCCGTCCCCGCCCAGGCGCGAAGCGCAGAAGGCGTCCGCCACCTCGGGCGGCGCCCAGCGCACCAGCAGCGAGCCCTGGAGCACCAGCGCGATGCGCTCCACGACCCGGCGCGCCCGCGCCTCGATCCCTTCCAGGTCGGCCAGCTCCGTCAGCATGTCCCTGATCGCCGCGTCCAGCCGGTGATCTGCGCCCCGGGCCCGCCCGACCTCCTGGAGGAACGCGTTCAGCGCGAGCGGTTCGCGCCGCAGCACCCGCAGCACGTCCAGCGCCTGGACGTTCCCGGACCCCTCCCAGATGGAGTTGAGCGGCGCCTCCCGCAGCAGCCGGGGCATCCCCGACTCCTCCACGTAGCCGTTCCCGCCCAGACACTCGAGGGCCTCGCCCACCAGCGGCGTGCACCGCTTGGTCACCCAGTACTTCGCCGCCGGCACCGCGATCCGCAGGAACGCCGCCTCGGCCTCGCCACCGTCGTCGTACGCGGCGGCGAGCCGCATCGCCAGCACGGTCGCCGCCTCCGACTCCACCGCCAGATCGGCCAGCACGTTGCGCATCAGCGGCTTGTCCACGAGCGGCCCGCCGAACGCGCTCCGGTGCGTCGTGTGGTGGACCGCCTGGGCCACCGCCTGCCGCATCAGCGCCGCCGAACCGGTCACGCAGTCCAGCCGGGTCGCCGCCACCATGCCCATGATCGTGCGGACGCCCTGCCCCTCCTCACCGATCCGCCGCGCCCACGTCCCGGCGAACTCGACCTCCGCCGATGCGTTGGACCGGTTGCCCAGCTTGTCCTTGAGCCGCTGGATCGCGAACGGGTTGCGGCTGCCGTCCGGCAGCACCCGGGGCAGCAGGAAGCAGGTGAGACCCTCCGGGGCCTGCGCGAGGACCAGGAAGCCGTCGGACATCGGCGCCGAGCAGAACCACTTGTGCCCGGTCAGCGCGTAGCCGCCGTCCCCGGACAGCGGCTCGGCGCGCGTGGTGTTCGCCCGTACGTCCGAGCCGCCCTGCTTCTCCGTCATGCCCATCCCGAGCAGCGCACCGGCCTTCCGCCCGGGCGGCCGCAGCCCCTCCTCGTACACCCGCGAGGTCAGCAGCGGCTCCCACTCGGCGGCCACCTCCGGCTCGGCGCGCAGGGCCGGCACCGCCGCGTGCGTCATGGAGAGCGGGCAGCCGTGGCCCGCCTCCGCCTGCGTCCACACCAGGAAGCCGGCCGCCCGGCGGACATGGCCGCCAGGACGGTCCCAGGCGCCGGTCAGCCCCGCGCCCACGGCATGCCCGAGCAACCGGTGCCAGGCCGGATGGAAGTCGACCTCGTCGACGCGGCGCCCGTAGCGGTCGTGGGTGCGCAGCCTCGGCGGGTTCGCGTTCGCCTCGGCTCCCCAGGACGCGGCCTGCGCGGAGCCGGCCGACCGGCCGAGCGCGGTGAGCCCGTCCCGGGCCTCGTCCAGGACCTCGGGCGGAAGATGGCGTTCCACGGCCTCGCCGAGCACCCGATCGGCGCCGAAGACGTCATAGCCGAGCAGGGGAGGGGCCTGGTTGGACACGGTGTGGGTGGTGGTCGCCATGCCGATACGGTAAGGACGTGCAGGCAGCAAACGAAACACCCGAGCGGCCACCGGGCCGGCTCCACCGGGCCCGAGTGCTCTACCGCAACGTCTCCAAGCGGCAGCTCGCCTGGCAGCTGCTCAAGGACACGGTCAACTCCTGCATGGAGTACCGCATCCTGGGACTCGCCGCCGAGGCCGCGTTCTTCACCCTGCTGTCCCTGCCCCCGCTGCTCCTCGGCCTGATCGGCCTGCTCGGTTACGTGGACGAGTGGACCAGCACCACCACGGTCGCGTCCATCGAGCGCAACATCCTCAGCGCCGCCCACACCATGCTCTCCGAGCGCGGCGTCAACGACTTCGCCAAGCCGCTCCTGGCCGACGTCACGACCGGCGCCCGGCCCGACGTCATCTCCCTCGGCTTCGCCATCGCCCTGTGGTCCGGCTCCCGCGCGGTCAACGTCTTCATCGACACGATCACCGTCATGTACGGGCTCGACGGCCAGCGCGGCATCGTCAGGACCCGGATGCTCGCCTTCCTGCTGTACGTCGTGGCGCTCCTGCTCGGCGCGGTCGTGCTTCCGCTGCTCGTCGTCGGCCCGGACCGGGTCGTGGAGCTCATACCGTGGGGCACCGAGGTCATAAGCGTCCTGTACTGGCCGCTCGTCATCGTGCTCTCGGTCGCCTTCCTGACGACCCTCTACCACGTGTCCGTGCCGGTCCGGTCGCCGTGGATCGAGGACATGCCGGGCGCCCTGGTGGCCCTGGCGATGTGGGTGTTCGGCAGCTTCCTGCTCCGAATCTATCTGACCAGTACGGTCGAGGGCCCCACGATCTACGGGTCGCTGGCCGCCCCCATCGCGGTACTGCTGTGGATCGGCGTCTCCGCCTTCGCGGTGCTGGTGGGCGCCGCCGTCAACGCGGCCATCGACCGGGTCTGGCCCTCGGTGGCGACGGCCGCCGCCCGCGCCGCGAACGACCGGGTGCGCGCCGCCCAGGCCGCCGAGTTCGTGGCCCGCACCCAGGCGGAGAGCTGGCACGGCGGCCCGCTCGACGACGAGGACGACGAGGACGAGGGCGACGAGGGCGACAGCCCGTACATGCCCTCCGAGTTCCCCGAGCGCTGGTCGCGGTTCCTGCCCCCGGACGACGTGAAGTCCCGGCTCCAGAAGCCCGGCCGCGAGAAGGACCCGGACCGGACCAACCCGTACGACGAGTGAGCGCTCAGTCGGCGGCCGGCGCGCTCTCCGACCCCGGGGACCAGGACAGCTTCACCGTCAGATGGCCCTCCAGCGCGCTCTTCGCGATCACCGCGCCCGCCTCCGAGGTGATCTTCACGCCGAACTCCAGCTCCACCCCGTCCGGCTTCAGCCGTCCGTCCCGGAACACGGCGAGGGCCGACTCGGCCGCCGACCGGATGCCTTCGAGCGCGCTGTCGAAGGTGCGCCCCGCGCGCGCCAGCGCGTGCTGCCCGTCCCGCGAGACCAGCTGCGCGCCCTGCGCGTGACGGTCGACCTCCACGGTCACCGTCGCCCCGTTGTCCGTGGTGAACTCCATCAGTGCCGCCATGACCGCCCCCGTAGCCGAGTACGTACGCTGCCGTGTCCGTCGACGACACTAGTGGCATGGGCGACAGCTATGTAGAGCGCGCGTCGCGTCTGGACGGCGCGACGGTGTGGACCCTCACCGTCGAGCCCGGCACGGACCACCCGGTGCTGCCCGACGGCTGCATGGACCTGCTGTGGAACGGGGACCGGCTCCTCGTCGCCGGACCGGACACCCGCACCGCGCCCTCCACCGGAACCGGCGGCAGCTGGGCCGGCATCCGCTTCGCCCCCGGCACCGCCCCCGCCCTGCTCGGCGTCCCCGCCGACGAACTGCGCGACCTCCGGGTCCCGCTCGCGGCGCTGTGGCCCGGGGACCGGGTCCGTCGCCTCACCGAGCGCCTCGCCGAAGCGCCCGGCCCGGCCGCCGCCCTGGAGGACATCGCCCTGGAGCGGGCGGCCCGCACCGAGCCCCCGGACCCGGTGATGCGCGCGGTCGCCGCGTGCCTTGAGGCCGGCGGCAGCGTCGCGGAGGCCGCCCGGAGCGCCGGTCTCGGCCCCCGCCAGCTGCACCGTCGCTCGCTGACCGCCTTCGGCTACGGACCCAAGACCCTGGGCCGGGTGCTGCGCCTCCAGCGGGCCCTGGCCCTCGTACGCTCGGGACTGCCGTACGCCGACGCGGCACTCGCGGCGGGCTGCGCCGACCAGGCCCACCTGGCGCGGGACATGCGCGACCTGGCCGGCACCACCCTGACCGCGTACTTCGGCACCCCCTAGGGGGCGAGGGGCGCGAACAGCGAGACCGCGCAGCCGTCCGGGTCGAGAACGACGGCGTACCGCTGCCCCCACACCGCGTCCCACGGCTTCAGATGGCCCCGGTGGCCGGCGCCGGTCAGGTCCTCGTACACCGCGTCGACCTCCGCCGGGCTGTCGCACAGGAAGGCGAGCCCCAGCCGGTCCCCGCCGGGCGGCGGGTTCCAGCCGGGGTCGAAGGAGCGGACGACGTCCTCGGTGTCCCACATCAGGCGCCCGCCGCCGGGCAGGGTCACCTCCACATGGGGTGCGGACTCCGCACCGGCCGGGATGTCGAGCCCCAGCCGGCGGTAGAAGGCGAGGGATGCGGGCAGGTCGGCGGCGGTGATGCCGATCGCGTCGAGTCGTGGAGTCATGGACCGACCGTAGGCCGGGCCCGCGCCCGCCGTCTTGTACGAATCGGTCACGGTGCCCCGAGCACATCCCCGGGCGACGTCCCCGGGTCCGTCAGCGCGAGCCCCAGCGCCGCGCGCTCCGTGACCCAGCGCGTCGGGCGGTGGCGCGGGTCGCCCGTCGACGTGTGCAGCGCCCGGTGCAGCTCCAGCATCCGGGCCGCGCCGATCCGGTCACCCCAGGCCAGCGGGCCCACCGGGTAGCCGAGCCCCGTCGTCACGGCCACGTCGATGTCGGCCGGGACGGCGAGCGCGCGCTCCGCGATGGACGCGGCGACCGACACGACGGAGGCCAGCAGCCGCTGCGCGACCGAGCCCGCGGTGTCCCGGACCACCGACACCGCGAACGGCTCCTCGCCGTCCGCGGCACGGGCCAGCACCGCGCGGGCGTCCCGCGCCGCCCCCGCGTCCGCCGCCGGGGTCACCGCGAGCACGCGCCGCCGCCCCGCCGCAGGCAGCGGGTCGACGCCGAAGGTGCGCCCGGCGGGCAGCCCGTGCGCGGCGACCGCCGAGGAGACCGGGGTGCCCCAGACCGGGACCAGGACGACAGCCGCGTCCGAGGGCCGGTCCCCGCTCTCCACGGCGGCGCCCGCCGCGGCCAGCGCCTCGCGGAGCGCGGCCGCTTCGGCCTCCCGCGCGGGGTCCGGGGCGAAGACGTGCACCGGGCGGTCCGCGTCCCCGGCGACCGGCGGCTCCGGCGCGGGTCCGGTGGCCTCGGGGCCGTACGCGTACCAGCCGCGGCCGGTCTTGCGGCCGTGCAGCCCGGCCGCCACCCGGTTCGGGGTGAGGAAGGAGGGGCGGAGCCGGTCCTCGTGACGGAAGCCCTCCCAGATGGAGTCGATGACGGCGGCCGTCACATCGAGCCCGGTGAGGTCCATCAGCTCGAACGGGCCCATCCGCAGGCCCAGCACCTCGCGCGCGATCCGGTCGATGTCGGCGGGCTCCCCGACACCCTCCTCAAGCAGCGCCAGCGCCTCCGTGACCAGGCCGCGCCCGGCGTGGTTGATCAGGAAGCCCGGGGTGTCCGCGACCGTCACCGCGCGGTGGCCGCAGCCCTCCACGAGCGAGGTGAGCAGCGGCGGGATCTCCGGCCGGGTCGCCGCGCCGGGCACCACCTCCACGATCCGCATCAGCGGCACCGGGTTGAAGAAGTGCAGCCCGGCCAGGCGCGTCGGATCCTTGAGCGCGGCGGCGATCCGGGTCACCGACAGCGAGGAGGTGTTGGTGGCGAACACGGCCGAGTCGGGCAGCGCCTGCTCCAGGCGCCCGAACACCTCGGTCTTGGTCGCCAGGTCCTCGCGTACCGCCTCGATCACCAGCTCCACTTCGGGGCCCGGCGCCCACGGGTCGTCCAGCGGGACCAGCCGCTCCGCCGCCGACTCGGCGTCCGCCGCCGCCATCCGCCCCTTGGCCACGGCCCGGTCCAGCATGGAGCGTACGAAGGCGACGGCGTCCGCCACCGCCTCGGCGCGGACGTCGCACAGCTCGACGGTGTGTCCGGCCGACGCCGCCCACTGGGCGATGCCGCGGCCCATGGCTCCGGCGCCGACGATCCTGATACGCATGCGGGTCACGGTCCTCTCACTGGGCGGGCCGGATGCCCGCGCTGCCGACGCTTTCAGTGGCTTTGATCGCCGTCCAATACCGAATTAGGCTCGGACCGAGACGCCTGACGAATCAATGATGCGGGTGCGCCCGGGGGAGGAGCGGTATGGAGCTGCGGTATCTGTCCGCGTTCCTCGCCGTGGCGGAGGAACTGCACTTCGGCCGCGCCGCCAAACGGCTCCGGATGGCACAGCCGCCGCTGAGCCAGCAGATCCGCCGTCTGGAGAAGGAACTCGGCGTCCAGCTCTTCGAACGCAACACCCGCTCGGTGCGGCTCACCAGCGCCGGGGAGTCCTTCCTCCAGCCGGTGCGAACCGTGCTGGACGATCTGGACACGGCGGTGCGGGCCGCGCGGGCGGCCGGACAGGGCGCCTACGGGAGGGTTCGCATCGGCTTCGCGGGCGCGTCCAGCCACGAGACGCTGCCGCTGCTCACCCGGGCCGTGCGGGCCGCCCACCCGGGCATCGAGCTGGTCATGACCGGCCAGACGTACGCCGACGTGGCGCTCGCCCGGGTCGCGGACGGCTCGCTCGACCTGGGCTTCGTCCGGCTGCCGGTGACCGCGCCGGGCGTGAGCTGCCGGGTGATCGACGAGGAGGAGCTGGTGTGCGCGCTGCCCCTCGACCATCCGCTCGCCGGCCGCCCGGAGATCCCGCTCGACGCGCTGGCCGGGGAGCCGTTCGTCGCCTTTCCCGCCAACACCGGCTCCACCGTGCGGGACGCGATGACCCAGGCGTGCGAGGCGGCCGGGTTCAGCCCGCGCGTGGTGCAGGAGGCGCCGGACTCGTACACCATCCTGGCGCTGGTCGCGGCGGGCGTCGGGGTGACCCTGACCGTCACCTCCGTCCAGCACATCCAGCTCAGCGGCCTGGTCTACCGCCCGCTGGCCGGGCCGCCGATCAGACGGCAGCCCGCGCTCGCCTGGCGGACGGACAATCCGTCGGCCGCCCTGCGCGCGGTGCTCGACGTCGCGGAGCGGGCGCTGCCCACGCCCGGCAGCCGGCTCACCGCCCCGGACCCGCCCCCAGAAAGGCGAGCAGGCTGACGGCCGCCGGGCGGGCGTCGCCCACGGCGGTCCGGTGCAGATCGCGCACGGCCCGTACGACGGCGCGGGTCACCACGTCGACACCGGCCTTGCGCTCGAACCAGAGCCAGTCGCCGTGCGCGTTCACCTCCAGGAACACCGGCTCGCCCCCGGCCCAGAGGAAGTCGAACGCCCCGTAGACCGCGCCGGTCCCCCCGGCCAGGGCGCGCGCCGCCGACGCCACCGCGTCCGGCGGCCGGACCTGCCGTACGCGCACCTCGTCGGGGCGGGTCCAGACGTCCTCGGGGCGCTCCTTCGCCACCTCGAAGGCGTGCAGCTCGTCCCCGGCGACGTAGACGCGGTACTCGGCTTCGTGCTCGACGTACTCCTGCAGCACCACCGGTGTGCCGCGCGGGAGCCCCGGCACACCGGCGAGCCGGTCGCGGCCGAGGACGCGGGGCAGGTACCAGTCGAAGCGGCCGGGCGACGGCTCCACGTAATGCCGGTCGAGGACCTTCAGTACGTACCGCGCGGCCGGGAGCAGACCGGCCGCGTCCGCCGGGTCGGTGGTGACCAGCCCGCGCGGGGTGCGCACGCCGAGCGCCCGCGCCCGGTCCCGCTGCACCAGCTGCCCCGGATCGTGGGCGCCGATGACGGCGGGCGATGCGGCGGCCAGCTGCCGGGCCAGGGCGGCCCACGCGTCCCGGTAGACCATCCGTCCGCCGGCCGCCCCGGCCGACGACGGCGCGGCCCGCAGCGAGAAGTGCCGCAGCCAGGTCACCGTCGGGGCGAACCGGTGCCCGTCCAGGGTCAGTACGCCGTCCGGCCCCAGGACGGCCCGGACATCCGCCAGGCCGTCCGCGTCGATCCGCTGCACGGGCACACCGATCCGCCGCAGCAGGGCCGCCGCCTCGGTGGCCTCCCCGTCGCCGCGTCGGGTGAGCAGGAGCACGCGGCGCTCAGCCACGGGTCGGGGCCAGCAGCGATTCCGCCATCTCCAGGAGCCGCAGCGCCTTGTCGGAACGGTCGCCGGGCTCGGCGGCGCGCAGCCGGGTGAGCAGTTCCAGGCCGATCGCCGCCTGGTCCGCCAGCAGGCCCAGCAGTTCGACGTCGGCCATCTCCCGTACGCCGCCCGCCCCCCGGTCCAGCACCTCCAGAACGCCGACGCACTCGTCGTCCCCGAACAGCGGGGCGGCCATGATGCTGTCGGGCACGTACCCGGTGGAGGCGGCGGCCTCGCCCGAGAAGTGCCGGGACTCGCGCAGGTCGTCGACGAGCATCGACTGCCCCGAGGCGGCGACCCAGCCCGCGATGCCGGTCCCCGCCGGGAAGCGCGTGCCGACGAGCTGTCCGTCCCCCTCCCCGGCCACCGCCTCGAAGACCAGGTCGCCGGTCTCCGGATCGATGAGGAAGATCGAGGAGGCCGCCGCGCCGAACGCATGGCGCGCGACTTCCACGATGGACTGCAGCAGGCGGCGCTCCACGGGCGTCGCGGCGTCAGCAGGTTTCGTCATGCGCACCTCCAAGTCGACCGGTGGTGTTCCCGGCACAGAGGAACAGCACCGTCTTCAGCTGGAACGGCGTGAGCCAGGGGTGCTTGCCGAGGATCAGCGCGCACAGGCCCGCGATGTGCGGCGCGGCGAAGCTGTTCCCGGTCGAGCGGATGGTGCCGCCACCGGGCCACGCCACGGGCACGCGCACCCCGCGCGCGTGGAACTCCACGGGCGGCGCGGGGTTGTAGTAGTACGTCATCGGGTCGTCCTCGTCGTGGCTCGCGACGGAGATCACCGAGGAGAACGACCAGGGATAGCTGGCCACCGGCCGGTTGTGCGCGGAGACGACCAGCGCGCACCGGCGGAAGTAGGCCCGGTCGGCGAGCTCGTGGAGCTGCGCGGTCAGGGCGGGCCGGGTCGTCGCCAGACTCAGGTTGATGACGTCGAAGTTCTGCTCGACGGCCCACGAGAGCCCGGCGATCAGGGCCGGGCCGCTGCCGGTCTTCCCGTCGGTCAGCACCTGTACGGACGAGAGCGAGACCCCCGGCGCGACGGACCGGATCACCCCGGCGCAGGCGGTGCCGTGGCCGGCCCGGTCGGTGGGCTCGCACGGCACCATCTCCACCTCGCCGTCCTCGCCCGGCACGGCCGTCAGGGCGAGATCGACCGGGCCGACCATCGGATGGCCGCCCTCGACCCCGCTGTCCACCACGCACACCCGGACCCCGGAACCGTCGGAGCCGCCCCACGCCCACTCGGGCGAGACCGAGTCCATGGGCACCGACGCGAACCGCTCCGCCGCCTGCTCCCGGGTCGCGCCCCAGGCCGGGACCCCCGGTGTGTAGGCCCTCGGAGGCCGTCTCCAGGGCGGATCGCTCATCGTCCCTCCTCCAGCCCGGCCAGCCACATCCGCACCGTCCGGGCGGGGAGCACGGCCTCCTTCGCCGTCAGCGCGGCCAGCGCACGCCCCGCCGCGCGCCGGGCCCGCTCCGGTTCACCCACCGCGTCCAGCACCAGGGCCGCCTCGGACCAGACGTCACCGATGAGGCACGGGTCGTCGGTGCCGTCCAGTGCGGCGACGGCGCGTTCGGCGTCCGCGGCAGCCTCCCCGTACGCCCCGGCCCGCGCCCGCACCCGCGCCCGGAGGGCCAGCCGGACGGCCCGGGTACGCGCCTCCGCCGGGGGCTCCCCGGCCGGCTCGGTGAGTTCGGGCGCGTCCAGGAGGGCGTCGGACCCGGCGCGGAACCGCTCACGGGCCGCGTACAGCCGCAGCGTGGCCGCGGTCCTGGTCTGCCCCAGCGCGGCGAGCCCGTCCGCCGACGCCGTGTAGTGGCCGGCCGCCGCCGGGTGCGCACCGGCCAGGGACTCCACGAGCCCCGCCGTCTGATCGGCCGCCAGGGCGCCGAGGGCCAGCCCCAGTTCCCCGCAGTGGACGCGGACCAGCGCGATGTCCTCGCGGGCCGCGTCCACCCGGTCCGACAGGGCCAGATGCCGGGCCCGGGTCAGCAGGACCGGTACCAGCAGGCTCCGGTCGCCGTCGAACCGGCGGACCAGGTCCTCGCAGAGCGCGATGGCCTGGGAGAGCGGGGTCGGCGACCACTGCGTCAGCTCGCAGATCGACGCCAGGATGCGGTTCCCCTCATAGGTGTCGCCGAGCCCGTGCGCCCGGGAGAGCGCGTCCCGCATGGCGGTCTCCGCCGCGCCGATCCGGCCCTCCGCGAAGCTCCGCAGCGAGGACAGCTGGTGCAGCCTGCACCAGCTCAGGTCGTCCGCCGCGTCCGGCCCGGCATCCCCGGCACCCGGCCCGTACGGGACACCGGCGGGCGGCGGTCCGCCCGAGCGCAGGGCGATCAGCTGCCGCAGGATGGCGCAGGTGTCCCGGGTCGGCACGTCGTCCGCGTTCCGGCGCTCCGCCTCGGCCACGGCTCGCCGGGCACTGTCCCAACGCCCCAGCGCGGCGTAGGTGTCGGTGATGCGGGCGGCCAGCACCCGGTGCTGCGGGTCGCCGTCCGGGGTGAGGCCGCGGCCGCGCTCCATCAGCGAGACGGCGGCGGGCAGGTCGCGGCGGTGCAGCGCCCGGTACCCGGTGGCCACCAGGGCGCGCGCCGCCCGGCCGGTCAGCGCGGGCAGCCCGGGATCGCCCGGGTCCGCCTCGGACAGCAGCCGGCACGCGGACTCCAGATGGTGGGCGAGGTCGCCCTCCGTGGCCGGGCCCGGCGCCCGCGCGTCGAGCCGGTCGGCGAGCGCGGTGTGCCAGATCGCGCGCCGGGCCTTGGAGGTCATCTCGTACAGGGTGTCCCGGGCCAGCGCGCGGGTGAACCGATAGGCGCCGGGCGGCCCGTACAGATGGATCACCCGGGAACGCAGGAGCCGGTTCAGCGCCTCGTCCAAGGCCTGGCCGGCCAGGGCGGGTTCGTCTTCGGCGAGCGCCCGCACGTCCCCGGCGGTGAACGAGCCGCCCACCCCCGCCGCCCGCTCCAGCACCGCCCGGTCGATGGCCGGCAGCCGGTCCAGCCAGGCGGTCAGCAGGACCCGGACCGAGGTGGGGACGCCACGGTCCACCGACCGGGGACCGGCCAGGTTCTCCAGCAGCAGTTCGGCGAAGAGCGGATTGCCGTCGCACTCCCGGACGACCCGGGACAGCTCGTCCTCGGTGGCGACCGCCTCCTGCGCCGCCACCTCCGCCCGGTCCACGAGCAGCCCCACCAGCCGCTCCGTGTGGGCGCGGGGCAGCGGGTCGAGGTGCAGCACCAGGTCGCCGCCGGACGGGGCCGGCGCCTCGCTCCGGGCCACGCGGACAACCAGCACCCGCGCGTCCCGTATCCCCTCGCACAGATCGCCGACCATGCCGGCGAGCGTCGGCTGCGCCCACTGGAAGTCCTCCAGGACCAGGATCACGGCGGTCCGCCGCCCCAGGGCCTCCAGCAGCCGCCGGAACGCCCAGCCGATTTCCTCGACGCTCACCGGGAGTCCGTTCCCGGTGCGGATGCCCAGGGCGACGGCGAGGGCGGTGACGGCCCGGTCCGCGCTCGGGCGCAGCGTCTCCAGCGCGCCGCGGGCCTGCTCCCAGCCGCCGGGCAGCGACCAGACCGCGTCGGCCAGCGGGCGGTGGGCGAGCCCGGCCCCGTACGCCTGGCAGCCGGCCCGCAGCACGACGGCCCCCTCCGCGCCGTGCCCCGCCAGGAACTCCCGTACCAGGCGGGACTTCCCGATGCCCGGGGGACCGGTGACCGTCACGGGACGGCTGCGGCGCTCGCGGCGGACAGCCTGGAACTCCCGCAGCAGCGCGGCCAGATCGGCGTCCCGCCCGACGAGGGGCACCAGATCCTCCTGGCCCGTTCCCTCGTCGACCGAGAGGGCCCGCCAGGCGGCGACCGGTTCACGCTTGCCCTTCACCCGAAGCGGGGCGACGGCCTCCATGCGGACCCGGCCCCCGACCAGCCCCGCCGTCTCCGCGCCGATCAGGATCTCGTGCGGCCCGGCGTGCGACTGGAGGCGGGCGGCGGTGTGCACGACGTCCCCGACCACCCTGGCCGCGCCGCCGAGCACCCCCGCCACCACGGCCTCGCCCGAGGCGATCCCGCAGTGGATGTCCAGCCGCACCCCGGGACCGGTCGCGATGGCCGCCACGGACTCGCGCACGGCGCAGGCCGCGCGGACCGCGTGCAGCGCGTCGTCCTCATGGGTGACGAAGGCGCCGAAGACGGCCATCACCGCGTCGCCGATGAACTTCTCGACCACACCGCCGTGTTCGGTCACCGCCGTGGTGCAGGCGCGGTAGTAGCGGTCCATCGTGCGCCGCAGCGCCTCCGGGTCCAGGGTCTCGGCCAGCACGGTCGAGCCGACCAGGTCGATGAAGAGCGCGGTGACGATTCTGCGGCTGTCCGACGACGGCGCCCCCGCGACCACCGGTGTGCCGCACTCGGGGCAGAACCTGGCCCCGTCCGGCACCGCGGCCCGGCAGCCACCGCACCGCGCGGCACCGTTCACAGGAGCTTGATGTCCTGTCCCTCCACCTCACCGGAGACCGCTTCCAGCCGCTCCTTCACGGAGTTGAGGACCTGGACCTCCTGCTCGCTGAGCCCCGAGAGGACCGAGCGCTGCTCGACCGCCAGCAGGTCCACCGGGTGTCCGGCCTCACGTAGTGCGTGCAGCGCGTCGAAGGTCATGGCTACCGGTACCTCGTTCCCGTAGTGCGGCCAGTCGAGCGTGACGCCGGCCGGTCCGATCGAGCACTCCGCGACCGCCGCCGCGAGGGCGCCCACCGCCTCGGGAGCCGCCTGCCGCTTCCGCTCGTCTGCGGGCAGCGGCGGCCAGATCCCCTGGACCAGAACGCCCTGGGCGTACAGCCGCGCAATCATTTCCGTACGGTTGGACGCGCCCGTTCTTCGGAGCATGTTGCATAAGTGCGCCGCCACCGTGTGCGGGCTGATGCAGAGAGCTTCGGCGATATCCCGGTTCGAGGAGCCGGCGGCCACGAGCGAAGCGATCAGAATTTCACGCCTGGTCAAACCCTTTACCCCTCATTTCGGTGAGCGAAGCATGGGCCGGCAGGGGGATTTCCTCACTCCCGGGGGTCAGAGTAGCTGCGGGTCATGTTCCGGACAAGAACGCCTTGAGCGGGATCTCCCGCCCACCGATTCATAGTCGATTGAGGGATGTGAAGCCGGGCGGCGCCGGAGCAGCCTTGCCGTTGCACCAGCCCGTGACCGTCTTCCTGAAGGAGTGACCCATGTCGCAAGCACCCCTCGACGCACTGCGCAGCGCCGGCACCCCGGTCGACCTGCTGTCGGACTCCGAGCGCGAGGTCTTCAACGGCCTCAGCCCGGACGAGGTCGCGGTCCTCGGCTCGATCCAGGCCCGGCTGAACGCCGTGTCGGCCGCGGTCGAGGGCCAGGTCAACGACAACCAGGTCAACGTTCTCTGCTGATCCCGGCATCGGCGGGTCCGGCGGCTCCGGCCGCCGGACCCGGACGACGCGCCCGACCGCCGTGCGTCCGGACACCCAGTGGGAGCGTGATGATGGACCAAGTCAGCAGATACCTGGTGCTGAGCGACCGCGCGTACGCCGACACCACCGGCGTCCCGGTGCGGCTCGCCTACGGCACCCGCACCGCGAGCACCGTGGCGGTCGACCTTCCCACCGCGCGGGCCCTGGAGGCCGGCGACGCCGCCGCGATCAGCCCTGCCTGGACCGGTGCCCTGCGCGCGGCCAGGCTGCTCGTACCCGCGGGCGAGGACGAGCTGGCCACCGTGCTCGACCGCAACCGGCGCGCCTCGGCGGACCGTTCGGCGGTGCACATCGCCCTGTTGCCGACCTCCTACTGCAACATGGGCTGCGCCTACTGCGGACAGGAGCACACCCGGGGCGGCCTGTCCCGCAACCACCGCAGCCGGGTGCACGACCGCGTGCTGCGCGCCGTGACCGCCCCGGAGACCCGCAGCGCCCGCATCGACTGGTTCGGGGCCGAGCCGATGATGGGGTACGCGGTCATCCGCGACCTCGCCCCGCGGTTCGTCGCCGCGGCCGCCGAACGCGGGGTCGCCTACTCCTCGGTGATCGTCACCAACGGTTCCCTCCTGAATCCCGCAAAAATCAACACCCTCATCCGTTCCTGCGGGGTCACACATTTCGAGATCACGATCGACGGGCCGCCGGATATCCACAATGAACACCGCCCGCTGAAAAGCGGACGCGGATCTTTCTGGAACATCGTGCGCGCCGTGCGCTCCGCACTCGACGAACCGGACCTGGGGCCCGCCCATTTCTCGTTCCGGACGAATGTCGATGTGCACAACCAGGACTCCGTGCCCCGCTATGTCGAGCTGATGGCGGAGCTGGGTTTCAGCCACCCGCGCGTATCCTTCTCGATCGCTCCCGTCCACTCGTGGGGAAACGACGTATCGGAGATCGAGGTCTCCAAGTACGAGTTCGCCGAACGCGAGACCGGGTGGCTCAAGCTGCTCACCGGTCACGGGCTGCACACGCAGCTGCTGCCGACCACCGCGCGGAAGGTCCTCTGCCCCGCCACGACCCGCTCCTCCGAGATCATCAGCAGCACCGGAAACATCTTCTCGTGCAGCGAGTACCCCCTCGTCCCCGAGGCCGAGCGCACTCTCCCGCTGATCCACATCGACCGGGCAGGCACCGAACCGCTCCGCCCGCTGGGCCCCTTCGACGGCTGGAACGACGAGATCGCCGCGGGCACCACCTGGTGCAAGAGCTGCGTCTTCATGCCCACCTGCGGCGGCTCCTGCCCCAAGGCGTGGCAGGAGGGCCACCCGCCCTGCCCCGGCTACAAGTACAACGTCCAGGACCGGCTGGATCTCATCGCCGCCCAGTGCGGCCTGCACGAGGTGGCCGGTGAGCCCGCCGGAGCCCGGGGATGACGGCGGAGACCGGCCCTGACACCCCGCGCCGGCTGCTCATCGGGGTCTGCGGCTCCGGCAACGTACTCGCCGTTCCGCAGTACCTCATGGCGCTGCGCACCGGCCTCGGACCCGGCGTCGAGATCCGGATGGCCATGACCCGCTCCGCCGCCGCGCTCATCCCGGCCGCGACCATGCGGCTGCTCTGCCGGGACGTGTACTGCGACGGCGAGGACGAGCTGACGACCGGTCACGTCGCCCCCGCCGTCTGGGCGGACCGGTTCGTCGTCCTGCCCGCCACCGCCAACATGCTCGGCCAGGCCGCCCACGGACTCGCCTCCGGACTCCTCAGCTCCGCACTGCTCGCCCATGAACGCCCGGTGGTGTTCTTCCCGAGCATGAACAGCCTGATGTGGGAGCGCCCGGCCGTCCGCCGCAACGTGGAACAGCTGCGCGCGGACGGCCACGCCGTCGTGGACCCGGTGCCCGCCGCCGGCTGGCAGATCGCCGCGGGCGACGTACGCAAGAACCTCGGGCTGCCGCCGCCCGCCACCGTCACGGCGGTGATCGGCGAGTTCCTGGACATGCCCGTCGGCCCGCTCGGCGGCTGACCACCCCACCCAGCAGAAGGAGGACACGTGGCAGCAGCCGGACACAGACTCCGTACGGCACTGACGGGCGGACCCATGTCCGTACGCGGCTTCCGGCTGCTGCTCGCCGGACAGCTCTCCTCCACCGTCGGCGACTACTGCTACGCCGTCGCGCTGCCCTGGCTGATCCTCTCGGGCGACGGCGGCCCGGTCCTGCTCGGCACGGTCCTGGCCTGCTACGGCATCCCCCGCGTCGTCACCATTCCGCTGGGCGGGGTGGTGGCCGACCGGATCGGCGGCCGGCGCGTCATGCTCATGGCCGACGTGGTGCGGGCCGCGGCCGTCGGCATCCTCGCGGTGCTCGCCTCGGCCGGGACGCCGACACTGGGTCAGCTCGCCCCCATCGCCGTCGTCCTGGGCGCCTGCTCCGGCATGTTCATCCCCGCCTCGTACACCCTCCTGCCCGCCCTGCTGCGCAAGGAGGACCTGGGCCGGGGCAACGCCCTGTCGACCATGGTCAACCAGGTCGGCGGACTCCTCGGACCCACCGCGGGCGGCGCCCTGGTCGCCGCCTTCGACGCGGGCCCGGCACTCACGGTGGACGCCGCGTCGTTCCTCGTGTCGGCGCTGGTCCTCGCCCGCATCCGCACCGGGGCGGACGCCCCGGAACACGAGGGGCCCGACACCACCGACGAGGCCCCCGCCCGCAAGGTGTCCTTCACCGAACTGCTGCGCCACGGAAGGCTGCTGCACGTCGTGCTGGTGGTGGCCCTCGTCTGCAACCTGGCCTTCAACGGCACGATCGAAGTGGCCCTGCCGGAACTCGCCCACCAGGGCATGGGCGCCACCGGCTACGGCATCCTGCTGACCTGTCTGAGCCTGGGCGGTCTGGCCGGCTCCCTGGTCGCCGCCCGCAGCCGTCCGGTGCGGTCACCCGCCTATCTGTTCGCCGCGCTCGCGGTCGTCATGGGCCTCGCCCTGGGCACAGTCCCGTACGCCGGGGGCCTGGCCGGTGCCGCGGTGTGCGTCTGTGTGTACGCCCTGGCCAGTGGCTGGCAGAACATCGTCGTGGTCACGATGCTCCAGGTCTGGGCGCCGTCCGCGCTCATCGGCCGGGTCATGAGCCTGGTCATGCTGGCCGTCATGGGCACCTTCCCGGTCTCCGTCGCGGTGGCCGGCTTCGGGGTCCGCCACCTCGGCGCGGCCCCCTTCTTCCCGGTGGCGGGCGGGGCCATCGCCCTCACCGTGCTCGGCGCGCTCACCCAGCGGGTGTTCCGTGAGCACCGCGCCGACACCGAGTACGCCCCGCCGGTCCCCGTAACCGCCGGGGCACCGGCCGCCCGCGCCACGCATCCAGGGCAGGACAACAGTCAGGAGTCACAGCGATGAGCGTGTTCGTCCCGTTGGGCATGCCCCGGTTCGAGGGCGGACCGGACCACGGCGCCCGGCCGGGCCGGGGGACCGGCGACACCGCGTATCTGCTGGTCAACCCGCCCGTGACCGACCCGACGACCGCCTACCACTCGATCCCGTACCTCGTGGGCGCCGCCCGGGCGGCCGGCCACACCGAGTACGCCTGCGTGGACGCCAATCTCGACGCCTTCACCTATCTCGCCGACCCCGCGCGCTTCGGCGCCACGCTCACGGCCGCCCGCGCCCTGCGCGCCGAGATCGAGGCCAGGTCCGGCGCACCCCGCCGCCACGACGAGATCCGCTACCGGCAAGCGCTGGCCGCCGAGGGCCTGACCGCCACATCGGCGCGCGACGCGATCCGCGTGTTCCAGGACCCCGAGCACTTCTACCACCCGCCGACGTACGCCCAGGCGGTCGCGGTGACGAGCCGCTGGTGGGAGCTGATCGCGCTGGAGATGCCGCCCGGCGCGGCGGACGGCTTCTCGATGCGGGTGAAGTCCGCCGTCAACCTGTGCAGCACGGCGGACCTGTCCGACCCGGCGGTCCCGGCGGCCGTGGCGCGCCCCTTCGAGGGCTACTTCGCCGACGCGTTCGTCCCGAAGCTGCGCGAACGCCCCTGGGCGGTGGTGGGACTCTCCGTCAACTACACCAGCCAACTGCCGGTCGCCCTGCGGATGGCCCGCCTGATCCGGAGCGTGCTGCCCGACACGGTGATCGTGTTCGGCGGCACCGAGGTCGGCGACGTGATCAAGTACGCCACCGATCCGGCGACGGCGTGGCGGGTCTTCCAGGACGCCGACCTCATCGTCCCGGGCGAGGGCGAGAACGCCCTCATCGGCATCCTCGACGCGATCGGGAACGGCGCGGTCCGGGGCGACGACGCCTTCGAGGGCATCGGCGGCGTGATGACCAGGAGCCGGCCGGACCCCGTCATCGCCTACAGCAGCGTGGCGACGCTGGACCCGCCCGCGTACGACGTGTGGGACTGGGACCGCTACTGGGCGCCGGAACCGGTGATCCTCTACAGCCCCACCCGGGGCTGCTACTGGAACAAGTGCACCTTCTGCGACTACGGGCTCAACACCGACCGGCCGACCTCGCCGTCCCGCGAACGCCCCGTCGCCGCCGTCCTGGAGGACCTGCGGGAGGTGAGCCGCCACGGCCGGACCCTCTACTTCGCGGTGGACGCCATGTCCCCGCGCTATCTGCGCACCCTCGCCGCCGCCCTCGCCGAATCCTCCCTGGACCTGCGGTGGTCCGCCGAACTGCGGCTGGAGCGGACGTTTCCCAAGCGCGCCGTCGGTGAACTCCTCGCGGCCTCCGGCTGCGTCGCGGTCTCCTTCGGCTACGAGTCGGGCAGTCAGCGGGTCCTCGACCTCATCGACAAGGGGGTGCGGATCGACGCCGTCCCGGACGTCCTGGCCGAACTGGCGCGCAACGGCATCGCCGCGCAGATGATGGGCTTCACCGGCTTCCCCACCGAGACCCGGGACGAGGCGCTGGAGACGTACGACTTCCTCCGGCACCACGAGAAGCTCTGGACGACGGCCGGCATCGGCCTGTTCGCGCTGACCCCCGGCTCCATCGTCGCCAAGGACCCCGGCCGGTTCGGCATCGACCTGCTGCCGACCTCCGCCTCCGACGACATCCGGCGCTACGTGCCCTGGCGCGACCGCCGGTCCGGCGAGGTGCACTGGCCGGAGGCCGAGGACCGCCGCATCCCGCGCGACCGCAGCGCCGGCTTCCGCAGGACCAGCTTCGACCGCCCCTTCGTCGGCGGCATCGACTCCGCGCACACCCTGCTGTACCACTCCCGCTTCGGCCGGGGCCTGCTGCCGGAGACCCCCGAGGGCCCCGGCCGAGACGAGGAACCCCGCGTCCGCCTCGTCGAGGAACCGGTCGTGACCGTCCCGTTCGCCTCCATCGAGGGACTGACCGGTGTCGACGACCTGATGGCGCAGGTCAGCCGCCGCAGCCGGGCGGACCTGGACACCACATCCGGCGGTTACGCGGAATGGCTCGACGGGACCGGCACGGCACGGCCCGGTTCCTGCGGGGTCCTCGTCCTCGCCCACGGCGAGCTGGTCGAGGTGCCCGCGGGCGTGGACTTCGGCGCGGACAACGCGGTGACCCGCGCCCTGCGCCTGATGCTCGCGACCCAGGCCCGCGCCTGAGACCCCCGGAGGCGGCCGATTGAGACGCCAGGCGTCTCGGTTCCGGGGAAACCGGGTATTGGACCGGTCACGCCGCCGGGTGCGAGGGTCGTGCCGGACCCTCGTACTCCGTCTCCCGGAAAGGCCCCGCCGTGCCCGACGCCCTCGATGTCGTGATCTGCGAACCCCTGCGCACCCCCATCGGCCGGTTCGGCGGGGTGTTCGCCGGGGAGCGGCCGGCCGCCCTCGCGGCCCGGGTGATCGCCGAGGTCGTCGCCCGGACCGGCATCGACCCCGACCGGGTGGACGAGGTGATCCTCGGCCACTCCTACCCCTCGGCGGAGGCCCCCGCGATCGGCCGGGTCGCCGCCCTGGACGCCGGGCTCCCGCAGTCGGTGACCGGCCTCCAGACCGACCGCCGCTGCGGCTCCGGGCTCCAGGCGGTCCTGGACGCGGCCATGCAGATCCGGGCCGGGTTCAGCGAGGTCGTCGTCGCGGGCGGCGTCGACGTGATGAGCGGCGCCCCGTACTACACGCACGAGGGGCGCTGGGGCATCAAGGGCCCCGGCCTCCAGCTCCACGACGCGCTCGCCCGGGGCCGGGTCACCGCGGGGGGAGTCGGCCACCCCGTGCCCGGCGGCATGATCGAGACCGCCGAGAACCTGCGCCGGGCTTACGGGATCAGCCGCGAGGACCAGGACGCGCTGGCCCTGCGCTCACAGCGGCGGGCGGGACTGGCCGCCGCCGAGGGCCGGTACGAGAAGGAGACGGTGCCGGTCACGGTGAGGACCAGGAAGGGCGAGACGGTGATCTCCGCCGACGAGCACCCCCGCCCCGACACCACCGCCGAACAACTCGCCGCGCTCCGCCCGGTCATGCAGAAGTCCGACCCGGAGGCCACCGTCACCGCGGGCAACGCCAGCGGCCAGAACGACGCGGCCGCCGCCTGCCTGGTGACCGGCGCCGCCACCGCCGAACGCCTCGGCCTCACCCCGCTCGTCCGGCTCGTCTCCTTCGCCCGGGCCGGGGTGCCCGCGGCGACCATGGGCCTCGGCCCCGTCCCCGCGACGGCGGCCGCGCTCGGCCGCGCCGGACTCACGCTCGCCGACCTCGACCTGATCGAGCTGAACGAGGCGTTCGCGGCCCAGGTGCTGGCCTGCACCCGCGAGATGGGCCTCGGCGAGAAGGACCACGAGGAGCGGATCAATGTGAACGGCTCCGGTGTTTCACTGGGCCACCCGGTCGGAGCGACCGGCGCCCGCATCCTGGCCACGCTCACCCGCGAACTGCACCGCCGCGAGGCCCGCTACGGCCTGGAGACGATGTGCATCGGCGGCGGCCAGGGCCTCGCGGCGGTCTTCGAGCGCATCGCGCCCTGACACAGCGGCTACGGGGTGTCCGGCCCGAAGTCCTCGGTGAAGTAGCTGTCGTGGCGGACGCGGAACCGCTTCAGCTCCTCGGCGCTCCGCTGCGACATCTCCGCGACCTGCTCGAAGTACTCCTCGCGCGGGGCGCCCGGCGAGAACAGCATGAGCATGGACATCGGCTCGTCGGTGACGTTCTTGAAGGCGTGCAGCCCGCCGACCGGTACGTACAGGAAGTCGCCCGTCCGGCCGGTGACCCACTTCTCGCCGTTGTAGAGCTCGATCTCGCCCGAGAGGACGTAGAACGACTCCGACATCGCCTTGTGGAAGTGGGTCTTCGCCCCGGCGGACCGGGCCGCCAGATCGACCTTGTACAGCCCGAACTCACCGCCGGTCGAGTCGTTGGTGGCGAGGTAGTGGGTGGCGCCGCCGCCCGGCGAGGAGATGTCCGGCGGGGTGTCCGCAGGCCGGAAGACGGCGTTCACCTCGCCCGTGGCGCCGAGGTAGCGGGGCTCCGGGTACTCCAGATGCTCCGGGTACGACATGGTGCACTCCTTCGATCGGTGTGCACCCACCCTCGCCCCCCGCCCCGGCCGGACTCCATCGGGCGCGCGGACGATTCCGGCCCCACCGGGGACCAGGCCCAAGGGCCCGTCCCAGGCCGACCATCGTCCTACTGCTCCGCCGCACGGGGTACCGGAAACAAGAGGTCCGGCCGGACAGCTCAGGGCTGTCGGGCCGGACCTCTTCGTGCTCGGGGAAGCGTCAGCTCACTTCTTCGCGGCGCGGGCGCGGCGCATCAGCAGGCCGCCGCCGAGCACCAGCGCGGCGCTGGCGCCACCGGCGATGCCCAGGTTCTCGTTGGCACCGGTGTGCGCCATCTGCGGCGGCTTGTGGTGCTTCGGAGGCGTGTGGTGCCAACCGGTGTGGGTCGGCGGGTTGTGCGTGGGCGGCTCCTCCGTGGGAGGGGTCGGCGGGTTGTGGTGGTGACTGGGCGGGCAGTCGTCGTTGTGGTGGTGCACCGGGGGCTTCGGGGGCTTCGGCGGGTGGTGCGGCTTCGGCGGGTTGTGGTGGTGGCTCGGCGGGCAGTCGTCGTCGTGGTGGTGCACCGGGGGCTTCGGGGGCTTCGGCGGGTTGTGCTCGTGGCCGCAGTTGCAGTCGTGGTCGTGGTGACCCTTCGGCGGCTTGTGGTGCGGGGGCTTGTGGTGGTGCGGCGGCTTGTGCGGCGGGTGCTCGGTCGGCGGCTCCGTGGTGGGCGGGTTGCCCTCGTCGCCACCGCCGTTCTCGCACTTGTTGCCGGCGGCCGGGTTGAGCAGACCGACCACGTTGACGCTGTTGCCGCAGACGTTGACCGGGATGTCGACCGGGGCCTGGACCACGTTGCCGGAGAGCACGCCGGGGGAGCCGGCGGCCACGCCCTGGGCGCTCGCGCCCTGCGAGCCGCCGCCGGAGCCGCCGCCCTTGTTCTCGCACTCGTTGCCGAAGGCGGGGTTCAGTGCGCCGATCACGTTGACCGTGTTGCCGCACACGTTGACCGGCACGTGCACCGGGACCTGCACGACGTTGCCCGAAGCGACGCCGGGGGAGCCGACGGCCGCACCGTCGGCCGTGGCATCGGCGAAGGCATAGCCGCCGGAGGCGGTCAGGATGCCTGACGCCGCCGCCATGACGAGCATGCTTTTACTCAAGGCTTTTCGCATTGGTGCCCTTCCTTGGGACATTTCTCGCGGGCGCACGGCCCACAGTTCGTTCATCAGGCGGTGCAGCAGCCGTCGGACCCGCCCATCCAGGGGCGGCCCTCCTGGCGGAGCGGCTTGACGACACCCATAACGACGCCCGCGTGCATGGGAAACGTGAATGCGGTGAATTTTCTGTGCGCACGCGGTGAGGCTGCGAGTGAACGTTTCGTCTCTCGATTTCCGACAGTATTACTCGATCACTTTCGTACGGACGTCCGTGTCTTCCAGGCATTCGGGTGAATGGCGATAACCAAACGTCGGCCCGGCAGTTGATCAGGGCGCTCCGGCTACGGGGTATCCAGTACGAGAAGGGTTCATCGTGATCAAGAAGGTCCTGGCTACGGGTGCCGTCGCCGCCTCCATCCTCGGGCTCGGCGCCACGCAGGCGATGGCCATCGGCAACGACGGCGGGACGACCTCGGTCAACGGCAACGGTGCCTCGCAGTCCTTCGGCAACGCCGTGACCAAGGGTGACGGCAGCCCCCAGTTCGACCTGGTCCAGGGCTCGCTGAACAAGCCCTGCGTCGGCCTGCCGCTCAAGGCGAACGTCGGTTCGCTCATCGGCCTCGTCCCGATCGCGGTCCAGGACGTCAACGTCCTGTCCAACCCGCAGAACCAGCAGTGCACCGAGAACTCCACCCAGGCCAAGGGCGACGAGCCGCTGTCGCACATCCTGGACGGCATCCCGGTCCTCTCGGGCAACGGCGCCGGCAACAGCTGATCCGGCCCCGCCCCGGGCCCGGGCCATCGGCGTTCCTCCTCCGAGCGGCCCGGGCCCGCTGCCGCCTCGCGCGCGCAGGGCGGGAACACGGTCGGCTGACCGAAACTGCATCATTCGGGCGGTATTCGAGCAATCTGCTCGCTGAGCAGTGTCGCATATCGTCCGAAATCGTTACGAATGAGAGTGGCGGAGTTACGAGCGATCAGGTCCGCGCTCGTGCGGCACGAAAGCCGTGACCGCTCCGGACTCCGCACAAGAAAGGGTTTCAAGTGAAGTACACCAAGATCGCCGCTGTCGCCGCCGGTACGCTCATGGCCGTGGGTGCCGCCGCCCCCGCCTTCGCCGACTCCGGCGCCGAGGGTGCGGCCGTGGCCTCCCCGGGTGTCATCTCCGGCAACACCATCCAGGTGCCGGTGCACATCCCGGTCAACGTCTGCGGCAACACCATCGACGTCATCGGCCTGCTGAACCCGGCCTTCGGCAACGCCTGCGTCAACGACTGATTCACCCCGCCGAACTCTCTCGGCTCGAAAAGCCCCGGCCCGTGCACACGGCGGCCCGGGGCTTTTCCCGTGCCCCGGAAGCCGTCCGTGCCGAAACCTTTCCGTGCCCGCGCTCCGAGAAATCCCGCGCCGTCCAGTTTCCCCGCCGTATCCGGTTCGTTAGCCAGGGAAAGGGCGGCCGGTGAAACGGGCGAAGAAGGCCCGTGCGGCGCGGGGACGCGACCGGAACGGCCGCCGCTGAGAAGGGAACCCGAAAGTGAAGTACGCGAAGTCCGCCGCGCTCGTCGCCGGTTCCGTGGTCGCACTCGGCACGGCTGCTCCCGCCTTCGCCGTCACCACGACCACGGCCCCCAACTTCAGCCTGGACGGCGGCGTCAACCAGGTGACCGCGGCCGCTCCGCAGGTGGTCGATCCGGTGCTCGACACCGTCAGCGGCGCCGCCGAACGCCTGCACGAGGACGGCACCGTCGCGAAGGTCGCCGGCCAGGCCACCGGCGCGGCCGAGGGCGCGGCCCCGCTCCTCGGCGGCCTGCCCCTCTCGAACTGACCCGCACCTTTCGGGTGATGTGCCGGAACCATTCCCGCCCGGCCGAGTTGATCAGTGCGCTCGGCACCGGCGGGCAACCAGAGAAAACCAGAAGGGCAGTTTCATGATCAAGAAGATGATGGCCTCGGCGGCCGTCGCCGCATCGATCGTCGGCGTCTCCGCCGCGGTCGCCCCGTCGGCCATGGCCATCGGCAACGACCAGGGCACGACCACCGTCAACGGCAACGGTGCCATGCAGGCCTACGGCAACTCCGCCACCCACGGCGACTGGAGCCCGCAGTTCGCGCTCATCCAGGGCTCGCTCAACAAGCCCTGCATCGCCCTGCCGGCCAAGGCCAACGTGGGCTCGCTGCTCGGCGTCGTGCCGATCTCGGTCCAGGACATCAACGTCCTGTCCTCGCCGCAGAACCAGCAGTGCACCGAGAACTCCACCCAGGCCAAGGGCGACGAGGCCCTGTCGCACATCCTGGACGACATCCCGATCCTCTCGGGCAACGGTGCCGGCAACAACTGACCGGCACTGACGGCGCACCACACGCGGCCCGGCGGTCGCCCGAAAGGGCGGCTCGCTGGGCCGCTTGCCGTAGTAAGGGCGGCCGTTCCCCGCCGCAGCGGGTAGGGCCTCCGCATGGACCAGCACCACAGCCGGCACCCCGACAGCGCGACCCCGATCTACGACCGGCTCCTCGCCGAGTGGCGGGCCGCCCACGCCGAACCCGCCCCGGACCCCGCCCCCGCCCACCTGGGCGGACTCGTGCCCCCGGCGCGCACCTCGGCCGAGACGGGCGGCCGGGGCTGACGCGAGACCGTCGAACTCATGCGGGATCGAACCCATTTGGGTGGATCAGCGGAACCGAAGCGTCCGCACGGGGTTGATCAGTACGTTCCAGACGGAACGCTCCGAAAGGTGAAGCGTGATGAAGAAGATGATGGCCGGCGCGGCAGTGGCCGTGTCCCTGGTCGGCCTGTCGGCCGCCGCGGCCCCCTCGGCCATGGCGATCGGCAACGACGGGGGCACCACGACCCTCAACGGCAACGGCGCCGCCAGCTCGTACGGCAACGCCGAGACCCAGGGCGACGGCAGCCCGCAGGCCCAGCTCATCCAGGGTTCGCTCAACGACCTGTGCCTGGGCGTCCCGGTCAAGGCCAACGTCGGTTCGCTGGTGGGCCTGCTGGTGCCGGTCGCGGTCCAGGACGTCAACGTCCTGTCCAACCCGCAGAACCAGCAGTGCGCCGACAACTCCACCCAGGCCAAGGGCGACGAGCCCCTGTCGCACCTGGTGGACGACATCCCGGTCCTCTCCGGGAACGGCGTCGCCAACGACTGATCGCGTGCCGCGCCCGCGTCGTCCGTCCTGTGCGGCGCGAGCGCGTACGGCATGACGGAGGCCCACCACCCTCGACGGGTGGTGGGCCTCTTCCGTGGACCGGATCAGCCGAGGCTGCGGACCGGGAGCACGCAGTGCGCCGAGGTCGCGATGGTGTCCGGATCACCCGCGAAGGCCCGCAGCTCCGCCTCGCCGACGGGGAGCCCGGGCGCGCCCTGCGGCCAGGGGCGGGTGGCGAACATCGCGTGCACCTCGCCCTGTTCGCGCGCCGCCGCCAGCCACTCGGGCGGCACCGGGTACTGCGCCTTGAAGTGCGGCAGGGTCAGGACGGCCTGTCCGGCCTGGACGAGGAGCTTCACGGGAAGCCCCGGCGTCTCGTCGGCCCGCACCGGCTCACCGCCGACGGTGAGCCCGCAGCGCTGCAACGCGAGCCGCATGGCGTGCTCGCCGGCCGCCGGTCCGTCCGATCCGTCGCCCAGCGAGTAGGCGAGCAGAAAGGCGGCGTCGCGCCCGCTCTGCCGGTACTCGCCGCTCCAGCCGATCAGGATGAGGGTGCCCAACTGGGCTTGGGTGAAGGTGCCGTTGGCTGTCTGGGGGGAGGTCATGTGCGGCACCCTAACCGTCCGCGACCGGTCGAACTCCATGCGTATCACCCGATCGGGGGATGACTGTCTCAACCCGGTCCGCGCGAATAATCCGTTGAGCCCCCGGACCGGTGGGGGCTATGGTGTGCGACGAGACGGACGGCGGACCTGCCGCCCGTACGGACCTGGACGAATGCGGAGGTGAGGACATTGACGACGGTCGTTGCGGTGGGCGCTGCCCACGAGTCGAAGTTCCTCTTTGTCACCTCCGTGGCCACCGGCTGACCCCTTCGCGTCCTCACGCGCACCGCCGGGCCACCCTGTGAAGGGTTTCCCTTGTCTCTCCCGTCCTTCTCCGCTCTCCCCTCCTCCCTCTCCACCGTTTCGCACCCGCTCGCCGCGTACGGCTGGGACGACGACTGGGCCGCGGAGTTCGCCCCGTACGCCGCCCAGGGACTGGTGCCCGGACGTGTCGTCCGCGTGGACCGCGGGCGCTGCGACATCGTCACGCCCGAGGGCACGATCTGGGCGGACACCGCCTTCGTCGTGCCGCGCGACCCGATGCGGATCATCTGCACCGGCGACTGGGCGGCCGTCGACGCCGACGGCGACCCGCGGTTCGTCCGTACGCTGCTGCCGCGGCGCACCGCCTTCGTACGTTCCACCTCGTCCAAGCGCTCCGAGGGCCAGGTGCTCGCCACCAACGTCGACCACATCGTCATCTGCGTCTCGCTGGCCGTGGAGCTCGACCTGGGCCGCGTCGAGCGGTTCCTGGCCCTCGCCATGTCCAGCTCCGCCGGTGACGCGCTGCTCGGCGACGCCGCCGGGGCGGGCGAGCGCACCGCCGAACCGGTCGTCGTCCTCACCAAGGCCGACCTGGTGCCGGACGCGGTCACCCTCTCCCACCTCGTCCAGGACATCGAACACATCGCGCCCGGTGTGCAGGTGCTCCCGGTCAGCTCCGCCACCGGCGAGGGCATCGACGTGTTCTCCGCGATCGTCTCCGGCGGTACGAGCGTGCTGCTCGGGGTGTCCGGAGCCGGCAAGTCGACCCTCGCCAACACGCTGCTCGGCCAGGACGTGATGGAGGTCCAGGCCGCCCGCGACGTGGACGGCAAGGGCCGGCACACCACGACCACCCGCAACCTCCTCGTGCTGCCCGCCGGCGGGGTCCTCATCGACACCCCCGGACTGCGCGGCGTCGGCCTCTGGGACGCCGGGGTCGGTGTCGGGCAGGTCTTCTCCGAGATCGAGGAGCTGGCCGAGGACTGCCGGTTCCACGACTGCGCCCACGAGGCGGAGCCCGGCTGCGCCGTGCGGGAGGCGATCGAGGACGGCACGCTGCCCGAGCGCCGCTTCGACAGCTACCGCAAGCTCCAGCGCGAGAACCAGCGCATCGTCGCCAAGACCGACGCCCGCGTCCGGGCCGAGATCCGGCGCGACTGGAAGCGGAAGGGGGCCGAGGGCCGGGCGGCGATGGACGCCAAGCGCGGTCGCATCCGGTAGCCGGGTCCCCTGGTCGACGTCCGAAAACCGCGAGTGACAGCGCCCGGCGGGGCGCACACTGGACGGTGTGTGGGACGAAGAGACCAGGTACGAGGCGGTGAGCAGCCGCGACGCCCGTTTCGACGGCGAGTTCTTCTTCGCCGTCGAGACGACCGGCATCTACTGCCGGCCGAGCTGCCCCGCCGTCACCCCCAAGCGGAAGAACGTCCGCTTCTATCCCACGGCGGCGGCCGCCCAGACCCACGGCTTCCGGGCGTGCCGCCGCTGCCGCCCGGACGCCGTCCCCGGCTCCGCCGAGTGGAACGTCCGGGCCGATGTCGTCGGACGCGCCATGCGGATGATCGGCGACGGCGTGGTGGACCGCGAAGGCGTCCCCGGGCTCGCCCACCGGCTCGGCTACAGCTCCCGCCAGGTGCAGCGCCAGCTCAACGCGGAACTGGGCGCCGGACCCGTCGCCCTGGCCCGCGCCCAGCGCGCCCACACCGCCCGGATCCTGCTCCAGACCACGGCCCTGCCGGTCACCGAGATCGCCTTCGCGGCCGGGTTCGGCAGCCTGCGCCAGTTCAACGACACCGTCCGGCAGATCTACGCCCGCACCCCGAGCGCCCTGCGCGCCGAAGCCGGTACGGGGCTGGGCATCGCGGTCCGCCAGGCCGGCACCACCGGCATCCCGCTCCGGCTCGCGCACCGGGGGCCGTACGCCGCCGGCGACGTCTTCGACCTGCTCGCCGCCGGAACGGTCGCGCGCGTCGAGGAGATCACGGGGGAGCCCGGCCGCCGCACCTACCGGCGCACGCTGCGCCTCCCGTACGGCACCGCCGTCACCTCCGTGGACGAACGGTCCGCCGGGAACTGGCTGGACGCCCGCATCCACCTCACCGACCTGCGTGACCTGACCACGGCCGTCCAGCGGCTGCGCCGCCTCCTCGACCTGGACGCCGACCCGTACGCGGTGGACGAGCTGCTCGCCGCCGATCCGGCGCTCGCCCCAGACGTCGCGGCCCGGCCGGGCGTGCGCTCGCCGGGGGCGGCCGACGCCGAGGAGTTCGCCGTACGGACGCTGGTGGGCGACACGGCGGCGGGGGAGCTCGTCGAGACGTACGGCAAGGCGCTGGACGTGCCGTGCGGCGCGCTCACCCACGTCTTCCCCGAGCCGGCCGTGCTCGCCGAGGCGGCCGGTGACCCGGCCCTGCGGGCCCTGGCGACCGCGCTCGCCGACGGCACCGTACGCCTGGACGCGGGCGCCGACCGCGACGAGGCCGAGCGGGCGCTGCGCCGGGTGCCCGGCATCGGCCCCGCCGGGGCCGCGCTGATCAGGATGCGCGGCCTGGGCGACCCGGACGTCGACCCGTACCGCACCCCGGGCGCGATCCGCTGGCGCCCCTGGCGCTCGTACGGCGTACGGCGGGCGCGGCGCGCGGCTCAGGCCCAGATCAGCGCCCCCAGCCAGGCGCCCGTCACCAGCAGGCACGCGAAGAGCTCCACGAGCACCGAGTAGCCGGTCGCCCGCATCACCGAACGGACCGAGGCCCACCCCGCGCCCCGGCTGCCGAGGCGCAGCCGCTCCGCCCCGAAGATCACCCCGACGTATCCCACGACCGCCCCGACGACGGGCAGCACGAAGAACCCGGCGATCGCGCCGAGCCCGCCCAGCAGCAGCGTCCGGCGCGGGGCCCCCGACTCACGGGGCCGGCGCGGCGGCAGCAGCGGTTTCAGCGCCTGGTTGAGCAGGAGCAGCGCCGTGGCCCCGATCAGTACGGCCCACGCGGCCGGGGTCGTGTCGGTGAACGCCCACCACAGGACGGCGGCCCAGACGATCGCCTGTCCCGGCACGCCCGGCACCAGCACACCGATCAGGCCGAGCAGCATCACCAGTCCGACGGCGACGAGCTGCCACACACTCATCTGACCAGCGTGCCGGAGTCCACCCGGTCCCGCCCGTTCTGACCAGGGCCTAGCGGGCCACCCAGCCCCGTTCGTACGCGTGCCAGCCGAGCTGGAGCCGGGTGGAGACGCCGGTCAGTTCCATCAGGCCCTTGACCCGGCGCTGCACGGTCCGCAGGCCCAGGTCAAGCTGCTTGGCGACGCTCGCGTCGGTCAGACCGGCCAGCAGCAGCGACAGGATCTCCAGATCCGTCGGGTCCGGGCCGCCGGGCTCCTCCAGGACCGCGCCGCTCTCCCCGAGCCGCAACGGCATGGCCTCGCGCCAGACCGCTTCGAAGAGCCCGGCCAGCGATTCCAGCAGCCCCGACGCGTGCACGACCAGCGCGGCCGGCTCCGCGCCCCGGCCGGTCAGCGGCACCATGGCCAGCGCTCGGTCGGCGATCACCAGCTTCGTCGGGACCCGGGGCACCACCCGGCACTGCTCGTCGCGGCTGAGTGCCGCGGACAGTTCCGTGATCCCGGACTCCAGGCCCAGCACCTCGCGCTCCACCACCACCCGGAACGCGACGCCGCGGGTGGCCGCCTCCTCCTCCGACTCGTTCTCCAGGCCGCTGACCGCGATCGGCTTCCCGGTGACCAGCGCGCACACCTCGCTCGTCGCGCCCAGCTGGAGCTGGTGGAAGCGGTGGGCGACCGCGCTCGCCCCGGTGACCACCTCGACCAGGTCGTGGACGGCCGGTTCGACGGCGTCGGCGCGGTACTCCTCGGCGAGCAGCGCCGCCGCCAGCTCGGCCTGCTCCAGCTGATGGCGCTGCTGGGTGAGCAGGGCCCCCAGGGCGACCCCGGGCGGGGCCGCGACCCAGCGGCCCGTGCGGGCGGAGGACTGGGCGGCCAGACCGTGCTGTTCCAGCCGGCGCAGCGCCCGTTCGGTGTCCCGCTCGGGGAGCGCCAGCCGGTGCGAGAGGTCGGACACCTCGGCGGCCCCCAACGCGACCAGTGCCCGGTAGGCCGATTCCTGCCGCTCGTCGAGACCTATGGCTGCCAGCATCCCCGACCCCTCCCCGGACCAGTGCGTACGCGTACGGCGCACCCCGCCTGGCGAAAAGGCGCCACGGCGTGATTTCGCCACGGCACATCATCGCCGTACCGTGCGCCACTCTGCCAATGTGACGCCACAGCGGGACCGGCGGCCTGTCCGGCACCCGCTTCCCGGAGCGGTCTGCCGGGCGTCCTTCCCGTGGGGGGTGGGGGCGCCCGGCCGGCCCATTTTCCGGATGCCCGTTTTCGTACGGCCCCCGCGGTCGACAATAAGGACATGAGTCAGCAGGGGGAGAGGCCCGCGGCCCACGAGGACGACTGGTGGCGCAGGCTGTACGACGAATCCGCCCCGGACACGGGGGCGAACGGCACGGCCGACAGTCTCGACGACCGCTTCGACTCGGCGTCGGACACGGTGGCGTCCGCGAGGGGCGCGGCCTCCGGGACGCCGGGGGAGATACCCGGGCCCAGGGAGGAGCCTCGGCCGGTGGGCCCGGCGGCGGTCACCCGGCCGGCGGACACCGGGCCGGCGGGCACCGGGCCCGGCATCCCTTCGGGCGTGGTCGCGCGGCCGCCGGAGGGGTCGGCTGCCCGCGCGCCGTGGGAGCCGACGACCGGGCCCGCGCTCCCGCGCACCTTTCCGGGACCACCGGCCCCCGAGCCGCCTGCCTCGGAGGACCCTCGTGTTCCCGCCGGGCGCGAAGTTCCCCCGCTGCCCGGACGCCCCGTCGGCGAGCGGGCCGAGGCGGACGGGCCCGCCCCGGAAGAGGCCCCGGCGGAGCCCGCCGTCGCGCCCCCGCCGCGGGTCGCCCACGTCGGGACCCGGCCGCCCACCTACGACGCCGAGCCGACGGCGCTGCCTGCCACCGACCCGTACGCACTCGACCGCGTCGTCCCGGACACGGTGCTCGACGGTGCCACGTACGGGACGTACACGCTGCGCGCCGCGTCCGTACGCGGTGACTCGGCCCGGTTCCGGGGCGAGCCGCGCCGGGACGCGCTGCTGACAGCGCGGTTCGGGGGCGGCGAGGGCGCGCTGGTGCTGGTGGCCGTCGCGGGCGCGTCCCGGGGAGCGGAGGGGGCGCACACGGCGGCCGCGGACGCCTGTCACTGGATCGGCGAGGCGGTTGGGCGCAGCCACGCCCGGCTCTCCGACGACATAAGGGCGGGCCGCCGCGCCGATCTGAAATCCGGGCTCCACCGGCTCACCGACCGCGCCTTCGGCAAGCTGCGCGCCCGCGCCGCCGAACTGGGCCTGGAACCGGACGCGTACACCGCGAGCCTGCGCTGCCTGCTGCTGTCCGCCGACCCGGACTGCCGCACCCGGGTCTTCTTCGGCATCGGCGCGGGCGGCCTCTTCCGGCTGCGCGACGGCGACTGGCACGACCTGGAACCGGTGCTGCCACCGCCCGCCGCGCTGAGCGGGGAGCCCGTCGTGGGCTTCGGCTCCTCCGCCCCGGAGAGCCCGCCCGAGAGCGGGCCCGACGGCGACCGGCTGACCATGGACCTGGACATCGTCACCGGCCCCGCCCCGTACGTCGAGGACCCGCTCCCGCCGCCTGCGGAACCGTTCCGCTTCCGCGCCTCCGTCGCCCGGCCGGGGGACACCCTGCTGCTGTGCGGGGCGGGCCTCGCCGAACCGCTGCGCGGCGAACCGGAGCTCGCCGCCGAGCTGGCCACGCGCTGGTCGCCGGTGGAGGCACCGGGGCTCGGGGCGTTCCTCGCGGACACCCAGATCCGCGTGAAGGGGTACGCCGACGACCGGACGGCGGTCGGCGTCTGGGAGGCGTAACCGCGCACGCCATGGGTTGATGGATTCCGGACACCGTCCGGGCCGGGGTTTGAGGCCCCGCGTCCCGGACAGCCGGACGTGCACGGAGCACAGGCAGAGGGAGTGCGTCACCCATGGCCAAGCAGAACGTGTCGGAGCAGTTCGTCGACATCCTCGCCCGCGCGGGCGTCAAACGCCTCTACGGGGTCGTCGGAGACAGCCTCAACCCGGTGGTCGACGCCGTGCGGCGGCACAAGGACCTCGAATGGGTCCAGGTCAGGCACGAGGAGACGGCGGCGTTCGCGGCCGGCGCCGAGGCACAGATCACCGGTGACCTGGCGGCCTGCGCCGGGTCGTGCGGGCCCGGCAACCTGCACCTCATCAACGGCCTGTACGACGCCCACCGCTCCATGGCCCCGGTGCTCGCGCTGGCCTCGCACATCCCGTCCAGCGAGATCGGCCTCAACTACTTCCAGGCGACCCACCCCGAGCTGCTCTTCCAGGAGTGCAGCCACTACAACGAGATGATCTCCAACCCGCAGCAGATGCCCCGGCTGCTCCAGACCGCCATCCAGCACGCGGTCGGCCAGGGCGGGGTCAGCGTCGTGACCATGCCGGGCGACGTCGCCGGGCAGCCCGCGCCGGAACGGTCCGCCGAACACGCGCTGGTCACCTCGCGGCCCACCGTGCGGCCCGGCGACGCGGAGATCGAGAAGCTGTGCCGGATGGTCGACGAGGCCAAGCGGGTCACGCTGTTCTGCGGCAGCGGCACGGCGGGCGCGCACGCCGAGGTCATGGAGTTCGCCGAGCGGATCAAGTCCCCGGTGGGGCACGCCCTGCGCGGCAAGGAGTGGATCCAGTACGACAACCCGTACGACGTCGGCATGAGCGGGCTGCTCGGCTACGGCGCCGCCTACGAGGCCACCCACGAGTGCGATCTGCTGATCCTGCTCGGAACCGACTTCCCGTACAACGCCTTCCTGCCGGACGACGTGAAGATCGTCCAGGTCGATGTGCGGCCGGAACACCTCGGCCGGCGCACCAAGCTGGACCTGGCCGTCTGGGGCGACGTCCGCGAGACGCTGCGCTGTCTGACGCCCCGGGTGAAGGCGAAGACCGACCGCAAGTTCCTCGACCGGATGCTCAAGAAGCACGCCGACGCGCTGGAGGGCGTGGTCAAGGCGTACACCCGCAAGGTCGAGAAGCACGTCCCGATCCATCCCGAGTACGTGGCCTCGGTGCTGGACGAACTCGCCGACGACGACGCCGTGTTCACCGTGGACACCGGCATGTGCAACGTCTGGGCGGCCCGCTATCTGACGCCCAACGGCAAGCGCCGGGTGATCGGTTCGTTCAGCCACGGCTCGATGGCCAACGCGCTTCCGCAGGCCATCGGCGCCCAGTTCACCGACCGGAACCGGCAGGTCGTCTCGATGTCGGGCGACGGCGGATTCACCATGCTCATGGGCGACTTCCTGACCCTCGTCCAGTACAACCTGCCCGTCAAGGTCGTCCTCTTCAACAACTCCTCGCTGGGCATGGTCGAGCTGGAGATGCTGGTCGGCGGACTGCCGTCGTTCGGGACGACCAACAAGAACCCGGACTTCGCGGCCGTGGCGCGCGCGGCGGGGGCGTACGGCGTCCGGGTCGAGAAGCCCAAGGAGCTGACGGGCGCGCTCAAGGACGCCTTCAAGCACAAGGGCCCGGCACTGGTCGATGTCGTCACCGACCCCAACGCGCTCTCCATTCCGCCGAAGATCAGCGCGGACATGGTGACCGGCTTCGCCCTGTCCGCGAGCAAGATCGTGCTCGACGGCGGAGTCGGCCGGATGCTCCAGATGGCCCGCTCCAACCTCCGCAACATGCCCCGGCCCTGACCGTAAAGACCTGACGTCACGTCAGGAGCGCGCGCGGGGCGCGCTCTTGGCACCCTCAGAGCCATGTGACATATTACTGGCGTGTTCACGAGACAGCCTCTGGATGTTGTCGTCGTCGGAGCCGGTGTCGTCGGCGCCGCCTGCGCGTACTACGCCACCCGGTCCGGTCTCTCGGTCGCGGTGGTGGACGGCGGACCGGTCGGCGGCGGCACCACCGGGGCGGGGGAGGGGAACCTCCTGGTCTCCGACAAGCCGCCCGGACCCGAACTCGCCCTCGCCCGGCTCTCCGCCGCCCTCTGGAGCGAGCTGTCCGAGGCGCTGCCCTCCGCGATCGAGTACGAGCGGAAGGGCGGCCTCGTCGTCGCGGCGGACGAGCGGTCCCTCGCGACCCTGACCGCGACCGCCGCCGGACAGTCCGAGGCAGGGGTACGCACCACCACCGTCGCCCCGCACGAACTGTCCGAGCTGGAACCGCACCTGGCTCCCGGGCTCGCGGGCGGCGTCCTCTACCCGGAGGACGCCCAGGTCCAGCCCGCCCTGGCCGCCGCCCACCTGATCCGCGCCGCCCGCGACGCCGGGGCGGCCCTGCACACCGGCACCCGGGTCACCGCCCTGCTCACCGGCCCCACGGGCGCGGTGCGCGGCGTCCGGACCGGGGCCGGTGAGCTGCTCGCCCCGGCCGTGGTCAACGCGACGGGTGTCCGGGGCGGGGAGTTCGCCGCGCTCGCCGGGGTGGAGCTGCCCGTCCTGCCCCGGCGCGGGTTCGTCCTGGTGACCGAGGCGCTGCCCCGGCTGATCCGGCACAAGGTGTACGCCGCCGAGTACGTGGCCGACGTGTCCAGCGCGTCGGCCGCCCTCCAGACGTCACCGGTCGTGGAGGGCACCCCCGCGGGGCCCGTCCTCATCGGCGCCAGCCGCGAACGGGTCGGCTTCGACCGCACCCTGTCCGTGCCGGTGATCAGCAGGCTGGCCGAGGCGGCGGCCGCGCTGTTCCCGGTCCTCGCGACCGCCCGGGTGATCCGCGCCTACCACGGCTTCCGCCCGTACCTGCCCGACCACCTCCCGGCCATCGGCCCCGACCGCCGGGTCCCCGGGCTCTTCCACGCCTGCGGCCACGAGGGCGCGGGCATCGGTCTCGCCCCGGCGACGGCGGCCCTGGTCACGGCGGCGATCAGGGGCGAGCAACCGCCCCTGGACGCGGAGCCGTTCCGGCCGGACCGCTTCGAGGCGGACACCGGGGGCGGGTGAGCCGCCGCCCGCTCCCCACGGGCCGCCACCCCCTGAGCCCCTGCCCCTTCCCCGGCCCCGCCCCGCCCCTCCCCGTACCGCCCCCTCCACGAGACAGGAGCCCCGGTGAGACGCGCACGCCGACGCGACCCCGACCGCACCCCGGCCGGTGCCGAGCCCGGGCCCGGATTCGAGATCACCTTCGACGGGCGTCCGGTCCCCGCCCTGCCCGGACAGAGCATCGCGGCCGCACTGTGGTCCGCCTCCGTCCTCAGCTGGCGGACCACCCGGGTCAACGGTCGCCCGAGGGGCGCCTTCTGCGGGATCGGCTCCTGCTTCGAGTGCCTGGCCACCGTCAACGGGCACCCCAACCTGCGGGCCTGCCTGCTGCCCGCCCGCCCCGGCGACGCCGTCACCACCCAGGAGGGCAACGGACATGCCGCGCCCCGCCCCTGACCGCGCCGAGCTCGCCGTGGTCGGCGCGGGACCGGCCGGGCTCGCCGCCGCCGTCACCGCCGCCGACGCCGGGCTCGACGTGCTGCTGCTCGACGCGGCCGAGGCCCCCGGCGGCCAGTACTACCGCGCCCCCGCCCCCGCCCCCGCCCCCGGCCTCGGCGCCACACGTCCGGAGGCCCCGCACCACGGCTGGGGCACCTTCACCGCGCTCACCGCTCGCCTCGACCGGCACCGCACCACCGGGCGGGTGCGTCACCTCACCGGCCACCAGGTCTGGGCGGTGACGCGGACCGGCGAGGACTGGACCCTGCACGCGGTCACCGGCCCCGACGGCGGTGAGGGGGCCGCCCCGCGCGCCCGCCGCCTCGTCCTCGCGACCGGCGCCGTCGAGCGCCAACTGCCCTTCCCCGGCTGGACCCTGCCCGGCGTGGTCGGCGCGGCCGGGGCGCAGGCCATGCTCAAGTCGGGGCTCGTGCTGCCCGGCAGGCGGGTCGTCGTCGCCGGGAGCGGTCCGCTGCTCCAGGCCGTCGCGCTCTCCCTGGCCGGGGCCGGGGCCCGGGTGCCCGCCCTGGTGGAGGCCGCCGGCTACGGCGCGTACGCCCGCGCACCCCTGACCCTGGCCGCGAACCCCGACCGGCTCGCGGAGGGCGCCCGCCACCGGGCGGGCCTCGCCCGGCACGGGGTGCGGATGCTCACGCACCGGGCCGTCACCGCCGTCCACGGCGCCGAGCGGGTGGAAGCGGTCACGGTCAGCCGCCTCGACCGCGACTGGCGTCCCGTGCCGGGGAGCGGGCGGCGCATCGACTGCGACGCGCTCGCCGTCGGCCACGGCCTCGTCCCGCAACTCGACCTCGCCCTCGGCCTGGGCTGCGCCACCCGCGCGGACACGGACGGCTCGGCGGTCCTGGAGGTCGACGCGCAGTTGCGTACGACCGTGCCCGGAGTCTGGGCCGCCGGTGAGACCGGAGGCATCGGCGGCGTGCGACTGGCCCTGGCAGAAGGGGAGCTCGCCGCCCTCTCGGTGATCGCCGAGACGCGGGGCGGCCGCGTCCCGGCCCGCGCGGGCGCGCTGCGCCGTCGTCGGCGCCGGATGCGCGGGTTCGCCGGGCTGATGGGGGCCGTGCACCGGCCCGGACCGGGGTGGACCGCGTGGCTCGCCCCGGACACCGAGGTCTGCCGGTGCGAGGAGGTCACCGCAGGCACGCTCCGGACGGCCGTCGCCGAGCTGGGCGCGGGCGACGCGCGCACCGCCAAGCTGCTCACCCGGGCCGGCATGGGCTGGTGCCAGGGCCGCACCTGCGGCTTCGCCGTCCGCGCCCTGGCCGGCCCTGCGTCCGCCGACGCCACCCCGGACCGGCGCCCGCTCGCCTGCCCGGTCCCGCTCTCCACGCTCGCCCGCGCGGCCGAGGCGGAGGAGGAGGAGGGGTGAACGCGCCGCCCGCGCCCGCCCGGACCCCCCCCCGCACCACCGCTCCACCCACCCGTACACCCGCCCCGAAGGAGCCCCTATGACCGCCGAGCCCACCCGCACCCACGCCCCCTGGCGGGGTGTCATGGTCGCCACCCCGCTCACCCTGCGTGAGGACCGGTCCGTCGACTTCGACGCGTACGCGGCGCACGTCCGCGACCTCATCGACGCGGGGTGCGACGGGGTGGTGCCCAACGGATCGCTGGGGGAGTACCAGACCCTGAGCGACCGGGAGCGCCGGGAGATCGTGAGGGTAGCCGTCGAGGCGGCCGGGGACGGGGCCAGGGTGATGCCGGGGGTCTCCTCGTACGACAGCACGCAGTCGCGGCGCCGCGCCGAGGAGGCCGCCGAGGCCGGGGCCGGCTCGGTGCTGCTGCTGCCGCCCAACGGCTACCGGTGCGAGGACGCGGCCGTGCGCGCGCACTACGCCGAGGTCGCGGCGGCCGGGCTGCCCGTCGTCGCGTACAACAACCCGTACGACACCAAGGTGGATCTGACGCCCCGGCTGCTCGGGCAGCTCCACACGGAGGGATCGGTCGTCGCGGTCAAGGAGTTCAGTGGCGATGTCCGCAGGGCGTACGAGATCGCGGAGGAGGCGCCCGGCCTCGATCTGCTCGTGGGGGCCGACGACGTGCTGCTCGAACTCGCCCTGGCCGGGGCCGTGGGCTGGATCGCCGGCTGCCCCAACATGCTGCCGCGCGGATGTGCCGAGCTGTACCGGGCAGCCGTCTCCGGGGACCTGGGACGGGCCCTGCCGCTCTACCGGAGGCTGCATCCGCTGCTGCGGTGGGACTCCAGGCCGGAGTTCGTCCAGGCCATCAAGGCGTCCATGGACATCGTCGGCCGGCACGGCGGGCCCACCCGGCCGCCCCGCCTGCCGCTGGACGCCGACGCGCTGGCCGCCGTACGGGCCGCGACGGAGAAGGCCCTCGCCGAGGGCCTGGACTGAGAGGGGGAGGGACGATGCGCAGCCGCCACGTCTTCCACGCCGTCGACTCGCACACCGAGGGCATGCCGACCCGCGTGATCACCGGCGGGATCGGCACGCTCCCCGGCGCCAGCATGGCCGAGCGCCGCGCGTATTTCATGGCGCACCGGGACGCGGTGCGCACCCTGCTGATGTACGAGCCGCGCGGCCACTCCGCGATGAGCGGCGCCGTCCTCCAGCCGCCGACCCGGCCCGACGCCGATTTCGGGGTGCTCTTCATGGAGGTCTCCGGCTGCCTGCCGATGTGCGGGCACGGCACGATCGGGGTGGCGACCGTCCTGGTGGAGACCGGCATGGTCACGGTCACCGAACCGGTCACCACCGTACGGCTGGACACCCCCGCCGGCCTCGTCACCGTGGACGTACGCGTGGAGGGCGGGGCCGCCTCCTCGGTCACCCTCACCAACGTGCCGGCCTTCAGCGCCGGGCTCGGCCTCAGCGCGAAGGTACCCGGGTTCGGTGAGGTGGCGTACGACCTGGCCTACGGCGGCAACTTCTACGCGATGGTGCGGCTGGAGGACCTGGGCCTGCCGTTCGACCGGGCGCGGAAGAGCGAACTCCTCGCGGCAGGGCTGGCGTTGATGGAGACCGTCAACGCCACGGACCGGCCGGTCCATCCGGTGGACCCGGACATCCACGGCCTCAAGCACGTCCAGCTGATCGCGCCCGGCTCCGACGCGGCGCACTCGCGCCATGCGATGGCCATCCACCCCGGCTGGTTCGACCGCTCGCCCTGCGGCACGGGCACCTCCGCGCGCATGGCCCAGCTGCACGCCCGGGGCGAACTCCCGCTCGACCGGGACTTCGTCAACGAGTCCTTCATCGGCACCCGGTTCACCGGCCGGCTGGTCGGCGAGACCACGGTGGGCGCGGTGCCCGCCGTCGTGCCGACGGTCACGGGGAGGGCCTGGATCACCGGGACCGCGCAGTACTTCCTGGACCCGGACGACCCCTTCCCGGAGGGCTTCCTGCTGTGAAGCCGCGCCGGGTTCGGGTGCAACGTCACCTTGTATTCTGGCCCTCCGCACGGTGCTGGAGGAACAGACATGGCCCGCCTGACGTCGCTCAACGCCATCTCGGCGCAGGAGCACCTGCGCGACCAGGTGGCACACGCGCTGCGCGCGGCCCTCGTCTCCGGCGAACTGCGGCCCGGCACGGTCTACTCGGCGCCCGCCCTGGCCGCCCAGTTCGGCGTCTCCGCCACCCCCGTACGTGAGGCGATGCTCGACCTGGTCCGCGAGGGCCAGGTCGAGGCCGTCCGCAACAAGGGCTTCCGGATCACCGAGCTGACCGACCAGGACCTGGACGACTACACCGAGCTGCGCGCGATGATCGAGGTCCCCACGGTCGGCCGGATCGCCCGCATGGGGCTGACGCACGAGCTGGAAGCGCTGCGGCCCGTCGCCGAGGAGATCGTCGAGGCCGCCCGGCGGCACGACATCCTGGGCTACCTGGAGGCGGACCGGCGCTTCCACCTCGCCCTGCTGGCGCTGGCCGGCAACCGGCGGCTGGTCGAGGAGGTCGGCGAACTCCGCAGGCGCTCCCGGCTCTTCGGGCTGAACCGGCTCTCCGAGTCCGGGCAGCTGGCCGCCTCGGCCGAGGAGCACATCGAGCTGCTCGACCTGGTGGTCGCCGGGGACGCCGAGGGCGCCGAGTCCTGCATGCTCGGCCACATGTCGCACGTCCGCTCGCTGTGGGCGGACGGCCGCCGGGGTGAACCGGCGAACCAGGCGTAACGCCTCAAGCCGCCTTGCAGGCAAGGGCGTTGGGACGCCCACGAATGTCCTCACGGCCGCTTCCTAAAGACATGTGACATGTGCCATTGTACTGACGGTCGCGCTTGAGGTCGTGTCCATGTCACTTTGCTGACCGTCCCGGTCGCCCGCCGTCTCCGTCCGGCCTCACCCGCGCGCCATCCCCCACGGCCGTGCGTCGGTGCGCGGTCCTCACACCGCTGGGAGGCGGCACGTGAAGAAACGAACGGTCCGACAGAGAGTCACCGGGCTCACCACCTCGGCCCTGGCGGCCTGCCTGGGCATCGGCATGCTCGCCGCACCGGCCCCGGCCGCCGAGCCCCGGCCCTCCGCCCCGGCCACCGCTCACCGGGCGGCCGTACAGACGCCACCCGAGCCCGGCGGCCCCGTCGCGCAGGCCGCCACCGCGCCCGCCCAGGACCCGGCCCACCTGGGCGAGACGGCCGTCAGCCCCGCCGACCGGGCCCCGCTCAGCGCCTCCAAGGACGCGTTGCGGCGCGACTACGACGACCCGCGCGCCAGCGAGCCGAGCCACCCCGCCCCCTCCATGAAGACGCAGTCCTTCGCCCGGGCCGCCGCCTGCTCCGTGAGCGACTTCACCGGCCGCACCGGCAGCGCCCTCGTCCAGCAGATCAAGGCGTCCACCACCGACTGCGTCAACACCCTCTTCTCCGTCAAGGGCAACGACGGCTACCTCGCCTTCCGCGAGACCCAGATGGTCACCGTGGCCAACGCCCTGCGCGACGGCTCGGCCGCCTACCCCGGCGACAGCTCCACCGGCATGCCCCAACTGGTGCTGTATCTGCGCGCCGGGTACTACGTGCAGTACTACGACCCCGGTACCGTCGGCTCGTACGGCACCGCCCTGCGCACCGCCATCCAGGGCGGGCTGGACGCCTTCTTCGCCTCGGCGCACTCCCGCGACGTCACCGACGCCAACGGCGAGACCCTGGCCGAGGCCGTCATCCTCATCGACAGCGCCGAGCAGAACGCCCGCTACCTGTCGGTCGTCAAGCGGCTGCTGGCCGGCTACGACTCCACGTACAACGGCTCCTGGTACATGCTCAACGCCGTCAACAACGTCTTCACCGTGGCCTTCCGGGGCCACCAGCTGCCCGCGTTCGTCAGCGCCGTCGAGGCCGACCCGAGCCTGCTCGACGCGCTCGCCGGATTCGCCCGCGACCACCTGGACCTGCTGGGCACCGACCAGTCCTATCTGACCTCCAACGCGGGCCGCGAGCTGGCCCGCTTCCTCCAGGAGGACACGCTCGGGCCCACGGCGAAGCCACTGGTCATCGACCTCCTGGGCCGCTCCTCGCCGACCGGGCGGACCGCGCCGCTCTGGGTCGGCCTGGCCGAGATGGCCGACTCCTACGACAGCGCGCACTGCTCCGCGTACGGCACCTGCGACCTGGCCGCCCGCCTCAGGAGCGCCGTCCTGCCGACCTCGTACACCTGCAGCGACAGCATCCGCATCCTCGCCCAGCAGATGTCCCCGGGCGACCTGACCGAGGCGTGCACCAGCCTGCGCGGCCAGGACGCCTACTTCCACCAGGTCGCCAGGGACGGCGGACCCGTAGCGGGCGACCGCAACACCACCATCGAGGTCGTCGTCTTCGACTCCAGCACCGACTACCAGACCTACGCGGGCGCCATCTACGGCATCGACACCAACAACGGAGGGATGTACCTGGAGGGCGACCCCTCGGCGGCGGGCAACCAGCCGAGGTTCATCGCCTACGAGGCCGAGTGGGTCCGGCCCGACTTCCAGATCTGGAACCTCAACCACGAGTACACCCACTACCTCGACGGCCGGTTCGACATGGCGGGCGACTTCGACGCCGGAGTCACCACCCCGACCGTGTGGTGGATCGAGGGCTTCGCGGAGTACGTCTCCTACTCGTACCGCGACGTCACCTACGACGACGCCCTCACCCAGGCCGCCGCGCACACCTACACCCTGCGCACCCTCTTCGACACCACCTACGAGAACGCCGACCAGACCCGCATCTACAACTGGGGTTACCTGGCCGTCCGTTACATGCTCCAGTCGCACCGGGCCGACGTGGACAGACTCCTCGGCCTCTACCGCGCCGGTGACTGGAACGACGCCCGCACCCTGCTCACCTCCACCATCGGCAGCCGTTACGACACCGACTGGGCCGCCTGGCTCACGGCCTGCGCGGCGGGCAGCTGCGGCACCACCACCAACCCGCCGACCGAGCCCACCACCCAGTGCACCGGCACCGACACCCGCGAACTCGGCCAGAACTGCGCGCGCCCCGGACAGCACGCCGGCCGAGGCGACTACGCCTACCTGTACCTCTACATACCCACCGGCACCGAGCGACTGACCATCACCACCGGCGGCGGCACCGGCGACGCCGACCTCTACTACAGCACCAACGGCTGGGCGACGACCGGCTCGTACACCGCCAGGGCCACCGGCAGCGGCAACGCGCACACCCTCACCGTCGACCACCCCGCCGCCGGGGCGCACTACATCAGCCTGTACGGCGTGCAGGACTTCGGGCAGGTGAGCGTCGCGACGCGCTACTGACCGGGCACGCCCTCAGAGCAGCCGCAGCGCGTCCGGCCCCGCCCGGTCCCGGATGATCTCCACCAGCCGGTCGAACAGGGTCGGACCGCGCCCCGCAGCCGCCTGCGCGTACTCCTCGCGCAGGCGGCTCCGGTTGCTCTCATGGGCGCGGGCGGCCAGCCGGTCCAGATAGCGGGCCGTCTCCGGATGCCCCAACGCTTCCGCGGACAACAGGTGATCGCGCCACTCGAAGACGAAGTCGCCGTCGTCCGGCGCGCCCATGCCACCGCTGAGACAGTCCGCGAAGGCGTCGAGATTGCGGCCGAAGTAGCCACCCGGCCCGTTCACCGCCTCACCGACCACGGTCCAGAAGCTGTCCAGGCCGGTGACGCGGGAACCCTCGATCACATAGGTCACGGTCATGGGAACGACCCTACGGGCACGGGTCAGCAGCCGTGGTCCACCAGGTCGAACGTCTCGTAGTGGTCGGCGGTGTAGTAGTCCTCCTGGCTCTCCTCACCCGTGACGATGCGCCGCGCGCCGCGTGTGGAGGAGCCCGGGGTGATGACGGTGTACTCGTGGTAGTAGCCGGTGTCCTGCGCGGGCAGCACGCCCTCGCGGTTCTGGAAGACGGTGCCGTCCTGGTCGTACGGGAACGGGCCGCCGGAGTCGATGAGGTCCAGGGTGTCGTGGGCCTGGGACGGCAGGTCCGAGTAACAGACACTGCCGACCGAGGCGGCTGTCGCCGAAGCGGTCGCCGTGACCGGGCCGCCGACGAGGAGAGCGGACAGGAGGGCGGCAGCGCCGCCGAGCGTGGTGATCCGTGGGGGGATTCGCATGCTCCATGATGACGCGCGTAGACAGTGCCTCGTCAACGCCAACTCGGGTGAATTCTTCTGGAGTTAACCGTGGAGAGGGAACACATCCCGTATCAGCGGGCGTCGGAGTGCCACGGCCGTGCGGTGCTCGAACGCAAGTCCGCCACCGGCTCACGGGCTGACGGAGCGCCAGATGTGATGGGGCACCGTCCGGATGGCCTCCTCGATGTCGATGTCGCCCACCGCGAGCCAGCGCCGCGCGATGCTCGTCACCGGCCCCAGGATCAGCGACTCCAGGACCGGCAGCGGCAGAGCGACCAGCTCGCCCGACTCCTGGTGGGCGTGGAGCCAGGCGGCGAGCGGGGCGAGCCGGGCCTCCTGGGCGCCCCGCAGTTGCCGCGCGTTGGTGATGGCCTCGCGGTCCGCGGTCACCGAGTGCATCAGCCGGGCCGCGTCCGGGTGCTTTTGGATGAAGCGGAGGTACGCCTCCGTCAGCGCCCGCACCCCGCCGCGCGCGTCCGTGACGTGCCGCATCGCCTCGACCACCTCGTCGAGGAGGCGGCCCAGCCAGGACTGCGCGAGAGCGAGGACCACGCCCTGAAGGCTGCCGAAGTGGTGGTAGATGCTGCCCGCGCTCACGCCGCTGGCCGAGGTGATCGCGTTCAGTGTGAGACCGGCCTCGCCCTGGGCCGCATACAGTTCCAGGGCGCAGTCGAGCACCTGGGCGGCCGTGGCCTCCCCGCGCTGTTGCTTCGGACTCATCGACGCGGCCCCCGCTTCCGGAATCTCTGGCTCCTCATGATGCCCCCGGGGGACAGCGTAGAAGAATATTCCGGAATTGTTTCCAGAAGTTGTTCCAATCGGTGCCCACTCTGCTTCACACTGAACGTTTGTCGCGCCAAGTCGCGGCCGTACACGGGGATTTCAGGAGACGGGCGTGAACAACGACGAGCACGCGGACAACGAGGACTACCTCGACGGAGGCATCAAACCGCTGACACCGACGGACCCGGCGCGCGTCGGGCCCTATCTGCTGCTGGGCCGGCTCGGCGCGGGCGGCATGGGCCGGGTCTACCTCGCCCGCTCCGACGGCGGCCGTACCGTCGCGGTCAAGGTGGTCCACGCGGAGCACGTCGCGGACCCGCAGTTCAGGGCCCGCTTCCGGCGCGAGGTCGAGGCGGCGCGGCGCGTCGGCGAGCGCTGGACCGCGCCCGTCCTGGACGCGGCCCCGGACGCCGAATTCCCCTGGGTGGCCACGGGTTACGTGCCCGGGCTCTCCCTGGAACAGGTCGTGCGGGGCCATGGCGCTCTGCCCGCCGCCTCGGTGCAGGCTCTCGCCGCCGGGCTGCTGCACGCGCTGAAGGACATCCACGCGGCGGGCATCGTCCACCGCGACCTCAAGCCGTCCAACGTGATGCTCACGATGGAGGGGCCGAAGGTCATCGACTTCGGGATCGCCCGCGCCGTCGGGACCACCGTCGAGTCCCTGCTCACCAGCACCGGCATGATGATCGGCTCGCCCGGCTTCATGGCCCCGGAGCAGGTGCGCGGGGAGAGCGCGGTCCCGAAGAGCGACGTCTTCACCCTCGGCTGTGTCCTGACGTACGCGGCGACCGGGACGCTCCCCTTCGGGCACGGGGCGAGCAACCAGCACGCGATCATGTACCGGATCGCGGAGGCCGAACCCGAGCTCGGGCGGGTCCGGAACGCGGATCTGAAGGCGCTGATCACCCGGCTCCTGGCCAAGCCGATCGACGAGCGCCCCTCCGTGGACGAGCTGCTGGCCGAGCCGGGGCGCGAGGCGGGCCCGGTCGCCGCCTCCTGGCTGCCCGCCGCCGTCGTGAGCCATCTGGCCCGGCAGTCGGCGCAGTTGCTCGACGCCGAGGCGGAACCGCTGCGGCAGGAGGGCGACCGTCCGACGATGGACCTCCGGTCGGCGCCGGAGGTGGCGGCGGCGGTGGAGGGTGCGAAGACGCCCGACAAGGAGAAGCCGAAGCGCCGCCGCCCCTGGCTGGTCGCCGTGCCGCTGGTGGTCGTCCTCGGCGGCGGGGGCGGCACGCTGGTCATGCTCCAGCCGTTCAGCCACGACGGCGGCGACGCGCACGCGGCACCCCCGGTCGCCACTTCGACCGGACCGACCGCCGCCCCGGAGCCCTCGGTGGCCGGCAGCGCGTCCCCGGCCGGCAGCAGGAGCCCGAAGCCGTCGCCCGGCAAGAAGAAGGCGGACACCGGCAGGGACGGGAAGGACGGCGAGGACGGGGAGCCGGGCAGGGACGGCCGGAACACGGCCGGTTCGGGCGGCGGCTCGGGCTCGACCGGGGGCGGTTCGTCCTCCACGGGCGGTGGCGGTTCGTCCTCCACCGGAGGCGGAGGCGGGGGCGGGGGCGGGGGCTCCACCACGACGAGCGGCGGCAGCTCCGGCGGCAGCAGCACGGGAGGCTCCTCCACGAGCACGTCCGGCGGCGGTGGCGGCTCGACCAGCACATCGGGCGGCTCCGCCGGCGGCTCGGGCGGAGGCGGCAGCACGGTCCCGGCGTCGTTCGCCGGCACCTGGAAGTACGGCGAGATGTACCCCGTGGGCCAGCCGGACACCATCACCATCTCCAAGGCGGGCGTGGTGCGCCTGAGCGGCTACATGTACAACCAGTGCATGTACGAGGGGAAGGTGACGTCCACCTCCAACGGCGGCAAGCGCCTCAATGTCGGCGCAGCCAAGCTCACCGGCCCCGCCGTCCCCTACTGCGTCAATGAACTCGCCGCGTCCTACTTCGACGTCAGCGGCAGCGGCATACGCCACAACGTCAGCGGCGCCGAGTACTACTACAAGCGGGGCTGAGCCCCACACGATTCCGCCCGGTCCGAAGGGCTCCGCAAGCGTGACAGCCGGTAGGCGGGGCATGCATTGCGTGAGCACCTTCGAGACAGGGGGCGAATGACCGTGTGGGCGGGGGAAACGATGGAGCGTCATGAAGAGGCCCGGATGCATCGCAGGGTGGACCGGGCCGATCTGGCGGCCGTGGGTGAGGTCCGGGGCGCGGTCCGGGAGTTACTGCGCTACCGCTGGAAGGAAGAGCCGGCGCAGGTCGCCGAGCTGCTGCTCAGTGAGCTGGTGACCAACGCCCTGGTGCACACGGACGACGGCGCGGTCGTCGCCGTGAGCGTCGCACCGCGCCGCCTGCGCGTGGAGGTAAGGGACTTCGTCCCCGGCATGGACCCCGAGCCGCACGTATCGTCCGCCGCCGACGATACGCACGGCCGGGGACTCGTCCTGGTGGAGAGCCTGGCCGACTCCTGGGGGATCAGCCCCCGCTCGTTGGGCAAGGTGGTCTGGTTCGAACTGGACGGCGAACGGCCCTGACAGTCCGGAAGGACTGTCAGGGCCGTTCGCCCGCAACCGCTGTCCCGCGTCAGCCGAACTGCTGCTCCAGGTCCTTGAGTTTCTGCTCCAGCGAATCGAGCCGGGGCAGGGCCTGGGTGTCGTCGTCGGTGAGCGGATCGGCCGGGGCCGATTCGCTCGCGCCCAGTTCAGGGACGCTCGCCGAGTTCGAGTGGTTCACGGCTTGCAGGGATGGCCGGGGTCGCAGGGGCAGCTGACCCGGCTCCGATATGGCGGGCTCCGCGACGGACTGCGCGGAGCCCGTCGCGGGGGACAGTGCGGCCACCTCGACCGGGGGGCCACTCCGTCCGAGCCGTCCCCAGGCCCGGTTCTGCCGGTTCAGGGCCTTGATGTGCGCCCGGTCCAGCTTCTCCTGGTCTCTTCTGCGGAGACGGTTCTGCTCTTTCTCCCTGCGGTCCTCGCGTACCTCGTCGACCGCCTCGTCCAGTGTGCGTACGCCTTCGAGGAGCATCAGCGACCAGGCGCCGAAGGTCTCCCGGGGCGCGCGCAGCCAGCGCACGATCCGGATCTGCGGCAACGGGCGGGGCACGAGGCCCTGCTCGCGCAGCGCGGCCCGGCGGGTCTGCTTCAGCGCGCGGTCGAACAGCACGGCGGCCGAGAGCGACATGCCCGCGAAGAAGTGCGGAGCACCCGCGTGGTTGATGCCGCGCGGCGCGTGCACCCAGTTGAACCAGGCGGCGGCACCGGCGAAGGTCCACACCAGGAGGCGCGAGCCGAGCGCCGCGTCCCCGTGGCTGGCCTCCCGTACGGCCAGGACCGAGCAGAACATCGCCGCCCCGTCCAGGCCGAAGGGCACCAGGTACTCCCAGCCGTCGGAAAGGCCGAGGTTCTGCTCGCCGAAGCCGACGAGCCCGTGGAAGGAGAGTGCGGCGGCGACCGCCGCACAGCAGAACAGCAGCACGTACGAAGCGGTGGCGTACAGCGCTTCCTTGCGTCTGCGCCGCTCCTCGCTGCGTTCCCAGCTGTCGTCGGCCGAGGCTGCTGTGTCAGAGGCGCGCCTTCCGCGCGCGACCACCGCCACCGCCGCCATGACCCCCACGAGCAGCACGGCGCCCGGAAGCAGCCAGTCAAGCGATATGTCGGTCAGTCTCATGCGCCGTCCCTTGCGTCACGTAGGGCGTTTCGGGCGCCATCGTGGCGGAAATCCCGTCACGGCCAGGCGGTTTCGGGGCAAGAGAACGCCAAAGGGGTGGGGGAGGCCGCCGATATGGACGTTCTGGTCGAACGCACTTCAGCGGATTGCGCATGATGTTCGAATACCTGCCACCCGTCCGGGCGGTGTGAATCCGGAGCGGTGGATCAGGGCGCGGGCGTCAGCCTGCGGACGCGTTCCTCGTCGCACGTACGCGGGCACGTGACGCAGGTGTCCTCGGGGCGCAGCGTGTAGAACAGGCAGCAGCTCGCCCGGTCCCGGGTCGGCAGCGACTCCCCGTTCGGGCCGGTCAGCTCGCGGAAGCCGGCGGTGCCGACGTACGGCTCGGTGGTGCCCGGCAGCAGCGCCTCCAGCTCCCTCATGGCGCGCCCCTCCTCGCCCAGCAGATGGGCGACGTACCAGAGGCCCTCGACGATCTCGTCCGTCGCCATCCCCCACAGGGCCCGCCTGCCGCGCCGCATCCGCGGCCGGAAGCCCTCCAGGACCGGACCCAGGTGTTCGGCCACCGCGTCCAGCACCTCGGCCCGCAGCGCCGCCTCGTCGGCCACCACCCGGGCGCCCGGCAGCCCGGCCGCCGGGTCGTCCGGCAGGCAGGCGAACTCCCGCACCCGCAGCATCAGATGGCCCAGTGCCCGCTGGAACGAGACGTCCTCGACCGGGACGCGGGGCACCCGGCGGTGCAGGAACCACGGCACCGTCACCAGCAGACAGGCCGGCCAGGCGTACCGGTGCAGTCCGAAGCTGGCGATCACATCGGGCCGGCCGTCCTGGCCGTAGTCCCGCCGCACCTGCTCGGCGTCGAAGGCGAGGAACGTGTCCAGGGCCTCGCCGCCGGCCGCCAGCTCGTGCGCACCCACCCAGCCGGGGCCGCCGGGGGCGCTCTCGCCCTCGGCGAGGATCTCGGCGCGCACCCCGGGGAAGACCTCGGTCAGGCGCGCGTAGGCGTCGGCCACGGGCGAGGCCGTCACTGCGGGGAGCAGGGCGGGCATGGTCATACGGGGACCACCGATTCACGATCGTCAGCAGGTAAGCCTTACCTTACCCTGCCGGATCGATGTGTGAACCGGGGGCCCTTGCGCCTATCGTGCACTCAGGGCGCCCGACGCGCGAGCGCGCCCGTGACCGGCCGAGGAGGTGCCCGTGGAGCAGGGCGGAGCGCGCGAGGAGGTGCGTCCCCCGTACGGCGGTGTCCCGGCCGTCCGGGTGCCCGAGCAGGCCCGCGGCGAGCACACCCATGGGGAGCACCCGCACGGGGCTCCCCGCGCCCAGGTGCGCCGGCACTCCGTGCGCGGCCAGATCCTGGAGGCCCTGCGCGCCGCCCTGGTCGACGGCGAACTGGTCCCCGGCCAGGTCTACTCGGCCCCCGCCCTCGGCGCCCGGTTCGGCGTCTCCGCCACCCCGGTGCGCGAGGCGATGCAGCGACTGGCCACCGAGGGGGCCGTGGAGGTCGTCCCGAACCGGGGCTTCCGGGTCGCCGAGCGCGGACCGCGCGAGCTGGCGGAACTGGCCGAGGTCCGCGCCCTGATCGAGGTCCCCGTCATGCTGCGGCTCGCCCGCACCGTGCCGCCCGCCCGCTGGTGCGCGCTGCGCCCGCTGGCCGACGCCACCGTGGCCGCGGCGGCCGTCGGCGACCGGGCGAGCTACGCCGACGCCGACCGGGCCTTCCACGGCGCGGTGCTCGCCCTCGCCGGGAACCACAGCCTGGTGGCCGTCGCCGATGATCTGCACCGCCGCTCCCAGTGGCCCCTGGTGGACAACCCGGTCACCCGGCGCGCCGACCTGCTGGCCGACGCCTCCGAGCACACCGCGCTGCTCGACGCGCTGATCGCCCAGGACGTGGCGGTCGTCCAGTCGCTCGTACGCGAACACTTCGCGGGCGCCGACGGCTGACCCCCGTAAGCCCTCGCGCGGACGGGACCGGGCCGGGCGCCCGCGCTCAGTTCGCCCCGACCGTCTCCGGCGGGGGCTGGTCCAGGTGCGGGCCCAGCCAGGTCGGGACGCCGCCCAGCAGCCGGAAGAGCCGGCCCGCCTCGGCGCGCAGCCGGGTCGCCGCCTCCGGTTCGGGCTCGGCGTCGGCCAGCGCGATGAGCGCCGGGGCCGTACCGACCAGGTAGCCCAGCTCCTCCCTTATCCGCAGCGACTCCGCGAAGCCGTGCCGGGCCTCCGCCAGCTCGCCCTCGCGCAGCGCGATCAGGGCGAGATGGCGCCAGGTCGAGGAGAGCAGCAGCGCGTCGCCCTGCGCGGTGGCGCCCGCGTGGGCCCTGCGGTACGCGGCCCGGGCGGCCTGCGGGGAGTCCGCGATGTTCTGCGCGATCAGGCCGCGCCGGAAGTCGAGCAGCGGACGGCCCTGAGCGACGGGGGAGAGCAGCGCGGCGGCCCGGCCCAGCGCGACGCGGGCCTCGTCGGCACGGTCCCGTACCCCGAGGAGGGTCGAGGCGTACGCGAGATAGCCGCGCTCGCAGGCGGCCGCGCCGCGCTCCTCGTCGTCGTGGGCCATGGCCTCGGCGGTGCGCAGGGCGTCCTCGGCGTCCGTCCAGCCCTGCCCGGTGTACAGGCACCGCTCGGTCAGCAGGGCCGTCCGCTGGAGGGCCGCGGCCGGGTCGGTGGCGGCGTCGTGTTCCAGCAGGGCCGCGGCGTCCGTCCAGCAGGCGCGCGAGCGCAGCCGCCATACCGCGGTCTGGAGCGGAGGATCGTCATCTGCTGTCGTTCCGGAACCAGACATGGCGGTATGCGCCACATTGCCCTCCCCGAGCGCGCCGTCGAGCTGTTGAGTATGGGCCGCATCACAGCACGGAATGGCACGCCGGGCCAAGAGGTCGAGGCAATGTCAGGTGAAACTTTTCACAATCGGCGACGCGGGGCCGGACACCCCCGGGGCCCTTGCCCGGCCCGGGATTTCAGCTCATCCGCAGGGCCAGGAAGAAATCGAGCTTGTCCTCCAGGCGCGCCAGATCACGCCCCGTCAACTGCTCGATTCGCCCGACCCGGTAGCGCAGCGTGTTGACGTGCAGGTGCAGCCGGGCCGCGCAGCGGGTCCACGAACCGTCGCAGTCCAGGAAGGCTTCCAGGGTCGGGATGAGCTCCGCGCGGTGGCGCCGGTCGTACTCGCGCAGCGGGTCCAGCAGCCGCGCCGTGAACGCCCGCCGCACGTCGTCCGGCACGAACGGCAGCAGCAGCACGTGCGAGGCCAGCTCGTGGTGACCGGCCGCGCAGACCCGGCCGGGCCGGGCCGCCGCCACCCGGCGCGCGTGCCGGGCCTCCTCCAGCGCCCCGCGCAGCCCCTCCGCCGAGTGCACGGAGGCGCTGACACCGAGTGTCAGGCGGCCGTCGTCGCCGAGCCCCGCGGAGAGCGGGGCGCGCACGGCGGCGAGCAGCGCGTCGGCGTGCAGGGCGGGGTCGTCGCCCTCGGTGGCGTCGTCGCCGTCGGAAGGCCCCTCGCCCGCCGCGCCGTCCGCCCGCTCCGGGGCGGCGGGCAGCGGCACCAGCGCGATGGCCTCGTCCCCCGTGTGGGCGACGGCGATCCGGTCCGCCGAATCGGGTCCGGTCACCGCCGGGTCGACCAGGATCTCCTCCAGCAGGGCCTGGGCGACCGGGCCGCCCCTGACCTGGGACGCGCCGTCCTCGTCCCACTCGACCCGGGCCACCACGACCTGCCAGTGCGGGGCGGTGCCGAGGCCGGGGAGCAGGACCGGGGTCGCCACGCGCAGCCTGGCCGCGATCTCGGCGGGTGCGGCGCCCGCCTGGACCAGCTCCAGGACCTCCTGGGCGAGCCGGCGGCGCACCGTGCGGGCCGCGTCGCGGCGGTCGCGCTCGACCGCGATCAGCTGGGTGACGCCCTGGAGCAGGTCGAGCCGCGCGGCCGGCCAGTCGCCCGCGTCGGCCTCCACGGCGAGCAGCCAGTCGGAGAGCACCGACTCCCGGACGTCGCGGGCGGGCGGCACCGCGCCGCCCCGGCCGTTGTTCCGGATCGGGAAGAGCGAATACGTCGTACCGCCGAGGGCGGCCCGGTGCGGGGCGCGGCGGCCGGAGCGGACGGCGGCCAGATGCAGCCCGGCCAGCTCGGCCCCGGCGGCGGCGGGCAGCGGGGCGCCGGCGCCCGCGATCTGCCGCCCGGTGGGGGAGAGCACCCAGGCGTGGAGATCCAGGTCGGACCCCAGGAGATCGAGAACCACCTCGGGTCCGCCGCCGGTCGGGCCCGAGGTCATCAGCCTGCGGTGCCGGTCCACGACGGCCGCCAGGTCGCCCGCCCGCTCGCCGGACACCTGGCGCACCACGTACTCGGTGATCGTTGCGAACGCGACCGTCTCATGGACCGCGAACAGCGGCAGCCGGTGGTGGCGGCACGCCTCCACGAGATCGTCCGGGATGTCGCCCAGCTCCGCCTCGCCCGCCGCGAGACCGGCCACCCCGGCGCCCGCCAGGATGCGCACGAACGGCTCCGAGTCCGCGGCGTCCCGGCGCCAGGCCAGACCGGTCAGGACCAGCTCGCCGCCGGTGAGGTAGCGGCTCGGGTCGCGCAGGTCGGTCGTCATCACGCCGCGGACCGACCGGTCCAGCTCCTCGTCGCCGCCGAGCAGCCGCAGGCCCAGCGCGTCGTTCTCCAGCAGTGCGCGCAGCCGCATCGGGTCGCCGCCGATCTCTCTCGTTGGTACGGGTGAAGTCTGGGTGTTGCGGTGAGGCTATTGAGTCCCACCATTCGTTCGAATCTACAAGACATGAGCGGAGACCAGCCAACTCCTTCATGGGTTCGGTGACTGCACCAGGTGGAGCAGGGCTTGTGTACTGGGCCACACACCGCGTGAACAAGACATGAACAAGTTCGAGGGCCGGCCGTCACCCAGCCCAGCGTGAAACCCCGATTGAGAAGAAGAGAGCCACCATGGACTTCCTTCGCCCCGCAAGCTGGGAGGAGGCGCTCGCCGCCAAGGCCGAGCACCCGACGGCTGTGCCCATCGCCGGGGGCACCGATGTGATGGTCGAGATCAACTTCGACCACCGGCGCCCCGAATACCTCCTGGACCTCAACCGCATCGGTGACCTCACCGAGTGGGAGGTGGGCCAGGAGAGCGTACGGCTCGGCGCCTCGGTCCCGTACAGCCAGATCATGGAGCACCTGCGGGCCGAGCTGCCCGGTCTCGCGCTCGCCTCGCACACCGTCGCATCCCCGCAGATCCGCAACCGGGGCGGTGTCGGCGGCAACCTCGGCACCGCGTCCCCGGCCGGTGACGCCCACCCCGCCCTCCTCGCGGCCGGCGCCGAGGTGGAGGCCGAGTCCGTACGCGGCACCCGGATGATCCCCATCGACGCCTTCTACACCGGCGTCAAGCGCAACGCCCTCGAACCGGACGAGCTCATCCGGGCCGTGCACATCAAGAAGGCCGACGGGCCGCAGCAGTACTCCAAGGTCGGCACCCGCAACGCGATGGTCATCGCCGTCTGCGCCTTCGGCCTCGCCCTGCACCCCGAGACCCGCACGGTCCGCACCGGCATCGGATCGGCCGCCCCGACACCCGTACGGGCGAAGGAGGCCGAGGAATTCCTGAACGCCGCGCTGGAGGAGGGCGGGTTCTGGGACAGCCGCACGATCATCACGCCTTCCGTCGCCCAGCAGTTCGCCACGCTCGCCGCCGGCGCCTGCAACCCGATCGACGACGTGCGCGGCACCGCGAGCTACCGCCGGCACGCCGTCGGCATCATGGCCCGCCGCACCCTCGGCTGGGCCTGGGAGTCATACCGCGGCAACGGCCGCAGCACTGAAGGAGCCGCCTGATCATGCGCGTCAATTTCACGGTCAACGGCCGCCGTCACGAGGCCGACGACGTCTGGGAGGGCGAATCCCTCCTCTACGTCCTGCGCGAGCGCATGGGCCTGCCCGGCTCCAAGAACGCCTGCGAGCAGGGCGAGTGCGGCTCCTGCACGGTCCGCCTCGACGGCGTCCCGGTCTGCTCCTGCCTGGTCGCCGCCGGCCAGGTCGAGGGCCGCGACGTCGTCACCGTAGAAGGTCTGGCCGACTTCGCCGCCCACCGCGCCGAGGCCCACCCCGGCACCGGCTGCGCCTCCGGCGCCTGCGGCACCTCGCTGGACCGGGCCAAGCGCTGGAAGGCCGAGCCGGCCGCGGGCGACGAGACCCGCGACACCGGGGAGCTCTCCCCGATCCAGCAGGCGTTCATCGACGCCGGGGCCGTCCAGTGCGGCTTCTGCACCCCCGGCCTCCTGGTCGCGGCCGACGAGCTCCTGGAGCGCACCCCGCAGCCGTCCGACGCGGACATCCGCGAGGCGCTCTCCGGCAACCTCTGCCGCTGCACCGGCTACGAGAAGATCCTCGACGCGGTCCGCCTGGCGGCCGCCCGCGCGGAAGAGACGGTCTGAGCCATGGGCGTTACCGGTTCCCCCACCAACATCAACCAGGGCAGCCGCACCAAGGGCGGCATCGGCGAGTCCACCCTGCGCCCCGACGGCATCCTGAAGGTCACCGGCGAGTTCGCGTACTCCTCGGACATGTGGCACGAGGACATGCTCTGGGGCCACACCCTGCGCTCCACCGTCGCGCACGCGGAGATCGTCTCCATCGACGTCTCCGAGGCGCTGGCCACCTCCGGCGTCTACGCGGTCCTCACCTACGACGACCTGCCCGCCGCGATGAAGAACTACGGCCTGGAGATCCAGGACACCCCCGTCCTCGCCCACGGCCGGGTCCGCCACCACGGCGAGCCCGTCGCGCTCGTCGCCGCCGACCACCCGGAGACGGCCCGCCGCGCCGCCGCGAAGATCCGGATCGACTACCGCGAGCTGCCCGTCGTCACCGACGAGGCCTCCGCGACCGCGCCCGGCGCCCCCCTCATCCACGAGGGCCGCGACGACCACCACATCGGCCATGTGCCGCACCCCAACATCGTCCACCGCCAGCCGATCGTCCGCGGCGACGCGGACGCGGCCGAGGCCCGGGCCGATGTGATCGTCAAGGGCGACTACTACTTCGGCATGCAGGACCAGGCGTTCCTGGGCCCCGAGTCCGGCCTCGCCGTACCCGCCGAGGACGGCGGTGTCGACCTGTACGTGGCGACTCAGTGGCTTCACTCAGACCTGCGCCAGATCGCGCCCGTCCTCGGCCTGCCCGAGGACAAGGTCCGGATGACGCTCTCCGGCGTCGGCGGCGCCTTCGGCGGGCGCGAGGACCTGTCGATGCAGATCCACGCCTGCCTGCTCGCGCTGCGCACCGGCAAGCCCGTGAAGATCGTCTACAACCGTTTCGAGTCCTTCTTCGGGCACGTCCACCGCCACCCGGCCCGCCTCCACTACGAGCACGGCGCCACCCGCGACGGCAAGCTCACGCACATGAAGTGCCGCATCGTCCTGGACGGCGGCGCCTACGCCTCCGCGTCCCCGGCGGTCGTCGGCAACGCCTCCTCGCTGGCCGTCGGCCCGTACGTCATCGAGGACGTCGACATCGAGGCCATCGCCCTCTACACCAACAACCCCCCGTGCGGCGCCATGCGCGGCTTCGGCGCCGTCCAGGCGTGCTTCGCCTACGAGGCGCAGATGGACAAGCTGGCCGCCGAACTGGACATGGACCCGGTCGAGTTCCGGCAGCTCAACGCCATGGAACAGGGCACCCTGCTGCCCACCGGCCAGCAGGTCGACTCGCCCGCCCCGGTCGCCGAACTGCTGCGCCGCGTCAAGGCCATGCCGCTCCCGCCCGAGCGCCAGTGGGAGAGCGCCGGCGAGCACCCCGACGTCCGTGCCCTGCCCGGCGGCCTGTCCAACACCACCCACGGCGAGGGCGTCGTACGCGGCATCGGCTACGCGGTCGGCCTGAAGAACGTCGGCTTCTCCGAGGGCTTCGACGACTACTCCACCGCCCGGGTCCGCATGGAGGTCATCGGCGGCGAACCCGTCGCGACCGTCCACACCGCCATGGCCGAGGTCGGGCAGGGCGGCGTCACGGTGCACGCCCAGATCGCCCGTACCGAACTCGGCGTCTCCCAGGTCACCATCCACCCCGCCGACACCCAGGTCGGCTCCGCCGGATCGACCTCCGCGTCCCGTCAGACGTACGTCACCGGCGGCGCGGTCAAGAACTCCTGCGAGGCCGTCCGCGAACAGCTCCTGGAGCTCGGCCGCCGCAAGCTCGGCACCTACCACCCCGCCTGGGCCACCGCCGAACTCCTCCTGGAGGGCGGCAAGGTCGTCACCGACGGCGGCGAGGTACTGGCCGACATCGCGGACGTCCTGGAGGACGAGGCGATCGACATCGAGCTGGAGTGGCGCCACCGGCCCACCGAGGCGTTCGACCTGCGCACCGGACAGGGCAACGGCCACGTCCAGTACTCCTTCGCCGCGCACCGCGCGGTGGTCGAGGTCGACACCGAGCTCGGCCTGGTCAAGGTCATCGAACTGGCCTGCGCCCAGGACGTCGGCAAGGCGCTCAACCCGCTGTCGGTCGTCGGCCAGATCCAGGGCGGCACCATCCAGGGGATGGGCATCGCCGTCATGGAGGAGATCATCGTCGACCCGGTGACCGCGAAGGTGCGCAACCCCTCCTTCACGGACTACCTCCTCCCCACCATCCTCGACACGCCGACCATCCCGGTCGACGTGCTCGAACTCGCCGACGACCACGCCCCGTACGGGCTGCGCGGCATCGGCGAGGCCCCGACCCTGTCGTCCACCCCGGCCGTCCTCGCGGCGATCCGGAACGCGACGGGTCTGGAGCTCAACCGGACGCCGGTCCGGCCCGAACACCTCACCGGCGTCTGACCGGGGCTCCGCCCCCACCGCTCTCCGGGCGGTGCGCGCCACCGGCGAACGTCACACTTCCCGGCCCGCACCGCCCGGAGGCCCAGGGTCCCGCCCCGCTCGCGGCCCCCAGTCCCCCCGCACCGGAACAGCACCACCCGTTCCGTTCCCTCCTGCATGAACAGTTCGTCTCGGGCCGTCCCCCGGGTCGTGCCGCCAGCGCAGTCATCCCAAATCCCGCATTTCGATTCTTCATCGCGGGTGCCCCTGTGAACCTTGGGAGTCAGGCATCATGACCCAGCAGTCAGTGCAGCCGAAGACCGGTGCGGAGGACGCGGGCCCCGGCTCGCGCGTCCCCGCCGGCAGATCGTGGCTCGACCGGTACTTCCACATATCCGACCGCGGTTCGACCGTGGCCCGGGAAGTGCGCGGCGGTGTCACGACCTTCATGGCCATGGCGTACATCCTTCTGCTCAACCCGCTGATCCTCGGCGGCAAGGACGTCGACGGCAACCTGCTCAGCCAGCCCGCCCTGATCACCGCCACCGCGCTCGCGGCGGCGGCGACCACCCTGCTCATGGGCTTCGTCGGCAAGGTCCCGCTCGCGCTCGCCGCGGGCCTCAGCGTCTCCGGGGTCCTGTCCTCGCAGGTCGCCCCCGAAATGACCTGGCCGCAGGCCATGGGCATGTGCGTGATGTACGGCGTGGTGATCTGCCTCCTGGTGGTCACCGGTCTGCGCGAGCTGATCATGAACGCGATCCCGCTCCCGCTGAAGCACGGCATCACCATGGGCATCGGCCTGTTCATCGCCCTGATCGGGCTCTACAAGGCCGGTTTCGTCGGCAAGGGCACCGCGACGCCGGTGACCCTCGGCCCCGCCGGTGAACTAGCCGGCTGGCCCGTCCTCGTCTTCGCCGTCACCCTGCTGCTGATCTTCATGCTCCAGGCCCGCAACATCCCCGGCGCGATCCTGATCGGCATCGTCGTCGGCACCGTGGTCGCCGTCGTCATCAACAAGGTCGCGGACGTCGACCCCAAGATCTGGAGCAGCGGCCCCCCCGAGCTCAAGGGCTCCGCGGTCTCCTCGCCCGACTTCTCGCTCTTCGGAGACGTCGACTTCGGCGGCTGGGGCGACGTCGGCGCGATGACCGTCGGCTTCATCGTCTTCACCCTCGTGCTCGCCGGCTTCTTCGACGCGATGGCCACCATCATCGGCGTCGGTACGGAGGCCGGGCTCGCCGACGACAAGGGCCGCATGCCGGGCCTGTCCAAGGCGCTCTTCATCGACGGCGCCGGCGGAGCCATCGGCGGTGTCGCCGGGGGTTCGGGGCAGACGGTCTTCGTGGAGTCCGCGACCGGTGTCGGCGAAGGGGCCAGGACCGGCCTCGCCTCCGTCGTCACCGGCCTGTTCTTCGCCGCCTGTCTCTTCTTCACCCCGCTCACCGCGATCGTGCCCGCCGAGGTGGCCTCCGCCGCTCTCGTCGTCATCGGAGCGATGATGATGCAGAACGCCCGGCACGTGGACTGGAGCGACCGCTCCGTGGCCATCCCGGTGTTCCTGACGGTGGTCATGATGCCGTTCACGTACACCATCACCACCGGTGTGGCGGCGGGCGTCATCTCGTACGTCGCCATCAAGGCCGCCCAGGGCCGGGCCCGCGAGGTCGGCGCGTTCATGTGGGGCCTGACGGTGATCTTCGTCGTCTACTTCGCCCTGCACCCGATCGAGAGCTGGCTCGGCGTCAGCTGACCCGCCCCTCACCCGCCAAGGAGACCGAGATGCTGGACATCGCCGAAGAGCTCGACCGCTGGGCCGGGCAGGGACGCGATTTCGCCGTGGCCACCGTCGTCGCCGTCGGCGGCAGCGCCCCCCGCCAGCCGGGGGCCGCGCTGGCCGTCGACCGCGACGGCACGGCGATCGGCTCGGTCTCCGGCGGGTGCGTGGAGGGCGCCGTGTACGAGCTGTGCCAGGAGGCGCTGGAGGACGGGCTGACCCGCCTCGAACGCTTCGGCTACAGCGACGAGGACGCCTTCGCGGTCGGCCTGACCTGCGGCGGCGTCATCGACATCCTGGTGACCCCGGTCCGGGCGGACGACCCCGCCCGCCCGGTGTACGCCGCCGCGCTCACCGCCGCCGTACGGGGGGAGGCGGCGGCGGTCGCCCGGATCACCGAAGGCCCCGCCGAACTCCTCGGCCGGCCCCTCCTGGTCCACCCCGACGGCCGTCACGAGGGCGGGCTCGGCGGACACCCCGAGCTGGACCGCACCGCGGTGGCCGAGGCCCGCGCCCTGCTGGACCAGGGCCGCACCGGGACCCTCACCATCGGCGCCGACGGCTCGCGCTGCGGGCAGCCCCTCACGCTGCTCGTGGAGTCCAGCGTGCCGCCGCCGCGGATGATCGTGTTCGGGGCCATCGACTTCGCCGCCGCCCTGGTCCGGGCCGGCAAGTTCCTCGGCTACCACGTCACGGTGTGCGACGCGCGGCCCGTCTTCGCGACGAAGGCCCGCTTCCCGGACGCCGACGAGCTGGTCGTGGACTGGCCGCACCGCTATCTGGCCGGAACCTCGGTGGACGCCCGCACGGTCCTGTGCGTCCTCACGCACGACGCCAAGTTCGACGTGCCCCTGCTGGAGGCGGCGCTCAAGCTGCCCGTCGCGTACGTCGGCGCGATGGGCTCCCGCCGCACCCACCTCCAGCGGAACGAACGGCTGCGCGAGGCCGGGGTGACCGAACTGGAGCTGGCCCGCCTGCACTCGCCGATCGGGCTCGACCTCGGAGCCCGTACGCCCGAGGAGACCGCCCTGTCGATCGCCGCCGAGATCGTCGCCGTGCGGCGAGGCGGCAGCGGCGCTCCGCTGACCGGCGCGCACACCCCGATCCACCATCCCGGCGGGCTGCCCCCGGCCGGCCGCATCGGCTCGGTGGCCTGAAGTAGCCCTCAGGGGCGGGGCGTCCACCACCGGCGGTTAGCCGCCACGGCACATTCGCGCCAGGCGCGGACCGTCCCACGGCGGCCGGTTTACCGGTAGATCATCACCCATGACTTTCTCCCCCTCCACCGCGACCGGCCGGGCGAGACCCGCACGCGCCGGGCGACGCACCCTCGTGATAGCCACCGCCGCGGCCCTGATGAGCGGCGCGCTGCTCCCCGTCACGGCCACCGCGTACGCCGCCCCCGCTTCCCCCACCGCGGCAACCACCCCCGCCGCGAAGACCGTGCACCGCTACGACCTCACCCTCGTCACCGGTGACGTGGTCCACTACACCGACGGCGCGGGCAAGCAGGACACCGTCACCGTCGACCGCCCCGAGGGCGCGACCGGCGGCGTCCACGTCCAGCAGGCCGGGGACGACATCTACGTCCTGCCCGACGAGGCGCAGGGCCTCCTCGCGGCCGGCAAGCTGGACCGCCGCCTCTTCAACGTCTCGGCGCTCGTGAAGATGGGCTACGACGACAAGCGGACCGGCGGCATCCCGCTGATCGCCACCTACCCTGCCGCCAAGGCCCGTTCGCTGCCCGTCGCCCCGCGCGGCAGCAAGACCGTCCGGCAGCTGGAGTCCATCCACGGCGCCGCCCTCAAGGCCGGCAAGGACACCGCCCGCGCCTTCTGGAACGACATCGCGCGCACCGCCACCGCCCGCTCGCTGGACAGCGGCATCGCCAAGCTCTGGCTCGACGGCCGCGCCGAGGCCGCCCTCAAGGACTCCGTGCCGCAGATCAACGCCCCGCAGGCGTGGGCCGAGGGCTACGACGGCAAGGGCATCAAGGTCGCCGTCCTGGACACCGGCATCGACGAGGACCACCCGGACGTCAAGGACCGCATCCTGGAGACGAAGAGCTTCGTCCCGGGCGAGGAGGTCGACGACAAGAACGGCCACGGCACGCACGTCGCCTCCACCATCGCCGGCTCGGGCGCCGCCTCCGACGGCGTCAACAAGGGCGTCGCCCCCGAGGCCGGGCTGCTCGTCGGCAAGGTCCTCAGCAACGAGGGCTCCGGCGCCGACTCCGGGATCATCGAGGCGATGGAGTGGGCCAAGGCGGAGGGCGCCGACGTCGTCTCCATGAGCCTCGGCTCACCGGTCGCCGACGACGGCACCGATCCCATGTCCCAGGCCGTCAACACCCTCTCCGCGGACGGCGGCCCGCTCTTCGTGATCGCCGCCGGCAACGCGTACGGCGCGGGCACCATCGGCTCGCCCGGCTCCGCCGACAAGGCGCTCACCGTCGCCGCCGTCGACAAGCAGGACGGCCGCGCCGACTTCTCGTCCATGGGCCCGCTGGTGCGCAGCTACGGCCTGAAGCCGGACCTGTCCGCGCCCGGCGTCGACATCAACGCCGCCGCCTCGCAGTCCGTCCCCGGCATCGAGGGCATGTACCAGTCGATGTCCGGCACGTCGATGGCGACCCCGCACGTCGCCGGCGCCGCCGCCATCGTCAAGCAGCGCCACCCCGACTGGTCCGGCCAGCGCATCAAGGACGCGCTGATGACCTCGTCCAAGGTGCTGCCCGACTACACCCCGTACGAGCAGGGCACCGGCCGCCTCGACGTGAAGGCCGCCATCGACACCACCATCGAGGCCACGGGCTCCGTCGCGGTCGCCGCGTACGACTGGCCGCACAGCGCCTCCGACCCGGTGGCCGAGCGCACCCTCACCTACCGCAACACCGGCACCGCCGACGTCACCCTCGACCTGGCGACGGACAGCGACTCGGACGCGTACACGCTGTCCGTGAAGCGGCTGACCGTCCCGGCCGGCTCCACCGCGGAGGCCGTCCTGACGCTCGACCCGTCGAAGGTCGACGCGGGCACCACGTTCTCCGGCCAGGTCGTCGCCAAGGACGGCTCCGGCGCCGTCGTCGCGCACACCGGCTTCGCGCTCAACAAGGAGCAGGAGCTCTACGACCTCACGCTCCGGCTCCGCGACCGCTCCGGCAAGCCCATGGACGGCACCGTCGTCCTCGGCGCCCTCGGTGACACGAACCTGTCGCCGATCGCGGTGTCCGGCCAGACGACGCTCCGCCTGCCCCCGGGCAACTACACCGCCTGGGCCGCCGCCGACGTCAAGGGCGACACCGCCGACTCCAAGGCCGTCGCCTTCCTCGCGGTCCCCGAGATCATCCTGAACAAGCCGGTCACGGCCACCCTCGACGCCTCCAAGGCCCGCAGGATCAGCGTGAGCACGCCGAAGGAGACCGAGACCCGCCAGCTGCGCTACGACATGGCGCGCACCGCCCCCGACGGCACCGTCCAGCGCGACGCGTACCAGATCCCGCTGACGTACGACCAGCTGTGGGCGGCCCCGACCAAGAAGGTCACCCAGGGCGACTTCTCCTTCCTGACCCGCTGGCGCCAGGGCGAGAAGCTCATCGACCTGACGTCCGACGGCCGGGACGTCCCGGTCACCCCGCAGGGCGGATCGGCGGTCGCCGAGGACAGCAGGGGCAAGCTCCGCAGCGTCTTCGCGGGCAACGGCTCCGCCGCCGACTACAAGCGCGTGGATGCCAAGGGCATGGCCGTGGTGATCCGCGCCAGTGACAAGGTGTCCCCGGCCGACCGCGCCGCCGCAGCGATCGCCGCCGGCGCCAAGGCGCTGTTCGTCGTCAACCGCGGCGACGGCCGGCTGATGGAGTCCTACGCCGACTACGGCACCCAGCTCCCGATCCCGGTGGCCACGGTGCAGCGGATCGCCGGCGAGAGCCTGGTCAAGGCCGCGCAGTTCGGCGAGAAGCTGACCATCGAGCAGCACAAGTACGCGAGCTACGTCTACGACCTGGTCGACCGCCACGACGGCACCGTCCCGAACCGGTCGCTCGCCTTCGCCCCGGCCACCCGTGACCTGGCGAAGATCGAGAACACCTTCTACGGCCACCACGAGGTCGTCGGCGGCGGCTACCGCTACGACATCCCCGAGTACGGCCCCGGGCTCGGCTTCGACGAGTACGAGAAGTTCCCCGGCACCCGCACCGAGTGGGTCACCCCGCTGCCGGGTGCCTCGTTCTGGTACGAGAACCACTCCCAGTTCAACGCCGAGGGCAGCGACACCGCGCTGGAGGAGCGCGGCGGCGAGATGGACTACCGGGCCGGCTCCACCAGCAGGGCCCAGTGGTTCGCGCCCATCACCCGGCCGCGCCTCGGCACCGCCTTCTGGGGCCCGAACCGCTCGCAGTACGGCGACATCCAGTACAACATCACCCCGTGGACGGACGGCGGGGCCGGGCACTCGGGCTCCATGCCGGACAAGGAGTACGACACCGGCAAGGTCGCCGTCTACCAGGGCGACAAGCTGCTCGACGAGTCCCCGGGCCGCGCCGGCTACATCGGCGACCTGCCCGACGAGAAGCTGCCCTACCGCCTGGTCCTCGACGCCTCGCGCGACGCGGACACCTGGAAGACGTCGGTCCGCACCCACTCGGAGTGGTCGTTCGTCTCGGGCGCCCTCGACCCCGAGGGCCCGTACCAGGTCGACATCCCGATGCTCCAGCTCGACTACGACGTCGCCACGGACCTCGCGGGTGACGTCAAGGCCGGCACGTGGACCGAGATCGGTCTCTCGTCCACCACGCAGGAGTGGCTGGACGGCGCCGTGAAGGCCACGAAGGCTTCCCTGTCGGTGAGTTACGACGACGGGAAGACCTGGAGCGCGGTGTCGCTCAAGAAGGACCGGACGGGTTCCTGGACCGCCCGGTTCAAGACCCCGAAGAAGGGCGCCACCGCGGTCTCGCTCAAGGCGCACGCCCAGGCCGCCGGCGGCCTCGCGGTGGACCAGGAGATCATCCGGGCGTTCGGCCTGAAGTGACCCGCTGAACCCCCGCACGAGACGGCCGCCCACCCCTTCCCGGGGCGGGCGGCCGTACCCGTGCGTCAGACCGCCTCCACTTCCGTCCCGGCCCGGGTCCGCCGGGCACCGGCGCCCCGGACGGCCGCCGCGCACAGCAGCGCCGGGGCCGCCGCCACCGCGCAGCACAGGGTCAGCGGCAGCCGGTCCACCAGCAGTCCCACCGTCGCGGTGCCGACGGAGGAGCCCGCGTTGAACGCGGTGTTGACCCAGGCGCCCGCCCGGGTGCGCCGGGCCGCGTCCGCCGACTCGTCCGCGATCAGGTAGGCGGTCGTGAGCGCCGGTGCGAGGAACAGCCCGGCCGCCCCGACCACGGCGATCAGCACGTACACGTTGCCCGCGAGACCGGCCGCCGCCACCGCGCCGGACAGCCCGGCGGCCAGCAGCGGCAGCCGCACCCCGAGCGGGGCCCGCCACCGCAGCGCCCCGTAGGCCAGGCCCCCGACCGCGCTCGTCGCCGACAGGGCGGCCAGCACCCAGGACACCGCCGACGCCCGGTGCATCGCCTCGGTGAGGGCCACCGCCAGCAGGTCGAGGGCCCCGAGGCAGAGCCCCACGGCCGCCGTCAGCAGCACGGCCCGCCGCAGTGCGGGCACGGCGCTCAGCCGCAGCCCGGGCGCGGCCGGTCCGTCGGCCCGCGTGCCGTGGTCCGGCTTCCCGCGCGGCACGGCGGGCGAGGTCGCCAGCGCCCCCGCCCCCACCGCGATCAGCACCGCACCGGCCAGCACGGCGGCGGCGGGGCCGGTGACCGTCACCGCGACGCCCACCAGCAACGGGGCGGTGACGTACATCAGTTCCTCGGACACCCCGTCCAGGCTGTACGCCCGGCGCAGCAGCTCCCGGTCGGGGACGAGGTCGCTCCACACCGTCCGCATGACCGGGCCGAGCGGCGGCGTGCAGACCCCGGCCGCCGTGGCGAGGATCCCGAGCACCACGGGGGACGCGCCCGGCCGCCAGGTGACCAGCGCGAGGACGGCGAGCAGCACCGCGTACAGACCGGCCATCGGCGGCAGCGCGCGGCGCGCCCCGTACCGGTCGATCAGCCCGGCACGGGCGGGGGACAGGAACACACTGGCGGCCCCGAACAGGGCCATGACGGTGCCGGCGGCGGAGTAGGAGCCGGTGGCGTCCTTGACGGCCAGCAGCAGGGCGAGCGGGGCGATTCCGTACGAGAGGCGCCCGATCAGCGCGGCGGCGAAGGCGCGCGCGGCGTGCGGGACGCGCAGGACAGCGCGATACGAAGGAGTGGACACGGCGGTCTTCCTCGGGAGGGCGGCGCGGGCCTGCCGCGCCACGGGTATGCGGGGACACCGGAGCGCCGCACCCGGTACGCCGGGCGCGGTCTCGACGGGGTCCTACGCACGAGGAAGAGACACGCGGGGCAAGGTAGCAGAGACCCGCCCTACTCCACGACCCCCGGACGGGACGTCAGGATCTCTTCCGTGACCGTCCACAGCCGGGGCACGAAGCTCAGCACTTCGTCGCGCCGGGCGAGCAGGTCCCGGGTGTCCGTGATGCCGGTGAGGTCCGCGACCGCCTCCCGGAAGGCCGGCAGCCGGGCGGTGTGCAGTGCGGGCGCGTCCACGGCCAGGACGGTGTGGCAGCGGGCGAAGGTCGCCAGGATCCAGAACACCGCCTCCCGGTGGTCGCCCCGGTCGATCAGCTCCCGGCTGCCGTCGACGGCGACCGGCCGCGCCCGCTCCGTGAGGTCGCTGCCGAAGAAGAACGGCGTGCGCACGACGGGGACCGTGGCGTCGAACGTCCGCGTCAGCTCGGCGAGATGGTGCCGCACCAGTGGCGCGGACACCTCCGCACAGCCCAGGAGCGCCAGCAGCTCGGGGTACAGCGCCTCCTGCCCGTACGCGGTGAGCACGTCCCGCACGGCGGGGTAGCGCAGCCGGACGGTCGGGTTGCGCAGGGCGGCCACCAGCGGGACGTGGGTGGTGACCCCGGTGGGGAAGAGCCAGGCCAGCACCCGGGCGGCGAAGGGCTCCGTGGGGTCCAGGGCGGCGAGCCGGTTCTCCACGCGGTGCCGGGCGTCCAGGCACCGCCGCCGCACATGGTCCCGCCGGGCGAAGCGCGGTGCGACGTACGCGTGCAGGGCGCGCAGCCGCCCCGTGGGGTCGTCGATGACGGTGTCCCGGCGGAAGCCGCCCGCCAGGTGGTACGCGCCCAGCACCGCCTCCGGGTCGGCCAGCAGGGACCACGGCTCGTAGGTGATCTCCAGGAGCGCGCCCCGGTGCGGCAGCTTGCCGGGCTTCGCCGGGGCCTCGGCCCCCTCGGTCACCACGACCACGTCCACGTCCGAGGAGACCGGCAGCTCCGCGCCGTCGGGCCGCCCGACCGTGGACCCGGTGAAGTAGGCCCCCAGATAGTCCGGCGCGGGGCGGGCGTACGCGGTCACCCAGTGCGCGGCGGCGGCGCGCGCCTCTCCGAGTCTCATGCCCGACTCCTATGCGCCGCTCCGGCCCGGCGTCAAGGGCGGACGGTAACGTCGTAGCGTTTCGCCGCCCCGTCCCCGAACGCCCGGTGAGGTGCCCGATGCGCAAGATCATCTACTGGATGTCGATGTCACTCGACGGCTTCATCGAGGGGCCGGACCGGAACATCGACTGGCATACGGTGGACGAGGAGCTCCACAGCTACTTCAACGAGCAACTGGCCGGTATGGGCGGCATGCTGGACGGGCGCGTCACCCATGAGCTGATGGCCGGCTTCTGGCCCACCGCCGACCAGGACCCCGCCAACGAGGGTCCGATGGCCGACTTCGCCGTCATCTGGCGGAACATGCCGAAGTACGTCTACTCGCGGACGCTGGAACACGCCGACTGGAACACCACCATCGTCCGCGAGGTGGTCCCCGAGGAGGTCAGGGCCCTCAAGGAGCAGCCCGGCGGCGACCTCGCCCTCGGCGGCGCCGGTCTCGCCGCGTCCTTCGCGGCGCACGACCTGATCGACCAGTACCGCGTCTACGTCCACCCGGTCCTCATCGGCCGGGGCAAGCCGATGTTCCCGGCCGAGGAGACCCTGCGGCCCCTCCGCCTCACCGGCAGCCGCACCTTCGGCACCGGGGTCGTGGAGCTCTGTTACGACCGCGCCGACCGGTGACGCCCCGGGCCCGGCCCGGGACGCCACCGGTCCGTCAGCGGCCCGCCTGGAGCGCCGTCCAGGTGGCGGCGCCCACGATCCCGTCCGCCGTCAGCCCCCGCCCCGTCTGGTAGGAGCGCACGGCGGTCGCGGTCGCCGGGCCGAAGCTGCCGTCCGCCTCCACCGTCGAGCCCAGCGCCGCCGTCAGGCCCCGCTGGAGCCGCTTCACGTCCTCGCCCGTCGCGTCCTCGGCGAGCACCGGAGTGGTCCCGGCGGACAGCAGCGCCGTCCAGGTCCTGGCCCCCACGATCCCGTCCGCGTCGAGGCCGTGCGCCGACTGGAACGAGGTCACCGCCGCCGCCGTGGCCGGCCCGAAGCTGCCGTCCGCCTCGCCCGCCGCGTAACCCTGGTCGTTCAGCAGCCGCTGGAGGGCGGTGACCTGAGGGCCCGTCGCGCCGGAGCGCTGGGTCGTGTACGTGGCGAAGCTCAGCCCGTCCCTGGTCCCGCCGCCCGTCCCGGTGCCGGTGACCAGTTCCATGTAGCGGTCCCAGTCCCAGTACGGGCCGGGGTCCGTGTGGTCGTTGCCCGGGGCCTCGCTGTGCCCGATGATGTGCGCCCGGTCCTTCGGGATGCCGTACGTGTCGCACAGCGAGGCGGTCAGCGCGGCCGACGACCGGTACATCGCGTCCGTGAACCAGGTGGGGTCGTCGATGAAGCCCTCGTGCTCGATGCCCAGCGCCGAGGCGTTGGCGCTGCGCGCGTGGTACGCGGTGTCGGCGTCCCGCACCATCTGGGTGATCTGCCCGTCCGACGAACGCACCACGTAGTGCGCGCTCACCTCGGACACGGGATCCTGGAACCAGCTGATCGAGCCCGCGTACGAGCCCTGCGTGACGTGGATGACGACCTTGTCGATCTTCGCGGTCCGGCCACTGGTGTAGTTGTTCGGGTCGGCCGGGACCCAGAGCGCGGCCGGGTAGTCGGCGCTCCGGGCACCGGAGTCCGCCGCCCCGGCCCCGTCGCGCTCCGGGGAGACCGGCCGCCCGGTCACGGTGATCCGCTCGCCGTCCGGGGTGAGGGCGTCGAGCCCGTCGGCCAGGAAGGTGTAGACCGTGTCCGCGTAGAGCGCGGCGGCCGTGCCCCGCGTACCGCTGTAGCGGACGACGGCCGGGTACCAGGCGTCGATGTCGTCGCGGTCCGCGGCGTCCAGGCCCAGCCCGTCCGCGTAACCGCGCAGCAGCGCCGCGCCGCCCAGGATGTTGGCGGCGGTGTCGGTGCGCAGGGTGGCGACCGGTTCCCCGGTGAGGGCCGCGGCCCGTTCCAGGGTGTGGTGCGTGGGGTTGCTGATCAGGTGCATCACGCCGAAGCCGCCCGCCTGGCTGGGGTGTCCGGCGTGGCCGTCGAGCCGGGTCTCTCCGTACCCGACGGCGGCGAGCAGGTCGCGCGGTACGTCGAACGCCTCGGCGGCCCGGGTGAACGCCCGGTCCATCGGGTGCCCGGGGTCCGCCGCCGCGAGGGCCGGGGTGCCGGTCGCGGCGAGGACGGTAGCGGTGAGGGCCGCGAGAAGGGAGGCGCGGGTCCGGGCGGCGCGTCTGGGCATACCTGCTCCTGCTGTGTGGGGGAGGGCCGGCCGACGGGGCCGGGCGGCCGCGAAGCCTGCTCACGATAGAGAGCCACCACAGGTATGACAATCAGCCCGCAGGCGTGTCGAACCGCGTGCACTCCGGCGGAGTTGACGGCCCGTAAGCATTCCCGCGCCGCTCGGGATTCGTACACCTGGACGGCAGCCCACCGCACGGGGGAACGCGGGCCGGGCCCGCCGCCGACAAGGCGTATAACAGAGAACTCCGGACCGGCCGGCGTCCCCGATGGCACTCACATCTCACGCGGCAAGGCGTCACCGCGTACGACAGCGGAGAAGTGCCCGATGAGCATGAGCACGGCAGACGAGATCAGCACCTTGCTGACGGCGAACTTCGGAACCGACCCCGTGGCGATCCGCCCCGAGGTGCCGCTCAGGCAGCTCCGGCTGGACTCGCTGGCGCTGGAGGAGCTGCGGCTCCTCATCGAGGACCGGCTCGACGTCGACCTCGACGACGTCCAGCTCACCTCGCGCGACACCGTCGGCCAGCTGATCGACGCCGTGCGCCGCAAGGCCGCCGCGTGACGGCCCCCCACCGCCTGCCGCCGTTCGCCGCGGCCGTCACCGGGATCGGCCTCGTCACCTCGGCGGGCGTCGGCACCGACGCCACCTGGCACGCGGTCAACGACCCCGGAACCGCGCCCTGCGTGCCGCACCGGCCCGAACTGGCAGGGCTGCCCTGCGACTTCATGTACAGCGTCACCGGCCTCGACACCCGGGCCGTGCTCGGCGTCGCCGCGCACCGGCTGATGGACCGCTTCTCGCACCTCGCCGTCATCGCCGCCCGCGAGGCCGTCGCCGACGCGGGCCTGGACCCCGCCGTCTGGGACAGCGGCCGGGTCGCCGTCGTCATCGGCTCCGCCCACGGCGGCCTGCCCTTCTACGACGAACAGCACACCGCGCTCACCGAGCGCGGCGCCCGCCGCGTCTCGCCCAAGCTCGCTCCGCTCACCGTCGTCAACGGCGCCGCCAGCAGCGTCGCCACCGACCTCGGCGCCCACGGACCCAGTCAGGCCGTCTCCACCGCCTGCTCCTCCGGCACCGTCGCCATCGGCACCGCCCACCAGATGCTGCGCACCGGCGCCTGCGACGTCGTCGTCGCCGGGGGCGCCGAGTCCGTCTGCTCCCGGCTCCTGATCGCCAGCGCCTGCCGCCTCAAGGCCGTCTCCACCCGCATCGACGACCCGCAGGCCGCCTGCCGCCCCTTCGACACCCACCGCGACGGCTTCGTCGTCGGCGAGGGCGCCGGGCTCCTCGTCCTGGAACGCCCCGAACACGCCCGCGCCCGGGGCGCCGCCGTCCGCGCCCACGTCACCGGCTACGGCTCGTCCAGCGACGCCTACTCGGCCGTCGCCCCCGACCCCGACGGGCTCGGCATCGAACGCGCGCTGCGCACCGCCCTCGCGGACGCCGGGATCGACCCGGCCGCCGTCGGCCACGTCAACGCGCACGGCACCTCCACCGTCTCCAACGACCTGATCGAGACGGCCATGCTCCGCCGGGTCCTGGGGGAACAGCCCCTCGTCACCTCCACCAAGGCGATGACCGGCCACACCCTCGGCGCCGCCGGAGGCATCGAGACCGCGCTGACCGTCCTCGCCCTCCAGCACCAGCTCGTCCCGCCCACCGCCAACCTCGACGCCCCCGACCCGGACATCCCGGTCGAGGTGGTGAGCAAGGAGGCAAGGCCCGCCGCGTTCGACGCGGCCGTCAAGACCTCGCTCGGCTTCGGGGGCCACAACGCCGCCCTCGTCCTCACCAGGTGACCGAAGCTCATGACCGAAGAAATCATCCGCACCCGCACCGTTGACGGCCTGCGCTACCGCTACCGCCTCCTGCCGCAGCCCGCGCCCCGCACCGAACCGGTCGTCGTCCTCGGCGGCGCCCTCCAGGGCATCCACGGCTGGCCGCAGATGGACGAGCACCTCGGCCCGCACGCCTCCGTGATCACCCTCGACCTGCCCGGCATGGGCGGCGCCGACCCGCTGCCGCCCGGCACCGGTGACGGCCTCCTGTGCGCCGCCGTCACCGGCGTCATGGACGACCTGGGCGCCGACCGGTTCAACCTCTTCGGCTTCTCCTACGGCACGTCCATCGCCTTCGGCTGCGCCCGGCGCGCCCCCGGCCGGATCGCCCGCCTGGTCCTCGGCGGCGTACCGTCGCACCTCAGCGACGCCCAGCGCGACGGCTGGAGCCGGGCCGTCGAACGGCTGGAGGCCGGCGACGCGGAAGGGCTCGCCGCCCTGACCGCCGAGGCGCTGATGTGCCTGGACCCGGAACGGCCGGTCCACCGGCGGGAGCTGGCCCTGCGCTATGTGCGCCGGTCCTTCGTGCACGCCCTCACGCACTCCCCGCACGCGGAGCGCTCGCTGCGCCGTTCGCTGGAGCACCGCCCGGACTTCTCCGGCGGGCTGACCGGCATCCCGGCGCTCGTCTTCGCGGGCGAGCACGACACCGTGACCTCGCCCGCCCGCCAGCGGGCCTTCGCGGCGACGATCGAGGGCAGCCGCTTCCTCACCATCGGCGAGTCGGACCACTGGGTCGTCCTGGAACGCCCCGACGACGTGGCGGACCTGGTGGCCCGCTTCCTGACCGACCGGCCGCTGGAACCGGCCCCCGCGCTGCGGCCGGTCGCCCCGCTGCCACGCCCGCGCGCGGAGGCGGCGGACGCGGTGCTGCCGCGGGCGGGCGGCTGAACCGCCCGCCCGCGGACCGGGTCATTGGTGCCCGTGGTGCCCGCCGTGACCGTGGCCGTGCTCCGGCGCGTTCACGTCGACGCGGACGATCTGCGGGTCGTGGTCGCTCGCCTGGTCGGCGAACTCCGCGTTGATGTGCACCACGTCGTAGTCGAAGCGGCGCACGCCCGGGCTGGTCAGGATGTGGTCGAGGGTCTGCGAGTTGCCCTCGTACACATAGCTGTACTGCTCGTTCTTCGGCAGCGTGGTGATCAGCGGCTTGAGGACCTTGCCGTCGGTCAGCGCGCCCACAGTGGGCGAGAAGGCGAAGTCGTTGAGGTCGCCGAGGACCACGACCCGCGCCGACTTGTCGGCCGCGAGCAGCGACTTGACGAAGGTGTTGACCTCCTTCGCCTGCTCCACCCGCTTGGTCTCCGAGCTGCGCACCGGCTCCTGGTAGCGCCCGTGCAGCGGCTGGTCGCCGCCCTTCGACGCGAAGTGGTTGCCGACGACGAAGACGGACTTCCCGTGGAACCGGAACTCGCCGACCAGAGGCTTGCGGCTGTCGTCCCAGGCCGCGCTCGCGGGTGCGATCCGGCCCGGCGAGACCGACAGCGTGACGCCCTTCCTCGTCTTCACGGCCGCGACGGGGGTCGTCGCGTCGCCGCCCGGACGGTCCACGAAGCCGACCCGCTTCGGGTTGAAGAGGAACACGTTGCGGATGTTGCCGCCGGGCTCGCCGCCGTCCTTCCCGTCCTGCGGTGCCACATAACGCCAGGAGTAGCGCGGGCCGCCCGCCGCGACGATCGCGTCCGTGAACCGCTTCAGCGTCGCCTCGGAACCCACCGTGCCGTCGTTGACCGCGCCGTTGTCGTCCTGGATCTCCTCCAGCGACACGATGTCCGGCGAGGACAGGTTGACCGCGACGCCCTCGGCCAGCGTGTCGAACTTCGCCTGGTCGTCGAGCGCGTCGAGGTTCTCCACGTTGTACGTGGCGACCGCGAGCTCCTTGCCCCGCTGCTTGCGCGTGACCTCGCGCTTCAGGTGGTGGTCGGTGACCGTGCCGAGCGCGGTGGCCTGGAGGTTGTAGCCGCCGTACGAGTCGTAGTCCAGGACGCCCGAGGTGGTACCGGCGAGCACGTCGCCCACGTTCGCGGTGGGCACCGGTGCGGCCGGGTCCAGCGAAAGGACCTTGATCCGGCCGGTGTTCTGGTCGGTGTACGAGGCGTAGAGCGTGCCGCCGCGCCGGGTCGGGTTCTGCTTCGGCTCCACCGTCACCCAGACCTCGTGGTACTTGGTCGACGCGCCGGTCACCCGGGTGTCGGCGATCTGGACCCGGGTGCCCTCCAGGGACTCGTACAGGTCCAGCGCGTACGTCGACGGCTCCAGCGGCAGCGCGTCGATCGAGCCGCCCCCGGCCGAGGGCACGTACTGCGACGGCACCGCCTTCGCGTCCAGCACCACCGGCGCCGGCAGCGCGTTGCCGGAGGAGACGACCGTGACCTTCGGGGCGGTGATCTCGGTGACCGACTGGGTGGTGGACGACGGGTAGTACTCGTCCACGGTCCCGCTCACTAGCACCGAATCGCCCACCTGGACGGCCGGGGCGGCGGAGCCGGTGTATACGAAGACGCCCTCGCCGGTGCGCGGGTCGGCGTCCGGGGCGGTGTCCTGGATCCAGAAACCGCGCGAACCCGAGGTGCGCACCGCCGTGACGACGCCGGGCACCCCGGTGACCGCCTTGCCGTCCAGCGGGGAGACCCGGGTGGTGCCCTGGATGTCGTGGACGCGCACGGTGCCGGGCTCGGTGGGGTTGCCCGGGTCGCCCGGGTCCTCGCCGCCGCCGGAGGTCGCGCCGGCCGCGTTGACCGGGGACGGGGCCGCCGCGGTGAGGTCGGCGGCGTTGTCGTCGGTGTCCGCGAGCGAGGCCGCCCGCGCCACGGAGGCCGTGGCCGAGGCGCCCTTGGCCGGTCCGCTGCCTTCCCGGACGACCGCGGTGCCGTAGCCGACCAGGTCCACGATCCGGGTGTCCGCGGCGCAGTCGGCCGCCGTCTTGCAGGTCAGCGGGGCCGTCCCGGAGACCAGGGCCACGGTGCCGGCCGTGGCGGACATCGCGACGGTGCCCGTGGCGTCCGGCGCGGGCAGGGCCACCGTGCCGCCGGTGCCCGCCGCCTCCGCGACGAGATAGCGGCCGCCCGGCGCGACGGATCCGGTCAGCGCGGACACCTGCCACAGCGAGCCCGCCGACGGGGCGCCCGGCAGGTACTGGACGCTGAGCCCGTCCAGGCCGTACGCGGCCGAGCCGGCGTTGGCCAGCTCGATGAAGTCACGGGTCAGCGTCGCACCGGAGTTCCCGCCGCCCCCGTACACCTCGGAGATCACGGCGGTCGAGGACGGGGCCGCGAAGGCGGCGGGCAGCGCGGTCGCCGAGAGCGTCACGGCTACCGCGCCGGCCAGCAGGGCGGAACGGGTGGTGGATATGCGCACGGAGAATGCCCCTCAGAGTGTGGTGAGGGAGCACAAGCTATGCGCGTAGAACAGGCGATGACAAGGCATCAGGGGTGAATTCCGGAAAACGTTCGGTTGCCTGGGGCCCGTTGGGGGCCGGCGGCGCGCATGTCCCGGCCGTCGCGCCGCCGTTCGCACCCCGCCTCGTGATCAGGCGGCCGGGACCCGGTCCAGGAAGCCGCTGACCGAGGTGATCCGGCCGTCCTCGGCCAGCGTCGCCACGTCGAATCCGGCGACGGGCGCCGAGCCGTCGGGCGCGACCAGCTCCCACCCGAAGCGGACCAGCGCGTGGTGCCCGTCCACCGCACCGAGCGGGCGGAACGTGAAGCCGGGGAACTGCTCTCGCGCCCCCGTGATGGCGGCGGCCAGCTGCTCGTGGCCCCGTACGTCGGCCAGCGGGTCGGTGTACGCGGCCTCGTCGGTGAACGCGGCGCCGACGGCCTTGTCCAGCTCGTCCGGACCGGCGTTCCAGGCGGCGAAGTAGCGCTGCACGGCGTCGTCGTACATGGTCATCGTGGGTCCCTCCGGTAAGGCCTCCGGCCGGTGGGCCGGGAGCGCTGTGCTCGTGAGGAACACGATGTCCGAGGACGCGCGGGGCGTCGATTACCTCCGGGGTAAGGGGGAGCGGGCGGCCCTACGCCAGGTCCCCGCCGTCCGCGATGACGTGCACCGCGGCCTCTTCGGCCGAGGCGGCGGCGCCGTCGATTCCCACGTCCTCGCCCGCCGTGCTGTCCGGCTCCTCGATGTCCAGGTCGCGGGTGAGCCGGCCCGCGCGCACGGTGCCGACCTCGCCGTCCCACGGTTCGCCGTCCCCGTCCACGACATCGCCCACCCCGTCGCCGGGCGGGCCGTCGTGCTCGGGGCGCTCGCGCGCGAGCCGGCTCTCCAGGGACTCGCCCCGGTGCTGCTCGGCGGCGGTGGTGCCCACGTCGTCCACCGCGTAGGGGCGCTCGGGCGGTGAGTAACCCCGGTCCAGGACATCGTCCACGTCCGGGTCGTCCAAGGTGTCCTCCGTGTCGAGCTGCTCGACCGGATCGGATGCCTCCGACTCCTGCTGGGGCTGATAGACGTCGTCGCCCAGACCGGCATCGTCCATGGCGCTTCCCTTCCCGCGGCGGGGCTCTCCTTCAGCATAGGCGGCCCCCGCCCCGCCCCGCAGGACGCGCGCCCCTGCATCCGGCCCGGGTCTGCGCAACCATGGACAGTGCAAGCCGGGAGCGCCCGAGGGGCCGGCCCGGAGACGTTCGTCTGGAAAGCCCCGTCATGGAATATCCGGAGAGCTACGAGCTCGTCTTCCAGTCCTCGGCAGTGGAGGACGACGCCGTCACCGTCCACCGGACGGCACAGAGCGGTGCGGGCGGACACCCCGTCTACGAGGACGACACCGGCATCGTCCGCGCCGAGATCAGCGACCACGCGGAGGTCCGCATGCTCGCCAGCGGCGGCCACCAGCACCTGGGAGCGCCGATGGTGGTGCGCGAGGACGCCGCCTGAGACGGCCGACAACCGACGCCCGGTCCACCCCCGGACCGGGCGTCGTCGGCGTGCCCGTATCACGGGGACACGTACCCGTACATCATGCCGAGGCAGGACAATCCGGCCGGGCCCCTCCCACACTTGGTCGAAATTTTGCCCCTGGTGGGGGGTAGCGGGAGGACACCAGGCAGACTCACCCTGTAGGAATCTCGCCACGAAGAGGATCACGCATGATCACGTTGAAGAAGGAAGACGGCCCGGCGGACCTGGACGGGGTGACCCACCTTTCCATCGGCGTCTCCTGGGACCCCACCGTCGGCAGCAGTGGCGGGCTGTTGGGGAAGCTGAAGCAGAAGAAGGGCACCGACCTCGACCTGATCGCCATCGCGATGCAGGGCGCGGACCCGGTGCGGCTGGCCGGCCTCGACTCGCTGGACCCGCTGGGCAACGGCTCGCTGGTGCACAGCGGTGACAACCAGACCGGCAAGGGCGACGGCGACGACGAGACGGTCACCGTCGACTTCGCCCGAATCCCCCCGAACGTCACGGCGGTCGTCTTCGTCGCCGCCGCGTACAAGAAGGGCAGCTCCTTCCAGAACGCGCGCAACGTCAGCATCAAGGTCTACGACGCCACGGGCGGCAGCAGCCAGCAGGTCGCCGACATCTGGCCGAGCCTGCTCACCAACGACAACGGCTGCGCCGTGGCCAAGGCCATGCGCGTGGGCACCGGCTGGAAGCTCCAGGTGATCAACGAGACCGGCAAGATCAAGCAGGGCGACGAGCACGCCCTGATGCGTTTCGCGATCAGCAAGTAGGACGGGATCGTCACGTCATACGCGTACGACCGGGCCCCGGTCCGTGCGCGCCCGGTCAGTCGACCCGGCGCGCGCGGGCCGGGGCCGCCGGGTTCCCGGTGGCCAGCGGTGACCGCGCCAGCTCCACGCACCCCGCCGCGATCAGCCCCAGGGCCAGCAGCTCGGGCAGCACCCACCAGCCGGTGCGCACCTCCTCGCCGAACAGCGTCACCCCGTACAGGATGCTGATCAGCGCGTCGCCCAGCGTCAGACACGGCTGTACGGCGACGAGTGTGCCGGCCTGAAGGGCGTTCTGGAGCAGGAACAGCGCGCCGACGCCCGCCACCGCCATCGCGTACAGCTGCCAGGAGCCGAACAGCGCCCCCGCCCCGCCCGTGTCGAGCCGTGCCATCGCGTCCTTCATCAGCGCGGCGGTCAGCGCGTAACCGCAGGCGGCGGCCGTGGCCAGCAGGGCGGCCCGGACATCGCCCCGGGCGCCCAGCGCGCCCGCGATCAGCAGCGCCTCGAACACGCCCGTCAGGATCAGCGCCGGCACCCACGCCGCCCCGTGCACGGTGTCACTGCCGCCGCCCGGCGCGGCCGTCGCCATCCCGAGGGCCAGCCCGGCCGTCACGGCGGCGACCCCCAGCCAGACCGCCCCGGGCAGCCGCGCCCGCATCATGAAACCGGCCAGGAGCAGGGTCGCCGGAAGCTCGATCACGAAGATCGGCTGCACCACCGAGATCGGTCCGGTGGCCAGCGCGACCGCCTGGCAGACGGCGGCGACGATCACCAGCCCGATCCCCGCGAGCCACACCTTCTGGCGCAGCAGATGGCCGATGAGCGACAACCGCATGGCCTCGGTCTGCGGCACGTCGAGGGCGGCCCGGCGCTGGAGCACGGAGGCGGAGCCGTTGCTGAGGGCGGTCAGGACGGCGAACAGGACGGCGATCACGGGACCATGATGGGGGCGGCCCCGCCGCGATTCCGGCTTCGCCGGGGGAGGGCGTGGCGGCCCCGCACCCCGCTCCTCAGGACGGGAGCCTGTCGCGGGGCGGCGCCCTCGCGCGTTCCATCAGGACAGAATCCGGCCTCATGGCCGCGTAGCGTGCCGTCATGGCCGTGAAGAAGAAGCCCTCCGCCGGTGCCGCCCCCGTCCCCGTGCTCACGCCCAGGGCCCTCGGCCGGGCGACCCTGGACCGCCAGCTCCTGCTGAGCCGGACCGCGATGAGCGCGAAGGACGCCGTCACCCACCTCGTCGGCCTCCAGGCGCAGAACACCAAGCCGCCGTACTACCAGCTCCTGGCCCGGCTCCAGGGCTTCCGGCCCGCCGAGCTGGCCGCGCTCATGGAGTCCCGCGAGGTCGTCCGTATCCCCACCCTCCGCTCCACCATCCACACCCACACCGCCGACGACGCCCTCCACCTGCGCCCCCTGACGCAGCCCGCCCTCGCCCGGGAACTCGCCGCCTTCCGCAAGCGCCTCCCGGGCGTGGACATGGACCGCCTGCGCGAGCTGACCAGGGCGTACGTGGAGGAGGCGCCGCGTACCCCCAAGGCGATCCGCGAGCTCCTGCTCACCGAGTGGCCCGACGCGGATCCACTCGCCCTGAGCATCGCCGCCCGCTGCGTGCTGCCGCTGGTCCAGGTCACCCCGCGCGGGGTCTGGGGCCGCAGCGGCGCCGTCACCCTGACCACCGTCGAGCACTGGCTCGGCCGCACGGCGGACGCGGCGCCCGACCCGGAAGGCGCAGTGCTGCGCTACCTCGGAGCATTCGGCCCCGCCTCGGTGAAGGACATGCAGACCTGGGCCGGGGTGACCCGGATGAAGGAGGTATTCGAGCGGCTGCGGCCCCGGCTCGTCACCTTCCGCGACGAGCACGGCACCGAACTCTTCGACCTGCCCGACGCCCCGCGCCCCGCCGAGGACACCCCCGCCCCGCCCCGCTTCCTGCCCGAGTTCGACAACGTCCTCCTCGGTCACGCCGACCGCACCCGGGTCATCCCGGCGCCCCTCAAGGGCCTCAACGGGGTGGGCAACCAGACCTACGGCAGCGTGCTGGTGGACGGGTTCTTCGCGGCGGTCTGGCGGCTGGACACACCGCGCGACGCCCCCGCCGTCGTCACCGTCCAGGAGGTGCGCCCGCTGACGGGCGCGGAGTGCGAGGCCGTGACGGGGGAGGCGTTGGACCTGATGGCGGCGATGACCTCGGCGAGGGAGCACGACGTCCGATTCGGTCCGTTCGTGGACCTGGGGCGCTGACAAAGGCACGGATGCGGGGTCGGTTCACGGGGCGGGGGGCGCCCTGCGGCGTCGGAGGCCTACGGCGCGGGGGCCCTACGGCGCGGGGGACGCCCGACGGCGCGGGGGACGCCCGACGGCGCGGGGGGCGCCCGACGGTGCGGGGGGCGCCTACGGCAGCAGCCCCGCCCGCCGGGCCGCCACCACCGCCTCCAGCCGGGTGTGCGCCCCCAGCCGCCGCATCGCGGACCGCAGATAGCCCTTCACCGTCTCCGGGCGCAGCCCCAACCGGTCCGCCGCCACCGCGTTCGTCGCACCCGCCGCCACGCACGCCAGCACATCGATCTCGCGCGGCGCGAGCCGGACCTCCCGCTCCCCGGGCTCCCGGCTGCCCGTCGCCGTGGCCAGCCGCCCGCACACCGCCAGCAGCTCGTCCCGCAGCGCCGGGTCGAGCACCTTCGGCATCAGGGCGCGCAGCTCACGGTGCGCCTCCCGGACGTCCTCCCAGGCCGCCGCCCCCGCAGCGCCGGGAGCGGCGTCCGGCTCCGGGCGGCTCGCGGCCAGCAGCTGCCGCACCTCGTCCCGGACCACCAGCGCCTGCTCCACGTCGCGGGCGGCGGCCACCGCCGCGTCGAACGTGCGGTCCCCCAGCGTGAGCGGCTCGCGCAGCGCCCCGTACAGCACACCCCGCACCTCGCGCCGCACCACGACGGGGACGGCGACCACCGAGCGCAGCCCCTCGGCCGCGACGGCCGTGTCGTACTCGTGGCTGATGTGGCGCGAGGAGCGGTAATCGGTCACCGCGCACGGCCTGGACAGGGCCATGGACTTGCCGCCCAGGCCGCTGCCCGACGAGATCACGAGACCCCGCAGCGCGGCCGTACGCGCCCCGTTCACCTCGGCGATCCGGGCGTGGCGGCTGTCGGCGAGCAGCCCGCCGAACGCCACCGGCAGCCCGCTCGTCCGGCGCAGCCGCAGCAGCGCCGCTTGCATCTCGACCGCCTCGACGGATTCCGGCACCCTGCCGCCTCTCTGCCCGGCCCCCGATGGAATGGCGGCCCCGCGACACCCCCGTCCGGGGGTGGTGAGACCTGGGTCACTGTTTACATCATGTGAGGAGCCAAAGGACCGGCCGGGTCGGTAAAGAGGAGGGCACATGCCGGAAACGAGTGCGACGGAGACGTTCCGGGCGGCCCGGGACTTCCTGCTCCGGCACCGCGAGGACTACGCCGCCGCCTACCAGGGCTTCCGCTGGCCCCGCGACGACCACTTCAACTGGGCGCTCGACTGGTTCGACGTCATCGCCCGGGACAACGACCGGACCGCCCTGCACATCGTGGAGGAGGACGGCACCCGCACCGAGGTGTCGTTCGCCGAGATGTCCGCCCGCTCCGACCGGGCCGCGAACTGGCTGCGCGCCCAGGGCGTACGCGAGGGGCACCGCGTCCTCGTCATGCTCGGCAACCAGGCCGAGCTGTGGGAGACCGCGCTCGCCGCGATGAAGCTCCGCGCCGTCGTCATCCCCGCGACCCCGCTGCTCGGCCCCGCCGACCTGCGCGACCGGGTCGAGCGCGGCCGGGTCCGGCATGTCCTGGTCCGCGACACCGACACCGCGAAGTTCGCCGAGGTGCCCGGCCGCTACACCCGCATCTGCGTCGGCGCCCCGACCGAGGGCTGGCTCGACTACGCGGACGCGGCCGGGGCCCCGCGCGCCTTCACGCCGGACCGCGAGACCGACGCGGACGAACCGCTGATGCTCTACTTCACCTCCGGCACGACCGCCAGCCCCAAGCTGGTCGAGCACACCCATGTCTCGTACCCGGTGGGCCACTTGGCGACGATGTACTGGATCGGGCTCAAGCCCGGCGACGTCCACCTCAACATCTCCTCGCCCGGCTGGGCCAAGCACGCCTGGTCCAACCTCTTCGCCCCGTGGAGCGCCGAGGCGACCGTCTTCATCTTCAACTACACCCGCTTCGACGCCGGCCGCCTGATGGCCGAGATGGACCGCTCCGGCATTACGAGCTTCTGCGCCCCGCCCACCGTGTGGCGCATGCTCATCCAGGCCGACCTGACCCAGCTGAAGACCCCGCCGCGCGAGGTGGTCGCCGCCGGTGAACCGCTGAACCCCGAGGTCATCGAGGCGGTCCGGCGCGCCTGGGGCGTCACCATCCGCGACGGCTTCGGCCAGACGGAGACCGCGGTGCAGGTCGCCAACACCCCCGGCCAGGTCCTCAAGCCCGGTTCGATGGGACGGCCCAGCCCCGGCTTCCGGGTGGTCCTGCTCGACCCGGTGAGCGGGGAGCCCGGCGCGGTCGAGGGCGAGATCTCGCTCGACCTGTCGACCCACCCGGTGGGCCTGATGACCGGCTACCACGGCGACCCGGAGCGCACGGCCGAGGCGATGGCCGGGGGCTACTACCGCACCGGTGACATCGGCTCCCGCGACGAGGACGGCTACATCACCTACGTGGGGCGCGCCGACGACGTCTTCAAGTCCTCGGACTACAAGATCTCCCCGTTCGAGCTGGAGAGCGCACTGCTGGAGCACGAGGCGGTGGTCGAGGCCGCCGTCGTCCCGGCCCCCGACGAGGTCCGCCTCTCCGTCCCGAAGGCGTACGTGGTGCTCGCCGACGGCTGGGAGCCCGGCCCCGACACCGCCAAGGTGCTCTTCGCCCACTCCCGGTCCGTGCTCGCCCCGTACAAACGGGTGCGGCGGCTGGAGTTCGCGGAGCTGCCCAAGACCGTCTCCGGCAAGATCCGCCGGATCGAACTGCGTGAGCGCACCGCCCAGGGCGGCGGCACCGAGTACGCCGAAGGGGACCTGGCGTGACCGAGCTCTCGTACGCGCACGGCACGGGCACCACCGCCCTGCTCGGCGACACCATCGGACGCAACCTGGACCGGGCCGTCGCCGCCTGGCCCGAGCGCGAGGCGCTGGTCGACGTGCCGTCCGGCCGGCGCTGGACGTACGCGGAGTTCGGCGCGGCCGTCGAGGAGCTGGCGCGGGCTCTGATGGCGTCGGGTGTGGCCAAGGGGGACCGGGTCGGCATCTGGGCCGTCAACTGCCCCGAGTGGGTGCTCGTCCAGTACGCCACCGCCCGCATAGGCGCCATCATGGTGAACATCAACCCTGCCTACCGGGCCCATGAGCTGGAGTACGTGCTCAAGCAGGCCGGGATCTCCCTCCTTGCCGCCTCCCTCACCCACCGCACCAGCGACTACCGGGCCCTGGTCGAGGAGGTGCGCGCCAACTGCCCGGACCTGCGCGCGGTGCACTACATCGGCGACGACTCCTGGGCCGAACTCCTTTCGGCAGCCGTCCAAGTGACGGCCCATCAGCTAACTGACCGCGAGGCCGGGCTGTCCTGCGACGACCCGATCAACATCCAGTACACCTCGGGCACCACCGGCTTCCCCAAGGGGGCGACGCTCTCCCACCACAACATCCTCAACAACGGCTACTTCGTCGGTGAGTTGGTCGCCTACACCGAGCAGGACCGGGTCTGCGTCCCGGTGCCCTTCTACCACTGCTTCGGCATGGTGATGGGCAACCTCGGCATCACCTCGCACGGCGCCTGCATCGTGATCCCCGGCGGCTCGTTCGAACCGGCGGCCGTGCTGAGGGCTGTGCAGCAGGAGCGCTGCACCTCGCTGTACGGGGTGCCCACGATGTTCATCGCCGAGCTGAACCTGCCGGACTTCACCTCGTACGACCTGTCCTCGCTGCGCACCGGAATCATGGCCGGGTCGCCGTGCCCGGTCGAGGTGATGAAGCGGGTGGTGGCCGAGATGCACATGGACGAGGTGTCCATCTGCTACGGCATGACGGAGACCTCCCCGGTCTCCACGCAGACCCGCCGCGACGACGACCTGGAGCGCCGCACCGGCACCGTCGGCCGCGTCATGCCGCACATCGAGGTCAAGGTCATCGACCCGGCGACGGGCGTGACCCTGGAGCGCGGGCGGTCCGGCGAGCTGTGCACCCGGGGCTACAGCGTCATGCTCGGCTACTGGGACCAGCCCGAGCGCACCGCCGAGGCCATCGACGCGGGGCGCTGGATGCACACCGGGGACCTCGCGGTGATGCGCGAGGACGGCTACGTACAGATCGTCGGCCGCATCAAGGACGTGATCATCCGGGGCGGCGAGAACATCTACCCGCGCGAGATCGAGGAGTTCCTGTACCGCCATCCGAAGATCGCCGACGTACAGGTCGTCGGCGTGCCCGACGAACGGTACGGGGAAGAGGTGCTGGCCTGTGTCATCCCCGCCGACCCGGCCGACCCGCCGGCCCTCGACGACGTACGGGCTTTCTGCGAGGGGCAGTTGGCGCACTACAAGATCCCGCGCCTGCTCCGGATCCTGGAGACCTTCCCGATGACGGTCAGCGGCAAGGTCCGCAAGATCGAGCTGCGCGAGACCTACCGGAGGTAGCCGCTTCAGGCGGCCTCGATGACGTCCCCCGCCGCCGTCCCGCGCGTCGCGGCCGCCCACTCGATGAGCAGCACCTCGTACGCGGCGGACTCCACGGGGGACCACTCCCGCCCCGCACGGGCGTCCACGAACGCCCGGATCGCCTCATTGGCCTCCAGGGCGGCGCGGCCCGAGAGCGCGGGGGCGTGCGCGGGCGTGTCCGAGGGTGGTGAAGTCCGTGGAGTTAAGACCATGCGTTCCACTGTAGGGCCCGCCACTGACAACGAACCGCACATCGGGGGCCGTTGGCCAGAACGTGACGGATCACACGCAGGGTGGCCGGTCGGTTTCCGTGAGGCACGACACGTCGCCCGGCCCGTGTGTCCGATTCTGATGGGTTGCGCGCGGTCAGGCGCCGGTGCTGACGAGTTCGTCGGCCGCGCCGTTCACCGGCTGCGGCGTGCCGGTGAGGTCCAGCACGAACAGCGGCACGCATAAGGTGTCCGCGCGCTTGCGGGCCTCCGGCGTGTAGCCCGCGAGCGAGAACAGCACCCCGCGCACCGAGCCGTTGAGCGCGTTGAGCCACAGGCACTCGACGTCGCGGATCGCGGTCGGCCGGGTCGTGGAGTCGACCTCGGCGATCAGCCCGGCCGCCCGCAGGTCGATCCTGGAGGCCGGCCGGTTCACCGGGTGCGTCACGTCCCGGAAACCCAGCCAGGTCAGATAGAGCGCCGCCGCCGCGACCGCGTCCCGCGCGGTACGGATGGTCAGCGGGCGGAACGCCGGACGGGGCGCCGCCGCCGTGCGCGGCAGCGGTATGTGCGCGGGCCGGACCGCCCCGGCGGACGCCACCGGCCGCACCGGCACCCGCAGCACCGCGCCGCACGGGCAGCACAGCTCGGGCTGCGGCCACTGGTCGTGCCGCCCGCAGCCCCGGCACCGTACGGTCACCCAGTCGTCGTTCCAGGTGCGATGGGTGATCGGGACGACGGGTGCGCCGCGCAGCAGCGGCGGGGCGGTCGGCTCTCCGCACGGGCACGGATAGGCGGGGGTCACGTACGCGTGGTCGCGGCGACAGGCCGGGCACCGTACCGGCACTGACTCCACCCGTGCTCCCTCCGTACCACTTCCGTAATTTCTCCATGCTCCCCCAAGAGTCCGCCGCCCGGAGCGGAATCGCTCCACTCGGCGCCCTTCTCCGTACCGCTCCCCGCTCCCTTGACGGCGGTCCGGACGCGGCTTAGATTTGCTTCCACATAACAGAAGAAGTTTTCCGCAATGCGGAACCGGTGATGTGGTGCTCTCAGGTGGCGCGACAGAGCCCGACTCCATCCCCGACTCCACCCAGGGACGAGCAGGAGCACTCAATGCCTCGTATGACCGCTGCCCGCGCGGCAGTCGAGATCCTCAAGCGCGAAGGCGTCAGCAACGCGTTCGGTGTGCCCGGCGCCGCGATCAACCCCTTCTACGCGGCCCTCAAGGCGTCCGGCGGCGTCCACCACACGCTCGCCCGCCACGTCGAGGGCGCCTCCCACATGGCGGAGGGCTACACCCGGGCCCGCCCGGGCAACATCGGCGTCTGCATCGGCACGTCGGGGCCCGCCGGCACCGACATGATCACCGGCCTGTACTCCGCGATCGCGGACTCGATCCCGATCCTGTGCATCACCGGCCAGGCGCCGACCGCCGTCCTGCACAAGGAGGACTTCCAGGCGGTCGACATCGCCTCGATCGCCGCCCCGGTCGCCAAGGCCGCGACGACGGTCCTGGAGGCCGCGCAGGTCCCGGGCGTCTTCCAGCAGGCGTTCCACCTGATGCGTACGGGCCGCCCCGGCCCCGTCCTCATCGACCTGCCGATCGACGTGCAGCTCACCGAGATCGAGTTCGACCCCGACCTGTACGAGCCGCTGCCGGTGCACAAGCCCGCCGCGTCCCGCAAGCAGATCGAGCGCGCCCTGGAGATGCTGAACGCCTCAGAGCGCCCGCTGCTCGTCGCGGGCGGCGGCATCATCAACGCCGACGCGTCGGAACTCCTGGTCGAATTCGCCGAGTTGACCGGTGTCCCGGTCGTCCCGACCCTGATGGGCTGGGGCATCATCCCCGACGACCACGAGCTGAACGCCGGCATGGTCGGCCTCCAGACCTCGCACCGCTACGGCAACGCGAACTTCCTGGAGTCCGACTTCGTCCTCGGCATCGGCAACCGCTGGGCCAACCGCCACACGGGCAAGCTGGACGTGTACACGGAGGGCCGCACCTTCGTCCACGTGGACATCGCGCCCACCCAGATCGGCAAGATCTTCGCCCCGGACCTCGGCATCGTCTCCGACGCGAAGGCGGCGCTGGAACTGTTCGTGGAGGTGGCCCGCGAGTGGAAGGCGGCGGGCAGGCTGGCGGACCGCTCGGCCTGGGCGGCGTCCACCCAGGAGCGCCGTGCGGCCCTGCAACGCCGGACGCACTTCGACAACGTCCCGCTGAAGCCGCAGCGGGTGTACGAGGAGATGAACCGCGCGTTCGGCCCGGAGACCCGGTACGTCACGACGATCGGCCTCTCCCAGATCGCGGGCGCCCAGATGCTCCACGTCTACCGCCCGCGCCACTGGATCAACTGCGGCCAGGCGGGCCCGCTCGGCTGGACGATCCCGGCCGCGCTGGGCGTCGCGACGGCCGACCCGGAGGGCTCGGTGGTCGCGCTCTCCGGCGACTACGACTTCCAGTTCATGCTGGAGGAGTTGGCGGTCGGCGCCCAGCACCGCATCCCGTACGTGCACGTCCTGGTCAACAACTCGTACCTCGGCCTGATCCGCCAGGCCCAGCGCAACTTCGACATCGACTTCCAGGTCAACCTGGAGTTCGAGAACCTCAACTCCCCGGAGCTGGGCGTCTACGGCGTGGACCACGTCAAGGTGGTCGAGGGCCTGGGCTGCAAGGCCATCCGCGTGACGGAACCGGACGCCCTCCTCCCGGCCTTCGAGGAAGCGAAGAAGCTGGCCGCGGAGCACCGCGTCCCGGTGGTGGTCGAAGCGATCCTGGAACGCGTCACGAACATCGCGATGAGCGGCACGGACATCGCCTCGGTCAACGAGTTCGAGGACATCGCGACGGACCCGTCGCACGCCCCGACGGCGATCAGGCCGTACGCGGAGGCGTAATCGTCCAGGTCCTGTGACCCCAGCCCCGGAGAGCGCCTGCGGATCCTGGCAGGCGCTCTCCGTTGTCCTGGGAAACTCGACCGGGTCGCCGCTCGACCCGGCAACAGGGCCTGCCGCCGAGGCGGCCACCGCCCCGGCGGCCCCGGGCCGGCAGCACCGTCCCCTGTGCGGCGTCCGCGAAAAGGTACGCCAGCAGGACGCGTGCGCACTCGAACGGTTCGAACCCCGGGCCCTTGGGGTCGAGCAGGACGGGTTCCGGAGGGCAGCGGGCGGACGCTGCACGGGCGTGACGCCGGCGGGCGCGAACGGCAACCGTTCACCCGCTCTTCACCCTGCCGGCTGACGAAGGGGGGCCCGGAGACGGTTGGCGTGTGCATGCTCTGACCGCACCGCCACCGTCGCCATCCCCTCACCGGAGGTCTGCAGTGCCCGGCAGAAACGTGTACCGCCGCAGTCGTGCCGTCGTGGCAGCCGCTCTCGCGTTCACCGCGGCAGCGGCCGGGATCTGGACCGGCTTCGCCGGCTCGGCCCCCGCGCACGCCGCGGCGGCCGTCCCGACCCCGGACCACGTCGTGGTCGTGGTCTTTGAGAATCACGCGTACAGCCAGGTGGTCGGCTCCTCCAGCGCTCCCTATATCAACTCGCTCAAGGCGGGCGGGGCAAACCTCTCCCAGTCGTATGCCGAGACGCACCCGAGCCAGCCGAACTACTTCGCCCTGTTCTCCGGCTCCACGCAGGGGATCACGGACGACAGCTGCTACCCGCCCGGCTTCTCCTCCGCACCCAACCTCGCCTCCGAGCTGATCGCCAAGGGCAAGACATGGGGCAGCTACAACGAGACGCTGCCCAGCCAGGGTTCGACGACCTGCAGCAGCGGCGACTACGCCCGCAAGCACAACCCCTGGTTCGGCTTCAGCAATGTCCCCACGTCCAGCGCCAAGACGTTCGCGCAGTTCCCGACGGACTACTCGACGCTTCCCCAGGTCTCCTTCGTCGTCCCGAACCTGTGCAGCGACATGCACGACTGCTCGGTGTCCACCGGTGACACCTGGCTGAAGAACAAGCTCGGCGCCTACGCCACCTGGGCAAAGACCCACAACAGCCTCCTCGTCGTGACCTTCGACGAGGACAACCGGCTCGCCGGGAACAAGATCCCGACGGTCCTCTACGGCCAGCAGGTGACCCCGGGGTCCTCCTCGGCCACCACCTACAACCACTACGACCTGCTGCGGACGCTGGAGGACATGCACGGCCTCACGCACGCCGGCAACGCGGCCTCCGCCAAGGATATTACGGGCATCTGGACGTCCTGACATGTACGTAGCGGACAGCCGGGCCGGCACGCCCGAGACCCCGGCGGCGGCCCCGTCCGCGGACGGCGCCGCCCGGCCCCTCGCCGGGCGGCGCCGTCCCGCGGTCGCGCCCACGGTGCTGGCCCTCGGCGCGGTCAGCCTGATCACCGACGTCTCCTCCGAGATGGTGACGGCGGTGCTGCCGTTGTACCTGGTGGCGGGCCTCGGCCTGTCCCCGCTGGGCTTTGGGCTCCTCGACGGGATCTACAACGGCTTCTCGGCCTTGGTCCGCCTCGTCGGTGGACACCTCGCCGACCGGGGAGGCGGGCGCCACAAGTGGGTGGCGGGGGCCGGGTACGCCCTCTCGGCGGCCTGCAAACCCCTGCTCCTGACGGCGCAGACGCTGACCCCGATCGGCCTGATCCTCGCAGCCGACCGCACCGGCAAGGGCCTGCGTACCGCCCCGCGCGACGCCCTCATCTCCCTGTCGAGCACCCCGGAGAACCGCGGCCGAGCCTTCGGAGTGCACCGTGCGATGGACACGGCGGGCGCCCTGCTCGGCCCCCTCGTCGCCCTCCTGATCCTCCGCGCCACCGTCGACGGCTACGACGCCGTGTTCACGGTGAGCTTCTGCGTGGCCGTGGTGGGCGTACTGGTGCTGGTGCTGTTCGTACCGGGGGGTGCGGGCACGAAGGACGGCGCCGGGCGACCGACAGGCGCCGATGCCGAAACGGGCCGAGCCGGGGAGCCCGGAGCCGGGACTCCGGCCCTCCCGGCCGCCGCACCGCGCCCCACCCTGCGCGCTGCGCTGGCTCTCCTCCATCGCCCGGAGCTACGACGTATCACTGTCTGCGCCCTGCTGCTCGGGCTCGCCACAGTCAGTGACTCCTTCGTGTTCCTGCTCCTCCAGCGGCGCCTCGGGGTGCCGGACCGCTGGTTCGCGCTGCTGCCCCTCGGCACCGCTGCCGCTTTCCTGCTCCTCGCCGTCCCGCTCGGCCGACTCGCGGACCGGGCAGGCCGGTGGCAGGTGTTCCTCGGCGGACACGGCGCCCTGCTCCTCGCGTACGCCCTTCTGCTCAGTTCCTGGCAGGGCACGGCGGCGGCCTGCGCCGTACTGCTCCTGCACGGCGGTTTCTACGCGGCGACCGACGGCGTGCTGATGGCGGCTGCCTCGGACAGCGTGCCGCGCGAGCTGCGCTCGTCCGGGCTCGCGCTCGCCCAGACGGGCCAGGCGCTGGCCCGTTTCTCGTGCTCGCTCGGCTTCGGCGCGGCCTGGACGGCGTGGGGCGACCGGACGGCGCTCACGGCGTCGGCCGTCCTGCTCGCCCTGGGCGCCGTGTTCGCGCTGCGCCTCCGCCCGATCCGCCCCACCACTTCCTCAGAAAGCCTCGTATGACGCTGCGCAACCGCATCCTGGTCCTGGCCTGTGCCCTGGCCGTCCTCGCGGGCGTCTCGGTGGCCTCCGTGCTGCACGCCTCGGCGCGCGCGGACCGCAGGAACCAGGCCCGGCCGGGCGGCCCCCGGATCACCGCCGGACCCGTTTCCCTGACCGCATCCCGGCGGCTGGTGTTCCGCAACATGGCGTGGGGGCCGCATCGCGACGAGCTGACGTCCGTCCCGGCTTCGGACCCGTCGGGCCCACGGGTCGCGTCGGAGGTCAAGTGCCTCCGCTTCTACGCCGCTTCGGGTACCGGCGTGTGCCTCCAGGCGAAGCACGGCGCCGTCCAGGAGACCTACCAGGCGGTGATCCTCGACGCCGGACTGCGCGAGCGGGCCCGCTACGACGTGCCGGGGATCCCGTCCCGGGCCCGGGTCTCGCCCAGCGGGCGGTACGCGGCCTGGACGGCGTTCGTCGGCGGCGACTCCTACGCGGGCACGAACTTCTCGACGCGGGCGGCGATCGTCGACACCCGCACGGGGCGCCTGACGCCGTCGCTTGAGGCGTACCGCGTCATCAAGGGCGGTCGGACTTATCGCGCGGCGGACGTCAACTTCTGGGGCGTGACGTTCGCTTCGGACGACCGCACCTTCTACGCCACGATGGCCACGCACGGCTCGACCTACCTGGTCCGCGGCGACCTGCGGGCCCGTACCGTCGCCACCGTGCACCCCAACGTCGAGTGCCCGTCCCTCTCCCCGGACGGCACGCGCGTCGCCTACAAGAAGCGCGTCACGGGCCTCCCGGCGGACGCCCCGTGGCACCTGTACGTCCTCGACCTCCGCACCGGCCGCGAAACGGCCGTGTCGGAAGCCCGCAGCGTCGACGACCAACCGGTCTGGCGCGACAACCACACCCTGACCTACGCCCTGCCGGGCGACTACGGAGCCGACCTCTACACGATCCCGTCCGACGGCACGGGCACACCCCGACGCATCAGCACGGCGGCGGTGTCTCCGGCGTATATCGGCTGAGCGGACCGGTCACACCGTAGGACCGACGATCGGTGATCGTCGGTCCTACGGTGTCGCTCACGGGGGCGGCGCCCGTCTCGATGCCCTGAGACCGGGAGACCCGGTCGACGCCGTGCTCGGAGTGACAGCCGACAGAGGCACTCGCCCAGGCCGTTCCACCCCTTGTCGCGCCGGGCCCCGAAATCGCGAAGGGCGGGACGGGGCCGGCAGGATCCGAAAGGCGCGACATGGATCAGCTCGCGTGACCGGCCGGCGCTCCGGCTGCTCGGTCCTGCTGGTGAGCGGTGCCATGGCCGTCTGTGCGTGACGTAGGCGCAGCGGTCGGGGTGGGCGTGGGTGAGGGCCATGGACCGGGAGATCGTCATCGCCCGCGTGACCGCGCGGTCCGGCTGCGCCTACGAGTGGGGCGTCCACGCCGCGACCCTGGCGCCGCAGGCCGGACTGGGCCCGGAACTGCTCCGGGCGATCGCCCAGCCCGACGCGGTGGGCAGCGCCCCATGGTCGCCACGCCATACGGCGCTGCTCCGCGCGGTGGACGAACTCGACGACACGACCCGGCTCACGCAGTCCGCGTGGGACGCCCTTCGTATGCACTACGAAGAGGATCAGGTACTCGAACTGTTCGTACTGATCGGCTGGTACCGAACCATCAGCGGTCTCGCCAACGGGCTTCTCCTGGACGAGGAGCCCTGGGGTGCTCGATTTCCGCACGGTGACGCGTTCATCCGACTCCCCGGCGGCGAGGGCTGCTCCGGCTGATGAGCAGCAGGAACCCGCTTTCTCCGACGACGGCCATGGCGTAACGTCGCGCTCTTCGCCGCTGGGCGGTGGAGTACCGGCAGGGGACTGTCATGGCTGATCCGCAGGAGCGGTTGCGGCGGGCGTTGGATGCGCTGGACGAAGTGTTCGTACCGGCGCGGGACTTCGCCCTCGACGGGTGTCTGTACTGCTATGGCGCGGCCGATATCGCCGCCCTGGCCGGGCCGCCGGAAGCGGTACCCGACGATCTCGTGACGACGCCGCTGAGCGAGGTGCCCTCGCACTGGGACAAGCCCGGGGAACTGCTGCGCCGGATGGTGCCCCGGATCGCGCGGCTCCTGGTGAGGGGCGAGACGCACCTCGACGCGGGGCTGATCGGGACGCGGTTCGTCGAGGCGAACTGGACGGGGTGGCCGCCGGCGGAGACGGCCGCGCTGCGGGAGCTGTGGGCGTCCTGGTGGGCGGCGACGCTCGACCGGTACCCGGCCCCGACGGCGGCGCACGACGTCCTGGACATCGTCACGGTCGTCACGGGTGCACTGAACCCGTGGCTGGAGGTGTGGGAGCGAGCCCGCACCCCGAGCGCGACCAGGCATCTGGAAGAGCTTGTCGATCTCTGGTGCTTCGAGGACCAGCTGTCCGAGCTGAAGCTGGGCTTCTAAGACGAATACGACGCCACCCCGGAATTGCTGCCATGGGTACTCGGCCACGGACGCACACGGATCGGACCACGCTATGTCGCGCAGCTGGACGAGCTGGAGCAGTGCTCGTCGTACCTGCATCCGCCGGGGGATTCGCTCAGCCGATGGTGAAGCGCTGGTTCCGGGCGTTCCGGTCGCAGGCGGCGGGCTGGACGGGTGCGCCACGTCTCTGGAGGCGTTCGACGAACATCCGCAGCGCGCGAAAAGGGCGCGGAGTACGGGACCGTATCCGTACTCCGCGCCCTGGTTCACGGAAGAACAGGGGCCGCGGCGGTGGCGCGAAGGGGGGCTGCACGGACCTTCAGGTCTGGTGACCGGGCCGCCCTCCCGCGTACCACCGCACTGGCATCGCGCCACCGCCGCGGCCTCGTCCTGCCCGTGCCGTGCGATGACCCCTCATCCGGGTGGACGCGTCGGCGCGGGCAGGGCTCGGGGGGAGGTCAGTCCTCGCGGAGGGCGCGGACCGCCTCCTCCACGCGCTTGCCGTACTCGGGGTCGGCGGCGTGGAAGTGGGCGAGGTTCTTCTCGATGACGTCGTCCCGGGAGACCTGGGACAGGCCGCCCGCGATGTTCGCGATCAGGCGGTCCTTCTCGTCGGCCGTCATCAGGCGGTACAGCTCGCCGGCCTGGAAGAAGTCGTCGTCCTTGGTGTGGAGGGGCGCCTCGTGGGTGCCGGTCCAGCCCTGGACGGGGAGCGGGGCGGAGAGCGCCGTGTCCGTCTGGGCGGGGCCCGCGTACGAGTTGGGCTCGTAGTTCTTGTCGTGGCGCGAGCCGTACCGCGTGGCGTGGAGGCCGTCGCGGCCGTAGTTGTCCGCGGTGGCGGCGCGCGGCGCGTTCACCGGGAGCTGGGTGTGGTTGATGCCCAGGCGGTAGCGCTGCGCGTCCGCGTAGGCGAAGAGGCGGCCCTGGAGCATCTTGTCCGGGGACGGGCCGATGCCGGGCACGAAGTTGTTCGGCGAGAACGCGGCCTGCTCGACCTCGGCGAAGACGTTGTCCGGGTTGCGGTCCAGCACCAGCCGGCCCACCCGCTGGAGCGGGTAGTCCGCGTGCGGCCACACCTTGGTGACGTCGAACGGGTTGAAGCGGTAGTCCGCCGCCTCGGCGGCCGGCATGAGCTGCACGTACAGCGTCCAGGACGGGTTCATACCGCGCTCGATGGCCTGGAGCAGGTCCGTCTGGTGCGAGCTGCCGTCCTTGCCGACGAGCTCGGCGGCCTGGTCGGCGGAGAGGGAGCGCACACCCTGATTGGTCTTGAAGTGGTACTTCACGAAGTACGCGTCACCCGCGGCGTTCGTCCACTGGTACGTGTGCGAGCCGAAGCCGTTCATGTGGCGGTACGAGGCGGGGATGCCGCGGTCGCCCATCAGCCAGGTCACCTGGTGCGTGGCCTCGGGGGAGTTGCCCCAGAAGTCCCAGACGTTGTCCGGCTCCTGACGGCCCGTGAACGGGTCGCGCTTCTGCGAGTGGATGAAGTCGGGGAACTTGATCGGGTCCTTGATGAAGAACACCGGGGTGTTGTTGCCGACGAGATCGTAATTGCCCTCCTCGGTGTAGAACTTGACGGCGAAACCGCGCGGGTCGCGCACCGCGTCCGCGCCGCCCAGCGAGTCGGCGACGGTCGAGAAGCGGAGGAACGTCTCGGTGCGGCGGCCCACCTCGGAGAGGAAGTCGGCGCGGGTGAAGGCGGTGACGTCGTCGGTCACCTCGAAGTAGCCGTACGCGCCGGAGCCCCGGGCGTGCACCACGCGCTCCGGGATGCGCTCCCGGTTGAAGCGGGCGAGCTTCTCCAGGAGGTGCCCGTCCTGGAGGAGGATCGGGCCTCCGGCACCCGCGGTGGCGGAGTTCTGGTTGTCGGCGACCGGGGCGCCGGACTCGGTCGTAAGCACACGCTGCGTCATGGTGTCGGGGCGACCTTCCGTACGGGGAGCTGCTGAACTGCGACGGCTCGGGGCTCCAGGAGCGTAGGTACGCTCCGAACCTGACGTCAACAGTTTGTTGAAATTCTTGGTGGGAGGGTGTTCCGGACGGTGCCGGCGCCTGGGCGCGACAGGACAGGTGTCAGCGACGGCACCGTCCGGAAGTCTGGGGGGAGGGGTGGAGCGGGCGGGGTCAGCCCTTGACCGGCTGACCCGACAGGCGCTCCACCGAGCGCAGCAGCGCCGAGTGGTCCAGGCCGCCGTCACCCTGCGCGCGCAGCGAGGCGACGAGCTGGGCGACCACACCGCCGACCGGCAGCGCGGCACCGACGTTGCGGGCGGCGTCCGTGACGATGCCCATGTCCTTGTGGTGCAGGTCGATCCGGAAGCCCGGGGCGAAGTCCCGGTTCAGGAAGTTGTCCTTCTTGCGGGTCAGCACGGTCGAGCCGGCCAGGCCGCCGTTCAGCACGTCCAGTGCGGCGGCGAGGTCCACGCCGGACTTCTCCAGGAAGACCACGGCCTCGGCGCACGCCTGGATGTTCACCGCGACGATCAGCTGGTTCGCGGCCTTCACCGTCTGGCCCGAGCCGTGCGGGCCGCACAGCACGATGGTCTTGCCGAGCGCTTCGAGCAGCGGCTTCGCGGCGTCGAAGTCCGCCTGCTCGCCGCCCACCATGATGGAGAGGACGGCCTCGATCGCACCGGCCTCACCGCCGGAGACGGGGGCGTCCAGGACCCGGATGCCCTTCTCGGCGGCGTTCTTCGCGAGGTCCACGGAGGTCTGCGGGGTGATCGAGGACATGTCGATCAGCAGCGCCCCGCGCTTCGTGTTCTCCAGGATGCCGTCGGGGCCGTAGGCGATGGCCTCGACCTGCGGCGACGCGGGCACCATCGTGATGACCACGTCCGCGTCCTCGACCGCCTCGGCGATCGAGGAGGCGCCGGTGCCGCCGGCCGCGGCCAGGCGGTCGACCTTGTCCTGCTCCAGGGTGTAACCGGTGACGTCGTAACCGGCCTTGATCAGGTTCTCCGACATGGGCGAACCCATGATGCCGAGACCGATCCACGCAACCTTGGGGAGGTTGTTGCTCATGAGGGTGCCTTCCGATCAGCGTGTAGAGGGGCTCCGGGCCCTAGCGGGCGGGCCGCGCGGCGGCCGGGAGCCAGTCGAAGGAGTCGGCGCTCGGGCGGTCGCCGGGCTTGTACTCCAGCCCGACCCAGCCCTCGTAACCGGCCTTCGTCAGCTCGTCCAGGAGCTGCTCCAGGGGGAGCGAGCCGGTGCCGGGCGCGCCGCGGCCCGGGTTGTCGGCGATCTGGACGTGCCCGGTCCTGTCGGCGTACGCGGTGATGACCTGGCTGAGGTCCTCGCCGTTCATCGACAGGTGGTACAGGTCCAGCAGGAACTTCGCGTTGCCCAGGCCGGTGGCGGCGTTGACCCGGTCGACGACCTCGATCCCGGCCGGTGCGCTCACCAGCGGGTAGCGCGGGGACTCCGGCGCGTTCAGGGTCTCGATCAGCAGCACCGCGCCGATCCGGTCGGCGGCGCGGGCCGCCGGCACCAGGTTCTCCAGGGCGAGTTCGTCCTGGGCGGCGGGGTCGACGCCGTCGACCCGGTTGCCGTACAGCGCGTTGAGCGCCTTGCAGCCGACCGAGGCGGCGAAGTCGGCCGCCACCTCGATGTTGGCCCGGAAGCGCTCCGACTCCGTACCGGGCACGGAGAGCGCGCCGCGGTCGGGGCCGGGGAGCTGTCCGGCGTAGAAGTTCAGGCCCACCAGCTGGGTGCCGGCGTCGTCGAGCGCCTTCTTGAGGGCGTCGAGCTCGGCCTGCTCGGGGGTGGGGGTCTCGATCCAGGGCCACCACAGCTCGACCGCCGTGAAGCCGGCCGCGGCGGCTGCCGCGGGACGCTCCAGGAGCGGGAGTTCCGTGAAGAGGATCGAGAGGTTCACATCGAAGCGCTGGTCCGGGTAGCCCATGAGGGTTTCGGCGCTCCTTCCGTATTGCGGAAGTTTATTTCTGCTTAATGGAAGATTGCCCGGAGGGTGGCGGGGCTGTCAAGGGGGTGCCCGGAATTCGTGCCGGTCAGGGAGGTGGCGCGCGCCTCTCGGAGAGCATGCGAAAGGGCGGGGCGGAGGCCCGTCGGCCTTCGCCCCGCCCGCGTATCCGCTACCGGATCATCCGGCCGGAACGGTGTCCTGGAACGTCGTCCCCGCCGCGCGGTACGCGGCGACCTTCGCGTTCACCTGCGAAGGCGTGAGGACCTTGTCCTTCACGTGCAGGACGTAGTCGACCTGCTGGTCGTACGCGCGGGGCGTGGTGCTCGTCTGCCCGGCCAGGTCGATCAGCCACTGGTTGAAGTTGATCGACATCCCGCGCTCCGGCAGGTAGGCCGCGCCGTGCGTGCCGAAGAGCTGGCCGTCGATGTAATACGTGATCGCGCTGTTGTCGATGGTCACCACCAGGTCGTGCCAGCCGGCGTAGCTCTGCCGGGACTCGGTGTGCTGGTTGACGGCCTCCCACGGGTCGGGCCGGTAGGTCTCCCACGAGGTGGTGTAGAGGATGTTGCCGCTCTCGCCCCAGCCGCCGTTGGGCAGGTACTCGAAGTCGTACTCGGCGTAGTCGTCCGCCATCGGCGCCTTGAGGTCGTTGATGGTGAAGAACGTCTGGACCAGGTGGTCGCCGTCCGGGCCCGACTTCGGCGCGTCGTTGAACTTGACCCGGGCCGCGTAGGTGCCGTTGCGGAACTTCATGGACTGGGTCAGGATCTCGGTCTGCTTGGTGGACTCACCGGTGCCCGCCGTCGACGTCTCCAGGTTCATGATGGAGTTGCCGCTCTGCGAGGCGAACGTGACCTTGTCCGGTGCCCAGGTGGCACCGGGCACGCCGGGCCCGCCCGCGTTGGAGCGGACGCTCCAGCCGTGCGCGGCGATCTGCGGGTCGCTGTGGCTGCTGTAGTTGAAGTCGTCGAAGAGCGTCGGCCCGTTCTCGCCCGGGTCACCCGGGTCGGTCGGGTCCGTGGGGTCGGTCGGATCGGTGGGGTCGTTGCCCTCGGGCGCCGTGCCCCAGACCTTGGTGCCGCCGAGCTGCGCGGTCACCTTCGTCCAGTCGGCGTACGAGGTCGCGCCGGCGCCGAACGAGTAGTCGTCGCTCTGCACCAGCGGCTGCCAGTTGGACCGGTAGAACCGCAGTTGCATGTCACCGGAGTCGGCCCCCGGTGCCAGCGAACCCGCGCCGGAGGTGAAGCCGATCTCCAGGTAACGGTCGGCGGTGGCGGTCGGCTTGGCGAGCGTGCCGAACGTCCCCGTGATGTTCCCGCAGCCCTTCACCGCCCAGGAGCAGGCGAACCGGTAGACCTCGCCCACCGCGTCGCCCTTGAAGTAGTAGCGGATCTTCACGTCGCTGAGCTGCACGGACTTGCTGCCGGTGTTGCGCACCTTCAGCCAGGGCTCGCTCTGGTCGGCGCTCGCGCCGGACGCGCCGGTGCGGTACTGCACGGCGATCGGCTCACCGGCGGCGCTCGCCGTCGTGGGGACGGCGGCCAGGGCCGTACAGCCGAGCGCCACGGTGACGGCGGCCGCGGCGGCGGCGCGCAGCCGGCTCTTCGCGTGTGACTTCATGCGTCTGTTCCTTCCGGGAACGTCGTGGGGGAGCGGGGATTCACGAAGGTGGCGCTGTTCCTGGGGAGCGCGGATTCACGGGGTCGGCGCTGTTCCTGGGGACGCCGCGGTGAGCGGCCGGGGGGTCAGGGGGCGGTAGCGGACGCCCAACGCGTCCAGGCGGGTGGTGTGGTGGCCGAGGCGGGCGAGGAAGCCGGGCCAGCCGTCGCCGCCGCCGGACCAGGCGCGGTCCGCGAGGGCGCACAGCCTCGGATACGTCTGGTACTCGATCCGGTCCGGGGTGCGCGCGTACTCGGTCCACAGCTGGGCCTGCGTGCCGAGCAGCCGGACCGCGTCGCCCGGCTCCCAGTCGTCGGTCAGCGAGCGGTCGCCGTGCACCGTGCGCAGCTCGACCGGCGGGCCCGGCTGCGTGAGCGGTTCGCCGGGGGCGGCGGATTCCGCGTAGTCGAGGTAGGTGGCCCGGTAGTGGGCGGCGACCACCTGGTGGCCGCGGCGGGCGGCGGCGCGGGCGTGGGCCGGGTCGCGCCAGGTCATCACCGTGAATTCCGGGGGGAGTTCGGTGCCGGTCTCGGCCCAGCCGACCGGGATACGGCCCCGCTCGGTGACGTGCGCCCCGATGCGGCCCATGAACCAGCCGTGCAGGGCCCGCGCGTCGGGCAGCCCCTCGGCGGCGGCCCGCTCCCGGGCTGCCGGGCTGTTCTCCCACTCCGTGGTCGGGCACTCGTCGCCGCCGACGTGGATGTACGGCGACGGGAAGACGTCCATGACCTCGTCGAGCACCGTCCGGCAGAAGTCGAAGACCTCCTCGTGCACCCCGAACACCGTTTCGCACACGCCCCACTTGGTCCACACGCCCAGCCGCCGCGACGGGTCGTTGCCCAGCTCCGGATGGGCGGCCAGGGCGGCCCGGACATGGCCGGGCATCTCGATCTCCGGCACCACCCGCACCCCGCGCTCCCCGGCGTACCGGACGAGGTCGCGCAGCTCCTGAGTGGTGTACGCCCCCGAGTGCGGCAGGCCGTCGAAGCTCTCGACGGGGCCGCCCGGCGGACCGGCCATCGACTGGCTGCGGTGGCCGCCGATCCCCGTCAGCTTCGGGTACGCGGCGATCGGCATCCGCCAGCCCTGGTCGTCGGTGAGGTGGAGGTGCAGGGTGTTGAGCTTGTGCAGGGCCATCAGGTCCACGTAACGACGCAGGTAGGAGACCGGCTGGAAGTGCCGGGCCACGTCGAGCATCGTGCCGCGCCACGGATGCGCCGGGACGTCGCTGATCTCCACGCACGGCAGCGTCCACGCCCCGCCGCGCCGGGCCCCCGCCGAGAGCGCCTCGGCGGGCAGCAGCTGGCGCAGCGTCTGGACCCCGCACAGCAGCCCGGGCAGCCCGGCGGCCCGCAGCAGCACCGTGTCCGGGCCGATGGTGAGCCCGTACCCCTCCTCGCCGAGGCCGCTCAGCTGCGGGTCCAGGGCGAGCACGATGCGGCCGGTGGCGGAGGGGGCGAGGGGGAGCCCGGTGCCGGGCGCGAGCAGGGTGCGCAGCAGGTCGGCGGCGGCCTCGGCGCCGGGGTAGGCACGGATACCCGTGTCCGGGGTCAGAGTGAAGCGGCCGGGGCGCGCGGAGACCTTGCGGGGGCGGGGGACGAGGGAGTGCTCGGGGCGGGGTGCGGGCATGCGGGGCCTCCGGGAGGGGAGCGGGGGACGGTCAGCCCTTGACGGCGCCGGCCGCGAAGCCGGAGGTGACATGGCGCTGGAGCAGCAGGAAGACCACCAGCGCGGGCAGGGCGAAGAGGGTGGAGGCGGCCATCGTGGCGCCCCAGTCGGTGCCGAAGGTGTTCTGGAAGGAGGACAGCCAGACCGGCAGGGTGCGGCTGTCCTGGTGCTTGATGATCAGGAAGTTGGCGTACGCGAACTCGTTCCAGGCGGTGATGAAGCCGAACAGCGAGGTGGCCATCAGCCCCGGTGCGAGCAGTGGCAGGGCGACCTTCCGGAACGCGCTGGTCCTGGTGCAGCCGTCGACCTGCGCGGCCTCCTCCAGCTCCGGCGGGATCGTCCCGATGAAGCCGCGCAGCACGATCACCGAGAACGGCAGCGTGACCATGAAGTAGACGAGGGTCAGCGTCGGCAGCCGGTCCAGCATGTCCGTGTCGCGGGAGATGATGTAGATCGGGATGATCAGCGACTCCCAGGGCGCCATCTGCGCGATGAACACCATGAGCATGAACTGCCGCCGGCCCTTCCAGCGCAGCCTGGCCACCGCGTACGCCGAGGCGAGCGCCACGATCAGGGCCAGCAGGATCGAACTCACCGTCACCAGCACGCTGTTGCGCCAGAACATCCCGAAGCCGTCGGCCTGCACGGCGGTGCGGAAGTGGTCGAGCGTCCAGGTGTGCGGGAAGAGCTGCGGGTCGGAGGACTGGATGTCCTTGGACGGTTTGAACGCGGTGGAGATCATCCAGTAGACGGGGAACAGACAGACCAGGACGGTCAGCGCGGCGGCGGCGTTCAGCGGAAGCCGCCGCAGTCGGGCGCTACGGAGACGGCTCATCGGATCTCGTCCTCCTGGCGGAACATCTGGCGGAAGTAGAGGACGAGCACCCCGGACATCAGGACCACGGTGACCATCGAGGCGGCCGAGCCCAGGTCGTAACGCTGGCCGGAGAGCGCGGTCTGGACCGCGTACACGGGCAGGATCGTCGTGGCGTCGCCCGGGCCGCCCCGGGTCATCACCCAGATCTGGACGAACGCCTTGAACGTCCAGATCACCTCCAGCGAGAACACCAGCAGGAAGATCGGCCGGAGCACCGGCAGGGTGACCGAGCGGAAGACGCGGGCGCCGCTCGCCCCGTCCAGCCGCGCCGACTCGTACAGCTCGGTGGGGACCGTGGTCAGCCCGGAGTAGAGGGTGATCGCCGCGAACGGCACCGACTGCCACACGACCAGCAGCACCAGGATGGCGAAGGCGGCGGTGCCGTGCGCGAACCACGGGTAGCGGTCGAACGAGGAGAAGCCGGCGCCGGTCAGCAGGTGGTTGACGATGCCGAACTCGGAGTGGAACAGCCACTGGAAGACCGTGGTGGCCGCGATCACCGGCATGGCCCAGGCCAGCACCAGCGAACTGAGCACCACCGTCCGGGCGGTCCTGCCCAGGCGCTCGGTCATCAGGGCGACCAGCGTCGCGATCACCATGATCAGGACCACGTTGACCGCCATGAACAGGAAGGTGCGCCGGACCACCTCCCAGAATCGCGGATCGCTCAGCAGGGTGCGGTAGTTGCGCAGCCCGACGAACTCCGCGTCCCCCGTGATCAGCTGCCGCAGCCGGAAGTCCTGGAGCGAGATCAGGACCGCCCGCAGCAGCGGATAGACCAGCAGGTAGAGCATCCCGCCGACGGCCGGTGCGATCAGGGCGTACGGCCAGATGCCGCGCGGTTCCCCGGACCGCCGCCGGCGGGGCGGCGGTCCGGACGTGCCGGGTACGGCCCGGCGCTTGGGACTGGGGGGTGCGGTCCGTTCCCGGATGACCGACACGGCACGCCTCCTCTCGACGGTGTGGGGTGTGGGAGGGGGATCAGGAACCGGAGTTCATGGCCCGGGTGATGTCGGCGGACGCCTTGCCGGCCTCCTTCGCCGGGTCACCCCCGGTGAGGACGGCGGTCATGTAGTCCTTGATCGGGTTCTCGGCCTCGACCGCGGCCCAGCTCGGGGTGTTGGGCGTGGCGTGGCCGTTCGCCGCGCCGACCGCCATCGCCGCCGCGCCCGGGTCGGCGGCCACGGCGGAGGCGAGCGTGGTCCGGTTCGGCACGTAGCTCATGGCGACGGCGAGCTTCTTCTGCCAGGCGTCACCGGTGAGTTCCTTGATGAAGGTGAGCGCCGCCTCCTGCTTGCCGGAGGCGGTGGGGATCACCAGGTCGGAGCCGCCGGTGAAGACGGCACCCGGCGTTTCGGCGGTCTTGCCCGGGATCGGGAAGAAGCCCAGCTTCCCCTTCAGGTCCGGGTTCTTCTCGATGACGACGTTGGCGCCGCCCGGCGTGGAGATGACCTGGGCGACCTTGCCCTGCGCCATCACATCGGCCTGCGGCGGATCGGCCTCGTCGGCGTCCTTGGGGCCCTTGCCGAGCGCCTGGAGCTTCTTGTAGAACTCCATGCCGCGCAGCGCCTCCGGGGTGTCCAGGGCGCCCTTCCACTTCCCCCCGGATTCGGTGGCGAGGTCGCCGCCCTCGTCCCAGACGAAGCCGGCCAGGGCGTACCAGGTCTGGCCCGGCAGGTAGATGCCCTGGTTGCCGCCCTTGTTGAGCTTCTCGGTCGCGGCGACCCACTGGTCGCGGGTCTTGATGGTCTTCGCGTCGATGCCGGCCTTTTCGAAGAGGTCGGTGCGGTAGATGACCACGCGGTTGGCGGCGTAGTACGGGATGCCGTACTGCTTGCCCTCGTACGCGCCCGGCTCGGCGAGGCCCTTGAGCCAGTCCTTGCCGTTCAGCTCGTCCACCTTGTCGCTGAGGTCGAGCAGCCCGCCGCTCTGCGCGAACTGTGCGACCTGGGTGTTGCCGCTCTCGATGACGTCCGGGGCGTCGTTGCTGGCGAGCGCGGCGGTGATCTTCTCGCCGATGCCGTCCCACTCCTGGATCTGGACCCGGGCCCGGATGTCGGGGTGCGCCTTCTCGAAGCCCTGGACGAACTCCTTCTGGAACTGCGCCGAGACGCTGTCGCGCATCAGCCAGACGTCGATGCTGGTCCGGCCGTCGCCGGAGGAGTCGGACGAGTCGTCGGACGAGCCACAGGCGCTGAGGACGGCGGCCAGCACGAGCACGGACCCACCGGCAAGCAAGCGGTACTTCACGGTTCACCTCTGGGAGAACAGGACCTGACCACCTGACCAGTGAAGGCCGCTGGACAGCTCACCTCTTGTTGGTGGATGAAGGTGGCATGGACCAATGGAGCCGTCAAGACCCCAGTATTCAAAGGATTTTGGCGATCCTCCGGCGGAGGCGTCCGCGAAAGCGGCTACACTCCACCTGACCAGTGGTCCAGTGGTCAGGTACCTAACCCGCCAGAAGGGGGCAGCTCATGGACGCCGACGCATCGGGGACGGTGCTCAAACGGGAGCGGGCCCGTGACGCCATCCTGGAAATGATCGAGTCCCGGCGCCCGGGCGACGCGATCCCCTCGGAGCGGTCCCTGTGCGCCGCGCTCGGCGTCTCCCGGCCCACCCTGCGCGCCGCGGTGGACGAGCTGGTCGCGACCGGGCTCCTGGTGCGGGAGCACGGCCGGGGCATGTTCGTCGCGCCCGAGAAGATCACCCAGGAGCTGATCTCGGCCGACCTCGCCCTGTCGGTCCCGCAGGCGGCCGGGGCCTGGTCGAGCCGGCTCCTGGAGTTCACCACCGTCCAGGCCGGTGCCCGGGTCGGCCGGAAGCTGCGCATGTCGCCGGCGGCCGACATCGTGTACGTCGCCCGGCTCCGGCTGGTCGACGGCGCGCCCATGGCCATCGAGCACCTGCACATCCGGGCCGAGCTGGTGCCCGGCCTGTCCGCCGAGGAGCTGGAGAGCGGCGACCTCTACGAGCACCTGCGCGAGCGCCACGACGTGCACGTCCACGAGGCGGTCCAGGCGATCGAGCCGACCGTGGTGACCCGGGCCGAGGCCCGCCTCCTGGACGTGCCCGAGCTCTCGCCCGCGCTGCTCTTCGAGCGGCTGACCTCGGACACCACGGGCCGTCCCGTCGAGTACGTGCACTCGCTCTACCGGGGTGACCGCTACCGCATCGTGTCCCGGCTGGCCCTCGGGCCGGCCGCCGCCGTCGAACCGGTCGAGGGCGGCCACCATCCGGGCATCCCGCCGGGCGACTTCGCACAGCGCGAGCCGATCACGTCCTCGACGCGGGGTGACATTCAGTCCGGCGACTGAGGGGGCTGCCGTGAACCGGGCGCCGCGCACGCCCGGCTCACGTGTCGCCCACGCGTTGCGTCCTGTGCAATGACCGGTGCACCTCTTGCGGTGGGACCCGGGTCAGGCCACTGTGGCTGCGACATCCGACGCAACCGACCCCACGAGGTGCCTCGCATGACGTCCCCCACCAGCCGCCGCACGCTGCTCGGAGCCCTCCTGGCGGGCGGCGCCCTCGCCGCCGCCCCCAGCCTCCCGCGCACCGCGCACCGCCCCGCGCCCCACCACCCCCACCACCCGCCGCACCCCGCCCACCCGGCGGCCCTCGGCACCCGCACCCTCTACCTCGGCACCTACACCTCGACCAGCCCCGGCGGGACCGGCGTCGGCGTCGCCGCGTACGACCCGGAGACGGCGGGCATCACCGCCCGCACCGTCGTCACGGGCGTCGAGAACCCCTCGTACCTCGCCCTCCACCCCACGGGCGCCACGCTCTACGCGGTCGACGAGCAGCAGAACGGCGGCGTCACCGCGGTCGCCCTCGCCGACGACGGCACCTTCAGCGTCCTCGGCACCCGGTCGACCGGCGGCGCCGGACCCTGCCACCTCTCGGTCCACCCGGGCGGGCGGTGGCTGCTCAGCGCCAACTACACCTCCGGCAGCGTCGCCGTGCACCCCCTGGCCGAGGACGGGTCGGTGGGGGAGCGCACCGACCTGGTCGCCCACAGCTCGCCCGCCCCCGGACCGGGGCAGGACGGCCCGCACGCGCACCAGATCATCACGGCCCCCGACGGCGACCACGTCCTGGCCGTCGACCTGGGCAACGACACGGTCTACACGTACCGGCTCGACGAGACGGACGGCACCCTGGAGCAGGTGTCGTACGCCGCGCTGCGGCCGGGCGCCGGGCCCCGCCACCTCACCTTCCACCCCGACGGGCGCCACGCGTACCTGGCCTGCGAGCTCGACAACACGGCGGTGGTCTGCGGTTACGATCCCGCTACGGGCGTGCTCACCCCCGGGGACCCGCAGTCCACCGGCACCGGCTCCGGCACCAGCTACCCCGCGCAGTTCCTGGTCACCGGCGACGGCCGGTTCGCCTATCTCGCGAACCGGGGTCACAACAGCATCACCCGGTACGCGATCGAGGACGGCGGGGCCGCGCTGCGCCTGCTCGACACCGTGCCCGTGGGCGGCGACTTCCCGCGGCACACCGCGTTCTCGCCGGACGGCACCCTGCTCTTCGCCGCCAACCAGAAGTCCGGCACGGTCACCGCCTTCCGGGTGGACGCCGCATCGGGCTCCCTGACCTCGGCCGGGACGCCGTACGCGGCTCCGGCGGCGGTCTGCGTGCTGCCGGTGTAGGGCGTTAGGGTCGAGCCCGAGCCGCAGGTCGCACCGGACGCGGTGCGACGTATCAGGGAGGCACCATGCGCTTGAGAGTGGAGTTCACCACCGAGCCCTTCGATCTGGACGAGGCGCCCGCGCACGCGGTCGTGGCGCGCGAGGTCATCCAGGGGGCCGAGCTGGACGCCGTCGACGTCGGCCCGTTCGGCAACACGGCGGAGGGCGGTGCCGACGAGGTGCTCACCGCGGTGGACAGCCTGCTGCGGCAAGCGCTGGCATCGGGTGCCACCCGGGTCTCGCTCCAGGTCAACGTCATCGGAGAGGACCCGAAGTGACCGGACCGGTGGACCACCCCCTCGTCACCGCCGTGAAGCCGCTCGCGGACGCGATGGGGGCCGAGCTCGTCGGCCCCGGTGAGGCGCACCCCGACGACGTGGTGCTGGCCTGGGAGGGCGAGGACGTCGTGGCGGTCCGGCTGCCGCAGCTCTCGGAGTCGCTGGACCACATCCTGGCCGCGATGGAGCGCCGGCACGGCATGCCGCTGGCCGAGCTGGACCGCAAGGCCAAGCAGGAGGCCGTCCGGCTCCTGGAGGCACGCGGTGCCTTCTCCGTAAGGCACGGGGTCGAGACCGTGGCGGGGGCGCTGGGCGTCTCCAGGTTCACCGTGTACAACTACCTGAACAGGGAAAACGGCGCCAAGAGCGGGTAGTTGGACCACCCATGCACAGGCTGCCGACACATGATCGATCAAGCCGCCGCCCGTACCACCGGGCGGCGGCTTTTTCTGTATACGGAATTTCAACAAACTGTTGACGTCGTGTTGCGGAGGGCGTTAGCTATCCGCAGCCCGACCAACGCACAGCGAAGAACAGCCACGGAGGCTCCCGTGACTTCGAGCTCCACGCCGGGCCTCGCCCGGTTCAACACCCAGGCGGACGCCGAGGCGGCCGCCGCACTGCACGAGGTGTGTGCCAGTGCGGCATGGGGGCGAGCGATCCTCGCCCACCGCCCGTACGCCACCACCGAAGCCCTGCTCTCCGCGAGCGACACCGCCACGGCGGCACTCGACGCGGAGGACCTGGCGGAGGCCATGGCCGGTCACCCGCCGATCGGCCGCCCGAAGCCCGGGGACCCGACCTCCTCCCGCGAACAGCGGGGGATGGCCGGGGCCTCCGAGGAGCTCAAGGCCGAGATGCTCGAACTCAACCTGGCCTACCAGGAGCGGTTCGGACATGTCTTCCTGATCTGCGCCACCGGCGCCACCGGTGAGCAGATGCGCGACGCGGTGAAGTCCCGGATCGGGAACCCCCCCGAGCAGGAGCGGGGGATCGTGCGCACCGAACTGGGCAAGATCAACCGCATCCGCCTCACCCGCCTCGTCACGGAAGACGCGTAACAGAAGGAGAGTGAAGGTCTTGAGCACCTTCGCCACCGCATCGGTGTCCACCCACATCCTGGACACCAGCATCGGCCGCCCCGCCGCCGATGTCGCCGTCTCGCTCGCCGCCCGCCCGGGCGCCGACGCCGAGTGGGTGACGCTCGGGGGCTCCGCGACCGATGCGGACGGGCGCTGCAAGGACCTGCCGGCCCTGCCGGAGGGCACCACCCACGTACGGCTCGACTTCGAGACCGAGCCGTACTTCACAGCCAAGAAGCAAGCCGAGGCGCAGCAGGACGCCCCCCGCGTAAGGGACAGCGGCGCGTTCTTCCCCGAGGTGGCGATCACTTTCGCCGTCACCCCGGGCGAGCACTACCACGTACCGCTGCTGCTCAACCCGTTCGGCTACTCCGTATACCGAGGGAGCTAGCAGACACATGCCCACGATTCTCGGCCAGAACCAGTACGGCAAAGCAGAGAACCGCGTCGTCAAGATCACGCGGGACGGCGACACCCACCACATCAAGGACCTGAACGTCTCGGTCGCGCTCTCCGGCGAGATGGACGACGTCCACTACTCCGGCTCCAATGCGCACGTCCTGCCCACGGACACCACCAAGAACACGGTGTTCGCGTTCGCCAAGGAGCACGGGATCGAGTCCGCCGAGCAGTTCGGCATCCACCTCGCCCGCCACTTCGTGACCTCGCAGGAGCCGATCAAGACCGCGCGCATCCGCATCGAGGAGTACGCCTGGGAGCGCATCGCCACCTCCGACGCGAACTCCCGTTTCATCGGGTCCGACGAGGTCAAGCACTCCTTCGTGCGCAAGAACCAGGAGATCCGCACCGCCCAGATCACCTTCGACGGTGAGAAGTGGCAGGTCATCTCCGGGCTCAAGGACCTGACCGTGATGAACTCGACCAACTCCGAGTTCTGGGGCTACGTCAAGGACAAGTACACGACGCTCAAGGAGGCGTACGACCGCATCCTCGCGACCGACGTCTCCGCCCGCTGGCGCCACAACTGGACCAGCGACGAGCAGCGCATGCCGAACTGGGAGAAGTCGTACGAGCAGGCGCGCAAGCACATGCTGCACGCCTTCGCCGAGACGTACTCGCTCTCGCTCCAGCAGACCCTGTACCAGATGGGTTCGCGCATCATCAACAACCGCAGCGAGATCGACGAGATCCGCTTCTCGCTGCCGAACAACCACCACTTCCTTGTGGACTTGGAGCCGTTCGGCCTCAAGAACGACAACGAGGTGTACTTCGCGGCCGACCGTCCGTACGGGCTCATCGAGGGCACCGTGCTCCGGGACGGCGTCGAGCCGCAGATCCCGGTCGACATGACCAACCTCTGACGCGGCGCCGTGCCGGTGCCCGCCCGCTCCTCGCGGCCGGGCACCGGCCGGGCCGGAGGGAACCCTCATGGCACAGCCAGCATCCGGGCCCGCGGAAGCAGAAGGCCCCTGTTCCACCCCGCCGGAGCGTGCGGTGCATCCGGTGGACGAGAAGCTCACCCCCTCGCGGCTCCTGCCGGCCGCCCTCCAGCACATCGCCGCCATGTACGCCGGCGTCGTCACCCCTCCGCTGATCATCGGTCAGGCCGTCGGCCTCGACGCGGCGGGCATGACCCGGCTCATCGCGGCGAGCCTCCTCATCGCCGGCTGCGCCACCCTGCTCCAGACCCTCGGCATCGGCGGCCTCGCCGGAAACCGGCTGCCGTTCGTCAACGCCGCGTCCTCCGCGGGCATCGCCCCGATGCTCGCCATCGCCGAGACCAGTGCCCCCGGGCACCAACTGCCCGCGATCTACGGCGCGGTGCTCGTCGCCGGGGTGTTCTGCCTGGCCGTCGGGCCGTTCTTCGGCAGACTCCTGCGTTTCTTCCCGCCCCTGGTCACCGGCGTCGTGATCACCCTGATCGGGGTCACCCTGATGCCCGTACCGGTCTCCTGGGCGCAGGGCGGCGACAAGACGGCCACCGACTTCGGCGACATGAAGTACCTCGCGCTCGCCGCGTTCACCCTCGTCGTGATCCTGCTGATCCAGCGCTTCGGACGCGGCTTTCTGCGCCAAGTCGCCCTCCTGATGGGTCTTTTGGTCGGCACGCTGGCCGCCGTCCCCTTCGGTCTCGCCGACTTCGCCGCGCTGCGCGATGCCCCGCTGGCCGCCGTGCCCACCCCGTTCGCCTTCGGCGCGCCGGAGTTCCAGCCGGCCGCGATCCTCTCGCTGTGCATCGTGATGCTCGTCCTGATGACCGAGTCGTCCGCCGGGATGCTGGCCGTCGGCGAGATCTGCGACCGCCGCACCGACGGACGCACCCTCACCCGGGGGCTGCGCACCGACGGCATCGCCACCCTGATCGGCCCGGTCTTCGGCGGCTTCCCCACCAGCGCCTTCGCGCAGAACGTGGGCGTCGTCTCGCTCACCAAGGTCCGCAGCCGTTACGTCGTCGCCGCCGCCGGGGCCGCCCTGCTGGTCCTCGGCCTCTTCCCGGTCCTCGGCGCGGTCGTCTCGCTCGTCCCGATGCCCGTGCTCGGCGGCGCCGGCATCGTCCTCTTCGGCTCCATCGCGGTCAGCGGCATCCGTACGCTCTCCGAAGCCGGCCTGGACGACAGCTCCAACATCATCCTGGTCGCCGTGGCCCTCGGCGCGGGCATCGTCCCGCTCGCCGCGCCCGGGTTCTACGCCGACTTCCCGTCCTGGGCCCAGACCGTCCTGGGCTCCGGAATCAGTGCGGGGGCGCTCGTCGCGGTCCTGCTCAACCTGTTCTTCCACCATCTCGGCACCCACGGCCGCACCGCCGTGGCACTCAAATCCTCCTAGGGTCCTGCCGTGCCCACATCCCGCATGAGAGAAGGAAGCACCATGGCAGCACCGGCAGCCCCCGACCGGGTGGAGCGCATCGTCATCGAGAACTGCTCGATCGCGACCGTCGACGCCGCCGACACCGAGTACGCCTCGGGCTATGTCGTCGTCGCCGGGAACCGCATCGAGTCCGTCGGCGCCGGCCGGGCACCCGAGGGCCTGGAGAACGTCGTACGCCGGATCGACGGAACCGGCCACCTGGCCACGCCCGGCCTGATCAACACGCACCACCACTTCTACCAGTGGATCACCCGGGGCCTGGCCACGGACCACAACCTCTTCAACTGGCTGGTCGCGCTGTACCCGACGTGGGCGCGCATCGACGAGCAGATGGCCCGCGCCGCCGCGCAGGGCTCGCTCGCCATGATGGCGCTCGGCGGCGTCACCACCGCGATGGACCACCACTACGTCTTCCCGAAGGGCTCCGGCGACCTGTCCGGCGCCATCATCGGGGCCGCCCGCGACATGGGCGTACGCTTCACCCTCGCCCGGGGCTCCATGGACCGCAGCGAGAAGGACGGCGGGCTGCCCCCGGACTTCGCCGTGGAGACCCTGGAAGGCGCGCTCGCCGCCACCGAGGCGACCGTCGACGCCCACCACGACGCCTCCTTCGACGCGATGACCCAGGTCGCCGTCGCGCCCTGCTCGCCGTTCTCCGTATCCACCGAACTCATGCGCCAGGGCGCCGAACTGGCCCGGCGCAAGGGCGTGCGGCTGCACACCCACGGCTCGGAGACCGTGGAGGAGGAGAAGTTCTGCCACGAGCTGTTCGGCATGGGCCCGACCGACTACTTCGAGTCCACCGGCTGGCTCGGCGAGGACGTGTGGATGGCGCACTGCGTCCACATGAACGACTCCGACATCGCCGCCTTCGCCCGCACCGGCACCGGCGTCGCCCACTGCCCGTCCTCCAACGCCCGCCTCGCCGCAGGCATCGCCCGCGTCCCGGACATGCTCGCCGCAGGCGTCCCGGTCGGCCTCGGCGTCGACGGCACCGCGTCCAACGAGTCCGGCGAGCTCCACACCGAACTGCGCAACGCCCTCCTCATCAACCGCCTCGGTCCGCACCGGGAACGCGCCCTGAACGCCCGTCAGGCACTGCGCCTCGGCACCTACGGCGGCGCCCAGGTCCTGGGCCGCGCCGCGCAGACCGGCTCGCTGGAGGCCGGCAAGCTCGCCGACCTGGTCCTCTGGAAGCTGGACACCCTCGCCCACGCCTCCATCGCCGACCCGGTCACCGCGCTCGTCTTCGGCGCCGCCGCCCCGGTCACCCTGTCGCTGGTCGACGGCAAGCCGGTCGTGGAGTCCGGCCGCCTGGTCACCGCGGACGAGGAGGCCATCGCCCACGCCACCCGCGACGAGGCCCGCCGCCTCGCCCAGATCGCCGCCGGAGCCTGACGGCCCGGCGGCCCCGAAAGCGGCCGGACGAGGGGGACGGCCCTCGGCCCGGCCGCCGCGGACCCGAGCGGGGTCCGCGGCAACCGGTGCGGGAGGCGCGCCGCCCACGCGCACGTGCCTCCCGCACCGGCGATCCCGGCTGCCCGCACCAGCCGTTCGACCTGCCTCACCGCACCACCGCAGTACACGGGGCCCGGTCCGGCGGACCGGCCCCGGCACCACCTCCCTGAACCCCACGTCACCGCCGACGTGTAACCGACCGGAGGAACCGCCGTGGCAGCTACGCCCAGGTTTCGCGACGACGCAAGTGCGACCCCCCACAACGACGGTGCGCCGGATACGGCCCCGTCCGACCGGAAGCATCCGGTCGACGAGACACTCCCCCCGCTGAAGATGTTCACCAGCGGCCTCCAGCATGTGGCCGCGATGTACGCGGGCGTGGTGGCCCCGCCCATGATCGTGGGGCCCGCCGTGGGCCTCAGTCCCAAGGAGACCGCGTTCCTGATGGGGGCGAGCCTGTTCACCGCGGGCATAGCCACCCTGCTCCAGACGCTCGGCTTCTGGCGGATAGGCGCCCGGCTGCCGTTCGTCAACGGCGTCTCCTTCGCCGGGGTGACCCCGATGGTGGCGATCGGCAAGGACCGGGGCCACGACGGGATCGCCGTCATCTTCGGTGCGATCATCGTGGCGAGCCTCCTCGGCTTCGTCCTCGCGCCCTACTTCTGCAAACTGGTCCGCTTCTTCCCGCCCGTGGTCACCGGCACGGTCATCACCCTCATCGGTGTCTCGCTGCTGCCGGTCGCCTTCAACTGGTCCCAGGGCGGCAACGCGACCGCCCACGACTACGGCTCCACCACCAACATCATCATGGCGGCGGTCACCCTCGTCATCGTGCTGGCCCTGCGCAAACTGCTGCGCGGCTTCCTCCAGCAGATCGCCATCCTGCTCGGCCTGATCATCGGCACGCTCATCGCGATCCCCGTCGGCATCACCGACTTCGGCGCCCTCAAGAACGCGGACGCGATCGGCTTCCCCACCCCGTTCCACTTCGGCGCACCGCAGTTCGAGATCGCCGCGATCGTCTCGATGAGCATCGTGATGCTGGTCTGTATGACCGAGTCCACGGCGGACATGCTGGCCCTCGGCAAGATCGTGGACCGTCCCGCCGACGAACGGACCATCGAGGGCGGGCTGCGCGCCGACACCCTGGGCAGCGCCATCAGCCCGCTCTTCAACGGCTTCATGTGCAGCGCGTTCGCCCAGAACATCGGCCTGGTCGCGATGACCAAGGTGCGCAGCCGCTTCGTGGTCGCGGCCGGCGGCGGCATCCTGATCCTGCTCGGCCTGGTCCCGGTGGCCGCGTCCGTCATCGCGCTGGTGCCGCTGCCGGTGCTCGGCGGCGCGGGGATCGTCCTGTTCGGTTCGGTGGCCGCAAGCGGCATCCAGACCCTGGCCGGCGCCGCGCTGGAGAAGGGCGAGAACGCGCTGATCGTGGCGGCGGCCGTCGGGGTCGGGCTGATCCCGATCGCGGCGCCGGACTTCTACCACGCCTTCCCGAAGGACCTCCTGGTCGTCCTGGACTCCGGGATCTCGACGGGCTGCGTGGTGGCGATCGTCCTCAACCTGGCCTTCAACCACCTCGGCCGCAAAGCCGACTCGGACGAGGCGGGCACCGCGCCCGGCGGCCACGACCCGGTCAAGGCGATGGAGGTCGCCGCTCACTGACATACGGTCAGCACAGCGTGGCGCGTACGGGGTTGGCCGTACGCGCCACGAGTGGTTCTGCCCGTGTTCAGCCGATGTGGAAGCTGTCCCCGTACACCTTCCAGTCGAGCGGCGGGTCCAGGTTCAGATTGCCGTTGCGCAGGAAGACCCGCTGGGCGGTGTCCACCCGGCTGGTGTCCGAGTGGGCCTCCTCCTGCTCCATGGCCCAGACCCGCGCGTCCAGGAAGGCATCGAGGTAGGCCACCTCGTCACCGCCCTGGGCCGGCGGCTTGGCCTGTGCCAGGGCCCGCTGCCGGATGGACCCGAAGCTCGTGCTGTCGCCGCCGTCGCCGTGCATCACGATGGCGTCGTAGTAGGCGAACTGGCCGAGCGTGCCCAGGCCGTCGCTCTTGGCCCGGCCGACCGCCGGGTCGAAGTACACCCGGTCGCGCTCGTCGTTCTGCGCCTGCTGGAAGTCCGGATCCTGCGCGGCCGTCTCCCAGGCGTCCTGGAAGCCCGGGTCCAGACCGTCGTGCGAGTCGCTGCCGTCCACCTCGCGCAGGGCCGGCAGATACCCGGCCAGGACGTTGTCCGGCTTGCGCTGCGTGTACAGCTCCACCAGGTCGAGCATGTCGCCGGTGCCGGAACAGAAGCCGATGATGCCCGCGGTGTAGCCGCGGCCGTCGCCGATGTCCTCGATGTAGCCGTACTGCGCCTTCCAGTCCAGCGTGGAGTTCTCCGCGCTGGAGACCAGTTGCATGGCGATGTCCTTCTTCGCCGGATCGTCGAGACCGGCCAAGGCCGCCTCCTGCTGGTGAGCCGCCGCCGTGGGGACGGGGGTGGCGCCGGCGAAGGCGGTGGCGGGCACCGCCGTGAGGGTCAGTCCGAGCGCGACGAGCGCGAGGCGCACGGATCGGGTGGTGCGACGTGCGGTGCGCTTGTGGGGAGCGTACACCTGTCCTCCAAAGGAGTTCGTCGTTCCGCTGTTCTGTTAGGAAGCTTTCCTATCAGGCTCGAACAGTGGTCGTACACCCCTTCGGCACGGGCGAGTTGAGGGACGTGCCCCGGACACGCCCCCTAGGAGCTCTTGATCTCGTAGCTGTCGCCGTACACCTTCCAGGCCAGCGGCGGGTCCAGATCCAGGTTGCCCCGGTCGAGGAACACCCGCTGCGCGGTCTCGACCCGGCTGGTGTCACTGTGCGAGGGCTCCTCGCGGATCGCGTCGACCCGGGCGTCGAGGAAGGCGTCGAGATACGCGGACTCGTCACCCCCGTCGGCGGGCGTCCTGGCCGCGTCGAGTGCCTGGCTCCGGATCGTGCGGAAGCCGGTGGTGCCGTCCGCGTCGGCCTCGCCGTGCATCACATACGCGTCGTAGTAGACGAACTGGCCCAGCGTGCCCAGCCCGTCCTGCTTCGCCCGGCGCACCGCCGGATCGAAGTACGAAACGTCCCGCTCCGCGTCCTGCGCCTCCCGGAACCTCGCGTCACCCGCCGCCTCGGCCCAGGCCCGGGTGAAGGGGGCGCCGAGACCCGTGTGCGCGTCGCTGCCCTTCACCTTCCGCAGCGCGGGCAGGAACCGTTCCAGCGCGTTGCCCGGCCGGGACCTCGCGTACCGCTCCACGACCCGGAGCATGTCTCCGGTGCCGGAGCAGAAGCCGATGATGCCGCCCGTGTAGCCGCGCCCGTCGCCGATGTCCTCGATGTACTTGTACTGCGCCTTCCAGTCCAGCGTGGAGTTCTCCGCGCTGGAGACGAGCCGCATGGCGATGTCCTTCTTCGCCGGGGCGGCCAGCCCGTCCGCCGTCCCCTTGCCGGAGGAACGACCCGCCTCTGCGCAGCCGGTGAGCGTGGTGGCGGTCATCAGGAGCGCGGCGAAGGGGGTGACCAGGGCGCGCGGGGTGAGCTTCACCGGTCCAGCCTGCCAGCCCGGGGGCGGGATCCCGGCGCATTCGACGGTAGCGTCGGGGGCATGGATGATCAGTCTGTGGTGGATGTCGGCGACGTGCGGCTGGCGTACCGGACCTGGGGTGACCCCTTCGGGTCGCCCGTCGTACTGCTGCACGATCTCGGCGCGAGCGCGGCGAGCTGGGAAGCGGCCGGGAGCCTGCTCGGGCGGGAGTGGCGGGTGTACGGAATCGACCTGCGCGGCCACGGGGAGAGCGACTGGCCGGACGAGTACGACCTGGAGCTGATGCGCGACGACGTGCTCGGTTTCCTCGACGAGTGCGAGCTGGACCGGGCGGGCGTGGTCGGCCACGGCATGGGCGGGGTCGTCGCCCACCTCCTCGCCCAGGAGCACCCGGACCGGGTGGAGCGGCTGGTCCTGGTGGAGACCCCGCCGCCGTTCCCCGGGGCGGCGGGCCCGGCGGTCGGGCCGGACGGGCCCGCCGATTACGACGAGGCGGTGCTCGCCTCGGTGAACGGCGAGCTGGCGGACCCCGATCCGGCGTGGGCGCGGGGCCTCGGGGAGATCGTCGCGCCGACGCTGATCCTGGCGGGCGGACCGGCGAGCACGATGCCGCAGGGGCGGCTCCAGGACATGGCGTCGATGATCCCGGACTGCCACCTGGTCACGATGGGCGGCGGCCACCGTCCGCACGAGTCCGATCCGGAGCAGACGGCGCAGCGGATCACGGAGTTCTTCACGAGCTGAGAGGCCGGGTGGACCGGCGCGCTTCGGGGCGTGCGCTCCGGCGCTTACGCCGTGGGCCCGCCCGTGCGCCGTTCAGCCCGGCGCGTACGCCGTGGGCCCCGCCCCAGCGACCCTCAGTCCTCCGGCCGCCAGTCCGGCCGCCGTCCGCCCCTGGCCACCGCCCGGTCCAGCAGCGGCGCGCCATCGGCGACCGGCACCGGCGGCCCGAACGGGGACGGGTCGTCACCCTGGTCCGCCAGCAGCGCGAGCGTGTTGCGCAGGTGGGCCTCCTCGGCGCCGAAGGGCTGACCGGTCGCCTTCGCGAGGTCCCAGCCGTGCAGCACCAGTTCGTTGAGCGCGACCATCCCCGCGATCCGTCCCGGCAGGTCCACGCCGCCCGCTCTGGTCATGCCCGTCCAGGCGTCGGGGGAGCGCCAGGCGGCCACCATCCCGTCGAGCGCGGCGGGCAGCGTGGCCCGCCAGCCGGTTTCGAGGACGCCGGACTCCACGGAGGGGGCCGAGTCCGTGGCCGGACCCGGCTCCTTGCGGGCGGCGTCGCGGAAGGCGACGGCCAGGCCCCCGATATGGGCGAGCAGGGCCCCCACGGTCACGCCGGGGCACGGTGTCGCGGCCCCCAGCGCGCCGTCGTCCACGGCGTCGAGCTGCGCGGTGATCCGGCGCGCGGCCGGTTCGAGGTCGAGCGGTTGTGTGTCCATACCAGTGCAGACTGCCCGACCGCCCCCCTCTCATCGGTCAGCGCACCACGTGTCCTCGCAGAACGATCCGGCGGGGGTGGTCGAGCACCGCCGGATCGGCGGTCGGATCGGTGTCGTACGCGACCAGGTCGGCCGGCGCCCCGTCCACCAGGTCCGGCAGGCCGAGCCAGGACCGCGCCGTCCAGGACGCCGCGCCGAGCGCCGCGTCGGCCGGCAGCCCGGCCCGGAGCAGCCAGGACGCCTCGCTCGCGACGGTCCCGCAGGGGAACGAATCGGTGCCGGCCAGCACCGTGACGCCCGCCTCGTGAGCGGCCCGGACGGTGTCGGGCAGGGACTCCCAGCCGGCCAGCCACAGATCGCGGCGCGCACTCGGCTCCCGTGCCCGCATCGCGTCCACGCCCCTGCCGAACGCCGCCAGCGTCGGCACGAACGCCGTGCCCTGCGCCGCCATCCGGTCCAGCAGCCCGGGGTCCAGATGCATACCGTGCTCCAGGCTGTCCGCCCCCGCGAGAACCGCGTTGCGGGTGCCCTCGGCGGTCTGGCAGTGCACCGCCACTTTGCCACCCGCCGCGTGGACCGCGGTCACCACCTCGGTGAGCAGCGCGAGGGGCACCGGGGGCTCGTCCTGCCGCCAGTCCCCGACGACCTTGCACCAGCCGGAGGAGGCCGCCGACTCCTCCACGGCGGCCCGGACGAGCTCCGCCTCGCTCACGTCCCGGCCGAAGCCGGGGAAGAACCTGCCGGGGGTGGCCAGCCACCGGCCCGCCGATGTGACCCGGGGCAGCTCCCGGTCCTCGTCCACCCAGGCCGGCATCCGCGCGGCCGTGCCCGGGGTGCGGACGGCGAGGACCCCGGCGTCCCGGTGCGCGCGCAGCTGTTCGCGGAGCAGCTCCTCGTCGAGCGGCTCGCTCGTGTCCGTTGCCCCGGGATGGGTGTGTACGTCGACGAGGCCGGGCAGCAGCCAGCCGCCGTCGACGACGGTCTCGGCGTGCCGTCCCGCGAACCCGCCCGGCGGCTCGCCCTCCCGCAGCACCTCGCCCTCGATCCAGAACGCCCGCTCCTCGCGCTCCGGCAGCACCACACCTCGTACGCACAGCATCCGCCGACGGTACGTCAGGCGGCGCGCGCACCACGGGCCGGGGGCACACCGGCATATTGCGGAAGGTTCCGCTCCGTCCTCTTGTCGGCGACCCCCACCGCATGCGATACAGGTCTGGACCATTGCTCCCGGATGGAAGGCACGACCGTGCGATCCCCCCACACGCATGCCGCGTTGGCCTGCTCCGCCGCCCTGCTCCTCGCCGCGTTCACCACCGCCTGTGGCTCGGAGGCCGAGGCGGACACCAGCGAGCCCACCGCGCCGCGCGGGGTGACCGCGCAGGCCGGCAGCGCCACCTCCGCGCACGTCATGTGGAAGGCCGCCACCGACGACACGGCCGTCACCGGCTACGACGTCTACCGCGAGGGCAAGAAGGTCAAGTCGGTGTCCGCGAGCCGGGTGATGATCGACATCGACGGGCTCACCGCCTCCACCGCCTACACCTTCACCGTCCGCGCCCGGGACAAGGCCGGCAACCTCTCCGCGCCGAGCGCCGCCGCGTCCGTCACCACCCCCGCCCCGACCCCCGCCGACCACGAGGCCCCCACCCGGCCGGTGAAACTGCGCGGCAAGGCGGACGGCAGCCGGGCCGCCACCCTGTCCTGGGGCGGCTCCACGGACGACGTCGGCGTCACCGCGTACGACATCTACCAGGAGGGCTCCCGCATCCACAGCGTGCCCGGTACGCAGACCACCGCGCGGCTCACCGGACTGCGCCCCGGCACCATCTACACGTTCACCGTGCGGGCGAGGGACGCGGCCGACACCTCGTCACCGGACAGCGCGGGCCTCGACCTCACCACCGCGTCGGCGCCCGGCGCGCCCGCCTCCACCGCCCCGACGGACCTGCGGATCACCGACCGGGCCGAAGGCAAGGAGCACATCGTCGAGCTGGACTGGAAGCAGCCCGAGACCGGCGGCAGGATCCCCGCGTACCAGCTCTACATGAACGGCAGGCTGACCACCACGATCGTCTGGGGAGGCGAGCCGCCCGCGGGCCGGGCGCACTACGAACTCACCGTCAACGACCCCCGTGGCACCCGCTATGCGATGAAGCTCCGCGCCAAGCTCCCGGACGGCACGTGGGGCGACTTCTCGGCCGCCCGCACGGTGGTGCTCGGCGACTAGGCGGGGACTAGGGGGTGTCTTGCCGATCATGGCCGGGTCCGCGACGCCTGGCACGGCACCTCGCGGCGTTGCCGAAACGCCCCAATAGCTCCGCTATCGAGACGCTCCGGCGCCTTGCGATGCACCGCACCAGACGCTGCGGCCTGATCCGGCCCTGATCGACAAGACACCCCCTAGGCGGGGACCCGGACCGTCTCGATCCACGGCGGCGGCTGTGGCGCGTCCGTCCCGATGAGCGCGGCGACGAGCCGGCAGGAGGGGGACTCGTCGGGCCACGGGGTGTGCCCGTCGGTGAGGACGACCACGATGCCGGGGCGCTCCGGGGCGGCCAGCGCCCGGGCGACGCCCACGCGCATGTCGGTGCCGCCGCCCCCGCCCAGCGCGACCTGGTCGGCGGAGGTCACCCGGGACACGGCGTGCACGTCGGCGTCGCAGGCCAGTACGGAGACCCGGTTGCCCCGGATGCCCACCTCCCGCAGCACCCCGGTGACCTCGCCCAGCGCGGCCGCCAGTTCGTCGTCGCCCATCGAGCCCGAGGTGTCCACCACGACGGCCACCCGGGGCAGCGGGCGGCGCAGCGTCGGCAGGACGACGCCGCGCAGGGCCGCGCTGCGCCGGGACGGGCGGCGGTAGGTGTAGTCCACCGCCCCGGTGACCCAGGCCGCCGCCTCCCGTACCGCACCGGCCAGCACCTGCCGCCAGTCCACGGTCGGTTCCAGGATCTCCTCGGCCCACCGCCGCCAGCCTGCCGGAAGGCTGCCCCGGGTGCGCTGATGGGCGCGCATCGACTCGGCCGTACGCCTCCGCAGCGCCTCCGCCTCCGTCGTGCCCAGCGGGGACGGCCCCTCGGAGCCGGGCAGCTCCCACGGCTCGGGGCTGCCGTGCGCGCCCGAACCGCAGGTGTGCGGCGGGCCGGGCGGCAGCGACGGCAGGTACGTCTCGAAGAGCTGCCCGGACGGCAGCCCGAAGAGCCCCGGCTCCATCCGCCCCTCCGGCAGCTGGAGCCCGTCGCTGATCAGGTCGTCGTTGATCTCGCAGTCCTGGGCGACGTTGACCCGGTGCGCGTCGCGCTGGTCCGCCGCCGGGAGCCGGGCGGCCCGGCCGTGGTGGTCCCGCAGCAGATGCGCGACCTCGTGCACCCACACCCCGGCCAGCTCGGCGACCGGCGTCCGCTCCACGAAGGCGGGCGACACGTAGCAGCGCCAGTGCCGGTCCACGCCCATGGTCGGCACCCGGTCGCTCTCCACCACGGACAGGGCGTACAACGCCGTGGCGAGATAGGGACGTTCGCTCGCCGCCCGGTAACGCGCCGCCAGCAGCTTGGTGTGGTCCAGCGGGAGCCGCGCGGGTACGGACACGGCCTCAGGCGCTTCCCGGTAGCGCCCCGGAGAGCTGGAGGAGTTCCAGGAAGGCGTCGATGCCCTCCGGGACCGGCCAGTCGGTGTCCCGCATCGCCGCCAGGTCCATCGCCGCCCGCGCCGCCACATCCGGCACACCCGCCGCGACGGCCTTCGCCAGCACCGCCCAGCCCGCCTCCCAGCGCGGGCGGGTCGGCTCGGCCTGGACGGCGGCCACCACCGCGATCAGGAACGCCAGTTGCCGGTCGCCGCGCTCGGGCAGCGCGAAGGCGTCCGGATCGGCCAGCACCCGGTCCGGGTCCGGCAGGTCCAGATTCTCCAGGTACGACAGGAGCTCGATGCCCGCCCCGTCCCCGACGGCCCCCGTCAGGGCGGCGGCGACGGCGTCCCGGCCGGTGCCGGTCGCGTAACCGGCGGCCAGCAGCCGCAGCGCCATGTCCCAGGTCCGGGGCGACGGCCAGGCCCTGCCCCGGCCCTCCGCGTCGGCCGGGAGGTGGTGCACCAGGCCCGGGCGCGCGGTGAGGAATCCGGAGACCGCGCCCCGGGCCCGGGCCACCGCACCGGCCGTCCGGGCGGGATCGACCACGGGGACGGGCGCCTCGGGCCAGGTGCCGGCCATGCCGCGTGCCACGGTGCGCGGATCGTGCGTCCAGTGCAGGTGCACGAAGCGGTTGGCGAGCGGGGGGCTCAGGTGCCAGCCGTCCGCCGCGCTGGACGGCGGATTGGCCGCCGCCACGATGCGCACGGCGTCGGGGAGCTTCAGGCTGCCCACCCGGCGCTCCAGGACGACGCGCAGCAGGGCGGCCTGCACGGCCGGGGGAGCGGAGGACAACTCGTCGAAGAACAGCAGCCCCTGGCCCTTGCGGGCGAGCCGGACCGCCCAGTCCGGCGGCGCCATCGGGACCCCGGTGGCGGCCGGGTCGTCCCCGACGACGGGCAGCCCCGCGAAGTCGGACGGCTCGTGCACGCTGGCGATGACGGTCTCCAGGTCCAGGCCGAGGCCCGCCGCGAGCTGTTCGAGCCCCGCCGACTTCCCGATGCCCGGCTCGCCCCAGAGCAGCACCGGCTGGTTGGCGGTCACCGCCAGGGCCAGCGCTTCGAGCTGCGGGCTGGCGACCGTCTCGGTCCGGGTGGCGCGCAGCCGCCCGTTGAGCGCGTCGGCGGCGTCCAGGGGATGCGACGTCTGCAGGGGGACGCCGGGGGCCACGGTGCTCACGCGTCGTCACCTTCCTCGTCGTCGTGCTCCTCGTCCTCGTCCCACTCGTCCCACCACTCCGATCCGGCGTCCGGGTGCTCCTTCAGCACCCGTTCCGCGAGGAACCGCAGATCGGTCCGCCGGTACTTGCGGATCATCTGTTCCAGCGAGAGTTCGGTCTGGTCGCTCACGTCGATCCGGGCGCCCGCGCCGAGCAGGTCCCGGACGAGCTGTGCCGTCCCGCGCCCCGATACGGCGATGCTCAACGGCGTGCGCTCGCGGTGGTCCCTGGCCTCCAGGTCGAGGCCGGCCGCCAGCAGCCGGGGGAGCAGCTCGGTGTGGTCGAGCAGGGGCAGGAGGTGGAGCAGCGTGTGCTTGCCGCCGTCCCGGATGCGCGGATCGACGCCCGCGTCCAGCAGAGCCACGACGCCCGCCGTGTCCCCGTGCTGGGCGCGCAGGAAGAGGTCGCGCCGCTGGGCGGCCAGAGCCCTGGGCAGTTGGCCCGTGCCGGTGAGGCAGGCGTGCTCGACGGCGAAGCAGCCGGTGACCGCCCCGCCGAACGCCCGCAGGGCGCTCTCGCGCTGCCGCTCCTGCGCGGTGTGCGGGGAGGTCAGCGTCCCGTCCCGGAACCGCACCTCGTGCCAGTCGCCCCGGCAGCGCACCCGGACCGGAGCGGGCGGCGTGACCCCGGGCGGCCCGAACGGCCCCTCGTGGTCCGGGAAGAGCGACCCGGCCACCAGCGGATGCAGGTCCGCGGGGCCCAGGAAGCCGCCGGCCAGCAGCTCCAGGTCGGGCACCCTGCGCCAGACCGCCTCGGGCAGGAGGACCGCGCCGTCGGCCTCCTCCCGGTTGACGAGCCTGATCCGCAGCCGGCCGCCGCGGCCGGGACCGGGACCGGTGAAGTCGAGCACGACGCGCGCCCGCCAGTCCTGGCCGATCTGGAACCGCTCCGCCCCGGTGAGCTCCGCGAAGCGGCGCACCTCCGCCTCCAGCCGGGGCACGTCCAGCGCCAGGCCGGCCATGATCGTCTCCGGGGTGGCCCGGTAGTACGAGGGCATCTCCGGCGGCGTCGGGTCCCACGCGATCCCGGCCGCCGCCAGCGCGTCGGCGATGCGGCCCTGCGCGTACAGCAGGTTCAGCCACTCGGCGCGGGCCACCGGGCCGGCGCCGCCGGGGTCCTCCTGCGGCAGCCGGTCCGCCGGGAGCGGGGTGCCGTCGGCCGTGAGGAACGGCAGCCGGTCCGCACCCCCGGCCCGGGCGCGCAGCTCACCGGCCTCGCCCGCGCGCCACAGGTGCCCGAGCGACCGCCAGTCGTCGACGAGCACGTACGCGGCCCGGCGCTTCGGCGGGCCGAACCGCAGCGGGAGGCGCTGGGGGCCGTCGACCATGGCCGGGGTGGACAGCTGGAGGTACGCGCCGGGCGCGGAGCCGTAGCCCGCGAGGAGGACGGTCCGGTCGGTCGCCAGGGTCGAGCGGCCCGCGAGGACCCGGGGCAGGTGCCAGCGCAGCAGGTCCGGCGCCAGGTCCCGGAGGTCGGCGAGGAGGGCCTCGGCGACCTTTGGGCCGTACCGGGTGGAGACCTTGTCCGGGTCGATGCGCACGTCGAAGCCGGCCGCCGCGCAGGCCCCCCGCCAGTCGCCGGCCTCCCGCAGCGCGCCCGACTCCTCAATCACGGAGCGCGGCACGGCGTAGCGGCGGACCTGGTGCCAACTCGCCGCCTCCTGCGGGGACAGGAACAGGGCGGTGTGGCGCGGGCTCATCGGTACAGGCTCCTGACCGCGCGCAGATCGGGGTGCGCCCCGCCGTCCGGACGCAGCAGCGTCGCGAAGGAGCGCTTCACCCGGCGCGGCAGCCCGGGGCCCAGCCCCACGTACTCCAGCCGGGACCCGGGGGCGACGGCGGCGAGCAGGGTCTTCGCCCCGCGCCCGGTCAGCCCGGTGTGGCTGAGTTCGAGGCGGCGCAACGGACTGCCGGGCAGCGCCTCGGCCAGCGCGTGCGCCCCGGGGTCCCCGGTGGCGTTGGGCGGGGCGCCCAGGCTGCGTTCCGAGGGCGGCCGGCCCAGGTCGAGCGCCTCGATCCCGTCGAGCGCCCCGGCCAGGGCACGGGCGCCCTCGGGGCCGATGCCGTTGCCGCCCAGGCCGAGCCGGATCGGGCGGGACGGATCGGCGGCGCCCGCGAGGACGGCGGCGCCCTCGTCGCCGAGGTGGTTGGACGGCAGGTACAGCTCCCGCACCCCGGCGTCCAGGATCAGCCGGGCGAGCAGCGGCGCGGCGTCGGCGCCCAGCCCGTTGCCGCCGAGGAAGAGCCGTTCGACGGGGCGCGGACGGGTGCTCAGGACGTCCAGCAGGGCGGCGAGTCCGTCGGTCGTGACCCCGGTGTTGACCAGGTCGAGGGTGCGCAGCGCGGTGTTGCGGCGCAACATCGGGACCAGGGCGCGGACGCCCGCGTCGCCGAGCGGGTTCCGCTTGAGCCAGAGGGCCCGGACGGTGGCGTCGTCGGCGAGGGCGTCGGCGAGGGCGGCGGCCCCTTCGGTGCCGATGCGGTTGCAGCCGAGGTAGAGGGTGTGCAGCCCGTGCCCGGACCCGGCCGTCGCCGCCGCCACGGCCGAAGCGCCCTCGTCGCCGAGGGAGTTGGTGCCGAGCAGTACGTGGGTGGCGTGCGGGGAGCGGGCTACGGCGGGCATGATCCGGGCGGCGCCTGCCGCGCCGAGGCCCTGCTTGCAGAGATCGACGCGCCCGTCGGCGCGCAGCGCGCCCAGCGGGAACGCCTCGTCGGCCCCGACAGGTTCCGCCGCCGCCAGCCGGTCGAGCAGCGGGCCCAGCGACGCCGGGTCGGCGAGGGGCAGGTCCGGATGTTCAATGGCCGGGCAGCGCACCGGCGTCGGCTGCGACATCTCTTACCCCCGCGTCTACGAAAAGGTGGCAAGACCGGTCGGATTCGAACCGACGTCCTCCAGCTTGCAGCTAGGGCGCGACGACCTCTGCGCTACAGCCTTGCCGTCCGTGATCCTAACCGTGACGGCGATCAATTCGCACACCTGCACCCATGGTTGCGCGGGCGCCGAGAAGCCGGGTCGCGCCCGAATCTCAAGTGGTCTGTACCTCTTGACGACTTGGTCCAGACCAATTAGCTTCCCGGGTGCTCCATGGCACGACATCCGCACCTCCCCGAGGACCGCCTCACCGGTCCCTGCCGTAAGGGAGAAACCATGTCCGAGCACCTCGCACTCAGACGGAGAACGGCGACCGCGCTGCTCGCCGTTCTCGGCCTCCTCCTCGCGCTCCTGTCCCTGCAGGCCGTCCCCGCGCACGCGGCGGGCAAGCTCACGGCGGCCTTCACCTCCGCCGACAACGGCCCCTGGTGGAGGGGCACCTACGTCCTGCGCAACGACACCGACACCGCCGTCACCGGCTGGAGCCTGGAGTTCGACCTGCCGGCCGGGGTCGCGATCCAGTCCTCGTACAACGGGACGACCACCACCCGGGGCAGCCACATCACCGCCGTCAACGCGCACTACAACGGCACGGTCGCCGCGCACAGCAGCACCGAGCCGTACAGCTTCTGGTTCGTCGCCACCGGCCCGATCAAGGCGCCGACCGGCTGCCGGATCAACGGCGACAAGTGCGACGGCTCCGCCGACGCGCCCCCGGGCGCGCCCGGCGGGCTGAAGCAGACGGATGTCACCGCGCGCACCGCGTCGCTGTCCTGGACGGCCGCCGCGGCGGGCGACTTCCCGGTGGCCTCGTACGACATCCTGGCGGGCGGCAAGGTCGTCGGCTCCGCCACGGCGGCCACCTCCGCCACCGTCACCGGCCTGACCCCCGCCACCACGTACGCGTTCACCGTGCGGGCCAAGGACACCCGGGGCAACGTCTCCGCCGAGAGCACCCCGCTGACCGTGAAGACCGTCGACCCGGCCACCGACACCTCGCCCCCGACCGCTCCCGGCGCCCTGCACGCCACCGCCACCGACTCCTCGTCCGTGACGCTGGCCTGGACCGCCGCGACGGACAACCAGCGGGTCGCCGCGTACGACATCTACCGGGGCTCCGCCCTGGCCACCACGGTCTCCGGCACCACGACCACCGCGACCGTCGGGGGCCTGTCGCCCTCCACCTCGTACACCTTCACCGTGAAGGCCCGGGACGCCGCCGACAACGCCTCGCCCGCGAGCAGCGCCCTCACCGTGAAGACCGACGACATCGTGGGCGCCGGGAACTACGCGAAGGTCGGCTACTTCGTCCAGTGGGGCATCTACGGCCGCCAGTACTTCGTCAAGAACCTGGAGACCTCGGGCGCCGCAGCCAAGCTCGACATCGTCAACTACGCCTTCGCCAACATCGACCCCCACAACCTCACCTGCCTCAACGGTGTCACCAAGGGCACGACCGCCGACCCCCAGGACCCCGAGCAGGGCACCGGCGCGGGTGACGCGGACGCCGACTACGCCCGCCCGTTCAGCGCCGCGCAGTCCGTGGACGGCGTCGCGGACGACGGCTGGGGCAAGCTGCGCGGCAACTTCAACCAGCTCAAGAAGCTGAAGAAGCTCCACCCCGAGCTGAAGATCGTGGTCTCGCTCGGCGGCTGGACCTACTCCAAGTACTTCTCGGACGTCGCCGCCACCGACGCCGCCCGCAAGAAGTTCGTCTCCTCCTGCATCGACATGTACATCAAGGGCAATCTGCCCGAGTACAACGGCGCGGGCGGCCCGGGCAGCGCGGCCGGCATCTTCGACGGCTTCGACATCGACTGGGAGTGGCCGGGCACCGGCACCGGACACCCCGGCAACCACTACTCGCCCCAGGACAAGGGCAACCTCACCCTGCTGCTCGCCGAGTTCCGCAAGCAGCTCGACGCGCTGGGCGGCGGCCACCGCCTGCTCACCGCCTTCACCCCCGCCGACCCGCAGAAGATCGACGAGGGCTGGGACCTGTCCAAGGTCTTCGACTCGCTCGACGTCGCCAACGTCCAGGGCTACGACTTCCACGGCTCCGGCAGCGACAACTCCTGGGAGCCGAACCGCACCGGCCACCAGGCCAACCTCTACAACGACACCCAGGACCCGTACGACTTCCACTTCAGCGCCGACACCGCCATCAAGGCGTACACCGACGCGGGCGTCGAACCCCGCAAGCTGACCCTCGGCATCCCCTTCTACGGGCGGGGCTGGCAGGGCGTCACCGGCGGGGGCGTCGCGGGCGAGTGGCAGCCGGCGGGCGGGGCCGCACCCGGGCAGTTCGCCGAGGAGGCCGGCACCCGGGGCTACGCGAACCTCATCGGCGCCTATCCGGCGATGACGGTCCATCACGACGAACAGTCCATCTCCACGTACGGCTACACCGGCAGCCAGTGGTGGTCCTTCGACGACACCTGGTCCATCGGCAGGAAGACGGACTACGTGAAGGACAAGGGGCTGCTCGGCGTCATGGTCTGGGAGATGTCCGGCGACACCACCCAGGGCACGCTGATGGGCGCCCTGGACAACGGACTGAAATAGCCCCCACCTGCTCATTTCCCTCAAATCGAGACTTACCGCACTTAGCGGTAGGCTGGTCGCGGCGGTGCCCCCGGTGGCACCGCCGTGCCTGACCACCGGACACCGTCACGGGTCCGGATCCAGCCGTTCGATGCGCGGGAGGAACCATGACCAGCCCCGAGCAGGACCCGAACCAGCAGGAAGGCCCCGCGGACGGTGGTGCGGCGGGCACGCCCGGCGTGCACGACGGCGGCGCCGACGGAGGGGCCGAGGGCCCCGCGGACGGCGGTGCGGCCGGTACGCCGGGCGTGCACGACGGCGGCGCGGACGGAGGGGCCGACGGTGGCGCCGACGGCGGTGCCGAGGGTCCGGCCGACGGCGGCGCGGCCGGTACGCCGGGCGTCCACGACGGCGGCGCGGACGGTGGCGCCGAAGGCCCGGCCGACGGCGGTGCGGCGGGTACGCCCGGCGTCCAGGACGGCGGGGCCGACGGCGGCGCGGGCCGTTCTTGAGCACAACCCCGACCGGCACCCAGGACCCCCCGGCCGCGACGGCGGTCCCCGGGGTCCTGGAGTCGCGCCTGACACCCGGCACGAGCCGGGACACGTTCGCCCGCGACTTCTGGGGCCGCGAGGCTCTGCTCACCCGCCGGGCCGGTGACTTCTCCGACCTCTTCCCGGCCGCCGCCGTGGACGAACTGGTCTCGCGGCGCGGACTGCGCACGCCGTTCCTCCGCGTCGCCAAGAACGGCGCCACGCTGCCCGAGGCCTCGTTCACCTCGCCCGCCGGGGTCGGCGCCACCATCGGCGACCAGGCCGACGACACCGCGCTGTGGCGGGAGTTCGCCGACGGCGCCACGCTCGTCCTGCAAGCGCTCCACCGCACCTGGGCCCCCGTCGGCGACCTCACCGGCGCGCTCGGCGCCGAGCTCGGCCACCCGGTGCAGGCCAACGCCTACGTCACCCCGCCGCAGAACCGGGGCTTCGACGCCCACTACGACGTCCACGACGTCTTCGTGCTCCAGACCGAGGGCTCCAAGCGCTGGATGGTCCACCGCCCGGTGCACCCGGACCCGCTGCGCGACCAGCCCTGGACCGACCACCGGGGTGCCGTCGCCGAGGCCGCCGGGGGCGAGCCGTACCTCGACACCGTGCTCGCACCGGGCGACGTCCTCTACCTGCCGCGCGGCTGGCTGCACGCCGCCGAGGCGCAGGGCGAGGTCTCCGTCCACCTGACGCTCGGCGTCCACACCTGGACCCGGTACGCCCTCGCCGAACAGCTGATGCGCGCCGCCCTCGCGGAGTTGCGCGACGACCCATGGATGCGGGGCTCGCTTCCGCTGGGCGTGGCCGGCCCGGACGAGGAGGCCGGTCCGGTCCGCGACCGCCTCCGTGCCGCGCTGGAAGAGGCCGACCCGGCGCCCCACTTCCACCGGGCCCGGCGCGCCCAGGCCCGCCCCGCCCCGCTCGGCCCGCTCGCCCAGCTCGCCGCCGTCGACGGACTCGCCCCCGGCACCCGGGTCCGCCTCAGGGGCGCGCTGGACGCCCGCCTGGAGGGCCATCGCCTGGTCACCCGCGTGGGATGGCTGGACTTCCCGGACGCGGACCTGCCCGCCCTGGCCCGCCTGCTAGCCGGTGAGGTGCGCACCGCGGGCGACCTCGGCCTCGCCTGCGCGGGGAGGCTGCTGCGCGCCGGTGTCCTCGTCCCGGCCGCCCGGTGAGCGCGGAACGCCTCCGGTGACGGCGGAACGCTTCTTCTGCGCCGACGCCGCCCGGGCCCGCGGCGACGCGCTCCCGGGCACCGCCCCGTACGGCCTGGTCTGGGTCCTCGTCGAACACCACGCGCCGTGGCCCGCCAACGGGTACGACGGCCTGCCGCTCGACCCCGTCGCCCAGTCCCTCCTCTTCGAGGCCGCCCGGGCGGTCCGGGCCCGCATCCTCCTGATCAGACGCCACGGCCGCCGCGCCCCGCAGCCGGGCCCCCGCCGCTGGGCCGTACTCCGGTACGACGCCACGGGCGCCCACCGCCAGCAGTGGGGGACCTGGGAACGCGACGAGCACCTGGCCCGCATCGCCGACGTACTCGAAGCGCCCGGGGAGCACGGGGAGACGGGGCTCCCGCCCGTCGTCCTCGTCTGCACCCACGGCCGCCACGACACGTGCTGCGCCGTGCGCGGACGCCCGGTGGCCGGCGCGCTGAGCGAGCGGTGGCCCGACCTGGTGTGGGAATGCACCCACGTGGGCGGCGACCGCTTCGCCGCCAACGTGCTCGTAGCCCCCGACGGCGTCTACTACGGCGGCCTGGACGCGGCTTCGTCCGTCACCGTGGTCGAACAGCACCTCGCCGGCCGCGTCCACGCCACGCACCTGCGCGGATACACCGACCTCTTCCCGGCCCAGCAGGCGGCCGTCGCGGCGGTGCTCGACCGCTTCGGCCCGGCGGGCCGCCACGCCTACACGGTCACCGGCACCTCCCGGGCCGGGCAGCACTGGCTGATCCGCGTCACCGGGCCCCCGCCCGGCGCGACCGCGTACGACGTGGAGGTCACCGCCCACCGCGCCCCGCCGCACCAGCTGACCTGCAACGGCCCGGCGACGAGCGCGGCCATGGTCCACGAGGTCACCGCGATCCGGGTCGGCTGAACGCGACGACCCCGCCCCCGGACGAGCGTGCCGGGGGCGGGGTCGTCGCGAAGCGGTCCGGACGTCAGCGCAGCTGCTCGTACGCGGGCAGGGTCAGGAAGTCCGCGTAGTCCTGGTCCAGGGAGACCTGGAGGAGGAGGTCGTGGGCCTCCTGCCACTGGCCGGCGGCGAACGCCTCGTCGCCGATCTCCGCGCGGATCGCGGCCAGTTCCTCGGCGGCGACCTCGCGGGCCAGCTCCGCGGTGGCGTGCTCGCCGTTCTCGAAGACCACGTCCGCGTTGATCCACTGCCAGATCTGCGAGCGCGAGATCTCGGCGGTGGCCGCGTCCTCCATCAGGTTGAAGATGGCGACCGCGCCCATGCCGCGCAGCCATGCCTCGATGTAACGGATGCCGACGGCGACCGCGTTGCGCAGGCCCTCGTACGTGGGCTTGGCGTGCAGCGTGTCGATGGCGATCAGGTCGCCGGCCGCCACCGAGACGTCCTCGCGCAGGCGCTCCTTCTGGTTCGGCTTCTCGCCGAGGACCGCGTCGAAGGAGGCCATGGCGATCGGGACGAGGTCCGGGTGGGCGACCCAGGACCCGTCGAAGCCGTCGTTCGCCTCGCGGTCCTTGTCGGCCTTGACCTTCTCGAACGCGACCTTGTTGACCTCGGCGTCCCTGCGGGACGGGATGAAGGCCGCCATGCCGCCGATCGCGTGCGCGCCGCGCTTGTGGCAGGTGCGCACCAGGAGTTCGGTGTACGCCCGCATGAACGGGGCGGTCATCGTCACCGCGTTGCGGTCGGGCAGGACGAACTTGGCGCCGCCGTCACGGAAGTTCTTGACGATGGAGAAGAGGTAGTCCCAGCGGCCCGCGTTCAGCCCGGAGGCGTGGTCGCGCAGCTCGTACAGGATCTCCTCCATCTCGTACGCGGCGGTGATCGTCTCGATCAGGACCGTGGCGCGGACGGTGCCCTGGGGGATGCCCAGCTCGTCCTGCGCGAAGACGAAGATGTCGTTCCAGAGGCGGGCCTCCAGGTGCGACTCCGTCTTCGGGAGGTAGAAGTACGGGCCCTTGCCGAGGTCGATCAGCCGCTGGGCGTTGTGGAAGAAGTACAGGCCGAAGTCGACCAGCGCGCCGGGCACGGGGGCGCCGTCGAGCTGGAGGTGGCGCTCGTCCAGGTGCCAGCCGCGCGGGCGGGTGACCACGGTCGCCAGCTCGCCGGCCGGCTTCAGCGCGTACGACTTGCCGGACTTCGGGTCCGTGAAGTCGATGGAGCGGTTGTACGCGTCCATCAGGTTGAGCTGGCCGAGGACCACGTTCTCCCAGGTGGGGGCCGAGGCGTCCTCGAAGTCGGCGAGCCAGACCTTCGCGCCCGAGTTCAGGGCGTTGATGGTCATCTTGCGGTCGGTCGGACCGGTGATCTCCACCCGGCGGTCGTTCAGCGCGGCCGGGGCCGGCGCGACCTTCCAGGAGTCGTCCGCACGGATCGCCGCGGTCTCCGGCAGGAAGTCCAGCGTGGAGGTGCGGGCGATCTCGGCACGGCGCTCACCGCGGCGGGCGAGCAGCTCGTTGCGCCGGGGCGTGAACCGGCGGTGCAGCTCGGCCACGAATGCGAGGGCCGCGGGGGTGAGGACCTCGTCCTGCCGGGGCAGGGGCTCGGCATCGACGATGGCCAGCGAGGACGGCGCTGGTGCGGACATGAGCTGTCACTCCTTCAGCGGGCGGTGCGGACGGCGTCACGGCCGCCGGGCCGCCCGATTCGGCACGGCGTGCCAGGGCTCCGGGATACGGCTGTGGCCGCCGTCTGAGGTGCAGAGGGCTTCTGATCAGTGGATAGTAGTTTCCTCATGGTGGAAGTTCAATGGTTTGTTGACGTCGAGATTCTTCGGGTCGACAGAACCGCCCGCGTGCTGGCGCAGCGTGCCAGGGCGTTCACTCCAGGTGCGAGAGGTCGTCCGGAGTGTCGATGTCGTACGCCTGTGCCACGTCACCGCACTCCACGAGCGCCAGTGTCTCCCGGTGCGCCCGCAGATACCCTCGTGCCCCCTGATCGCCCACCGCACCCGCCGCGATGTCCGTCCACCGGTCCGCCCCGAAAAGCACCGGATGCCCGCGTTCCCCCGCGTACGAGGCCGCCGCCAGGCTCGTCCGGTTCCGGTACGCCGCGGCCACCCGGGCCACCGCCTCCGCCCCGATCCCCGGCTGGTCGACCAGCAGCACGAGCGCCGCGTCCGCGCCCGTCCCCGCGAGCGCGTCCAGCCCCGTCCGCAGCGACGAGCCCATGCCCTCGGTCCACCCAGGGTTGACGCTCACCCCGCAGCCGTCCAGCCGGGCCCGGGCCCGCACCTCGTCGGCCGAGGCGCCCAGCACCACATGGACCGGGCCGCAGCCGCCCTCGCGCAGCGTGCGCACCGCGTGCTCGACGAGCAGTCCGCCACGGTGTTCCAGCAGGGCTTTCGGGCGTCCGCCGAGCCGGCGGCCGCCGCCCGCGGCGAGCAGCAGTCCGGCGATCTGTGCGTGTGTCATGCCGCCTGGATACCCCACGGCGGCCGCTCCCGCCCACCGCCTCGTACCTCTACGGCGTGTGCTACGCACGCGGAGTGGCGCCCGGCACCTTTTATGGCGTTAACTTGCCCGCATCCCCGGACACTTGACCACGGTCCGGGGACGGTTCGGAACGACACCGGCACAAGGACGTGCGAGGGGGAGCTTTGTTGAAGAGCGTCGGGCAGGAGCGGGTGACCGGCAGCGGTGAGGACCCCCGGGTGGCGGAGCTGCGTACCGCCGTCTCCCGGCTCCGGCGGGCCCTGGCCGGCCACCCCGGGCAGTTCCCCGACCGGGCCATCGCCGAGGACGAGCTCGCCGCACTCAACGCGATGGCGCTCAGCGGAACGCCCGAGATCCCCCGGCTGCGCCGCTCGCTGCTGCTGATCGCCGGGGCGATCGGCTCGGTCAGCGCCCTGGCCGCCGCCCTCCGCGACGTCCGGGTCGCCGTCGACCTCTTCGGTGAGCCGCCGCAGCGCTGACCGGCCGGGGGAGCCGGGCGCCTTCGGCGGTCTCAGCGGCGGATGAGCCTGCGGGCCGTCGCCGCCGCCACGGCCGCCGTGCGCGAGTCGACGCCGAGCTTCGCGTAGATGTGCACCAGATGGGACTTCACGGTCGCCTGGCTGAGGAAGAGCCGCTTGCTGATCTCCGCGTTCGACAAGCCCTCGCCGACCAGTTGCAGCACCTCCAGCTCGCGCTTGGTGAGCGCCTGGGCGGGGGTGCGCATCCGGTCCATCAGCCGGTGCGCCACGGCCGGGGCCAGCGCGGAGCGCCCGGCCGCCGCCGTACGGACCGCAGCCGCCAGCTCCTCTGGCGGCGCGTCCTTCAGCAGATAGCCGGCCGCCCCCGCTTCGACCGCCGCCAGGATGTCCGCGTCGCTGTCGTAGGTCGTCAGGATCAGCACCCGGGGCGCGTCCGGAGCCGCCGTGATCGCGGCGGTGGCCTGCGCGCCGTGCATCCCGGCGCCGAACTGGAGGTCCATCAGCACGACGTCAAGCCCGCCGGCGGCCGCCCGGGCGACCGCCTCCTCGGCGGTGGCGGCCTCCGCGACGACCCGGAAGTCCGGCTCGGTGTCCAGGACCGCCCGCAGCCCCGCCCGGACCACCGGATGGTCGTCGGCGAGCAGCAGCCGGACCGGCTCCGCGCTCATGCCGCCTCCCGCCCGGTCCGGCCCGCCGGCAGCGGCAGGGTCAGCGCGACGGCGGTGCCCTGGCCGGGCGCCGACTCGACGCTCAGGGTGCCGCCGAGCGACCGGGCCCGGGAGCGCATCGCGGGCAGCCCGAAACCGCCGGACCCCGTGGCGCCGGCCGCGGGCACGTCCTGCGCGAAGCCGCGTCCGTCGTCCACCACGTCCAGCGACACCGAGGTGTCCATGAAGCTCAGCGTGATCTCCGCCCGCCCCGCCCCGGCGTGCCGCACGGTGTTGGCCAGCGCCGACTGGGCGGTCCGCAGCAGCGCCACCTCGTACGGCGTCGGCAGTTCGACCGGTGTGCCGCTGACCGCGAACCGCACGGTGAGCGCGGGCGTCGTGGCGCGGGCCGACAGCCGTTCCAGGGCGGCCGTCAGCGAGCCGTTCGCCAGGTCCGGCGGGGTCAGCGCGCGGACGAAGCGGCGCGCCTCGGCGAGGTTGTCCTGCGCCGCCTCGCGCGCCCGGTGCACATGGGCGGCGGCCGGTGCGTCCTCGGGCAGGGTGCGCTCGGCGGCGCGCAGCAGCAGCTGGATGGAGGACAGGCCCTGGGCGAGGGTGTCGTGGATCTCCCGGGCCAGCCGCTCGCGCTCGGCCAGGGTGCCGGCGGTGCGCTCCGCCTCGGCCAGCTCCGCACGGGTCGCGACGAGCTCCTCGATCAGCTCGCGGCGCCGCTCGCTCTCCCGGAACAGCGCCTCGTAACCGAGGACCGTGGCGACGGCGACGGCCGCGCCGAGCAGCGGACCGATGAACGTGCCCGGTGTGACCTCCCGACCGTGCAGCAGGAAGCTCGCGATGGCGGCTCCCGCCGTCACCGCCACGGCGGGCAGGCCCCAGCGCGTCGGCAGCAGGTGCAGCTGGAGGAAGTAGAGCGGGAAGGCCACCCACAGCGCGTCCGGGGACAGCACCAGCAGCGCCGCCCACAGCACCCCGAGCACCGCCAGCCACCCCGCCCCCGCGCGGGTCCCCGGCTGCACGGACCGGGCCGCCGCGCCCGCCCCGTACACCGCCGCCAGCACAGCGGCGAGCGCCGTGACCGCGCCGGGGTGCGGGCCGCCGTCGGCGAACGCCTTGACGGCGGTGAGCGCCAGCAGGCCGAGCATCAGCCCGTGCAGACACAGCCGCAGCGCGGCGGCGACGGGGGGATGGACACGCGTTTCCATGATGTTCCAGCGTAGGCGCGGGCCGCCCGGGGCCGGTCAATCGAAAGGTTGATGTCGTCACCAGCCCGGGGGCGATGTTTCCGGGCCCGGGGAAAACGACGCTGGAGCCATGTTCGTCGCATGGAGAGACCTACGGTTCGCCAAGGGCCGGTTCGCGCTCATGGGCACGGTGATCGTGCTGATCACCCTGCTCGTGGGTCTGCTGTCCGGCCTGACCGCCGGGCTGGCCCGGGAGAACACCTCGGCCGTCACCGGCCTGGACGCCGACCACCTCGCGTTCGCCGCCCCGCCGGACGGCCGGTCGGTGTCCTTCACCGACTCGTCGCTCGGCGAGGACGCCGTACGCGCCTGGGCCGGGCGGCCCGGCGTGGAGTCCGCGCACCCGCTCGGCATCCGCACCCTGAACGCCACGGCCGGTGCGGGGAAGCGCACCGCCGCCGTCTCCGCGTTCGGCGTCGAGCCCGGCAGCGGCCTGGCGCCCGCCCGGGTCGGGCCCGGCGAGGTGGTGCTCTCGCGCGGGGGCGCCGACGAGCTGGGCGTACGCGAGGGCGACCGGCTCACCCTCGGCGGCCGGGAGGCCACCGTGGCCGCCGTCGCGGGCGACGCCTCGTACAGCCACACCCCGGTCGTCTGGACCGACCTCGCCGACTGGCGGCGGTCCGGGAACGGGGACGGGCGCGCCACCGTGATCGCCCTGACCACCACCGGCGCCGCCGATCTGGCCGCCGGTGACCGGGCGGCGGGCACCCGCACGCTCACGCTCGACGACTCGCTGTCCGCCATCGGCTCCTACCAGGCCGAGAACGGCTCCCTCCAGCTGATGCGCGGCTTCCTCTTCGCCATCTCCGCGCTGGTGATCGGCGCGTTCTTCACCGTCTGGACGATCCAGCGCAGCGGCGACGTCGCCGTCCTCAAGGCGCTGGGCGCCTCCACCCCGTATCTGCTCCGGGACGCGCTCGGCCAGGCCGTCGTGATGCTCGCCGCCGGTACGGGCCTCGGCACCGCGCTCGCCTCCGGCATCGGCGCCCTGGTCTCCGGCGGCTCCGTGCCGTTCGTCCTGGAAGCGGCGACGGTCCTCGTCCCGGCCGCCGTGATGATCGCCCTCGGCGCGGCCGGGGCCGCCCTGTCCGTCCGGCGGATCACCGCCGTCGACCCGCTCACCGCGCTCGGGAGTGCCCGATGACCCTCACGCTCACCGATGTCACCCTCACCTACCCGGACGGCGACGGGCGGCTCACCGCGCTGGACCGCGTCGCGCTCGACGTGCCCGCCGGCACCCTCACCGCCGTCGTCGGACCGTCCGGCTCCGGCAAGTCCAGCCTCCTCGCGGTGGCAGCGACCCTGGTCGCCCCGGACGGCGGGGCGGTCGTCGTCGCCGGTACGGACACCACGGAGCTCGGGCGCGCGCAGAAGGCGGCGCTGCGGCGGGAGCGCGTCGGCATCGTCTTCCAGCAGCCCAACCTGCTCCCGTCCCTGACCGCCGTCGAACAGCTCCAGGTCATGACGCATCTCTCGGGCGGCCGGGCCGGGGCGGCCCGGGCCCGGGCGCTCGAACTGCTCGACGCGGTCGGTCTCGCCGGGCAGGCCGGCCGCAGGCCCCACCAGCTCTCCGGCGGGCAGCGCCAGCGGGTCAACATCGCCCGCGCCCTGATGAACGATCCGGCCCTGCTCCTCGTGGACGAGCCGACCAGCGCCCTGGACCACGAGCGCGGCGCGGCCGTCCTGGACCTGCTCGTGACGCTGACCCGGCAGCGGTCCACGGCGACGGTCCTGGTCACGCACGACCGCGCCCACCTGGACCGCGCGGACCGCACGGTCACGATGCTCGACGGGCGCCTCACGGTCCCGGCGCTCACCTGAAACGGGGGCGGGCCCGGACCTCCGAGGAGATCCGGGCCCGCCCCACGGCTTCTCAGCCCGCGGTCCCGCTGCTCGCCAGCGCGTCCGACAGCTCCTTGGCCGCCTGCTGGAGGATCGGCACGATCCGCTCCGTGGCCGCCTCGGTGACCCGGCCCGCCGGACCGGAGATCGAGATCGCCGCGGAGGTGGGGGAGTTGGGCACCGACACCGCCAGGCAGCGGACCCCTATCTCCTGCTCGTTGTCGTCCACCGCGTAGCCCACCCGGCGCACCTGGTCCAGCGCCTCCAGGAAGCCGTCCGGGGTGGTGATGGTCTTCTCGGTGGCGGCGGGCATCCCGGTACGGGCGAGCAGCGCGCGCACCTCGTCCGGCGGGGTGTGCGCGAGCAGCGCCTTGCCGACACCCGTGGAGTGCGGCAACACCCGGCGGCCCACCTCGGTGAACATCCGCATCGAGTGCTTGGACGGCACCTGCGCCACGTACACGATCTCGTCGCCGTCGAGCAGCGCCATGTTGGCCGTCTCGCCCGTCTCCTCGACCAGCCGGGCCAGATAGGGGCGCGCCCAGGTGCCGAGCAGCCGTGCGGCGGACTCGCCGAGGCGGATCAGCCGGGGGCCCAGCGCGTAACGCCGGTTGGGCTGCTGGCGTACGTAACCGCACAGGACCAGCGTGCGCATCAGGCGGTGGATCGTGGGCAGCGGGAGTCCGCTGCTCGCGGAGAGCTCGCTCAGGCCGACCTCGCCCCCCGCGTCGGCCATCCGCTCCAGCAGGTCGAAGGCGCGCTCAAGGGACTGCACACCACCGCTGGATCCGGCGGGCTTGGAGTCGGAAGTGCTGGCGTGGGACGGCGGCACGTCAACGGTCCTTTCGAAGCGGAGGAGCAAGGCAGCAGCCTACCGGGCCCTTTCCGATCGGCCCACTGCCGACGGGGACCGTCCTGGCCGGTCAGCGCCCGTTTGTCCGGGTGTCCGCAGGCCGTGCGGCGCCCCGGCCGCGCGGCGCCTGGCCCATTCTACGTTCCACACTCCGAAATTGACCTTTTACTTTGTGGAAACCTCCAGGGCGGCTCCGGCTGTGGCCGAGGTGCGAGGGTGAGGTCTTGACGGGTCGCGCTCCCGAGTGAAGACTCCTTCAACAGTTCGTTGAAAGTGCGAAGTGAGGAGCACCGGTGTCCGGTCCGGACGTGAAGCTGCTACTGCGCTCGACGCGCGTCGTCACCCCCGAGGGGACCCGGCCCGCGTCGGTCGCCGTCACCGGCGGGACCATCGACGCCGTTCTCCCGTACGACTCCGAGGCGCCGGCCGGTGCCCGCGTCGAGGACTTCGGGGACGACGTCGTGCTGCCCGGGCTCGTGGACACCCACGTCCATGTGAACGACCCCGGACGCACCGAGTGGGAGGGCTTCTGGACCGCCACCCGCGCGGCGGCGGCCGGCGGCATCACCACGCTGCTCGACATGCCCCTCAACTCCCTGCCGCCCACCACCACGGTGGAGAACCTGCGGGTCAAGCAGGGCGTCGCCGAGCCCAAGGTGCACGTCGACACCGGCTTCTGGGGCGGTGCGATCCCCGCCAACGTCAAGGACCTGCGCCCGCTGTACGAGGCCGGGGTGTTCGGCTTCAAGTGCTTCCTCTCGCCGTCCGGGGTCGAGGAGTTCCCCGAGCTGGACCAGGAGCAGCTGGCCCGGTCCATGGCCGAGATCGCCGGCTTCGGCGGGCTGCTCATCGTGCACGCCGAGGACCCGCACCACCTGGCCTCCGCACCGCAGCAGGGCGGACCGGCCTACGCGAACTTCCTGGCGTCCCGGCCGCGCGACGCCGAGAACACCGCGATCGAGGGCCTGATCGCCCACGCCCGGCGGCTGAACGCCCGCGTCCACGTCCTGCACCTGTCCTCCAGCGACGCGCTGCCGCTGATCGCCGCCGCCCGACGCGAAGGGGTCCGGCTCACCGTCGAGACCTGCCCGCACTTCCTCACCCTCACCGCAGAGGAGGTCCCCGACGGGGCCACGGAGTTCAAGTGCTGTCCGCCGATCCGGGAGGCCGCCAACCAGGACGCGCTGTGGCAGGGGCTGGCCGACGGCACCATCGACTGCATCGTCTCCGACCACTCGCCGTGCACCACCGACCTCAAGACCCCGGACTTCGCCTCCGCCTGGGGCGGGATCTCCTCCCTCCAGCTCGGCCTGCCCGCCATCTGGACCGAGGCCCGCCGACGCGGCCACACCCTGGACGACGTCGCCCGCTGGATGTCCGCCGCCCCCGCCGAACTGGCCGGGCTGCGCCGCAAGGGCGCCATCGAGGCGGGCCGCGACGCCGACTTCGCGGTCCTGGCGCCCGACGCCACCTTCACCGTCGACCCGGCCGAGCTCTTCCACCGCAATCAGGTCACCGCGTACGCCGGACGCACCCTGCACGGCGTGGTGCGCTCCACCTGGCTGCGCGGTGTACGGATCGCCGCAGACGGCGTGCTCTGCGAACCCACCGGCCGCCTCCAGACAAGGGACCCCCAGGCATGACGGCGACAGCGCACTTCACCGGCGACGCGAACCCGTACGGCGGCGGCGACCCGTACGCCGACTACCGCACCGCCGACCACCCCTTCACCCACCTCGTGGACCTCGCCGACCGGCGGCTCGGCGCGGGCGTGATCGCCGCCAACGACGAGTTCTTCGCCGAGCGCGAGAACCTGCTCAGGCCGGAGCCCGCCCACTTCGACCCGGAGCGGTTCGGGCACAAGGGCAAGATCATGGACGGCTGGGAGACCCGCCGCCGACGCGGTGCGAGCGCCGAGCGGCCGCACCCGGTGGACGAGGACCACGACTGGGCGCTGATCCGCCTCGGCGCCCCCGGCATCGTGCGCGGCCTGGTCGTGGACACCGCCCACTTCCGCGGCAACTACCCGCAGGCCGTCTCCGTCGAGGCCGTCTCGCTGCCGGGCTCGCCCTCGCCGGAGGAGCTGCTCGCCCCGGACGTGAAGTGGACGACGCTCGTCCCCCGCACCGCCGTGGGCGGCCACGCGGCCAACGGCTTCACCGTCGACGTGGAGCGCCGTTTCACGCATCTGCGGCTCAACCAGCACCCGGACGGCGGCATCGCCCGCCTGCGGGTCTACGGCGAGGTCGCCCCCGACCCCGCCTGGCTGACCGCGCTCGGCACGTTCGACGTGGTCGCCCTGGAGAACGGCGGCCGGGTCGAGGACGCCTCCGACCGCTTCTACTCCCCGGCGACGAACACCATCCAGCCCGGCCGCTCCCACAAGATGGACGACGGCTGGGAGACCCGCCGCCGGCGCGACCGGGGCAACGACTGGATCCACTACCACCTGGTCGAAGAGGCGGACATCCGCGCCGTCGAGATCGACACCGCCTACCTCAAGGGCAACGCGGCGGGCTGGGCCCGGCTCACCGCCCGGGACGCGGAGACCGGCGCCTGGACCGCATTCCTGCCCCGGACCCGGCTCCAGCCCGACACCAACCACCGCTTCGTGCTGCCCGACGCGGTCCGTGCCGACCAGATCCGGATCGACATCTTCCCGGACGGCGGCATCTCCCGGCTCCGCCTCTTCGGCACCCTCACCGAACGCGGCACGGCCCGGCTCGCCGCCCGCCACGCGGAACTCGGCGGCTGAGGCCCCGGGGCCCCGGGGAGCGTCAGAACTCCTCGTGCTCCTCGGGGTCCCCGCCGAACCGCTCCCTGGGTCCGCCGGAGATCCGCCCCAGCTCCTCGGGCGTCAGCTCGAAGCCGAACAGGTCCAGGTTCTCCCGCTGCCGCCCCGGATCGGCCGACTTCGGGATCGGCACGGCCCCGAGCTGGGTGTGCCACCGCAGCACCGCCTGGCCGGGGGTGACGCCGTGCGCCTCGGCGACCGCCACCACGTCCGGGTCGGCCAGCAGGTCCCGGCCGCGCCCCAGCGGGCTCCAGCTCTGCGTGACGATCCCCATCGCCGCGTGCACCGCGCGCAGCTCCTCCTGGGGCAGCCGGGGGTGCAGCTCGATCTGGTTGACGGCGGGCACCACGCCCGTCTCGTCCTCCAGCCGCCTCAGGTGCCCGGCGGTGAAGTTGGAGACCCCGATCGACCGGACGAGCCCGTCCTCCCGCAGCTTGATGAGGGCCCGCCAGGTATCCACGTAGAGGCCCACCTTGGGCAGCGGCCAGTGGATGAGATAGAGGTCCACGTAGTCCAGACCGAGGTTGCTCCGGGACTCCTCGAACGAGGCGAGCGTCTTCTCGTAGCCGTGGTGCCGGCCGGGCACCTTGGTCGTGACGAAGACCTCCTCGCGCGGAACCCCGCTGCGGGCGACGCCGCGCCCCGTACCGGTCTCGTTGCCGTAGTTCAGCGCGGTGTCCACGAGCCGGTAGCCGAGGTCCAGCGCCCCGGAGACGGCCTTCTCCGCCGCGTCGTCGTCCAGCGGATAGGTGCCGAGCCCGACCGCCGGGATCGTACGGCCGTCGTTCAGGGTGTGCGCGGGGATACCGGACATGATCGTCCCTTCTCGTCCTCTGCCGTCACGGGCATGCCTCCCCGCCCAGCGTAGGCGGGGAGGCGGAGCGCGGCAGCGCGACGTCAGGCGGCGTGACCGCCGTCCACGACCAGCTCGGCCCCGGTGACGAACGCGCCCTCCTCGCCCGCGAGGTACGAGATCAGCGCGGCGATCTCCTCCGTCGTGCCGAAGCGGTCCAGCGCGTTGGCCGCGCGCTGGCCGTCGGCGAAGGGGCCGTCGGCCGGGTTCATGTCGGTGTCCACGGCGCCCGGCTGCACCAGGTTGACCGTGATGCCGCGCGGACCCAGCTCACGGGCCAGCGGCTTGGTCAGACCGGAGAGCGCGGACTTGCTCATCGCGTACAGCGTGGAACCGGGCCCGCCCGCGTACCGGCTCAGGGCCGTACCGAGGGAGATGATCCTGCCGCCGCTCTCCATCACCTCGGCCGCCGCCCGGCAGGCCAGGAACACCGCCCGGACGTTCACGGCGAGGACCCGGTCCACATCGGCGGGCGTGAGCGTGCCGATCGGGCCGAGGACGCCGAGCCCCGCGTTGTTCACCAGGATGTCCAGCCGCCCCAGCTCCGCCGCCGCCCGGTGCACCACCGAGGCGGCGGCCTCCGGGTCGGCCGAGTCGGCTCGCAGCGCGACCGCGCGGCGGCCGGTCGCCTCGATCGCGGCGACGACCTCCTTGGCGGCGTGCTCGTCGCGTACATAGGTCAGCGCCACATCGGCGCCGTCCCGGGCGAGCCGCAGCGCGGTCGCGGCGCCGATGCCCCGGCTGCCGCCGGTGACGAGCGCGGTGCGGGCGGGGGGAAGGGTGCTGTTCATCGTCGTTCCTGTCCGTTGCCGGTCGTGCTGACAGGAACCAGGAAAGTCGTCCGGAGGCCCGGAGACCGGCGGGAATTGGACGCCGAGTCCGGAGCCCGTCCGGGGCTCGTCATTCCGGGAGCGCGCCCGGTAGCGTGATCGTTCCCAGTGCGAGCCGGTGCCGTCTCCACGTCGTCCCTGTGGAGAGAGCAGGAGTCCAGGTGTCCTCCGCCGCCGTTCCCGCCCCCGTACTCGCCCCGCCGCGCCGGGCCTGGCTCACCGATCTGCCCGTGCTGATGGTCGCGGTGGTCTGGGGGTCCAGCTATCTCGCCGCCAAGGGCATCACCGCCCCGCAGACCGTCGTCGCCGTGCTCGTGCTGCGGTTCGCCGTCGTGCTGCCCGTCCTCGCGGTCGCCGGACGGCGCAGGCTGCGCGCGCTCAGCGCCGCGCAGTGGCGGGGCGCCGGGCTGCTGGGCCTGGTGCTCAGCGGGATCTTCCTGGTCGAGACCTACGGCATCGTGCACACCTCGGCGACCAACGCCGGGCTGATCATCAGCCTCACCATGATCTTCACCCCGCTCGCCGAGGCCGCCGTCAACCGGACCCGGCCGACCGGGACCTTCCTCACCGCCGCCGGGCTCTCGGTGGCAGGCGTGGTGCTGCTGACCCAGGGCGGCGGATTCACCAGCCCCTCGGCCGGTGACCTGCTCATGCTGGCCGCAGCCCTCGCCCGGACCCTGCACGTCCTGCTCATGGCCCGCATCAAGTCCGTCCGGGACGCGGACTCGCTGTCCCTGACGACCGTGCAGCTCGGCAGCGCCGTCACCGTCTTCGCCCTGCTGGCCGCCGCGCCGGGGACGGGCGAGGCCCCCTGGACGGTCGCCGCCGGATTCGGGGCCCGGGAGTGGGCCGGGCTGCTCTTCCTCTCGGTGTTCTGCACGCTCTTCGCGTTCTTCGTGCAGATGTGGTCCGTACGCCGCACCTCCCCGTCCCGGGTCAGCCTGCTGCTCGGTACGGAACCGCTGTGGGCCGCCGCCGCCGGCATCGCGATCGGCGGCGAGCGGCTGGGCCTCGCCGGGGCGGCGGGCGCCGTGCTGGTCCTGGCCGGGACCGCCTGGGGGCGGCGGAGCACGGACCCGGCCGCGCCCTGACCGGCTCACTCCTTGACCGCGTCCGCCGCGATCATGACGGCCACGCCCGCCACCACCAGCACGATCGACACGAAGAGCGGGTACTCCGAGGCGAACGGCAGCCGCCGCACCAGGTTGAAGAAGCGGAACCAGTCGAACCACACATGGAGCAGCCCGGCGACCCCCTGGACGAAGACCAGGAACCCGGCCGTCTCGCAGAATTTCTTCATGGCCCCGAGCCTGGCCGCCCGGGCGGCGCCACCGCGTCGGCCGGTGGTCTGCCCGCCGGGTCCGAAAGTATCCGGCCGCGCGACTTTGGTCGCTCCCGCGCCCCGGACCCCCGGAACCCGCCGCCCACGTGCGTAGCTTTGTCGACATGACGCGTACGGAGTACCCCTGGCTGCTGCCCTCGGCGATGGCCGGACCCGAGCTGCCCGACGACCGGGGCCGGTCCCGCCGCACCGTGCGGGACTGGGTGGTCGACCTCACGGCCTTCCTCTGCGCGGCGGGCATCGGCCTGGCGACGCTCGCCACGATCGAGGCCGACCCCACCACATCGGACACGTTCGTGCTGGTGGACTCCCTCGTCGGCGCCGCCGCCTGCTGCGCCCTGTGGTTCCGGCGCCGCTGGCCGGTCGGGCTCGCCGTCGCCCTGACCCTGCTGTCCACCGTCGAACCCGTCGCGGCGGGCGCCCTGCTCGTCGCGCTGTTCAGCCTGGCCGTCCACCGGCCGTTCCGCCCGGTCGCCCTCGTCGGCGTGGCGGCCCTGGCCGTCGCCCCCGTACAGCCGTATCTGCGCCCCGACCCGAACACGTCGTTCCTGGCGTCCACCGTCATCGGACTCCTGCTGATCCTGCTCGTCCTCAGCTGGGGCATGGTCGTGCGCTCCCGGCGCCAGCTCGTCGTCTCCCTCCGGGAACGCGCCGTCCGCGCCGAGACCGAGGCCGCCCTCCGCGCCGAACAGGCCCAGCGGCTCGCCCGCGAGGAGATCGCCCGTGAGATGCACGACGTGCTCGCCCACCGGCTGACCCTGCTCAGCGTCCACGCGGGCGCCCTGGAATTCCGGCCCGACGCGCCCCCGGCCGAGGTCGCCCGCGCCGCCGGAGTCATCCGGGACAGCGCGCACGAGGCGCTCCAGGACCTCCGCGAGATCATCGGCGTCCTCCGCGGCCCCCGCGACACCGACGGCAACCGCCCGCAGCCCACCCTCGCCACGCTCGACGCCCTCGTCGCCGAATCACGGGAGGCCGGCATGAAGGTCACCCTCGACAACCGCCTCGCCGACCCCGACGCCGTGCCCGTCGGCTCCGGGCGCACCGTCTACCGGATCGCCCAGGAGGCGCTCACCAACGCCCGCAAGCACGCCCCCGGCACCGAGGTCACCGTCGCCGTCACCGGCGGACCCGGCCAGGGCATCACCGTGGAGGTCCGCAACCCGGCCCCCACCGAACCCTTCACCCCGGTCCCCGGCTCCGGCCAGGGGCTCATCGGGCTCACCGAACGGGCCACCCTCGCCGGCGGCCGCCTCGACCACGGGCCCGCCCCCGACGGCGGGTTCTCGGTGCGGGCCTGGCTACCGTGGGCGTCATGACCCACGCGCCCGTCCGGCTTCTGATCATCGACGACGACCCGCTCGTCCGGGCCGGGCTGAACCTGATGCTGGGCGGCGCCGACGACATCGCCATCGTGGGCGAGGGCGCCGACGGCAGCGAGGCCGCGGAGCTGGTCGACCGGCTGCGGCCCGACGTGGTCCTGATGGACATCCGGATGCCGGTCATGGACGGCCTGACCGCCACCGAAGCGCTGCGCGCCCGGCCCGACGCGCCGGAGATCGTCGTCCTGACCACCTTCCACGCCGACGAACAGGTGCTCCGCGCCATCCGCGCCGGGGCCGCCGGCTTCGTCCTCAAGGACACCCCGCCCGCGCAGATCGTGGAATCGGTGCGCCGGGTCGCGGCCGGCGACCCGGTCCTCTCGCCAGCCGTCACCCGGCAGCTCATGGCGCGGGCGTCCGGTGCCGGGCAGGAGGAACGCGTGGACCGGGCCGCCCGGGCGCGCGAACGGATCGCGCAGCTCGCGGACCGGGAGCGCGAGGTGGCCGTCGCCGTGGGCCGGGGCCGGTCCAACGCGGAGATCGCCGCGACGCTCTACCTCAGCGTCGCCACGGTCAAGACCCAGGTCTCCCGCATCCTCGCCAGGTTCGGCTTCAACAACCGCGTCCAGATCGCCCTCCTCGTCCACGACGCCGGGTTGCTGGACGACGAGAGCGGATCGAATCCGGCCTGAAGCCCCTCGTTCCCGGCGGACATCCCGGCATACGCTGAACGGGCCGGTCCTCGCAGCGGGGACGACACGACCGGGAGGGCGGGCCCATGTCCGAAACCGTTGTGGATCTGCGGGGGTTGGCCGACTTCACCGCGCATCCCTACCCCTACTACGCGCGGATGCGCGCGGACGGACCCGTGCACCTCGTCCGCACCGACGAGTTCGACCGCATCTGGCTCGTCGTCGGCTACGACGAGGGCCGGGCAGTCCTGTCCGACCAGCGCTTCGGCAAGGACTGGCGGGCGCTGCCCGGCGAGACCGGCGGCGACCCGATCAACGCCAACATGCTGGAGACCGACGCCCCCGACCACACCCGGCTGCGCAAGCTCGTCGCCCGCGAGTTCACCCCGCGCCGCATCGAGGCGCTGCGCCCCCGGGTCGAGGAGATCACCGGCGGACTCCTCGACCTGATGATTCCCGAGGGCCGCGCCGACCTCGTCGACGCGCTCGCCTTCCCGCTCCCCATGACCGTGATCTGCGAGCTGCTCGGCGTACCCGACCTGGACCGGACCGCCTTCCGCAAGCTGTCCAACGGCGTCGTCGCCCCCGCGAACGCGCTGGAGGAGGGCGAGGCGGTCCGCGCCATGGGCGGCTACCTCACGGAGCTGATCGACGCCAAGCGCCGCTCACCCGGCGACGACCTGCTCAGCGCCCTGATCGCCACCCGCCACGAGGACGACGACGCGCTCTCGCCCGACGAGCTGGTCGGCATGGCCTTCCTGCTGCTCGTCGCCGGCCACGAGACGACCGTCAACCTCATCTCCAACGGCGTACGCGCCCTGCTCGACCATCCGGACCAGCTCGCCGCGCTCCGCGCCGACCTCTCGCTCCTCGACGGCGCCGTCGAGGAGATGCTGCGCTACGACGGACCCGTCGAGACGGCCACCCTCCGCTTCGCCCGGGAACCGGTCGAGGTCGGCTCCCGGACCATCGCGACCGGCGACGCGGTCCTGGTCTCCCTGGCGGGCTCGGACCGCGACCCGGCCCGCTACCCCGAGCCCGACCGCTTCGACATCCGCCGCGACACCCGCGGCCACCTCGCCTTCGGACACGGCATCCACTTCTGCCTGGGCGCCCCGCTGGCCCGGATGGAGGGCCGCATCGCGATCCGCGCGCTCCTCGAACGCTGCCCCGGCCTGGAGACGGACCCGGAGGCCGCCCCGTTCGACTGGCTGCCCGGCACGCTGATCCGGGGGGTGCGCCGGCTGCCGGTGCGCTGGTGAGCGACGCGCCGCCGTCCTGTTCGTGCCCCTCCGGGTCGCGGCGGCGCGTGCTCGGGGATACTTGCCCAGCCGGGCCGGGACCACAGGCCCCGGCTCCACCGGCAGCAGCACAGCGAGCAGCACAAGAAGGGCACGGCGTCGTGGCAAGGGTTCGGACAGGGGTACGTGCGATGGGCGCCGTGCTTGCGGCGGTGCTGGGGGTGTCCCTCATGGGATGCAGCAGCACCGGCGGCAAGCGGGCGGAGGAGCGTGCGGCCAAGGCCGCGGCCGAAGGCCGGGCCGCGGTGAACACGCCCCGCTGGACCTTCGCCATGGTCACCCACTCGGGCGACGGCGACACCTTCTGGGACATCGTCCAGAAGGGCGCCGACATGGCCGCCAAGAAGGACAACATCAACTTCCTGTACTCGCACAACGACGAGGGCCAGCAGCAGGCCCAGCTGGTGCAGGCGGCCATCGACAAGAAGGTCGACGGGCTGATCGTCACGCTCGCCAAGCCCGACGCCCTCAAGGACGTCGTCGCCAAGGCCGTCCGCGCGGGCATCCCCGTGATCACGGTGAACTCCGGCTCCGCCGAGTCCAAGGCGTACGGCGCACTCACCCACATCGGCCAGGACGAGTCCATCGCCGGTGAGGCAGTCGGCGACGAGCTGAACAAGCGCGGCCGCAAGAAGGCCCTGTGCATCCTGCACGAGCAGGGCAACGTGGGCCACGAGCAGCGCTGCGCCGGAGCGAAGAAGACCTTCGACGGCCAGATGCAGAACCTGTACGTGGAGGGCACCAACATGCCCGACGTCCAGGCGTCCATCGAGGCGAAGCTCCAGTCCGACAAGGACATCGACGCCGTCGTCACGCTCGGCGCGCCCTTCGCGGACGCCGCCGTGAAGGCGAAGAAGACCGCCGGCAGCAAGGCCGAGATCGACACCTTCGACCTGAACGCCACCGTCGCCGCGGGCCTGAAGTCCAAGACCCTCGGCTTCGCCGTCGACCAGCAGCCCTACCTCCAGGGCTACGAGGCCGTCGACCTGCTCTGGCTCTACCGCTACAACCGCAACGTCCTCGGCGGCGGCCGCCCGGTCCTCACCGGCCCGCAGATCATCACCGCGAAGGACGCCGACCAGCTCGCCGAGTACGCCGGCCGGGGCACCCGATGACCGCCGGGCCCGGATCGTCGGCCGTCGCGGACGAACGGCTGCTGCGCACCTCTCCGCTGCGCAAGCTCCTCGGCCGCCCGGAGCTGGGCTCGGTCGTCGGCGCGCTGGCCGTATTCCTGTTCTTCGCGATCGTCGCCGACAGCTTCCTGCGCGCCACCAGCTTCGGCACGGTGCTGTACGCGGCCTCCACCATCGGGATCATGGCGGCGCCGGTCGCGCTCCTGATGATCGGCGGCGAGTTCGACCTGTCCGCCGGTGTGATGGTCACCAGCTCCGCGCTGATCTCCTCGATGTTCAGCTACCAGATGACGGCCAACGTATGGGTCGGCGTCTTCGTGTCGTTGCTGGTCACGCTCGCCTTCGGCGCGTTCAACGGCTTCATGCTGACCCGTACGAAACTCCCCAGCTTCATCATCACGCTGGGCACCTTCCTGATGCTGACCGGTCTCAACCTGGGCCTCACCAAGCTGATCAGCGGGACCGTCTCCACGAAGGGCATCGGCGACATGGAGGGCTTCCCCTCCGCCCGCAAGCTCTTCGCCTCCTACTGGACCGTCGGCGGCGTCGAGCTCAAGGTGACGCTGCTGTGGTGGGCCGGACTGGTGGCCGTCGCGACCTGGATCCTGCTCCGCACCCGCTTCGGCAACTGGATCTTCGCCGTCGGCGGTGGCGCGGACGCGGCCCGCGCGGTCGGCGTCCCGGTCATCCGCACCAGGATCGGGCTCTACCTCGGCGTCGCCTTCGGCGCCTGGGTCTCCGGGCAGCACCTGCTGTTCAGCTACGACGTGGTGCAGTCCGGCGAGGGCGTCGGCAACGAGCTGATCTACATCATCGCGGCCGTCATCGGCGGCTGCCTGATCACCGGTGGTTACGGCTCCGCGATCGGCTCGGCGGTCGGTGCCCTGATCTTCGGCATGACCAGCAAGGGCATCGTGTACGCGGAGTGGAACCCGGACTGGTTCAAGTTCTTCCTGGGAGCGATGCTGCTCCTGGCTACCCTGCTCAACGCATGGGTACGCAAGCGCGCGGAGGCGACGAAATGACGGCCCCCAAGGCCCAGGACGGGCCGCAGGACACCGGTCGGCAGGCCCTCGTCGAGCTGGACGACGTGGCCAAGTACTACGGCAACATCAAGGCGCTCGAAGGGGTCTCCCTCGAAGTCCACGCGGGCGAGATCTCCTGCGTGCTCGGTGACAACGGCGCCGGCAAGTCCACCCTCATCAAGATCATCGCCGGGCTGCACCGGCACGACGCCGGACGGTTCCTCATCGACGGCGAGGAGACCACCCTCGCCAACCCGCGCGACGCCCTCGACCGGGGCATCGCCACGGTCTACCAGGACCTCGCGGTCGTCCCCCTGATGCCGGTCTGGCGCAACTTCTTCCTGGGCTCCGAGCCGACCACCGGCGCCGGCCCCTTCAAGCGCCTCGACGTGAAGCTGATGCGCGAGACGACCCGCTCGGCGCTGCTCCGCATGGGCATCGACCTGCGGGACGTGGACCAGCCCATCGGCACCCTGTCCGGCGGCGAGCGGCAGTGCGTGGCCATCGCGCGCGCCGTCCACTTCGGCGCGAAGGTGCTCGTCCTGGACGAGCCGACGGCCGCCCTCGGCGTCAAGCAGTCCGGGGTCGTCCTGAAGTACATCGCGGCCGCCCGCGACGCCGGACTCGGCGTGGTCCTCATCACGCACAACCCGCACCACGCCTATCTCGTCGGCGACCGGTTCGTCCTCCTCAAGCGGGGCGCCATGGCCGGCAGCCACACCAAGGACAGCGTCACGCTGGACGAGCTGACCCGGCAGATGGCGGGCGGCAGCGAGCTGGAGGAGCTGAGCCACGAGCTGGAGCGCACCTCGGGACCGGGCCCCCTCGACAAGCCGTAGAAGCGCGGCCGGCCCGCCCGTCCGACGGCCCCGCCCTCCCGGCAATGGCAGAATCGGGACGGACGGGCGCCGTCCGCCACCGGGATCACTCCTGACCCGGTCACCCCACACCTTTCAGGGACGATGAGCACGTACCGCGACTTCGCACACCGCGGCTCCGCCCGCGCGACCGTCCTGCGGACCGTGGGCACCCGGGAAAGGCGCTCGCACCTCACGGCGCCCCGGGTCCCCACCGTCGGGATCGACATCGGCGGCACCAAGGTCATGGCCGGTGTCGTGGACGCCGACGGCACGATCCTGGAGACCGTGCGCACCGAGACCCCGGACAAGTCCAAGAGCCCGAAGGTCGTCGAGGACACCATCGTGGAGCTGGTCCTCGACCTCTCCGACCGGCACGACGTGCACGCGGTGGGCATCGGCGCGGCCGGCTGGGTCGACGCGGACCGCTCCAAGGTCCTCTTCGCCCCGCACCTCGCCTGGCGCGACGAGCCCCTGCGTGACGCCCTCGCCTCCCGGCTCGTCGTTCCCGTCATGGTGGACAACGACGCCAACACCGCCGCCTGGGCCGAGTGGCGCTTCGGCGCCGGGCGCGGCGAGGACCACCTCGTCATGATCACCCTCGGTACCGGCATCGGCGGCGCGATCCTGGAGGACGGCCAGGTCAAGCGCGGCAAGTACGGCGTCGCCGGTGAGTTCGGCCACATGCAGGTCGTGCCCGGCGGCCACCGCTGCCCCTGCGGCAACCGGGGCTGCTGGGAGCAGTACAGCTCCGGCAACGCGCTGGTCCGCGAGGCCCGCGAGCTGGCCGCCGCCGACTCGCCGGTGGCCCACGGGATCATCGAACGCGTCAAGGGCAACGTCCCGGACATCACCGGACCGCTCATCACCGAACTGGCCCGCGAGGGCGACGCGATGTGCGTCGAGCTGCTCCAGGACATCGGCCAGTGGCTCGGCGTCGGCATCGCCAATCTGGCCGCCGCGCTCGACCCCTCCTGCTTCGTCATCGGCGGCGGGGTCAGCGCCGCCGACGACCTGCTCATCGGCCCGGCCCGGGACGCCTTCAAACGCCACCTCACCGGGCGCGGCTACCGCCCCGAGGCCCGCATCGCCAAGGCACAGCTCGGCCCGGAGGCCGGTATGGTCGGCGCGGCGGACCTCGCCCGGCTGGTCGCGCGGCGCTTCCGCCGCACCAACCGCCGCCGCGTCGAGCGGTACGAGCGGTACGCGCAGATCTACGACCAGGCGGCGAGCACCCTCCGCAGCAACCGCAACACCCGCACTTCCTAGGGGCCCCACACCCATGACCGCAGCCGAGCACCCCGTCGTGCCGCGCCAGTCCCCGCCGCCCCCGGACGAGGGCGACGGGCGGCCCCCCGAGACCCGCCGCCATCTGATCCGCCGGCGCCTGATCACGGCGACGATCATCGTGCTGCTCATCGGCGTCCCCGCCGGCTACCTGCTGATCTCGGCGGGCCAGAGCCGCCGCTCCGGCCAGGACAAGGCCGCCGAGGCCGCCGCGCAGGGGCTGCGCCCCGGCTGGCCGTCGAAGATGCTGCGCCGCATCTTCGAGGTCCCGATCCCCGGGTACGCGACCGGCGTGCAGTACTACGAGACGAACAACTGGAAGGCCAGCCGGATGTACATGCAGTTCCGCACGACGTCCAACGGCCTGGACGCCTTCCTGACCGACATCGGCACCGGCCGCGCCGCCCTGCAACCCGGCAAGGTGACCATCGGCAAGCGCGACACGAAGATCGCCGGCTGGTACTTCGGCGACGGCGTCTCCTGGGCGGGCACCACCCACACCAACAAGGACCCGCGCCCCACCCAGGACATCACCGTCGACATGACGGACCCGATGTCACCGGTCGTCTACGTCGTCTCCGCCGCGACCCCCTAGGTCCTGTCGTCAAATTCCCGTCTGCCGGGCGACGCCAGGCCCTAGCCGTCGCCCGGCGCCAGCGCCTGCACATCGGCGTACGGGAGCGCCCCGCCCCGCACCGGCCCGCCGTCCCGGATCGCGGCGGCCGTGGACACCGCCCCGGCCAGCGCCTCCCGGTACAGCAGCGAACCCAGGCTGACCCGGCGCACCCCCAGGGCGCCCAGCTCCGCGATGCCGGGTCCGGCCGGGCTGTACAGCACGTTCAGCGGGGTGACCAGGGCGGCGGTCAGCGCGGCGATCCCCGCCCGATCCGAGAGCCCCGGCACGAACACCCCGTCCGCCCCGGCCCGCTCGTACACCGCGAGCCGGCCGGCGGTCCGCTCCGGGGCGATCCCCAGCCAGTACGTGTCCGTGCGGGCGTTGACGAACAGCCCGGGCACGGCCTCCTTCACGGCGGCGATCTTCGCGGCGTGCAGCTCCACCGGGGCGAGGGTGCCGTCGGCCCGCCCGTCCTCCAGATTGATCCCCGCCGCCCCCGCCTCGTACAGCCGGCGCGCCAGCAGGGCGACCTCCGCCGGGTTGTCGCTGAACCCCCCTTCGGCGTCCACGCTGAACAGGAACGGCCCCCGGCCCAGCCTCCCGGCCAGTTCCACGGTCGCCTCCTTGGTCGCCGCCGCCCCGTCCGGCAGCCCGAGCCCCGCCGCCACGCCCAGGCTGGTGGTCCCCACCGCCTCGAACCCCTCGGCGGCCAGCGCGGCGGCCGACGCGTAATCCCAGGCGTTCGGCAGCAGCAGGGCCTTCCCCTGGTGGTGGAGGCGGGCGAACGGGGTCATCGGCCGCCCGAGCAGCCCCTCGGCCAGCGCGAGGGCGTGCGCCCTGCCGGGGCATGCCCGGGGCGGTGCGCCGAAGGCGAGCGGGGCGGCGTGGCCCTGCTGGGCGGCCCCCAGGTCGAGGACCACCTCGTCGCCCTCGGCGATCTCCCGTCCGGCGACCCGGGTGGCCCGCGCGGCGGTCCGGCGCATGACCCGCACCGGCGGATCGTCCCGCAGCACCCGGGCCGTGGGTACCCCGTCCCCGGCCGCCTCGACCAGTGCTGCTGTCGCGGCGCACGCCTGGACCAGGAGCCCGATGCGGTTGGCGACGGCCTCCAGCCCGGTGTCGTCCACGACGCCCGGGGCGAGCAGCGCCACGAGCCGGGCGACGGCCCGGTCGGCGCCGGGTCCGCCGTCCTCGCCGAAGTACGCGTCCGCGACCGCTCCCACCTCCCGGGCGACCCGCTCCGGCTCCGGCATGTGCAGGGCGGCGGCGAGACCGCGCACCACCCGCGTCCGCGGATCGCTACGGGTGTCGGCCCCCGAAGCCGCCCGGTGCACATCCGCCGGGGCCAGGCGCGCGAGTTCGGCCTCCACGAGGGCCCGGCGCCGCCGGTGCGCCTCACCGGAGGCGAACCTCGCCACCGAGCCCCGCAGCCACGCGACACTCGCACCGGGCGGGCCCTCGACCGGGACGGGCGGCGGCGGGACGAGCGCGGGGTCGGAGAGGGCCGCCAGGACCTCCGCGTACTGACTGAACTCATGTGTCGTCGGGTGGCTCATGGCTCCGACCGTAGGCCCGGAACACTTCGGCCCCCGCCGAACCGTCCCTGCGCCACCATGGAGGCATGTCCTCACTCGCCGACACCGCCGCCCTCTTCGCCGACCGCACCCGTGCCGCCCTCTGCGAGGCGCTGCTCGACGGGCGCGCCTGGACGTCCGGCGAGCTGGCCCGGCACGCGGGCGTGAGCGCGTCCACCGCCAGCGAGCAGATCTCCCGCCTCGTCGCCGGCGGGCTGCTGGCCGAGGAGCGCCAGGGCAGGCACCGCTATGTCCGGCTCGCGGGCCCGGAGGCGGCCGCGCTCACCGAGGCGCTCGCCGCGTACGCCCCCGGCACCTCCCGCCCGCGCACCCTGCGCGCCTCGGTCCGCCAGGACGCCGAGGCCCGGGCGCGCACCTGCTACGACCATCTGGCGGGCCGGCTCGGGGTCGCCCTGGCGGACGCGATGACCGCGCGCGGCCTGGTCGACACCGCCTCCGGGATCGCCGTCACCCCGGCGGGCCGCGCCTGGCTGGCCGACACCCTGGACTTCCGGCAGCCCGCAGGGGCCCGGCGCCCCCTCGTCCGCACCTGCCTGGACTGGACCGAGCGCCGCTCCCACCTCGCCGGCGCCCTGGGCGCGGCGCTGTGCGCGGCGGCCCTGGAGCGCGAGTGGGTCCGCCGCGTCGGCTCGGGGCGCGCGGTGAAGGTGACGCCTGCGGGGAGCACGGCGTTCGCGGAACTGCTCGGGCTGGGCGCCTGAGGGGCCGCCCTCAGCGCCAGTCCACCTCCGTGGAGGCGAAGTAGGGCAGGTCCCGGTCGGCCCAGACACGGCCGTGACGGGCCAGGCGCTCGCGGTATTCGGCCCACTCCGGCGCGCGCCCGCACCACGCGGCCTCCGCGACCGAGGCCAGCCGGGGCAGCAGGAGTACGGAGACGTCCTCGAAGCCCTTGAACTTCTCGGCGAAGACCGTGGCCTCCACGCCAGCGACGTTCGCGTCCGGGATCGCGTAGGCGCCCGGGTCCCAGGCCGCCGTGTGGCGGATGCCCAGCGGCCGGTATCCCTCGAAGCCGAGCCGGGCCGCCTCGGCGGACTGCTCGGGCGGGGCGAACCCGGCCGCGTACGGGCGGTCCAGGTACAGGTGGGACTGGGGCGACAGCAGCACGCGCCCGCCGCCCTCGACGGTGCGGCGGAGGTCGTCGTCGGTGGGGGCGAAGAAGTTCTTCAGCGCCGCGATGAGCTCCACGGTCCGTCCGGCGGCCACGAGTTCGGGCCGGGCGGCCAGCCCTTCCGCCGTGTCCGGGAGGTCCAACATCTCCACGTCCACCCAGTACTGCGCGATGTCCTCGGGCCCGATCCCGGCGCGTGAGGACTCCTGCCAGGCCACCGGGCGCTTGCCCAGCTCGCGGACGAGCGTGCGCAGTTCGCGTACGGAGGCGTCGAAGCTCTCCGGGGTCGCGCCGAACGCCTCGTCGGCGCCGATGTGCACGTGGGGGCCGGTCGTCAGGGCGCAGACCTCGGTGAGGACACGGGCCACGGCGGCGCGGGTCGTCCCGTCGGTCAGGTCGAGCGGGGGCACGAACGGGAAGCGGTCCGCGAGCCCGGCCGGGGCGGGGGCAGGGGGAAGGCCGGGCACGGCGGCCCGGAACGTCGCGCAGTGGCCCGGCAGATCGATCTCGGGGACGACCGTGACGAAGCGGCGGGCCGCGTACTCCTGGAGCTCCCGGTACTCGGCGGCCGTGTAGAAGTCCGTGCCCGGTGCGGTCAGCGCGGGGGTGCCGGGCAGTTCGATGCGCCAGCCCTCGTTGTCGGTGAGGTGGAGGTGCAGGACGTTGAGCTTGTAGAGCGCGGCGAGGTCGATGATCCGGCGTACCTCGTCCGGGGCGAGGAAGCTGCGGGCCGGGTCGACCATGAGGCCGCGCCAGGCGTAGCGCGGGGCGTCCGTCAGTTCCTGGTACGGGAGTTGACCGGTGGCGATGAGCTGGAGGGCCGTGGTCGCGCCCCGGAACACCCCGGCCGGGGTGCGGCCGTGGCAGGTGATGCCGTCGGCGTCCACCCGCAGCCGGTAGCCCTCGTCCACCGGGTGTGCGAACCCCTCGGGGGAGACGCCGAGGGGGGGCGCGGACGCCGACTCGTCCAGGGCGAGGACCAGCTCCAGGGGCGTGCCGCCGGACGCGTCCGGCAGGTGCGGGGCGAGCAGCGCCCGTACGGTCTCGGCCACCTCCGCCAGGGCCGGGTCCGTCGCCCGTACGTGCCAGGGGGCGGCGGCGGGCAGTGCGCCGGCGGGGGACGACGGCCGGGCGTCGGCGTGCGGGATGACGGCGTTCACAGGCTTCTCCCTGAGGTGTACGCGGTGGGCCGGGGAGCCGGAGCGGCGGTGTCAGGTTCCGGCGGGTCCGGCCCCCCGGGCATTCGGCGCCGGAGCGAGACCGGACCTGCCGCCTCTTCTCCCGTACCGCTGCCACCTGTACGCTAACACGAAAACCGATCAATGAACGCTTTTTGCGGAGGGGGCGAACGGGCCGCCTCCGGGCGAAAGGAGAACCCGATGGTGCACGAGGCCGGACCCGGTTTCGCCCTGCCGGAAGGCTTCCTCATGGGAGCGTCGACCTCGGCCCACCAAGTCGAGGGCAACAACGTCTCCAGCGACTGGTGGACCCTGGAGAACCACCCCGGGAGCTTCGTCCAGGAGCCCAGCGGGGACGCGGCCGACAGCTTCCACCGGTGGCCCGAGGACATGGACCTGCTGCGCGAACTCGGCTTCGATTCCTACCGGTTCAGCATCGAGTGGGCGCGTATCGAGCCGGAGCGCGGCCGGATCTCGCGCGCCGCCGTCGCGCACTACCGGGCCATGGTGCGCGGCGCGCTGGAACGCGGGCTGACCCCGGTCGTGACCCTCCACCACTTCACCTCGCCCCGGTGGTTCAGCGACCTCGGCGGCTGGACGGCCCCCGGTGCGGAGGAACTGTTCGCGGCCTACGCGCGCACCTGCGCCGGCATCCTGCGCGAGGGCGTCCGCCATGTCGCCACCATCAACGAGCCCAACATCATGGCCCTGATGTACGCCCTCAAGCGGCATGCGGCCGAGCACGGCTGGGAGAGCGTCGCGCACGGGGCGAACGCCGCCCGCGAGGCCGGGGCCGCCGCCGTCGACCCGGCCTCCTTCGCCCCGGACCCCGAGGTGATCCGGGCCCTGATCCGCGCCCACCGGGCCGCCGCCGCCGCGCTGAAGGAGACCGTGCCCGGTGTCCTGGTCGGCTGGACCGTGGCCAATCAGGTGTACCAGCCCGAGCCGGGCTGCGCGTCCGCCGCGACCGCCTACGCGTGGCCCCGAGAGGACGTCTTCCTGGAGGCCGCCCGCGAGGACGACTGGATCGGCGTCCAGGCATACACCCGCCACCGCATCGGTCCCGACGGCACCCTGCCCCCGCCCCCGGGCGCCGAACTGACCCTCACCGGCTGGGAGTTCTACCCCGAAGCGCTCGGCGAGGCGGTCCGGCACACGGCGGAGGTCGTCGGCCCGCGCGTGCCGGTCCTGGTCACCGAGAACGGCATCGCCACGGACGACGACGAGCGGCGCATCGCCTACACCGCACGCGCCCTGGCGAGCCTCGCCGAGGTGATGGCCGAGGGCGTCGACGTACGCGGCTATCTGCACTGGAGCGCCCTCGACAACTACGAGTGGGGGAGCTACCGGCCGACGTTCGGGCTGATCGCGGTCGACCGCGACACCTTCGCCCGGACGCCCAAGAAGTCGGCGCGCTGGCTGGGCGGCCTGTCCCGGGAGCGCCGGCTGCCCGCCGGGGCCACGCTCGGGTCGGTGACCGCACCCTCCTCGCGTTAGGGTGACCGGCATGGCGAAACGGGGCCCGTACGAGAAGGGCGAGGCCAAGCGCAGCGAGATCCTGCACGCGGCACTGGAGATCTTCGCCGCCGAGGGGTACCGGGGTACCTCCCTGCGGAAGGTGGCGGCGAAGTGCAGCCTCAGCCTGCCCGGACTCATGCACTACTTCGATTCCAAGGAGGACCTGCTCACCCAGGTCCTGCGGATGCGTGACGAGACGGCGCGGGCCCGGCAGGTGGAGCGCGCCGATCCGTACGGCTACCGCGAGATCATCCGGGAGGGCGCCAAGACGCCCGGCCTCGTCGAGCTGTTCGTCTCGATGGCCGCCGCCGCCAGCGACCCTGCCCACCCCGCCCACGCCCACTTCGCCGAGCGCTACCCGGTGGTGCGCGAACGCGTCGCGGACTTCGTCCGGGACGGGATCGCGGAGGGGCGGATCAGCTCCGCGATCCCTCCGGAACGGCTGGCGGTGCTCCTGGTCGCCGTCGCCGACGGCATCCAGCTGCAATGGCTGATCGACCGCTCCACGGACATGGAGCAGCCCATCGAGGACCTGCTCACCATCCTCGACCCACGCCCGGCGCCCGAGGGGGCCTGACCCGGGAAGGAGGGGCGGCGCGCATGCGCCGCCCCTCCAGCGTTCCCGTACGGGTCAGCGCGCCGCCGCCGTCGCGGTCACCGCCTCCGTCCCGAAGTCCGGCGGACCGGAGGCCGGATCGACCACCGGGTGCCCGTGGTGGCGGACGGCCAGTTGCGCGGCGCCCGGATCGTCGGCGCAGCCGCGTACGAAGGCGTCCCGGACGGGCTCCCGGCCGGGCGCCACCCGGCCGGTGGCCGTCTCAGCCCTCCTGCCGTGCCGTGCGGGCCTCCACCTCGTCCGCCAGGGCGGGCAGGCTCTCGGGGGACAGCGGGCTCTGCGGGAACTCGCAGATCACGTCGAGCGGCACTCCGGCGAGGAACCGCAGCATCATGGGATCGGCGAGCGCGCTCGCGGACTCGTCCGTACGCGCCTTCGCGAACGCCTCCATCAGCAGCGGGCCGCCCACCGGGTGCTCGAACCACTCGGCGAGGGTGTTCCGACCGGTCAGCCGCAGCCCCGAGGGGTCGCCCGCCACGTCGGTCTCCACCTGGGCGCGGATGTCCCGCGAGGAGGCGCCGGCCTCGAAGCGGTAGCGGCCGTCCTCGACCTTCCAGCCGCCCTCGCGCTCGCTGAAGTACGCCAGATCGTGCCGCGCCACCCGCACCGCCACCTCGGCGCTCGCGCCCGGCTCCAGGAACACCGAGGCGAAGCCCCGCAGTTCGCGCACCGGCCGCAGGACGCGTGAACCGTCCGGCCCGCCCACGTACAGCTGCACGATCTCGCGCCCGGCGACCGTGCCGGTGTTGGTGACGGTCAGCGTGACGTGGAAGCCGTCGCCGTCCTCCCGCACCGCCAGGTCCGCGTAACCGAACGTCGTGTACGACAGGCCGTGGCCGAACGGGAACGCGACCTCGCGGCGCTGCGTGTCGTACCCCCGGTATCCGACGAAGATCCCCTCGCCGTAGCGGGCCCTGCCCTCCTCGCCGGGGAACGAGAGATGGCTCGGGGAGTCCTCCAGGCGCAGCGGGATCGTCTCCGTCAGCTTTCCGGACGGGTTGACCGCGCCGAACAGGACGCGGGCGAGCGCGCCGCCGCCCGCCTGGCCGAGCAGCCACCCCTCCACGAGCGCGGGCACCCGGTCCTGCCAGGGTGCGGTGCGGACGGCCCCGCCGTTGGACAGCACCACGACCGTGCGCGGGTTGACGTCCAGGACCCGCCGCAGCAGCTCGGTCTGGGCGGCGGGCAGGTCCAGATGGTCGCGGTCGAAGCCCTCGGACTCGTCCTGCGCGGGCAGCCCGAGGAACAGCACCGCCGTGTCGGACGACTCGGCCAACCGCACCGCTTCGTCGGCGAGTTCGGCCTCCGTCGGCCCGTCCTCGGCGCCCGGCAGCGCGTACCCGGCGGCGAACCGCACCTCCGCGCCCGTCGCCCGTTCGCGCAGGCCGTCCAGCGGGACGTCGAGCCGGGTGGGGGTGACCTGCGAGCTGCCCGCGCCCTGGAAGCGGGGCGTACGGGCGAACTCGCCGATGACCGCCAGGCTGCCGCGCGCCGGGTCCAGCGGCAGCAGCGCCCCGTCGTTCTTCAGGAGCACCACGCACTGGTCGGCGGCGCGTCCGGCGATGCGGTGCGAGGTTTCCGCGTCGAACGGCGCGGGCGTCCCGGCCCCGCCGGTCGCGCGGTCGGCGAAGAGGGCGAGGCGTTCGACGGTCCGGTCGAGCACCGCCTCGTCCAGCGCGCCGGACTCCACGGCGGCGGCCACCTCGCGGTCCGTGTGCCCGCCCGGGCCCGGCATCTGGAGGTCGAGGCCGGCGCGGAGGGCGGCGACCCGGTCGCGCACCGCGCCCCAGTCGGAGACGACGATCCCGTCGAAGTCCCACTCGTCGCGCAGGATCTCGGTCAGCAGGCGGGTGTGCTGCGCCACGGGCACGCCGTTGACGCCGTTGTAGGAGGCCATGACGGACCACGGCTTGTCACGGCGGACGACGCGTTCGAAGGCGCGCAGATAGATCTCGCGCAGCGGGCGCTCGTCGATGTCGGCGCTGACCCGCATCCGGTCGGTCTCCTGGTTGTTGGCCGCGTAGTGCTTGAGCGACGCCCCGACCCCGGCCTTCTGGAGCCCGCGCACCATCGCGCCGCCCAGCTCCGACGAGACCAGAGGGTCCTCGGAGAAGTACTCGAAGTTCCGGCCGCACAGCGGTGACCGCTTGATGTTGATGCCCGGCCCGAGCACCACATGGACGCCGTGCGCCGCGGCTTCGGCCGCGATGGCGGCGGCGACCTCCTCGGCCAGCTCCGGATTCCAGCTGCTGCCGAGGGCGACGGCGGGCGGGAAGCAGGTGGCGGGCGCCGCGCTGTGCAGGTCGAGCTGGCCGCCGTCGCCGGTCTCCCGGGGCAGCCGCAGCCCGTGCGGGCCGTCGGACATGCGGACGACGGGCAGCCCCGCCGCCTCGGACCCCTCGCTCACGAAGTCCCCGGAACCGCTGGTCAGGGCGGCCTTCTCGGCGAGCGGAAGGGCGGTGGCGGGGGAGGGGTGGGGGGTGGATCGCTGAGTCATACGAGTACCTGTCGGGCTTCCGTGAAGAGGGCGGGTGCCGGGCGCGAGGGGCGGGCCGTGACCGTCCGGCGGGCGAATCGGGGCAAGACGGCATGCGGCCCAAAAACGTATGGTGATCGGTTTTTGGTGTCAAGGGTCCCCGCGTGCGGCGCGCGGGACCACCTCGAACGGCCGGATTTCATTTCGGGCGCGGCTCTTGACGGCCAGAAACCGATCACCGTACGGTTTTCGAGCTCGGGCGGTCCGCTCCGATGAGCTCCCTGCTGCTGCCGTCCGTCCCGTCGGCTCCGCTCTCCCATGAATCGAGGAACGGTCATGTCGGCATCCGGTCGGTCGACCACCCCCGCGCGCCAAGGGGCGGGCCACCCGGCCCGCGCCCCGCGTCTCGCTCTCGCGGCGGCCACCGCCGCCGCGCTGCTCGCGGCCGCCGCGGCCCCCGGCGTCGCCGCCCCGGCCGCCCCGGCGGCCGCCGACCCCGTGCGGTACGTGGCGCTCGGCGACTCGTACAGCTCCGGGCCCGGCATTCCGCAGCAGACCGACACGGTCTGCGGGCGCTCCGACCGCAACTACCCCTCGCTCGTGGCGGCCGCGGTGGGCGCCGCCTCGTTCACCGACGTCACCTGCGCCGGGGCCGACACCACGCACATGGCCGGACCGCAGGGCTCCGTGGCGCCCCAGCTCGACGCGCTGCGCCCCGACACCACCCTGGTCACCCTCGGGATCGGCGGCAACGACCTGGACCTCGCCGGGGTCATCACCCGGTGCGTCCTCGTCGGCTACCTCGCGCCGCACGGCTCGCCCTGCAAGAGCAGCTTCACCCTGTTCGGCACCGACGAGATCGGCTCCCGGATCAACGCCACCGCACCGAAGCTGGACGCGGTGCTCGACGCGATCCACGCCCGCTCGCCGCAGGCCCGGGTCCTCGTCGTCGGCTACCCCTCGCTGCTCCCCGACGACGGCAGCTCCTGCCGCGCCACGATCCCGCTCGCCGAGGGCGACTTCGGCTGGGTCCGGGACGAGGAGAAGCAGCTCGACGCGATGATGGCGCAGCGGGCCGGGGCGCACCGTGCGGGATACGTCGACACCTACGGTCCGTCCGTCGGGCACGACGCCTGCCGGGCCGCGGGGGTGCGCTGGATCGAACCGGCCGACTCCGCCGAGGGTGCCGGCTTCCACCCGAACGCCGCCGGACACAGGAGCACGGCCGATGCCGTCCTCGCCGCCCTCGGTCACTGACGCCTCAGCCCCGCCCCTCCGCCGCGACGCCGTGGCGGCGGAGGAAGGCGCGGACCTGCTCGGCCATGTCGACCGCTTCCGGTTCCAGCAGCCACTGCGTCTGGAGCCCGTCCATCAGGGCCAGCAGCTGCTGCGCCGCGGCGGCCGGGTCCTCCCGGGCACCGCCGGCCGCGAACAGCTCCGCCAGCAGGCCGGTCGTCTCGCGGCGCAGCACCTGGTAGCGCCGTACGAAGTAGAGGTGGGCGGGGTGGTCCGGATCGGACGCCTCCGCCGACAGCTTCGCGTACAGCGCGACCAGGCCCGGCGTCCGGGCGTTGCGGTCGACCACGCCGAGCAGCAGCCGCAGCCGCTCGGCGGGCTCCGGCTCCGGTTCGCCCGGGGCGAGCACGCCGGGGAAGAGGCGGCGCGCGTCCAGCTCGTCCCGGCGGCTCAGCACATCCAGGAGCAGGGCCTCCTTGCCGGGGAAGTGGTGCAGCACCCCGGCATGGGTGAGCCCGGCGTGGGCGGCGATATCGCGCAGCGAGACCGCGAGGAAGCCGGAGCGGGCGAACAGCTCGGTCGCGGAGTCCAGGATGCGCGCACGGGTGCGCTCACCCTTCGACAGCCGCCGGGGCGCCTCGGGCGCAAGGTCGGTCACTTCGGTCGTCTCCTGCCGCGATCGGTCCTCGTCCAGCAGAACTTACCGGCTGGTTAATTCCACCGAGCAAAAACCTACCAAGTGGTTAATTCCGTGGGTAGGCTCACCGGCAATCTTCGCCGGGGCGGTGCCCCCGGCTCTCCAGACGGAGCGAAAGACATGAGCAGAACTGCCCGAACCGCGACGGTCGCCGCCTGCCTCGCGGCCTCGCTCGCCCTCGCCGGATGCGCCGGCGACAACGGCGGCACCGCGGGCGCCGGATCGTCCACGCTGAACATCGCGACGATGACCCTCCCGCAGAGCCTGGACCCCGCCGTCGCCACCGGCAGCGCCCTGCCGTACTTCCAGGCGATGTACGACACCCTCATCAAGCGCGAACCCGACGGCACCTTCAGCCCGATGCTCGCCACGGAGTGGACGTACAACAAGGACCACACCGCGCTCGCGCTGACCCTGCGCAAGGACGTCAAGTTCGCCGACGGCACCGCCTTCGACGGCGCGGCGGTCAAGGCGAACCTGGAGCGCTTCCAGAAGGGCGGCGGCGCCTCCGCGAAGTGGCTGAACGACCTGGAGGCCGTCGACGTCACCGACGCCGCCCACGTCACGCTGAAGTTCAAGCAGCCCAACCCGGCGATGGAGTTCTACCTCAGCGACGCGCCCGGACTGATGGCCAACCCGCGGCAGTTCACGAAGGGCGACAGCCTCAAGACCACCCCGGACGGCACCGGCCCCTACCGCCTCGACAAGACGCGGACCACCGTCGGCACCAAGTGGTCCTACAGCCGCAACCCCGGCTACTGGGGCAAGGAGCTCCCTTACAAGAACATCAACATCAGCTTCTTCGACAACGAGACCGCCATCACCAACGGCCTCAAGACCGGGCAGGTCAACGCGGCGCTCCTCCAGACCGCCGACCAGCAGATCGCCATCGAGTCCGACCCCGAGGTGAAGACGGAGAAGCAGGAGTTCGACTTCCAGGGGCTGCTGCTCTTCGACCGCGACGGCAAGATCACCCCCGCGCTGCGCGACCCGCGCGTGCGCCGGGCGCTCAACTACGCCGTCGACCGCGACACCATGCTCGACCGCATCCGCCAGAACCGCGGCCGGACCACCTCGCAGGTCTTCGGCCCCGAGACCCAGGCGTACGACAAGAAGCTGGACGGCTACTACGCGCACGACCCCGCCAAGGCCAAGTCCCTTCTCAAGCAGGCTGGTTACGCAGGCGGCTTCACGCTGAAGCTGCCACGCATCACGGCGATCGTCAACGACGCGCTCGCCGCCTCGCTCCAGTCCGACTTCAAGGCCATCGGCGTGAAGCTCGTCTGGGACACGCTCGACGGCGCCTCGGCCGTCCAGAAGGTGTTCAAGGACCGCCAGTACTCCGGCATGGTCATGAACATGGGCCAGTCCACCTCGGACTGGGCGGCCACCGACGAGCTGGTCACCCCGGGCGCCTTCAACATGTTCGGCACCACGGACGAGGTGACGCGGAAGCTGCTGCCCGTCCTCAAGGCCGGCAGCGAGGCCGAGGCGAAGTCGGCCGCCCGCGAACTCAACCAACACCTCGTCGAGGAAGCCTGGTTCGTGCCCTTCTACCGGATGAGCTATCTGCACGTCTCGGACGGCACCGTGAAGATCGCGCCGCAGTCCGGCATGGCCGTCCCCTCGATCTACAACTACGCGCCTGCCCAGTAGCGCCCCGCGCCGACGGATACCGAGTGTCATGCTGAACTTCATCGCCCGCAGGATCGCCTCCGGAGCCCTGCTCCTGGTCGTGATCTCCTTCCTCACCTATCTGCTGCTCTCCGTCCCGCACATCGACGTGGGCCGGCAACTGCTCGGCGAGAGCGCCTCCCAGAGCGCCATCGACGCCAAGAACGCGTCGCTGGGCCTGGACGACCCGGTGCTCCAACAGTACGGAAGTTGGCTCGCCCACGCCGTCCGAGGCGACCTCGGCACCTCCTGGTTCACGAGTGAGGACGTGGGTCGGGCCGTCGGCAACCGCCTCCCCGTCACGGCCAGCCTGATGCTCGGCGTCACCGCCGTCACCACGGTCCTCGCCTTCCTGCTCGGGGTGTGGGCCGGGGTGCGGCGCGGAGCCGCCGACCGCTTCGTGCAGGTGCTGGGGGTGGTGGGCTACGCCCTGCCGGGATTCCTGCTCACCCTGGTCCTGGTACTGGTCTTCGCGGTACGGCTCCGCTGGTTCCCGGCCATCGGCTACACCGGATTCACCGACTCGCCCAGCGGCTGGCTCTCCACCATCACCCTGCCGGTGCTCTCCCTGTCCGTGGCCTCCGTCGCGGGCGTCTCGCAGCAGGTGCGGGGCGCCGTCATCGACGCCCTGCGCCAGGACTACGTACGCACCCTGCGCGCCCGCGGACTGCCCGCGTCCCGCATCGTGTTCAAGCACGTCCTGCGCAACGCCTCGGCGCCCGCGCTGTCCGTGCTCGGCATGCAGTTCGTCGGGCTGCTCGGCGGCGCCGTCCTCGTGGAGCAGATCTTCGGGCTCCCCGGCATCGGCTCCATGACCGTCACCTACACCACCCGCGGCGACATCCCCGTGATCATGGCCCTCGTCATGCTCACCGTCGTCGGCGTCGTCCTGATCAACCTCCTGGTCGACATCCTGATCGGCTGGCTCAACCCCAAGGCGAGGGTCGCATGAGTACCGGCCGCACCCTGCGCAGGGTCCTGCGCAACCCCCTCGGCGGGCTCTCCGCCGCCCTGCTCCTGATCGTCGTCGCGGCCGTGCTCCTCGCGCCCGTGATCGCCTCGCAGGACCCCGGCGCCTCCTCGCTCGGCGAGGCGTTCGCAGGGCCGAGCGGCGGCCACCCCCTCGGCATGGACTCGGCGGGGCGCGACATCCTCGCCCGGGTGCTGTACGGCGGACGCAACACGCTGGGCGGCGCGCTGCTCGCCCTCGCCATCGCGCTGGTGCTCGGTGTGCCGTCCGGGCTCTTCGCCGGGTACCGGGGCGGCTGGTTCGACTCCGCCGCCACCTGGACGGTCAACCTCGTCATGGCCCTGCCCGCCATGGTCGTGCTGCTCGCCTCCCGCGCCATCCTCGGCCCGGACGTCCACGTCCTGATGATCGTGCTCGGCGTCCTGGTGGCGCCCAGCTTCTTCCGCCTGGTGCGCGGCATCGTCGCCAACGTCCGGGGCGAGCTCTACGTGGACGCCGCGAAGGTCTCCGGACTCTCCGACACGCGCATCGTCGCCCGGCACGTCCTGACCGTCGTACGCGGCCCCATCATCATCCAGATCGCCCTGGTCGCCGGCATCGCGATCGCCCTCCAGGCCGGGCTGGAATTCCTCGGCGTCGGCAGCGGGTCGTCCGCCACCTGGGGCGCCATGCTCAACGAGGCGTTCCAGAACATCCAGCGCGCCCCCCGGCTCATCCTCTGGCCCGGACTCGCCCTCGGCCTCACCAACTGCGCGCTCGTCCTGCTCGCCGGAGCCGTACGCGACGCCCTGGAGGACCAGACGCCCCGGCCCGCCCGCCGCAGGCGCACCGGGCCCGCCGAACCCGTCGAGCCCGAGGCGTCCACCGCCCCGCGCGCCGCACTGCTCTCCGTGCGCGGCCTCACCGTCGCCTACACCCGGCCCGACGGCACCGACAAGGAGGTCGTGCACGGCATCGACCTCGATGTGCGCCCCGGCGAAATCGTCGGCCTGGTCGGCGAGTCCGGCTCCGGGAAGACCCAGACGGCCTTCTCCGTCCTGGGCCTGCTGCCCGAGGGCGGGCGCGTCACGCACGGCAGCGTCACGGTCAACGGCCGCGAGACGGCGGGCCTGCGGGAACGCGACCACCGCGCGCTGCGCGGCCGCACCCTCGCGTACGTACCGCAGGAACCCATGAGCAATCTCGACCCCGCCTTTACCATCGGCAGCCAGCTCATGGAGCCCGTACGCCACCACCTCGGACTCGGCCGCAAGGAAGCCGCCGACAAGGCACGCGAGTTGCTGCGCCTGGTCGAGATCCCCGACCCGGACCGCACCCTGCGCCTCCATCCGCACGAGATCTCCGGCGGCATGGCCCAGCGCGTCCTGATCGCCGGTGCCATGTCCTGCGACCCCGACCTCCTCATCGCCGACGAGCCCACCACCGCGCTCGACGTCCGCGTCCAGGCCGAAGTGCTCGCCCTGCTGCGCCGCCTGCGGGACGAACGCGGCCTCGGCGTCCTCCTGGTGACCCACAACCTCGGGGTCGTCGCCGACCTCTGCGACCGGGTCGCCGTGATGAACGCCGGCCGCATCGTGGAGACCGGCACCACCGAACAGATCCTCGGAGCGCCCCGGGACCCGTACACCCGGACCCTCCTGGCCGCCGTCCTGGACGACGCGCCCGCCCGCGCCCCCTGGCAGCCCCGAGAAGCAAGGACCGTCACCGCATGAAGACCTCCGACGCCGCGCCCGACGCCGCCGAAGCGGACGCCCTGCTCACCGTGCGGGACCTGCGGGTCTCCTTCCCCGGCAAGGGCCGGCGCGCCCCGGAGACCGAGGTGCTCAGGGGCGTCGGCCTCTCCGTCAGGGCCGGGGAGACCCTGGGCCTGGTCGGCGAGTCCGGCTCCGGCAAGTCCACCATCGGGCGCGCCGTCCTCGGGCTCGTCCCGGTGCGCTCGGGCACGGTCACCTTCGACGGCGAGCGCATCGAGCACGCCCCCGCCCGCCGCCGCAGGGCCCTCAGCCGCGACCTCCAGGTCATCTTCCAGGACCCTTACACCTCCCTGAACCCGTCCCGCACCATCGGGGACACCCTCGCCGAGCCGCTGATCGGGCAGGGGGCGGGGGCGCGGGAGGCCCGGGGGAGGGTCGCCGGGCTGCTGGAGCGGGTCCACCTGCCGTCCGACGCGGCGGACCGGCTGCCCCGGGAGTTCTCCGGGGGACAGCGGCAGCGGGTCGCGATCGCCCGGGCGCTGGCCCTGCGGCCCCGGCTGGTCATCTGCGACGAGCCGGTGTCCGCACTGGACCTGACGACCCAGCGGACGGTGCTCGACCTGCTCCTGGAGATCCAGGAGGAGACAGGGGTCGCGTACCTCTTCGTCTCCCACGACCTGGCCGTCGTCCGCTTCATGAGCCACCGCGTGTCGGTCATCCACCGGGGCGAGATCGTGGAGACGGGCGACGCCGCCACGGTCACCTCCGAGCCGCGCCACGCCTACACGCGCACCCTGCTGCTCGCCTCGCCGGTGGCGGACGTGGCGGGGCAGCGCAGGCGGCGCGCGGCGGCCGAGGCCGGGGTGGGGCCGGGCTGAGCTGCGGAGACACCAGCGGGAACGGGGCGCTCACCGGGCGCCCCGTTCGCGCGTCCGGGGGCCCTTCGGGTCGGACCGCTATCGGCTACTCAGGGTACTTGTCGCACTTTTCAGAGTGTTACGCGGCATTTATCCCGCGGGTCATGGCATCTCTTAGGTCGATCGATTGATCAGTACGACAATCATCCCGGCTCGAAGGAGTTCAGCATGCGTATTTCCGCTTCCGTCCGTGCCCGCAGCGTTCGCGCGGGCACCGTCGCGGCCGCCGTGGTCGCGGCCGCCGCCGCCACGCTGGGCGGGGCGTCGGCCGCCTTCGCCGCCCCCGGCGACAGCGGTGACATCGACATCCGCCCCGGCGGCTGGGCGGCGCGCGGCGGCGACGGCAACGAGGTCTGCAAGTTCGTCCTCCAGGCCAGCAACTTCGGCGACATGCCGGCCGTGCCGTGGACCATCACCGCGCAGCCCCCGACCGTTCCCCCGGGGGACACCCTCGCCAGCACCCTCCCCCTGGTGAACGGCTCGGCGCGCAGCCAGGAGTACCTGCTCCCCGAGGGCACGTACCAGCTGGTGTGGATCGTTCCGTCCGGCCCGAAGAACAAGGCGTTCAAGGTCAACTGCACCAAGCCGGCCGGCAACAACGGCTCCGGCAACAACGCCGAGCGCGGCTCCGCCGCTTCGGGCTCCGAGTCGGGCTACGAGCAGCCGTCCGGCGGTGTGCCCGCCGGCGGCGGCGGCGTGCCGGACATGGAGGGCGTCAGCTCCGAGAGCGACTCGAACGTCGGGACCACCGCCGCGCTCGCGGCCGGTGCCGCCGGAGCCGCCGGGCTGATCATGGTCCGCCGAGCCGCACGCCGCCGTGCCCGCAACGAGGCATAACCCGCGCAGAAGACGCCGACGGGGCCCGAGCCGGGCATGTCGTCTCACGATGACATTGAGCGTGACCTCCTCGCTGGTGGCCGGCATCGTCTGGGCGAGTTCCGACTCGCCCGGCGATCCGGTCGCCGCCGCCCACGGCAACGACGCCGCGGGCGGCGGCGACCGGCCGGTCTCGCACGCGCCCCTCTCCCCGTCGCGGCCGGTGAAGGTCGCGGTGCCCGCGATCTTCATCGAGGCGCCGGTCACCGGCCTCGGACTCGACAAGAAGGGGCACCTCGGCGCCCCGCCCATGAGCAAGCCCCGGGAGGTGGGCTGGTACCGCGACGGGCCCTCGCCCGGCGAAAAAGGCACCTCGCTGATCGTCGGCCACCGCGACACGGAGACCGGACCGGCGATCTTCCTGAACCTCAACGCCCTGCACAAGGGCGACAAGGTCACCGTCACCCGGGCCGACAAGCAGAAGGCGGTCTTCACGGTCGACGCTGTGGAGACGTACACCAAGGACAAGTTCCCCGACGACAAGGTGTACGGCAGCACCGGTCGTCCGGAGCTCCGCCTGATGACGTGCGGCGGACGCTTCAACAAGAAGGACGGCTACGCGGCCAACGTCGTCGTCTTCGCCCACCTCACGTCATTGAAGAAGGCGTGACACCCCCTCACCCCGCCTCTGCCGGCTCCCGTACGGCGAAGGCGTTCAGGGTCAGGGACAGGCTCGCGGTGAGCCGCCGCGCGTACGGGACGTGCAGCGACTCGTTCGGGCCGTGGGCGTTCGCGCCCGGGCCCAGCACTCCGCAGGCCAGGAACTGGGCCCCGGGAAACTGCCGGGACAGCTTCCCCATCAGCGGGATCGTGCCGCCCTGCCCGATCCGGGCGATCTCCGCCCCGTCGAAGCAGGCCCGGCTCGCCCCGGAGAGCGCGGCGCTCAGCCACGGCTCCTCGGCAGGGGCCTGCCAGCCGTCCGCGAGGACCCGGTCGGGCGTGAAGCGGACCGCCGCGCCGTACGGCGGGTCCGTCTCCAGGAGCCTGCCCAGCTCCGCGACGGCCGCCGCGGCGTCCACCGTCGGCGGCAGCCGCAGTGCCAGCTTCACCCGGGTGTGCGGGCGCAGCACGTTGCCGGCCGAGGCGACCGGCGGCAGCCCGTCCGCCCCGGTGACCTCCAGGCTGGGGCGCCACGCCCGGTTGAGCAGCAGCTCACCGGGGTCGTCGGCCACGGCCGAGGTCTCCCCGTACCAGTCGAAGCGCTCCCGCACCCCGTCGCCGAGCAGGGCCGCCGCCTCGCGGGTCTGCTCCCGGCGCTCCGGGGGCACCGCGCCGTGCAGGGCGGCGGGGCGCAGCCTGCCCGTCGCCGGGTCCTCCACGCGGTCGAGCAGCTGCCGCAGCACCCGGAACGACGACGGCACCACGCCCCCGGCGTCCCCGGAGTGCGCGCCGTCGCCGAGGACCCGCACGTCGAGCGTGCCACCGCAGGCCCCGCGCAACGACGTGACCAGCCAGAGCCGTTCGTAGTCGCCCGCGCCCGAGTCCAGGCAGACCACGAGGCCCACCTCGCCGATCCGGTCCGCCAGCACCCCGAACCAGTGGTCCAGGTCCGGGCTGCCGGACTCCTCCCCGGCCTCGAACACCCCGACGCACCGGGGCCGGGCCGCGCCCTGCCCGGCCAGCGCCCGGATCGCGGTCACCGACGCGGGCAGCGCGTACCCGTCGTCGGCGCCGCCGCGCCCGTACAGCCGGGTGCCGTCGAAGGACGGCTCCCACGCGGTGCGGCCCCCGGTCCAGCCCCCGCCCTCGGGCTGTTTGTCGAGGTGGCCGTAGAAGAGGACGGTCTCCTCGGCCCGGGTGCCCGCGCCGGGGACCTCGAAGAAGATCAGGGGCGTACGGCCGGGGGCGCGCAGGACCTCGGTGCGCAGGCCCGGCAGCGGGACGGCGCGCAGCCAGGCCGCCGGCGCGTCCACGGCCCGGTCCAGGTGGCCCCGGGCCTCCCACTCGGGGTCGTAGGCGGGGCTGACCGCCGGGACCCGGATGTGGTCCCGGACCAGTGGCAGGATCTCGGCCTCCCACTGCGCGTCGCAGAACTCCCGTACGGGGCCCGGGTCCGCGAGGAACGGCTCAGACATGGGCGAACGCCTTCCCGGCGGGCGCGAACTCGATGCCGAGCAGCGCCTCCACGGGGGCGTACACCTCGGGCATGTACATCGTCGGCGACAGCAGCAGGTTCTCCGCCGGGGCGACCAGGACCTCGATCCGCCGGCCCACCGCGACATCGGCGGAGGCGAGCGGCTGTCCCGCCTCGTCGAACGTCGTGATCAGGTCCGGGAACGCGGCCCGGCGGCCGCCCGCCAGGTCGAGCGCCATGTACTCGTTGACGAAGTGCAGCGTGGTGCCGTCGGCGTCGTCCAGCACGGCGACGCCCACATCCAGGCCCTCGCGCTGCTCGCAGCGGTACTCGCGGACGGTCCCCGCCGCAGCGATCTCGCCGCCCAGCTGCGCGGCCGCGCCGGCCGGTCCGTCGGCCAGGAAGCGGCGCCCCAGCTCGATCGCGAAGCCGATGGCGCCCGGGGCGCCGTTGCGGACGGCGTAGCCGACCTCGACCGGGTTGCGGGCGACGCCGACCCAGCCGCCCGCCTCCACGGACGCGCGGCGGACGACGTTCGACGTCGCGTCCAGGCCGCCGGAGACGGCCCCCTCGACATAGGCGTGCGGCTTGCCGCCCGCGTAGCCCTGGCTGGACCGGTAGCCCTCGCGGCGGTGCAGGCCCATCGCGCCCATCTGGCTGGAGGGGTGGGCACGGCCGTTGCACGCGAGGTCGATGACCGGCAGGCCGGTGAGCGCGGAGTGGAACCAGCCGTTGATCGTGGTCTCGGCGCCGTTCTCGTTGGTGTGCAGCGCGACCAGGTCGCCCGGCAGTTCACGGCGCAGCAGTTCCAGTGCGCGCACCAGGTGCGTCGGCAGCACCTGCGGGTCGGGCGCGGCGGGGGCGCCGACCAGGGCCACGGTCGCGGTCAGGTCCCCGTCCGCGAACTCGTCGGCGCTCCACAGCTCGGGCGTGCCGACCTGGAGGGCCAGCTCGGCGGTGCGCAGGCCCCGCTCCACGAAGCCGCCGCCGCCTCCGCCGAGTACGGCACCGCCGTACACGGCCGCGCGGATGTCGTCATGGGTCAGCTGTCGCTTCACGGGGTTCTCCCAGGGTGGTGCTGTGCGGGTGTACGAGAGGGCAGTGAGGGGGGCCGGTTACTCGGCGGCCTTGAACACGCCGTTGCCGAAGGAGTAGAGGGCGTCGCCGGCGATCGCACCGCCGGCGAAGACCTCCAGGTCGCCCTTGACGTCCCGGCCGAACAGGCGCGGGGCGAGGACGCGTGCGGCGATGCCGGCGGCGACCATCCAGCCGGCCATCGGGGTCGTGATGAGCAGCCCGGTCGCGAGCAGGATGCCGAGCTGGCGCTTCGATCCGCCGACGAGCTGCACGATCGCGCCGGGGATCGCCCACAGCGCGAGGTGCTTCGCCGTCTCGACGGACGGGCCGGCCTTGATCGCGGCGACGTACGCGGCGTCGATCGGGGCCGTCTGCCCGTTGTCGAAGAACATCCGGTACGAGACGAGGACGACGACGATCGCGACGCCGAAGCCGATCATCGCGGCGATCAGCTGCTGGCGGCGGCCCTCCAGCTCGAACGCCGGGTCCGCGTTCCCGCCGCGCAGCAGGTAGCCGGTCTTCAGGTCGTACCCCATGTCCGCGAAGGCCGGACCGGTCGCCGCGGTGAAGCCGGACAGCACGACCAGCGCCTCCGGCGGGAAGCCGATGAGGATGCCGAGCAGCAGGGTGATCAGGGCGATGGCGAAGGCCGGGAACCAGCCGGAGTGCATGGACGCGATGCCGACCAGCAGCTCGTGCAGGAACGCCGCGACGGTCGCGTACACCAGGAAGCCGATCAGCATGCCGGGGCTCATGTGCGTCGCCGCGCCGGTCCCGAAGGCCAGCAGGACCGAGATCGCGAGGTAGGCGCCGAGGCCCAGCCGCATCGAGCGCCCCAGCCGCCGCGCGCCGTCCTCCGCGCCCTCCGGCGCCCCGGCCGCCGAGCGGTCTCGCGCCGCGTTCGTCCGCCGGGCGCCGAGGATGGTCCGGGCGACCTGCACGAGGGCGACGAGCCCGGCGCCGATCATCATCCCGTGCGGCAGGTACATCGCGTTCAGGTCGAGCCCGAACAGCGGGTCCGCGTACTGCGTGAACAGCAGGCCGACGCCGAACGCGGCCATCGCGCCGAAGCCGCCGATCAGGGCCACGCCGAACGCCGACATCGGCAGCGAGAACACCGCGCCCACCAGGCCGGTCACCAGCCCCACGCCCAGCACCTTGGCGCGACGGCCGCCCTCGTCGCCCGCCCGGATCGCCTCGGCGGCGGCGAGCCCCAGCGGCCACGGGTTCTTCGCGGGGAAGGCCGGGGTGTCGTACATCCGGTACAGCAGCCAGGCGTCGACCAGCATCGCGACCGAGACGCCGACCAGCATCGGGACGATCATGTCGTCCATCCCGAACAGGAACGGGATGCCGATCGGCAGGAACAGGCTGTTCGCGGCCCCGAAGGTGGCCGACGAGATGCTCGTCTGCGCCAGGTTCTGCGCGTGCACCGAGCGGAAGCCGCGGAAGGCGACGAGCGGCACACGGGCCAGCGTCATCGCGGCCAGCGCACCGATCAGCGACGTGCTGGGCGTGACGCCGAGGGTGGCGAGCAGCTGCACACCGACGACCGCGCCGAACACGCTGAGCACCACGGTGAGGATCAGGTTGCCGGGCGCGAGGGCGCGGGGGTGGCGCCCTCCGTCGGCCGCGGAATGCGGGGCGTCGGTGACGGCCCGGGGCGTCGCGTCGGTGCTCATGGATCTCCGGTGCTTCCGTGCGGGGCGGCGTCTCCGCCGCTCCAGGAGTTCCAAAATTTGGAACCATGTGTGAATATCTGGATACGCTGGATCATCTCCGCGGCGCGCCCGCCCGTCAAGGGGGTGGGCGGCGGTCTCGGTATGTGGGCGCCCCTTACGATCGGACGCACGGGCCAGGGGCCCGGGGGAGGCAGGAGAACGGTGAGCACACTCGCCAACGCGCGGGACGTCCTGCGGCTGCTGGCGCGCCTTCAGCGCGACCTGACCGTCACGGATGTGGCGGGCGCCCTCGACCTGCCGAAGAGCTCCGTGTCACGGACGCTGAGCATGATGGCCGAATACGGCTTCCTGGACCGCGACCCGGTGAGCCGCGCCTACCGGCCCGGCGAACTCGTCATGGAAGCCTCGTACCACTTCCGCGCCTCCCGCTCCACCGCCTCGCTCCTGGAGGAGGAACTGGCCGGGCTCGTCGCCGACATCGGCTACACCGGTTACGTGGATGTGCTCGACGGCACCGAATCGCTGGTGCTGCACATGCGCATCGGCACGGTCGGCGCGCTCCAGGCGTACACCCCGGCAGGCACCCGCGCGCCCGCCTACGCCAGTTCCATGGGCCGCGCCCTGCTCGCCCGCCTCGACGACGCGCAGGTGCTGCGACTCGTCGACGCCCGCCTCGAACAGGCCACCGGCTCGGCCCCGCGCACCCCCGGTGAGCTGGTCTCCTCGCTGGCCCGGGTGCGCGCGGACGGCTGGGAGTCCTCGCGCGGAGAGTTCGTGCCGAACGTCGCGGGCATCTCCGCCGCCGTCGTGGACAGCGATACGGGGCAGGTCTTCGGCATAGGGATCGCCCTGCCCGCCCCCGAGCTGCGCCACGAGAACGAGGCCCGCTTCGGACGCGCGGTGCGCGACGCCGCCCGGCGCGTGGGGAAGCGGATCGGCGATCCGTACTGGCTGCGGTACGTGGCCGAATAGGCCCCGGCCCCGGGGTCGTTCGTCAGGCGAGCAACGGTCCCAGCATCGCGCCGACCACCGCGCCCGGCGTCAGCACCGGCGCGGTGATCCCGGCCGCGCGCAGCGCCTCGCGGTGCCGGGTCCCGTAGCCCATGCAGTCGAGCACCAGTGCCTCCGCCCCCGCGTCCAGCCGCGTGCGGGCCGCCGCGCACAGGGCGCCGTCGTCGTCGGCGTACGGGGAGGCCGTGGCGAAATCCGGGGCCGGGTCGAGCGCCCGCCACTTCGTCCGGGCCTCCGCCACCTGCTCCGGCAGCGGTACGACGACCCCGACCCGGGCGCCCCGCAACGCAGCGCCCACATACCCCGTGAGCAGCGCGTCCGGCTCGACCAGCCGCGCCCGCCGGGTCCGCAGCCCCGGGAACTCCCCGGTGCACAGGAGCACCAGGACGTCCGCCCCTTCCGCCTCCACCCGCTCCACGAGGGCGGTGAGCCCGGCCCCGACGGCATCGGCGTCCAGGGTCACGGAGGTCCCGTCGGCCAGCCGGCTCAGCAGCGTCGCCCGCCCGGCCGCCGCCCCGAACCGCGTCCCCACCTCCGCCCGGTCCAGTCCGTCGAGGACCCCCGCGTGCCGTATCCGGGCGCCGGGCGGCAGCTCCGCCTCGATGGCCGCGGAGAGATCGGGGCGGGGGGACTGGCCGATGGTCAGGAAGGTCACGGTGGGCACGGGCGCCTCGCTTCGACGTTGTTCCGGATATTGGAAATCGGTTGTCTTTTCCGGAACAACGTAAGGCCGGACACCGTCCGTCCGGCAGGCGGAGGCCCCCGGCGGTGGTCGCCGCCGGGGGCGTTACGGGGCAGAGCCGGTCAGTCCGGGCCGGTGCCGCCCGTCTCGTCGCGGCGGAGCGCCACCGCCGCGCGGTGGCCGGGCGGGACGGCGATGTCGGCCAGGAGCCAGCCGCCCGGGGCAGCCGGTGCCGGTCCGGCGCCCACGTACTCCTGCGACGGGTCCGCGCCCAGGCCGATGCCGAGGCCCTTCAGATACGCCTCCTTCCGGGTCCACACCCGGGCGAAGGCGGCCGGCCGCAACGCGGGTGCCAGCGCGGCGAGTTCCGCCGCCTCCCAGGGGTGGACGACATCGGCCGCCTCCAGGAGGGTGCGCGGGTCCGGTACGGGCTCGACGTCCACGCCGACCGGGGTGGCGGCGACGGCGATCAGGCTCAGGCCCTCGCAGTGCGAGAGCGAGAAGTGCAGGGGCCCGTCCCGGAGCACGGGCCGCCCGTGCGGTTCGCCGCAGCCCGGGCAGGGGGCCCGGGCCACCGACACCGTGCGTGGGGCGACGCCCAGGTGGTTGCCGAGGACCCGGCGCAGTCCGACGTGGGCGCACAGATAGGTGGCGCGGTCGGCGGGGCGGCGGAACTCCTCGGCCCGGGCCAGTTCGGCGGGGCCGAGCACGAGCGGGGCGTACCGGGCCGCGGTCTCCTCGTGCACGGCGGTGGCCACCAGCCAGAGCTGCGGGCGGCCGGGGCCCGGCCCGGCCGGTGGGGGCAGGGCGGCGGGCAGCGGCGGCAGCGCCGCGGGCAGCAGGGCGGATTCCGGGACGGTGGATTCGAGGGCGGGTGACGGACGGGGGTCCAGCAGGGACATGGCTGCCTCACACGGCTGTGGCGGCGGGCTCGGGGGCGGCGGTGGCCTCCGTCGTGACGGGGGCCTTCCGCGTCAGCGGGGCGCGCAGGGCGAGCGTGGCGGCGACCGGTGAGAACAGCGCGACGGATGCGCACAGCAGCCAGGTGCCGGTCACGCCCAGCGGCGCGGAGAGCGAACTGAAGACGGCCAGGGACAGGGGCGCGGCCCCGATGCTGGACAGCGAGAACGTGGACATCGCGGCGCCCAGCTTCCCCTCGGGCACGGCCTGTTGGTACGCGGTGACCAGGGCGGGTCCGTTGAGCCCCGAGGACAGGCCGACCGCGCAGGCGGTGACCGCGAGGACGGCCGGCGAGGGCGCCAGGGCCATGGCGCCCATGCCCACCGCCAGCCCGGTGCCGGTGACGATCAGCTTGATCGGGACGGGGATGCGGTGGGCGAGGACGGCACCGGCCGCCGCCGACGCCAGGGCGCCCGCGCTGAACGCGGTCAGGGCCGCGGCGACCGAACCGATGCCCCAGCCCTCGCCGGCCGCACGCAGCGGCAGGGCCACCTCGGCCGGCCAGAGGAACGCGAAGTCCATGCAGAAGCAGGCGACGAACATCCAGCGCAGACGGGGGTGACGGCCCAGCAGCGCCAGGCCGTCGCCGGAGCGCCGGAACAGTGACGTGCCCCCCGCCCCGGCGCCGCGCTCCGGCCGGGTCATGCCCCGGCTCACGTGGAACGCGCAGACCAGCCAGACGGCGCACCCGGCCGCCGAGACGAGCATGACCCCGGACAGGCTGCCCGCCACCACCAGCCAGGCGCCCAGAGGTGATCCGGCGATCGGCGCCAGCCGCATCACCATGGAGAACAGGGAGTTGGCGCGGCCCAAGTGCTCCTGAGGGGCCAGCCGGGTGAGCAGCACGCCCGACGCCGGACCGGTCAGGCCGAGCAGCGAGCCCTCGACCACCGCGACGGCGATCAGCGGCCAGATGCTGTGGGCGCCCGCGGTGACCAGGGCGCCGATCAGCAGCACGACGAGCCGGGTCGCGGTGGCCCGGAGGAGGACCGCGCGCGGGCCGAGGGCGTCGGCGAGGGCGCCGCCGAAGAGCAGCATCAGGGCGCGCGGCAGGGTGGAGGCGAGGATGACGAGGGTCACCGCGGACCGGCCGCCGAGCTGGACGGCCGTCCAGCTCATGGCGATGATCAGCGCGAAGCTGCCGCACTGCACGGCCGCCTGTCCGGTGATGAAGCTGCCGATGCGCCGCCAGTCCGGCGCGGGGCCCGCATCGGACGGCGGGGCGGTGGGGTTCGATGTCATGGGATCGGCTTCCTGAGGTCGGCATTCCGGGTTGGCTTGGTGCGGTAGGGGGCGCGCCGCCTACGTGGTTCAGCGGCGCGTGACGCGGACGTGGACGCCGGTGTCGTCGCCGCGCAGCGTCGCCGCGACGGCCAGCGCGGCGGCCCGGCCCGCGGCGCGCCGCAGGGCCCGCCGGTCGCGTGCGGCGCGGACGCGCCCGGGGGCGCGGAGTTCCAGGCAGCCGCCGAGGTAGCCCCGGCCCGCCTCGGCCAGGGCCCGCTGGGCGGCGAGCCGGGCCGCGTCGGCCACGGGGGCCCAGGCGTCGGCCACGGGGTCCGGGCCGTCTGCCACGGGGTCCGGGCCGTCTGTCACGGGATCCGGCGCGTCGGTCACCGGGGCCGGGCCACCGGTCACCGGGGCCCGGGAGGCCGCGTCGCGTACGCCGTGCACGGTGACGCCGGGGATCTCCCGCAGCTCGAACCGGGCCCGGACGGTGCGGTGGCGGCCGGTGACGCGGCGGGGTCGCCGTGACGCGGCGGACCGGCCCCCGGTGGCGTGTGCCGACGCGGACATCGCCCGCCCGTTCACGGTGTCGCTCCGGCGGCCGCCCGGTCGGCGGGCAGCGGGGCTCCGGCGTCGAAGGGGCCGCCGTCCGGCCACCACAGGTCCTCGGGGCCCAGCGCGCCCGCCTCGTACTTGCCCAACGCGCTGATCAGCAGACGCAGTTCGAGCGCGATGCTCTCGGCGAGCCGGACCAGGCCGTGTTCCGGGTCCTCGTCCACGGCGACCAGCGCGGCGCGTCCGAGCCCGACGGCCGTGGCGCCCAGGGCGAGGGCACGCAGAGCGCGTCCGCCCTCCCACATCCCGCCGCTCGCGAGCAGGCAGCCCCCGGGCCGCCCGATCCTGCGCAGGCACTCCGCGAGCGGCAGACCGACCTGGTCCAGGAAGACCCGGGGCGCCCAGCCGGTGCCGCCCTCCGCGCCGTCCACGGTGACGGCGTCCGCCCCGGCCGCCCAGGCGGTTCGCGCGGCGTGCCGGATGTCGCGGCCCGGGTGGAACTTCACCCACGTACGGGCCTTGGGGAAGTTGTTCCGCATGAAGCGCAGCTGCTGGCGCAGGATCTCGTCGGTGAAGGTGCCCGGCGTGGCACAGCGCAGCCGGCGCTCGTCGTCCGCGCCGAACGCCTCGGTGACCGTGAAGCGGTCCGCCAGCTGGGCCGCCTCCGCGCCCCCGACGACGGTCATGCCGCCCAGGCCCGGCTTGGCGCCCTGGCCGGTCTTCAACTCGAACGCCAGGCGCCCCGATGCGAGCAGCGGACGGGTGGCGGGGTCGCTGTAGAGGAGGTTCCAGACCTCCGAGTCGGCGTCCTCGGTGGACTGCTGGACGACGATCCCGCCGACCCCCTCGGGCGCCGCGTCGAGATACGCCTCGATGCGCGCGAGGAGCGCGGAGCGGGCGGCGTCCCCGCCGCGCCGGTAGCCGTGCACGGGCACCATGTTCTCGCCGATGACCATGGGGATGCCGAGGCGGCCGGCCTGCCGGGACGCCTGCACGGCCAGGTCGCCGCTGCCCGCCCGGGTCGACCCGAAGGCCGACAGGTACAGCGGCAGCGAAGCGGTGAACCCGCCGGTCCTGACACCCAGTCCGACGTCCCCGGACTCCGGCTCGCGGGCGAGGGCGATCAGCTTCTCCAGCCGCTCCGGCATGAAGACGGGCGGCACGATCCTGGCCCGGTCGAGCGCGTCCGTTCCGGCCGCGGGCCCGGGGCCGAAGAGCTCTCCACCGTACGAGCCGGGGTCGGGGAACACCTCGGCGGTGCCGCGCCGGGCGCGGGCGCGGATCGCGCGCTCGGGGAGGCCGGGGGCGGTGAGGGCGCTCACGGGGCCACCACCCCGGGGAGCTTCGGGTAGGCGCTGACCTGCCACAGCGAGTCGAGTCCGGTGAGGAAGCGGACGAGGCGCTGGAGGCCCATCCCGAAGCCCGCGCTGGCCGGGATGCCCTCGCGGGCCTCCTTCAGATACCAGGCGTACTTGGCGGGGTTCTCACCGCTCTCGCGCATCCGCGTGACGATGGTCGCGTAGTCCGACTCGCGCTCGCTGCCCGAGACCAGCTCGCCGTAGCCGTGCGGGGCGATCAGGTCGAAGTTGCGGAGCACGCCGGGGCGTTCGGGGTCCTCGCGGTCGTAGAAGCCGCGCGAGCCCTTCGGGTAGTCGTTGATGAAGAACGGCCGGTCGCTCTCCAGCGAGAGGAGCCGTTCCCCGGTCCAGTCGATCTCGCTGTCCGGGCTCTGCGGGTGCCCGGCTGCCAGGAGCCGCGCAACGGCCTCCTGATGGGTGCACACGTCGTACTTGCCGCTGCGTACGTCGGCGAAGTCGGCCTCTTGGCGGCCCAGTTCGGCGAGAACCTCGGGAACGGCACTCCACACGTGCTCGGCGACATGGGTGAGAAGACCGGCGGCGACCTCCTGGGCGTCCTCGCGGCTCGCGCCGGCGATCTCCACGTCGATCTGGTGGAACTCGACCAGATGGCGGCCCGTGGTGGCGGTCTCCTCCGGCTCCACGCGGACATTGGGCGCGATGTAGAACAGCTTCGGGAAGCCGTGCAGCGACGCCTGCTTGTACAGGATGGCGCTGGTCATCAGCTTGTACGGGCGTCCGTAGTAGTCGACGTCCAGCGCCTTGGCGCCCCGGCCTCCCGGGTCGGTGACGGGTCCGACGAGCGGGGGCAGCAGCTCCGTGAAGCCCGACCGCCGCAGGAAGTCGCGGGCCGCCCACAGCGCCTCCTGCTGGACGAGCATGGCGGCGCGCAGCTGCGGGGAGCGCAGGTGCTCGCCGAGCGGGGGCGGCAGGGCGGGGCCTGCGGGCTGCGGGGCGTGGTCCATGACGGGCTCCTGTTCGTGGCGGTGGTGAGGGGCGGCGGTGCGTGGTCGGTACGCGGTCACGAGATCGTCCGGCGGCCGGTCGTAGCGGTCGGCCATGTGGTTCAGGGCGGTGAGGAGGCCTTGCGCGGTGAGCGGCGCCAGATCGGCCGGGGCGTCGGGGCGGATCGGCATCGCGCCGGTGTCCGACCAGCGCAGCCGCCCGTCCGAGCCGATGACGCCGCGGGAGCGGCCGGCGTTGTCGGGGTGGAGGCAGAACGGCACGTCGAGCAGGCCGCGCTCGAAGGCGGCGGGCAGCGCACGGGCCAGGTCGGGGTGGAGCCCGAGCACGGCCTCCACCAGGGCCCGCGCCTCCGCGTAGACCTCGGAGTCCTCCCGGCCGCCCGGCAGCGGGGGACCGGCGAGCGCGGCGGCCGCGGCCGCGGTCTCCAGGGCGCGGACGTTCTCCGCGACGGTCGGGATACGGCGAGACTCGGCGGTCGTCTTGACGAGGAGCCGGTCCGCTCCGGCCCGCACCGCGAGCCGTGCCGACGCTTCGAGCAGCCGGGTCGCCCCGCGCTCGGTGCGCGGGTAGACGCCCATGTAGGTGTAGAGCACGACGTGGTGGTCGACGCCCGCCGGCAGCAGTTCTCCGGCCAGCCGGCGCAGGGCCCGTACCGCCTCCTCGTCCTGGCCCGGGTCCGTCTGCTGCGCGTAGCTCAACGACACGCTGCGGACCCCGTGCTGGGCGAAGAACAGGCATTCCAGCACGCTCATCGCGACGAGCAGCCCGGGCGGGCAGAGCTGGCCGAGCAGACAGCCGCCGAAGCTTTCGAGGTGCGGCACGGAGCCGGGGAGGGCGTGTCCGGCGAGGAGTTCGCACCCCTCGGCCCAGGCGGCGACGGACTCGCGCAGCGGGGTGCGACCGTACGGCAGGCAGTAGGAGACGGGCCCGCCCTCGGTCGCGTCGAGTCCGGCGGCGAGCAGCGCCCGGACGATGGCCTGCGGGCGGGCGGAGCCGTGGCGGACCTGGACCGGGAAGCCGTCGTCGTGCACCCCGTCGAGCAGGGCGCGGGTGACGGCGAGCGGGTGGGTGGCGATCGGATAGCCGTTGAGCCCGGCGCCCTCGGTGAGCGCGGCACGGGCACCCGCGAGGTCACCGACCCGGGTGTAGCTGTCGATGGTGAGCGTGCCGACGGTCGTGGCCGCGGCTGCCCTGGTCCGCTCAAGTCCCGTGCGCATGGCGTGCGGGTCGCCGAAGCCCATGCGGGGCTGGACCACCAGCCGTCCGCCGGCGGCCGACGCCGCGAGGAACGCGCCGAACGGGCGCGGCGCGGCGGCGGTCATGCCCCCACCCGCGCGGGCGCCTCGAGGAACGCGCACAGGGCGTCCAGGTCGCCGGCCCCGTCCCCGAGGACGACATCGCAGCCCGCCGCGCGCAGCCGGGCAGCCTCGGCCTCCCGGGAGTGGCCGGCCGTGCCCAGCTTGCCGCCGACCGCCACCTGCAGGGCGGCCGGCTCCGATTCGGCCCGCAGCGCGCGCACGGCGGCGAGCGCGTCCCGGTAACCGTGCCCGTTGACGCTGCTGAGCACGACCGCGTCGGGGGCGTGCAGGCGGCAGGAGGCCGTGAGCAGACGGGGACTCACACAGGGGCCCAGCGCGACGACATCGTGCCCCCGCTGCTCCAGGAACAGCCCGAGATACACGAGGTTCCAGGTATGGGAGTCCGAAGCGGTTCCGCTCAGGAGTATCTTCATGCCCTCGACAATATTTTCCCGAACCCCTCGCGGGCGGAAGTCGAGGCGGAAGTCGAGCGGCAGTAACAGGCGGCAGTTCCCCTTTTCCTGGATTTCCCGGGAAAGGGGCCGGCGGGCATACGGAAATGCCGTGCCCCCGCAGGAGCTGCGGGGGCACGGCAGGGGCGTGGCGGCCGGTCAGGCGTACTGGGCGACCAGGCTCCGGGGGCGGATGTCGGTCCAGTGCGCGGTGATGTACTCCAGGGCCTCGGAGCGGTTGCCGGGCCCCCAGACACCTTCCCAGCCTGCCGGGATGTCGGCGAAGGCCGGCCACAGGGAGTGCTGGTCCTCGTCGTTCACCACGACGTGGAAGGAGCCCTCGGCGTCGTCGAAGGGGTTCGCGATGTCGCTCATGAATAACTCCTCGTTTCGTTTTCCCGCAGGCTGTTCCCCTGCAGTGCGGAGAGTTTCTCCGCGATGACTTTTCCGATGTGTGCGAGAGGTTCTTCCTCGGCCATCCGGAGATGCGTGGATTCCACGGTGTGGTTTTCGACCCGGCCCGTCAGATACGGATTCCAGGTGGCGGCCAGCGCACCTTCCGGTTCGCCGGGCCTGCGGGCGGTGAAGAAGACCGCGCCGGTGTCCGCGAGCTCCGGCCTGTGCCGTGCCATGAGGGCCGCATGGATCTCGGAGGCGCGCGCCACCGCCCGTATCTCCTCGGCGCTGAAGCCGTCGAGCACCGGGTCCACCGCCTCCGGCAGCGCGTCCTCCTCGGGTGCCGCGTCCCGTCCCCGCGCCGGCAGCACGGACACGCTGCCCGGCCCGGTCTGGTGGACGTCCATCAGCGCGAGCAGTTCGACGCGCTGACCGGACGCGCGCAGCCGGACGGCCATGGTGTGGGCGACGATCCCGCCGAAGGACCAGCCGAGCAGCCGGTACGGGCCCCAGGGCTGGACCTGCCGGATGCGCTCCAGGTAGTCGTCGGCCATCTCCTCGACGGTGCGCGGGAGATGGCCCGGCTCGCTCAGCACACGGGCCTGGAGGGCGTACAGCGGCTGGTCCTCCCCGAGGTGCCGGGCCAGGCCCGCGTACGACCAGCCGACGCCGGTCCCGGGGTGCACGCAGAACAGTGGGCGGCGGCCGCCCCGGGTGTTCAGCGGCAGCAGGACACCCATCGCACCGGCCGTGCCGTCCGGGTCCTGCGCGCCGAGCAGCCCGGCCGGGGTCGGGGAGCGGAACAGGTCCCGGACCGTCCGGTCGACGCCGAGGACCGAACGCACCCGGCTCACCAGGCGCACACCGAGCAGCGAATGCCCGCCCAGCGTGAAGAAGTTGTCGTCCAGACCGACCCGGGGCGCGCCCAGGATCTCGGCGAACAGCCCGCACAGCACCTCCTCCCGGGCGTTGCGCGGCGCCCGGTACCCGGCGGCCGGCCGGTCCGGCGCGGGCAGCGCCCGGCGGTCCGGCTTCCCGTTCACCGTGAGCGGCACGGCGTCCAGGACGACGACCGCCGACGGCACCAGGTGGGCGGGCAGCGTGGTACGGGCCAGGGTCAGGACCTCCGCCCCGGTGACCTCGGACCCGGCGCGCGGCACCACGTACCCGACGAGGCTCCGCTCGCCCGGTCGGTCCTCGCGTACGACGGCGAGGGCCTGCCCGACCGAGGGGTGGGCGGCGAGCGCGTGCTCCACCTCGCCGGGCTCGATCCGCACCCCGCGCAGTTTGGCCTGGCCGTCCGCCCGCCCCAGGAAACGCAGTTCGCCCTCGGGCGTCCACACGACGCGGTCACCGGTGCGGTACATCCGGCTGCCGTCCGCCTCGAACGGATCGGGCACGAACCGCTCGGCCGTCAGGTCCGGGCGCCCGGTGTACCCGCGCGCCACATGCGTACCGGCGATGTACAGCTCCCCGGGCACGCCCGGCGGCACGGGCCGCAGCGCCGCGTCCAGGACGTGGCTGCGGGTGTTGTCCATGGGCCGGCCCAGGTGCAGCCCGGATCCGCCGAGCGAGCCCCGGTGGCCGGTGAGCCACTGGTTGTGCGAGGCGAACGTCGTCTCGGTGGGGCCGTAGGAGTGGACGAGGGCGGTGTCCGGGCAGTGCGTCAGAACCCGTCGCACGGCGGTGGGCGAGGCGACGTCGCCGCCGGTCCACACCTCGCGCAGCAGCCGCAGCGTGTCCAGCGCCTCGTCGGCCATCACATGGAACAGGCCGACGGTGAAGTAGGCGGCGGTGACGCCGTGTTCGCGGACCGTGCGGCCGGTCTCCGCCAGGTCGGTGCCGTCGCCGCGCATCAGGACCAGGCTGCCGCCGTTGAGGAGCGGCACCCACATCTCGAACACCGAGGCGTCGAACCCGGTCGCGGAGTGCACCAGCATCCGGTGGGGGCCGCCGGAGGTGGTGTCGCGGTCGGCGGCGAGCTCGGTCACGTTGCGGTGGGTGACGCCGACGCCTTTCGGGCGGCCGGTCGACCCGGACGTGAACATCACGTACATCAGGTCGTCGCCGTCGACCGCCACGGCAGCGTGGCCCGTCTGCGGTGCGCCCTCGGCGGGCACGTCGACCAGCAGGACCGGTACGGGGACCTCCTCCGGTACCGCGCCCGCCTGGCCGGTGTCCGTCGCGATCAGGCGCACACCCGCGTCCTGGACCATCAGCGCGATCCGGGCCCCGGGCAGCGCGGGGTCCAGCGGGACGTAGGCGGCGCCGCACTTGAGGACCGCGAGCGCGGTGACCACCAGCGGCGCACCCCGTTCCAGCAGCACCCCGACGGTGTCGCCCCTGCGCACCCCGGCCGCGTGCAGCCGGGCGGCCAGCGCGTCGGCACGGGCGTCGAGCCCGCCGTAGCCGAGGGTCTCCGCGCCGGTGATCAGCGCGGGCGCCTCCGGCGTGAGCGCGGCCCTGCGGGCGATGGCCTCGTGGACGGGCGCCCGGTCGCGGGTCACGGTGGCCGTGTCGTTGTACTCCGCGACCAGCCGGAACCGCTCGGCGTCGGTGAGCAGGTCCACCGCCCCGATCCGTACCCCCGGGTCGGCGGCGACGGTGTGCAGCAGGCGCCCGATGTGCGCGGCGAGCAGGCCGGCGGTGGCCGCGTCGAACAGGTCGGTGGCGTATTCGAGCCCGCCCGCCAGACCGGCCGGCAGCCCCGCCCCGTCCTTCCGCTCCCACAGGGCGAGGGTCAGGTCGAACTTGGTGGTCAGCGTGTCCAGCGGGGCCGGTTCGGCCCGGAGCAGCGGCCCCTCGGCACGGGCGGCCGCGTAGTCGTGGTGGAGCTGTACGACGAACTGGGCCAGCGGGTGGTGGGCGGTGGAGCGGGCCGGGTTGAGGTGCTCCACGATCCGGTCGAAGGGGAGCCGCTGATGGGCGTAGGCGGCGAGGTCCGTGTCGCGCACCCGCCCCAGCAGCTCGCTGAACTCCGGGTCGCCCGACGTGTCGGTGCGCAGGACCAGCGTGTTGACGAAGAAGCCGACCAGATCGCTCAGCGCCTCGTCGTCGCGCCCGGCCGTCATGGTGGCCAGCGGCAGATCGGTGCCCGCCCCGTGCCGGGTGAGGACGGCGGCGAGCGCGGCCTGCAGCACCATGAACAGCGTCGCGCCGTGGCGCCGGGCCAGCTCCTCCAGAGCCTCATGGGTGGCCGCGTCGACGATGAGCGGTGCGTGGCCGCCCCGGTGGGTGGCCTCGGCGGGGCGGGGGCGGGCGGCGGGCAGTTCGAGGACGGGCGGCGCGTCGGCCAGGGCCCGTTCCCAGAAGGCGAGGTGGTCATGCGCCGCCGACCCGTCGAGAAGTTCCTGCTGCCAGAGCGTGTAGTCCGCGTACTGGACGGGAAGCGGCTCCCAGCCCGGTGCGCGGCCCCCGGCGCGGGCGGCGTACGCGGCCCCCAGATCCGCGAGCAGCGGGCCCGTCGACCAGCCGTCGGCGGCGATGTGATGCACGAGCACGACCAGGACCTGGCCTCCGCCGTCGTCCGGGGTGAGCAGGGCGGCCCGCAGCGGGAGTTCACCGGCGAGGTCGAAGACGTGCCCGGCGGCCGAGGCCACCGCCGCCCGGAACCGGCCGGCCGGCACGGTCCGCACATCGAGCACGGGCCGCGCGTCCGCCACGATCTCCTGGTACGGCTCCCCGCCGACCGAAGGACAGCGGGTACGCAGCACCTCGTGGCGCTCCGCCAGGTCGGCCAGGGCGCGGCCGAGGACCTCGGCGTCCAGCGGCTCGGCCGGACGCAGCACCAGCGGGATGTTGTACGCGGCGCTCGGCCCCTCCAGCGCGTCGATGAACCAGAGCCGGCGCTGCGCCCGGGACAGCGGCAGGCGCTCCGGCCGCTCCGTGCGGCGGACGAGCGCGGGGCCCCCGTCCCCGGCGGCCCGCTGCTCCGCGATGCGGCGGGCCAGGGCGGCCGGGGTCGGAGCGAGCAGCAGGTCCCGCACATGGATGTCGACGCCGAGGCGGGCCCTGATCCGGTTGGCGAGCCGCACCCCGCTCATCGAGTGGCCGCCGATGGTGAAGAACCCCTCGTCCGGGCCGACCTCGTCCAGCCCCAGGATCTCCGCGAACATCTCCCGCAGGGTGCCCACGTGTTCCGCGTCCGGTGTGCCGCCCGCCCGGGCCGCCTCGGCGTCGGCGGCCTGCCGGACGGCGAGGGCCGCGACCCGCTCCCGGCGCCCGGCGAGGGCCAGGCGCTCCTCGTCGCCCAGCAGCACGCTGTCGGCGACGGGCGCCCCGGGCCGCTCGGCGGCCGCACGCAGGGCGCGTTCGAGGGCGTCGAGGAGGAGGCGGGCGGTGTCCTCGTCGAGGACGTCACGCGCGTACTCCAGGGCGAGTTCGAGACCGGCGGGCGTGCCGTCGGCGGTGCGGTGCTCCACGCAGGCGGCGGTCAGGTCGAACTTGGTGGTGGCGGGGCCGTCCGCCCGGAAGCGGCCGGTGAGCGCGCCGAACGCGAAGGGGGCGTCGTCCGGGGCCGCGGTGCGCAGGGTCAGCATCGTCTGGAAGAGCGGGTGCACCCCGGGCGTGCGCGGCGGGTTCAGATGCTCCACCAGCAGGTCGAAGGGGAGGCCCTGGTGCTCGTAGGCGCCGAGGTCCGTGTCGCGTACCCGCTCCAGCAACTCGGCGAACGCCGGCTCACCCGATGTGTCGGTCGGCAGGACCAGCGTGTTGACGAAGAAGCCGACGAGGGCGCCCAGCGCCTCGTCGTCCCGCCCCGCGACCGGCGTGCCCAAAGCCACCCGCTCCCCGCAGCCCGCCGCCCGCAGCGCGAGGGCCAGCGCCGCCTGGAGCACCATCAGCATGCTCGCGCCGTGCGCGTCGGCCAGCAGGGCGAGCCGGGTGTGCGCGTCCCGGCCGAGGCGCGTGGAGACGACCCCGCCCCGGTGGTCCGGCACGGCCGGGCGCGGCCGGTCCAGCGGCAGACCGGTGACGGCCGGCAGCCCGTCCAGCGCGGCCCGCCAGTGCGCGAGGCCGCGCGCGACGGCGGAGTCCGGGTCGTCGGCCGACCCGAGGACGTCGTGCTGCCAGAGGGTGTAGTCGGCGTACTGGACGGGAAGCGGCTCCTGTTCCGGCGCACGCCCCCGCGCACGGGCGGCGTACGCGGTGGCCAGGTCGTTCATCAGCGGCGCCAGCGACCAGCCGTCGCCCGCCACATGGTGCAGCAGCACCGCCAGCACCGCCGCCGGGCCGCCATCCGTCGGGCCCTCGGGCACGAACAGCGCGACCCGCAACGGCAGTTCCCGCGCCAGGTCGAACGTCTCCGCCACGAAATCCGCGACCCGTTCGCGTAGTTCACCGGCCGGGCACCCGACCGTACGCGCCCGCACCGCCGACGCGGCCAGCACATGCTGGTACGGCTCGTCCTCCGGGGCCAGGAACACGGTCCGCAGCACCTCGTGCCGCTCGGCGAGATCGCCGACGGCGGCGGCGAGCGCCGCCCGGTCGGGCACCCCGTCCAGCTCCAGCACGATCGGCATGTTGTACGCGCAGGACGGACCGTCCAGCTGGTCCAGCAGCCACAGCCGACGCTGCGCGTGCGAGAGCGGCACCCGGTCCTCGGCGGGCAGCGGTTCCTCGTGGACGACCGAAAGACGCGGGTCCGTGGTCCGCAGCGCCTTGCGGTTGATCTTCCCGGAGCTGGTCCGGGGCAGCGCGGCGACGATCCCCACCGCGGCGGGCACGGCGGCGGCGGGCATGCGCTCGCGCACCAGGCTGCGCAGCTCCTCGGCCCCCACCCCGCCCTCGGTGACGACGAACGCGACGAGCCGCTTGACCCCGTCCGCGTCCTGCTGGGCGACGACGGCGGCCTCGCGGACCTTCGGATGCGCCGCGAGGACCGAGTCGATCGCGGCGGGGTCGATGCGCTGCCCGCCGATCTTCACCTCGTCGTCAAGCCGCCCGTGGTACAGGATCTGCCGGTCCTCGCCGATCGTGACGAGGTCCCCGGTGCGGTAGGCGCGCTCCCCGTCCAGCTCGGTGAAGCGCCGGGCGTTCAGCTCCGGGTTGCTCAGATAGCCGTACGACAACCCGCCCCCGAGCAGCCACAGTTCACCGCCGACGACGGCCGCCCGGACCCCGGGCAGCGGCCGGCCGATCGGCACCGGACCGTCCCCGTGCCGGGTCAGGTCGGCGACCGTCGCGACCACCGTGGTCTCCGTGGGGCCGTACGCGTTCAGCAGCCGCGCCCGCTCCCCGGTCAGCTCCCGCCACTGGGCGACCCGCTCCGGAAGCGCCGCCTCCCCGTAAATGATCACCGTGTCCAGGCAGCCGGGCAGGCCCACCGCGCCGGTGCTGAGGACGTGGACCAGCTCGTGCCAGTACGCGGCCGGCAGGTCGAGCACCGTGATCCCGTGCCGGGCGCAGCCGGCGAGCAGATCGCGTACGTCCAGCATGTCGTCCGTACGCAGCACCAGCGTCCCGCCCGCGCCCAGCGTGGCGAACACCTCCTGCACGCTCGCGTCGAAGTGCAGCGGCGAGAACTGGAGGACCCGCGACGCGGGGCCGATGCCGTATGCCGGGACGGCGCCCGCGATGAAGTGCGCGAGCGAGTCGTGGGCGACGACGACCCCGTTGGGGGTGCCCGTGGACCCGGAGGTGTAGATCACGTAGGCCGCCCCGGCCGGTGCGCCCGGACCGGGCAGGACCAGTTCACCGGCGGCGGCCACCTCGGCGGGCGCGGGCGCGGAGTCGCCGCAGCTGTCCCGGAGGATGGCCGCGTTCCGTGCGTCGGGGGCCTGGATGTCGAGCGGCAGATAGGCGGCGCCGGTGCCGAGCACGGCGAGGAGACCGACGATCGCGTCGATCCCACGGGGGCGGTGGAGGGCGACCAGCCGGCCCGGGCCCGCGCCCTCGGCGGCCAGCGCGCCCGCCCGCTCCCGAACGGCGGCGGCGAGCTGCGCGTAGGTCAGCCGGGCGGTGTCGTGCACCAGGGCGACCGCGTCGGGCCGGATGCGCGCCTGGTGGGCGATGAGGTCGAGCACCGGCGGGGCGGGCGAGGGAGAGGGGCCGCCGTCGAGCAGGTCGTCCGTTCTGATGGGGGGCATCCTGGGGTTTCCTCCGTCTGGGGCGCCGAGAGACCGGGGCGAACGGTTCCTCTCGCCTCCGTGCCTTCACGCTAGGGGGCCCCGACCGCCCCTCTCGGCAGTCCGCCCGGCAGCTCCGGGCGGCAGAAAGCGGGGGCCGGAGCTGCCGCTCCGGCCCCCGCCCCGTCGCTTCCTCACCCCCTGCGGGCGCCCGCCCTGGTCCGGCGGCGCAGTGCCGGGGCGGCCACCGGACCGGCCTCCTCCGGCTCGGTCGCGTCGGCCACGGCCCCGGCGAGCCGCCGGGAGAGCGTCGCCGCCGTCGGGTTGCGGAACACATCGCGCAACGTCAGGTCCCGGCCGAACTCCGAGCGGATCCGGTTCAGCAGACGCACCGCCAGCAGCGAATGCCCGCCGGACTTGAAGAAGTTGTCGTCCGCCCCGACGTCCCGCCCGCCCAGCACGTCCCGGAAGATCCCGAGGAGCCGCCCGTCGGTGTCCGCCCCGCCCGTGGGGGCGGCGCTCGCGGTGTCGTCCTCGGACAGCTCCGCCGGATCCTCGCCCGGGGCGGGCAGCCGGGCCGCCCGCACCACCCGGGCCGGCGCCAGATACTCGGGCAGCCGCTCGGCGGCCCAGGCGCGCAACGCGCTCTCGGCGGGCGGCGTCCCCGGGGCGCAGGTCACGAAGACCAGCAGCCGCCCGTCGCGCACGAGGGCCCGCGCCCCGGTCACCGCCGGGTGACGGGTGAGCACACCCTCCACCTGACCGGACTCCACCGGATAGCCGTTCACGAACTGCGTGGCCACGGGCCGCAGCGCCCCGTCCGCACCCCGGTACGCCCGCCGTCCCGTGGCGCGCAGCCCGCCGTCCGGGCCCGGCTCGTGCACCTCGCCCGGTACGCGGACCGGGGCACGGCGGCCCTGCGCGTCGAGGACCACCTCCGGGCCGCCCGTCGCGGGCCGCCCGTCGCCCAGCGCGGACAGCGGCGCCCCCGGGTCCGCAGCGCACGCGTCCAGGATCTCGGCGAGTCGCCGGACCAGCAGCCGGGCGGTCTCCGCGTCGTACAGTGCGGTGGCGTACTCCAGAACGCCCCGCAGCCCGCCCCGTTCACCGTCCGGGCCCACCGTCTCGGTGAGCGCGAACGTCAGGTCCGACTTGGCGCCCGCGCCCCCGAACGCCACCGGCTCGCCGTCCAGCGCGGACGCCGTGGCGCCGGACTCGCCCGCCCCCGCCGCGTGCACCTGAAGCATCACCTGGACGAGCGGGGCGTGCGCGGACGAGCGGTGCGGGTTCAGGTGCTCCACGAGCCGGTCGAACGGCAGGTCCTGGTTGCTGTAGGCGCCGAGGCCCGTGTCCCGGACCCGGCGCACCAGCTCCGTGAAGGCCGGGTCGCCCGAGGTGTCGGTACGCAGCACCAGGGTGTTCACGAAGAACCCGACGAGCGGGTGCAGCGCCTCGTCGCCCCGCCCGGCCACGGTGGTCCCGATGGCCAGGTCTTCGCCGGCCCCGTGCCGCGTCAGCAGCGCGGCGAGCGCCGCCTGCACCACCATGAACAGGGTGACGCCGTTCTCCCGGGCGCACCGCAGCAGCGCCCGGTGGGTCTCGGCGCCCACCTCGAACCGCGCGAGCGCGCCCCGCCCGTCCGGCTCCGGCCCGCGCGGCCGGTCGGTGGGCAGTGCGAGCAGCGGCGGCATTCCGTCGAGGGCGGTCCGCCAGTACGCCAGCTGCTCGCCGGCCAGCCCGTGCTCACCGTCCAGCAACTCGTGCTGCCACAAGGTGTAGTCGGCGTACTGGACGGGAAGCGGCTGCCACCCGGGCGCCCGGCCCTCGCACCTGGCCCGGTAGGCCCGGTCCAGGTCGGCGAGCAGGCAGCCGGTGGACCAGCCGTCCCCGGCGATGTGGTGCACCAGCAGCGCCAGCACCTGGCCCCCGTCGGCCTCCTCCAGGAGCCACGCCCGGAACGGGATCTCCGCCGCGAGGTCGAACACGTACCCGGCGGCGGTGTCCACGGCCGCCCGCAGCTCCTCCGGCCCACCCGTCCGCACCACATCGAGCACGGGCTCCGCGTGCGCCAGCACCTCCTGGTACGGCTCCCCGTCCGCCGACCTGTGCACCGTGCGCAGCACCTCGTGCCGTCGTACGACATCGGCGAGCGCGGCACGGAAGGCGGCCGGCTCCACCGGGCGGCGCAGTCGGGTCACCACCGGGATGTTGTAGGTCGCGCTCGGGCCCTCCAGCTGGCCGACGAACCAGAGCCGTTGCTGCGCGGCGGACAGCGGCAGCCGCTCCGGCCGCAGAGCGGCGGGCACCGGGCGCAGCGGCGGCCGGACCGGTCCGTCGCCCTGTTCCGCGAGGCGCCGCAGCAGCCGGGCGGGGGTGGGCGCCAGGAACACGTCGCGGATGGCGGCCTGGACGCCCAGCGCCTTGCGGATGCGGTTGGTGAGCTTCCCGGCCAGCAGCGAGTGGCCGCCCAGCTTGAAGAAGCTGTCCTCGGCGCCGACCTCGTCCCGGCCCAGCACCTCCGCGAACAGGCCGCGAAGGATCTCCTCGCGGGGGTCGGCGGCGTGGGTGCGCCGGTTCTCGCCGTCACGGTCGCCCGGGGTGGCGGCGGTCCGCTGTCCGGCCCGGGTCAGGGCCTCGTGACGGCGGTCGATGGCCTCGCGGTCCGAGGCGGTGAGCAGGCCGGTCCGGCTGAGGGGTGTGCCGGCCGGCTGTTCGGCGTACGCGGTCAGCGCACGGTGGAACAGGGTGAGGAGCAGGTGTGCCGTCTCCTCGTCGTACAGGTCGGTCGCGTACTGCAGGCCGAGCAGCACCCCGGCGGGATCGCCGTCGGGGCCGTGGGTCTCGGCACAGTGGAAGCTCAGGTCGAACTTGGCGGTGGCCAGGTCCGCGGCGTCGAGGGTGCCGGATACGGCCCCCAGGGTGCAGGTGGTGTCCCGCGCGGTCTGCGTGGTCAGCATGACCTGGAAGAAGGGGTGCAGGCCGAGGGACCGTTCCGGGTTGAGGTCCTCGACGAGCAGGTCGAACGGCAGGTCCTCGTGGGCCATGGCGGCCAGGTCCCCTTCGCGGACCCGGTTGAGCAGCGTGCCGAGGTCCGGGTCGTCGGACAGATCGGCGCGCAGGGCGAGCGAGTTGACGAAGAAGCCGACGAGGTCGTGCAGATCCTCCTCGGGCCGGCCCGCCACGGGCGTCCCCACCACCACGTCGGGCCCGGCCCCCGCCGCTCCCAACGCGGCGCAGAGGGCGGCCCGGGCGGCCATGAAGAACGTCGCGCGGTGGGCGCGGGCGGTCGCGGCGAGCGCCTTGTGGGCGCGGGCGGAGAGGCGGGCGGTGACCAGCGCTCCCCGGTGGCTCGGCTCGGCGGGGCGGGGACGGTCGGCGGGCAGCCGGGTCGCGGCCGGTGCGCCGTCCAGGGCCGCACGCCAGTGGGCAAGTTGTTCGTGGGCCAGGCTCGTGGGATCGGCGGGGTCGCCGAGCATGTCCCGCTGCCACAGCGCGTAGTCCGCGTACTGCACGGGCAGGGGTTCCCACCCGGGCACGCGGCCCTCGCACCGGGCCGTGTAGGCGCGGTCGAGGTCGGTGAGCAGGCAGCCGACGGACCAGCCGTCGGTCGCGATGTGGTGAACGAGCAGCACCAGCACCGCACTTCCGTCGTGCACCGTGAACAGCCGCGCTCGCAGCGGCAGATCACGTGTGACGTCGAACGGCAGCCGCGCGAAGTCGGTGACCAGGGCGTCCACATCGTCGCCCGCCCCGCACTCCCGTACGCCGAGGCGCACGCCGGGATCGCCGACGACCTCCTGGTACGGCTCCCCGTCCACGGCCTTGTAGACCGTACGGAGCACTTCGTGGCGGTCCACCACGTCACGGACCGCCGCCTCCAGGGCGTGCCGGTCGGGCGTGGCCTCAAGGCGCAGCACGACGGGCGCGTTGTACCCGGCCGACGGGCCTTCGAGTCGGTTCAGGAACCACAGCCGGTGCTGGGCGTACGAGAGGGGGATCACGGTTGCTGCTCCTCGTGGACGGCGGGGGAGGGCGGGAGGACGGGCCGGTGCGGAGGCGGGGGTCAGCCATCCTTGGCGGCCGTCAGCTCCTCGATGTGGGCGGCGAGATCACGCAGCCTCGGGTGCGCGTAGACCGCCTTCACCGGCAGGGCGACGGAGAGTTCGGCACGTACGCGGGAGACCAGCTTGATGGCGAGCAGCGAGTGGCCGCCCAGCTTGAAGAAGTTGTCGTCGGGGCCGATCGACGCGGCGCCCAGGACCTGCGCCCACACCCGGGCGATCAGCTCCTCCGCCTGCCCGTTCAGCCCGGTCCCGGGAGCGGGCGCCTGCTGGGCCGCCTCGGTCCGGGCCGGCAGCGCGGACCGGTCCAGCTTGCCGCTGGGCGTCGTCGCGAACCGCTCGACCGCGACGAACGCGGACGGCGTCATGTACCCCGGCAGCGCCTGCGTCACGGCCTCGCGCAGCGCGTCGGCGTCACCGCCCCGGTGGTAGGCGATCAGGCACGGCGTGCCCCCGGCGTCCTCGCCCAGGACCACCGCCGCCTCGGTGGCGCCGGCCCGGTTCAGGGTCGCCTCGATCTCCTGCACCTCGATGCGGTGGCCGCGCAGCTTCACCTGCCCGTCGAGGCGTCCGAGGTGGACGAGGCGCCCGTCCGGCAGCAGCCGGCAACGGTCCCCGGTGCGGTACATCCGGCTGCCCGGCGCGCCGAACGGGTCGGCGACGAAACGCTGGGCGGTCAGTTGCGGGCTGCGGCGGTAGCCGCGGGCCATCCGGGGCCCGGCGAGATACAGCTCCCCGTCCTCACCCGGCCCGACCGGCGCCAGGTGCGCGTCGAGCAGCCGCATCCGCAGCCCCGGGAGCACGGCACCGATGTGCGGCTCGCCCGGCTCCTCGATCCAGCCGGCCGTCGCGTCGACGGTGCACTCGGTGGGCCCGTACACGTTCACCGCGCGCAGCACACCCGCCCGGTGGGCCTCGGCCAGCCGGTCCCAGAGCGCCGGGCCGATCGCCTCGCCTCCGACGAGCAGCGTCAGCGGGCGCGGGCCGCCGTCCGGGGTGAGCAGGTCCAGGAGCGGTTCGGCGTGCGACGGGGTGATGTCGAGATCGGTGAGCCCCTGCGCGTCGATGAAGGCGGCCAGCAGGGCCGGGTCGCGACGCGTCTCCTCGTCCGTCATCACGAGAGTGTCCCCGCGCGACAGCCGCACCCACTGCTGCACCGACGCGTCGAACGACGGCGACGCGTTCCACCCGACCCGGAGGCCCTCACCGCTCGCCGCTCCCGCGTCCTCCAGCTCCCGCAGCAGCAGCGAGGCCGAACCGCGGGCGATCTCCACACCCTTGGGCCGGCCCGTGGAGCCGGAGGTGTAGATGACGTACGCGAGCGCCCCCGGCCCCACCGGCGCCGGCGCGAACGCCCCGCCCGGGAGCGCGGTCAGCTCGCCCGTCGTGACCGCCCGGATGCCGGGAAGCGCGGGGCCGGTGCCGTCGGTGACCACCAGGTCGGCCCCGGAGTCCTGGAGGAGCAGCCGCCGCCGCTCCTCGGGGAGCGCCGGGTCCACGGGCAGATAGGCGGCGCCCGCGGTGAGGGTGCCGATGATCGCGGTGACCAGGTCGGCGCCGCGCGGCAGGCAGAGCGCCACGACGCTCTCCGGACCGGCGCCCAGCCGGGCGATCCCGTGCGCGAACGAGGCCGCGCGCTCACGCAGCTGATGAAACGTCAGCTGCTGTGTTCCGGCGACCACGGCGGTGCGGTCACCGGGCACGGCCGCGAGCCGGGCCATCAGGTCGGCCGCGCCGGTCCCGGCGGCGGCGCAGGTCTCGCAGGGGCAGCCGGCCGGGTGGGCGGGGGCGGGGGCGGTCGTGCGCTCGGGGAGTACGGCGGTCATGGCGGGGCTCACTTTCCGTACAGGGTGGTCGAGGGGGCGGAGGCGGGCGAGCAGTCGGACAGCGGCACCGGCTCGCCCATCGCGACGAGGATCTTCCGGTCGCCGGTGAAGGACTCGCGGCCGTGCGCGCAGAGGATGTTGTCCACGAGCATCACGTCACCGGCCTGCCAGGTCTCCCGTACGGTGACCGCCTGGTAGGCGTCGTTGATCGCGTCGACCTCCGCGTCGGTGAGGGCGGTGCCGTCCCCGAGGTAGGTGTTGAACGGCAGCCCGTCCGCGCCGAACGTCTCGACCAGCACGTCGCGGACGTCCTCGTCCAGGCTGCGGGCGTTCCAGAACGCGAAGTGGTTGAACCAGACCCGCTCACCGGTCACCGGGTGCGTGATGATCGCCGAACGCCGCTGCCGCGTACGCAGGGTGTCCTCGTCCAGCCAGTCGTAGCCGATGGAGTGCGCGTCGCAGTACTCCTGGGCACCGGCCGGGTCCTCAGAGGAGAACGCCTTGCGCCACGGCATGCCCGCCAGGTCCGAGTAGTTGCGTACGAGCAGCCAGCCGGCCTCCGCGAACCGCGCGGTCAGCTCGGGCGGCAGCATGGCGAGCGCAGCCCGCATGTCGCCGACGGTCGTCGCGCCGCCGGTCTCGGGCGCGGTGACACAGCCGAAGAGCAGCACACCGGGGAAGTCCAGCGTGTAGCTGTTCTCGTTGTGCAGCCGGATCGGCTGGACGGCCGGCAGGTCCGTGGACGAGAACACGCCCTCACCGAAGTCGGTGCGCGGGGTGGCCTTCTCCTTGTAGCCGGCCCGCTCCGCGACGAGCGCGTCCCGCGCCTCGGCGAACGTCGCCGCGTCGCGCACGGGCAGGCCGCGCAGCATGACCGCACCGGACCTGTGCAACTCGGCCTGGATCGCGGGCCGCTGGGCGTTCAGCCACGTGGTGGCCTCCGCCATGGTCCCGAACTCCGGCGTGTGGACGATCACCGGCTTGCCGGGCTCCCGGACGGGGGCGATGGCGGCGGCGGGCGGCTGGGCGAGAGCGGTCACGATGGGTTCCTCTTCCTTGGCTTGCTTCGAGCGAAGTCGGGTGGGTGGTTACGCGGAGGCCGCGGCGGAGTCGCGGAGGGTGTCCAGGACCGGGTTCAGGCGGGCGAAGAAGCCCGGCAGGTCCTGCTGGAAGTAGAAGTGGTCGCCGGGCAGCAGCTGCGGCACGACCGCGTGGCCGGTCACCAGCGACCAGCCGGCGAGCAGGTCCGCCGGGACGATCGGGTCCTCGGACCCGCCGAACACGGCCACCGGGCAGTCGAGTCGCGCGTCCGGGGCGGTGCACCGGTAGGCGTCGTCGATCGCGAAGTCGGCCCGGATGGACGGCAGGACGATCTCCCGGAGCTCCGGGTCGTCGAGGATGCCGTCGTCGGTGCCGCCGCGCTCCTTGATGGCCGCGACCAGCTCGTCGTCGTCCAGCCGCTCCGGGTGCACCGGGCACTGGTTCGGCAGTACCGGCGCCCGGCACGCGGACGCGATCAGCAGCCGCGGAGTGCGGCCGGCCGCCCGCAGGGCGCGTACCACCTCGAAGGCGACCAGCGACCCCATGCTGTGCCCCAGCACCACCAGCTCACCGGTGTCGGCGGGCAGCGAGTCCGCCACGGGCTGCGCGAGGTCGTCCACGGACAGCGGCAGGTCCTCGCAGTAGCGGGCGCCACGCCCCGGGTACTGGCCGATCAGCAGCCGCACATCGGCCGGCAGGTGCTCGCGCCAGCCGCCGTAGGCGTGGGCGTTGCCCCCGGCGTGCGGCAGCACCAGAAGCGACATGCGGTGCGGACCGTCACCGGGAAGGTCCCAGACGACGTCTTCGGGGGCGGGGGACACGGAGGTCATGAGCTGATCCGTTCTGTCTCGGTACGACGGCGGAGGGCGGGCCGGGCCTTCTTGGCGGCCGGCGCGGACTTCAGTGCGGTGATGTGCTCGGCGAGCCGGGCCGGTGTCGGGTGCTCGAAGACGTCGCGGACGGTGAGCCGGACGTCCAGGGAGACCGCGATGTGGTTGGTGAGGCGGGCGCCCAGGAGGGAGTGGCCGCCGTGGTGGAAGAAGTCGTCATCGATGCTCAGCGCTTCCGCGGCGCCCAGCGTGCGGGCGAAGAGGCCGGTCAGGGTCTCCTCCAGCGGGTTGCGCGGGGCGCGGCCCTCGGAGACGACGGCGGCCGGTTCGGGGAGGGCGCGTCGGTCGATCTTGCCGTTGGGGGTGAGGGGGAGGCGGTCGAGGAC